>JAZNCI010000031.1:0-12090 GCA_045587485.1 Clostridia bacterium
GCAACATCAAATTCTTCTTGCGGACAAAACTTTGTGAAAATTAATTTACACCATATGCCCATACGAACGGTAATTTTTTTAATCAAGCCCAATACCTTATGTGAAATCGGTGATAAGTCATTTGTTCTTTTTGCTGTTATATTCCAATACTTTGCTCTACCCTCTATTTTTGCAATTTTGATTTGAGAATTTGGTAAATCTTTTTCTTTGACAGTCCCCGATAAATCTAAAAAAGTTACTTCATGACCTCTTTTTACCATTTCATTTGCAAAGTTAAATGCAGACGTTGTTATTCCACCGACAATTAAGTCTGCTACAACTAACAGAATTTTCATATTAACACCTTCTTATGAAAAATCATTCTTTCATCCAATTGTTTTTGTAAATCGGCGACAAGGAGCAAGGTCCATTTTCAAATAGAGTTCTATAATCTTTATTTTGAATAATTGTATCGCATAGAATACAAAAACGATTTACTGCATTTTCTGCTGACCACATTGTTCTTACTGTGTTGTATGCATTTTCTCCAAGTTTTCTTCTTAGTTCTTTGTCTTCCACAAGCTCTGTAAGAATTCCCGTCAGCTGTTCAATATTAGCAAATTCATAAATACAACCATTAACTCTATTGCTAATAATAAATGCTGACGAGCCAACTGAATGACTTACCACAACAGAACAAGCACTATTCATTGCCTCGTTGACAACTGCGCCCCAGCCTTCATAAAAATTACTTCCAAAAACATAAATATCAGCACGGTCCATATATTCACGAACCGCATCTGGTGACATATACGGCAGTATTTTTATTTGTTTTGTTAAGTTATTCTGTTCAATATATTCTTGAATTATTTGTTTTGACTCACCATCACCTATAATTGTAAATTCAACTTTTTTCCCCTGCAAAACAAGGTTGTGTACAGATTTTACCGTATCTATAACATGCTTTAAAGGAATTAGACGACCTGCATAAAGTATTTTTGTCACTTCATTTTCTGCCTTAAGCTCAAAAAGATTATTAACATCTTGGTCAATAACCTTAGGAAAATAACCCCAACGGAAACATTTATCCTTTTTAAATCCGCAGATTACCAAATCGTGTGCAGTATATGCACTTGCACCGAGAACATATAGATTTTTGTTTTTGTATTTTATATAACCATCGTAAATTTTCTTGCGTGTTGTTGGTATAAATCTTCTCCAAGTACCCAGTTTGAATAAACGTTCTGAAAAACGGAAAGTTAACTTATTGTTTTTCATTCTTTCTTTTAGATATCTTACAGGCGCACCACCGAAAATTACTACGTCATAGGTTTCGGCAATGTTCATAGCCTCAGCATCATTTTCATAAGCACGAACTACGAACGGATAGTGATTCATATCTTCATAACCCATATCTTTACGATAATCAGGAATTTGCTCACATGCAACAAATACAAATTCAATATTTGGATTGTTGTAAAAGCCCATACACAGAGGCAACTGATGGTGATTTAAATAATTTGAAAAAAATGCTAATTTCATAAATTAACTCCAAAAGCAATTATTATTTCTTAATTATACTTAAAAGTCGTTTTGTAAGTTTGGGGGCCATTGAGAAAGCAAATAGTATAACTTTATTCTTAAATGTTAAGTATTTGTTAAAGATATTTTTAAAATAATGCTTTCGAATAAATTTTATTGCATTAACATAGAGTGCATTTTCTTTATCTGCTAAATCAAGTGGCAAAAGCAACAAATATGCCATATGTTGATATAAAGCAAAACGAACTGCTTCCATTTTTAATTGAGGAAAGTTTTTTACAACTGTTTCCATCGCTACAACTGAGTTTCCCACCATATCTTCTACAGCTTTGCCATAGCCACTGCTTATACTTCCACTTCGTAAAAAATAATAATATCCTATTTCACCTACAAAATTAATTTTTTCTATTTTGTTGAGAATTTTTAAAATAAAAAGCAAATCTTCATTAAGTTTGTCCTCGCAAAAACGAACATTGTTAAATATCTCTTTTGGGAAAAGTTTTGTGCATACGCTGACATCTCCCGTGTGTAACATAAGTTCCTTTGCAAACTGTTCTGAATAAATTTCTTCGTCTGTGGTATGAGGAACTTTAGACGGAATAACTTTTCCGGAATCAAAAGACCGAACATACATAACATTTGACAATGTTTTACCTGACTTATCTATATTTTCTATAAGTTTTTTATACATATTTGGTGAAATGAAGTCATCACTGTCAACAAAGCCAATATAATCACCTGTCGCCACATTAAGACCTGCATTTCTCGCAGAACTTAAACCACCATTTTGCTTATGAACAACAACTATTCTATTATCTTTTTTTGCATAGTCATCGCAGATTGCAGGTGAGTTATCTTTTGAGCCGTCATCAATAAGAATAACTTCAAGATTTTCATGCGATTGTGCAAGAATTGAATCCACGCATCTTTTGAGATACTTTTCAGTATTATAAATCGGTACAATAACGCTGACTTTTGAATCCATTGTCATTCCTCTTTTCACATCTCATTTATCAATAAAACCTATATGGCGTTAGTGAACCAGCATGAGTTACTCTATATACAAAACAAAGCATAAATAACAACACCACTACAACTTTGATAACATTATGTTCACGTTGAGTTCGTGTTTGCTCAATTGAATCCGTAAAAACAGCTGCCAGAAAGAACATAAAATAAAAACTTGGTCTTTCAGCTGTGCGGGTTGCAAACCGTAAAAACCAAAAAATCATGGTTACAATACCTATATTTAATAGTCCATCAACATCTCTTGTTCGATATTGTTGATTCAAAACTGAAAAAACGGAAAAGGCCGTCACACAAAACATAACTAAAATAATAAGATAACCATTACCGGTAAACTCAAGTTCATAATTATAATCAAGTTGGTTATTAAACCAATTCTGAATGGAGCCAATATTGAAATAAGCAATAACCATTGCCACAATATAACCAAAAACGGTCAAAATATTAAAACGTACAGCATAAAGAATATAAGCCGCAGAAAATAATACGGCGCTCTTATGAAAACTAAACGCAAGAAATATCAGAATTGCAAAAGGTATTAATTTTCTCTTTTTAATAAATCTGTATGAAAGTAAGCAAATACACATAGCAAGACACTGTCTTACACCTGTGAACATAAAGAAATAAAGACCAATCGTTGCATAAATGAACAGGAAAAAGAAATTACCTTTTTCAAGTTGATTTGCAAAATCTGAAATAACTATCCAATAAATAGCAGTATATATAATTTGAAACACCAATACATCCTGAGTTATATATGTTATCAGTTTTGAAAAAATAAGATAACCTTGCTCCATACGGGTATTGTCGTTTATTTCTTCCCAAGAGTTGTTAGTCATTTCTAAAAACTTCAAATTATAGACACCTGTATCAGCACCAATACTTGGAGCTCTGAACGCAATAAGAACAAACATTGGCAAGGATGCAAGCAGTAACAATTTGAAGCGCCGTCTGTTATTGTATTTGTCTTCTTCCGGGGTAAGTGCTACTTTTTCAACATAAAACATGTCAAAAATCAGGGGGACTAACACTACCAAAACATATGGAATCATACCGCTTTACACATCCTTTCTCAATAATTCTTCATATACATTCAAATACTTTTTATACGAAACCTGTCGGTCAAAGGCTTGAGCCCCTATCGACGAACAATCTGTTGGTGTGATGTTTTTAAAGGCGTTAATCATCCCTTCAACATCATTTTCAGGAACAACTGTTCCGCAACCTTCTAAAACTAATTCACCACTTCCGCACACTGCATAAGTCACAACTGGTGTTCCGCAACAAATGCTTTCCATATTAACTGTAGGCAGAGTATCCGCGTGCGTGGGATTTACAAAAACGTCTGCCATAGAATAATACTCAGCCAATTCTTTTCTGCCTTTAATAAAACCTACAGCCTTTACCTTATTGCCATATTTTTCTGCATTTTTAAGTTGAACTTCATTACATCCGACAATCATCAATAAATCATTCTCACCTATTTGCTCAACTGTTTTATCAAGAAGTTCTTTATTTTGCGGAAGAAACCACTTATTCGCCATACCCATTACAACATATTTGTCCGCACATTCATACTTCTTTTTCATTTGATTTTTGTCATACGGCTTAAATGTGTCTATATCTACACCATTCCATATAGCAACAATATCAGTATCGTGTAAAAAGCCTTTTTTGGCCTCATTACATATCCAATCACTGCAGCCGACTATTTTAAGCCTAGGTATTGCCAAAAGATATTTCTTACGGTCTTTAAACATAGACTTTGAAAAATCAAAAAACCAACTTGGCGGAGATATTTTTCTTTTTGGACAATTCCCACAACCATTCATAAAACCGTTGCATCCGTAATCAATATAATGAAAACATTTTCCAGTAAAATACCAGCAATCGTGCATTGTTATTACCGTTGCAATATCTTTTTTTGCAAGATAATCCAACAGAATATTAAGATGTATGTAATTACTGTGCAAATTGTGAAGATGTACAATATCGGGTTTGATTTCATCTATATATTTTAAAAACTTATATGTTGCAATTTTTGAATGATATGACTGTTTGCCTGATAAACGTGACAGTAATGCGTGCATCTTCCAATCAAACGAATTGCCTATGCAATATCCGTTTCTAACAGTTTCGTTGGTAGATTGATAAGCAAAAAAGGCTTCGTGACCGTGGTCAGCGATAATACGCCCAATATCTTTCACAATTATTCCGGTACTGAGATATCCATAAACTGCATTTATTTGTAAAATTTTCATAGATTATTCCCTTTTTTATTCGAGTGCCTTTATTACATACTTTTTTATTGCTCAAATTTAATCATTATATATTCTCAACACTCATTAAACCTCAAGTGTGTCACAAATAGATTTTTCAACTGCTTTTAAAATTACATCTTTACTGTGGTTTTTTATACCAATTTCTCTCGCTTTTTCAGCATATAATGTCAAAATTTCTGTATCTTTTATTATTTCACGCAAACCGTTTTCAATTTGCTCATCATTTATCGCCGTAATTGCAGCATCATTTTCAATGAAATACTGCATAGGTGCAGTATCGGCACACCCTATCGCAAAAATACATTTACCACTTGAAAGATAGTCAGTAATCTTTGTTGAAAAAGAAAGCCTTGCTGTGTGTGCATTCTCACCATCAATTGCTTCTAAAAATAACAAAACATCTGCTTTTTTCTGCAAAGCCAATACCTCATCTTGAGCAACAGGGTCGTGAAGATAGCAAAAATCACAATTCAATTGTTTTTTTATACTTTCATCTAAAACAGTTTTTGTATATATGTCAACTACAAAATCTTTTTCTGCACCTATTTTTTTAATTGCATTTACCACACGCACAAGACTATGTTCTCTGCCAATCTGCAAATTACCGGTATAAAGCAATTTTATAGGTTTTTCTATTAAATGAATAATTTCACCCATTTCTCTCTGTATAGGCTTTGTAATCACAGTACAATCAATGCCAAAACACTCATCAGCTTCTTTTTTAGTCATATCGGTTATTGCCCAAAAAGCATCCGTCTGCTTCGCAAGCTTTTTAAGAGACTTACGTTGTAAAAACCTAAAAACTTTAAGCCCAAATTTAGCGGACTGCTTATATGTAAAGTTATCATCCCAAAAAAAGCCAATTGATTTAGATGAAGTGATTTTTTTAGCATATCTACATAATCTGTTGAAATGAATATATCCATCCATTGCGTACAAAATTATATCCGGTGAAAAATCCGTTATGAACTTATATAAACCAGCGGTTTTCCACTTGCCAAGCATCCAGACCATTTCACGCGCAACCAATCCAAAAAGACTTCTCTTTCTGCCCATTTTTTGATAACGCTTGTTATGCTCTGACAAATCTTTATTTTCATCTTCGATAAAAACACATGATTCTATTTTTTTGCCTGTTTTAATTTTACGATTAAAGATACTCTTCAAAACTTTATTTTCAGACAAAACAAAATAATTGTTACAAGCTAAACTATCCGGTGTTTCTTCTCTCAAAGAAACACAGGCAATATTATCCGGGTTCATACCACTTAACAATGTAGGCCAAGTATTTGAACCTACCCTACTGCTCCATGCAGATATTGATAAAACTAATACTTTCTTATTGTCAGTCATTTTCATTTTCCTATCAATGAATTTTTATATTGATTTCTGTCG
The DNA here is from genome assembly GCA_045587485.1 of Clostridia bacterium. GTDB lineage: Bacteria > Bacillota > Clostridia > Monoglobales > Monoglobaceae > SIG440. Next base: position 6,225 of record JAZNCI010000031.1, read on the forward strand.
TCTCCAGGTAAAACTATTTGTTCACCATCATTTTTATCACTGTCTCTCAAAATTGACACATACTGTTTTATATAAGTATCATATTCATCGCCCAATACTTGTCTTGGATTAATTACAGTAATACAAAATCCGACATTCATACTTTTATTTTCATCAGAATAAAATCTACCGACTTGATTGAGAAATGCACTGCCCGATAATAAACCGGAAAAAATGTCGATAAGCATTGACAAACCATACCCCTTAAATCCCGCCATAGGCAAAACAAGACCTTTTATACCTTCTTCTGGACTGTTTGTCTGCTGTCCATTTTCATCCAAAGCCCAGCCATCAGGCAACGGAATACCTTTTTGAGAATATTCCTTAAATCTTGATTTGGCTACTACACTTGTTGCAAAATCAATAATAATCGGTTCATCTTCCGGAACAGGAATAACAGCTGCCAAAGGATTTGTTCCCAACATTTTTTCTTTGCCACCAAAGGGAGCCATCTGAGCAGGACTGTTTGATGTCACAACCGCAATACATCCTTTTTCAGCCGCCTTTAATGAATAATAAAATGCTGGTCCAAAAGTATTGTTATTTCTGCCGAATACGGTAAACACACCTGTTTCTTTACACTTTTCAATTCCATAATCCAAGCAATATTTTGCTGATACCGGTCCAAATGCATTATCACCATCAATGACCGCAAATGAAGCAGTTTCTCTTACAACAGATATATTAGGAAGTAAATTGTATCCGCCTCTTTTAATTCTATCTATGTGTCCTGATAATACAGAAATCCCATGGGTTGTTACACCAAAAACATCTGCCACAGCAAAACAATCTGCCACAATTTCAGCATCTTCTATTTTTACTCCGTTGGCACACAATTGCTCTATAATTTGGCTATACTCATTATGATATAATTTTGTATCCTTATAATTCAATGATTTCCCCCACTTTGTCTTTTTCGAATTTTCTTATAACTTTTACAGGATTTAATAACCTCTGTTTACAAATTGAGCATTACCTTGTAATCCTCTATTATATGACCGACCATAACGGATTTTTCAAAGTATTTTTCTGCTCTTATTCTACCGTTCTTTGAATACTTTTCTTGTCTTTCCTTATCATTCATTAAAGAATTCATTTCTCTTGATAACTCTAAGCTATTCATTACCGGAATTAATTTTCCTGAAATATCGTCTTCAACAACCTCAGATGGTCCAGGAACATCTGTTGTGATAACAGGAACTCCCATTACCATAGCTTCTTGTAAGATATGGCCAAATCCCTCTCTATATGTAGGATGAACAAGCACGTCCATTGCACATAAATATTTGGGAACATCATCATGAGAAACTCTTCCCGTAACAATTACAGAATCATTAGTATCAATAAAATCTAGATTTTCTTGTCTTGGGGGATAATTATTGTCTAAATCACCCACCAACAAAAGTTTAGCATTATCTATCTTCTTAAACGCCTCAACAAGTTCGTTGAGTCCCTTATCTCTATGAATTCTTCCAATATAACCAAAAACAAACTCATCTCTGTTCAAACTATGTCTGCTTCTAATTTCACTACGATATTCTTCATACTTGGAAATGTCAAACTCACTGAAATCAACACCAATAGTGCCACCAATCCCAATAACGGTGATTTTATCTTCTTTACAAACTCCTTCACTGATATTGAACAATCGGTTTTTTGGACTTTGTGCTCTTACATGAGTCGAGGCCATACAAGTAATTTTTTCTATTGTTTTAAACATAAATCTTCTGAGTCCTGAAAAAGTTACGTATCTAATGCCCCACTGACCATAGACTCTCAATGGAATTTTAGACATTTTTGCTGCAACCGATGCATAAAATGATGCATTTGGAGTGTGGTACTGCACGTAATCAAATTTTTGCTCTTTGAAAAACTTTTTCAATGCCATTATACTGTCAAATGAACCTTTAACACTTATTCCTCTTGGGAAAGGAATTGCTTTTGTATGTATATACGGATACTGTTCATTTAATTCAGCTTCATATTCCTGCGACATATTGCAAACAATGGTTACGTCTATTCCTAATTTTTTATATTCTTCAAAAATTGGACGAAACCAATTATTTATTGACGTCCACATTGTTGTAATAATACATATCCTTTTCATAAGTAACTCTCCAAATTGTTCTTTATAATGTTCCACAATCTTAAACTGTTACCATCGCCGACAAATGAATTATGTGGTGTCACTATTACATTTTTCATATGCCACAAACAACTTTCCTGTGAAAGTGGCTCTTCCTCAAAAACATCAAGAACAGCACCAAAAATAGTCTGATTGTTAAGTGCATCTATCAAATCTTCTGTATTTACAATCATACCACGAGCAAGATTGACTAATATTGCTTCTTTTTTCATCATCTTAATTGTATGTTTGTTAATCAAATACTTTGTTTGCTCATTAATTGGCAAAGTCAAAACAACTATATCTGCTTGTTTCAAGACATTTTCAAGATTGTTTATTGAATAAATCTCTTGATAGTGTTCTTTTTTTTGAAGAAACAAATCTACCCCAATAACTTTACAACCAAACGCAAAAAATCGTTTTGCTACTTCTGTACCTACTGAACCACACCCGATAATGCAAACTGTTTTACCAAATAATTCGCTTATATTTCGTTGTTTTTCCCAGACACAGTTTTCTTGGTTCTGCATAAATTCTTTGCTATTTTTAAGTATTTGAAGAACACCACACATAGCAAATTCAGCCATTGGAATACTATATACATCTTTTGCATTATTAATTACAATTTTATGCTCTTTAATATATTCCAAGGGAACTCTATCAAGCCCCGCACTTGTAAGTTGTATATATCTAAGAGAAGTAAATTCTTCAATAGAATGGTGCAAAAACAACCCGTTGCAAATAACACCTTCAACCACCGACGGGTCACAAGGCAAACGGTCTGATTCGTTTTGCATATATATAACCGTATGGCCCATCTGCTCTATAAACTCTACTTTATCGCTTGTGCAATTAAAAGCACCTGTAACTAGAAGTTTCATTTCTTATCCTTTCTGGATTTTCAGTTTAAAAGTCTGATAAATCTTGTCACACAATAACAAAATTCCTTTAACTACATAATGCAAAACCGTTGCACTAACAAATATTGTTCCTGTCAATACCAACCAATTTATTGGGAAAGGAGCAACTTTTTTCAACGCGCCAATGATAACGTATTGAACCAAATATATTTCGAGTGTTATTTCAGATATGAAAACTATTATCTTTTTTATAAAGATAGGAAGTTTTTCTAGTTTAGAATCTAATCCTGCAAAAGTTCGCATAATCATCCATAAAAACACAAACAACACTAACTGGTTGATTATTTGCAAATTACTAATAGATGAATTTTTTGAAAATGCAAGTTTACAAACAAAATATACACCCACTGTCAAAAATGCTCCGACTCCAGCTATTACTGAAGGTTTGTTTCTGAATTGCTTGTCATTTTGCCTGAACCAAGCGCCAAGCAACATACTTTCCATAAATAAAAAACGAATCATCGGTTCACGTACTGTGTCAATGTGATAATATGATTTATCATAAATAAAAATATAAACAAGCAAATAAACTACCGCAATAATTACCATTACAACAGGAAGCCGATTCTTAAACGTCTCTATCTTCATTATAAAATAGTAGGGAATGTATAAAACAATAATCGAAGCTACAAAATGATAATACGTTGGATATACAAACCACCACAACAGTGTTTGTTCAGAAGTGAGTGCATATGAACCAATTATTAAATAAAATACCGTTATCACAATTACCGGTAAATAACACCTGACCACACGTTTACTATACCATTTGGGAAAAGCAACTTTTACATTGTATAGACAATATCCTGATACAGCAAAGAAAATAACATCGCCTAAAAGTCCCCCATTAGCAATAAGCTCAGTGGGATAAACACCTGAATAATGAGAATTCGTTATCAAGCATGCAGCTAATGTTCTAAGAAATGCAATAAAAAATATCATTCTAATTTGCCCCCACAATTGCCTTTATTATTTCTGTTACCTCAACTTGATTTAACATTATTAATTCAGGATTATTTTTACAAATTGTTTCTTCTGCTCTCAGTTTATTTACACCATCTCTAAAGCAATTGTCAAGTTCTTGATATGGAGTTTTATCTGCATTGCAAAAACTTCTTGAAAGAATAACACAACTTGAACCAAGTCTATAATGCTCTTTAATTATTCGTTCTGCTGGTAATGGAACGTTCCCACCAGGAACAGCAATTCCACCGAAGCCAAAAGGATATCCTTTTTTTCTAAACTTTTCGCATAAAGCCTCAACTGTTCCATCAGCCAAAAGTTCGAACATAAATTTCTTACCGAAACCCAAACTCATATCATTTAGTCCTATATATACTTCATCAATGCCCTCAATCTCAAGTATCTCATCTGCATTTTTATATGAATCGGGAGTTTCAAAAAGCAACATCGTTTTTGTTCTTCCGCCAACAGCATTAATAAAGGTTCTCACTTCTTGAACAGTTTTAAAAAAAGGTAACATTATTATGTCTGCACCAGAAGCAACTATCTTATCAATCTCTTCTTGAGTAGAATCATACTGTTCTGTTGCTTCATGAACAGGGTTGCATCGAACTAAAAGTTCAGCTTTTTTAACAACTCTTCTCAATGCAATTATGTCCTCAATAGTGTGATGAGATTGAACTGTATCCATTCCGCCTTGACGCAAGTCCTTACCGATATATTCCATATCAACAAAAACTCTGTCAACACCATTCTTTTCTGCAATTACAGCAACTTCAGGACGATTTGTTATGTACATCAACTTTATATTATTCATTATCGATTCCTACTTTTCAGAAACATATTCCGCTATATTTTATTTTTTCACTGCTGTTTCTTTTGTGTTTTCGTTATCCTCATTTTTAAGTACTTTAAGAAAAGTTGTAAAAATAATTTTAATGTCTAGCCAGAGTGACATATTATCAACATACCAAACATTAAGTTCAATTCGTTTATTCCACTCAACATCTTTTCTGCCGTTTATCTGAGCCCAGCCTGTAATACCAGGTCTAACTTCAAACATTCGGAGCTGAAAATCACTATATTCTGAATAATCCCAAGGATGATATGTAAGCGGAGGTCTTGGACCTACAAAACTCATTTCACCTTTAAGAATATTAATAAACTGTGGCAACTCGTCAATACTTGTAGCACGAATGATTTTGCCAATTCTCGTAACACGTGCATCACCTTTTCCTGAATACACACCACTCCCTTGATTTTCAGCACCCACTACCATTGAACGGAATTTATAAATCTCAAAGACCTTGCCGTCAAGACCTATTCTTTTCTGCTTAAAAATCACAGGCCCGGGAGATGTAATTTTTATAATTATTGCTATCACTAACATTACTGGTGACAACACAATTAGAGCCATAAGAGCAATTATGAAATCAAAAAATCTTTTAACGCTTTTATACATATATTTTTCTCCTAACAAACGTAACAACCCATAATAATTGCATTTTAGTTATATTCAGTTAATTATATCCTATATACTATATAAATGTCAATTGAATTTGATATAAAAAGGCATTTGAATCAAGAAAAATTTTGCACAAAAATTTTTACAATTTTTTTATTATTTTTTGTTTATATGCAAAATGTTTTTCATTGACTTTTTAGGGCAGTTTATTATATAATAGTGTGTAATTTTTAATATTCGGCAAATAGGGTCTTTTTTAGGGCTTGTTTGCGTGGTCTGTTGAAATTTACTTTTGTATTTTTTATATTGGAGAGATATATATGGAAAGAAAAGTAGGTACAGTTTCAAGAGGTA
>JAZNCI010000032.1:0-20571 GCA_045587485.1 Clostridia bacterium
GTGATGCCCCTGCCACCGTAGTTTTCAAATGCAATGTTCGTTGTGCAAAAACAACGTTCTTTCATCTGATACCATATATGAGCAATTCGTGTATTGCTTTTTCCGTGTGTAATCATCTTGTTCTTGAAATATTCCGAACGCAAGCAACCACAGCTTTGGCTTTCTCCTTTTCGTAACGAAATGCCACGAACAACGACATCATTGCCACAATCGCATTTACAAAGCCACACCGCATTTGTGCACCCCTGCTTTGCAGGCATTTTTTTAATAACTGTCAGCCTTCCAAATCGTTGACCTGTTAAAACAATCAATTTTGACATAATTTTATGTCTCCCTTATCCTTATTCCGTGAAAATATAAAAGCATCTTTTTCTTGATCTTATAGTCCTTTGTCTTGAAGCCCTTTGTATCTTCGACAACCTTTTCACCGTTTTCGTAATAAACAAAATCGGCTATATATGAGCATTTACGCTCGATGCATTTGCGCTTGCCGTTGACCTCAGAGAATTGCGCCGGGATAAGCTCAAATTCTACTTGCCTATCAAGCTTTTGGATTGCTCCTGCTCTTTCAAGCAGAAGCAATTCCTGATGCCTTCGGGCTTCTTTTGCGCTATCGTAAACGATGCCGTTTATCTCGATTTTCTTGTTACCGTATTTATTGCGGTAACTCTTGTAAGGTGCTTTGTACATCAAGTTCACCGCCTTTATAGCAAGCTGATTTGTTCATCTTCTTTGAGCATTTCATTCACGGCTCTGTTATAGAATTCTTTTGAAATCTCAAAGCCGTATGAATTACGCTTCAAATCCCTGCAAGCCCTCAAAGTGATTCCGCTTCCGGCACACGGATCGATGACAACATCGCCTTCATCGGTGAATATTTCAATCAGGCGTTTTAATACCGCCTGCGGCTTTTGTGTCGGATGAATTTTCGGAACGTCCTTTCCGTCACGTTTCCACTCCATCCAATCAAAAATCATTTTTCCGTTGTTTCTGAATTTCGGAAGCTTGTCACGATAAAGAATAAGGGCGTGTTCAGTAGCTCCGACAACTCGCATATTTGCCTTTAAGACCTGGGCGGAATAATTCTTGCAAAACGTTAAATGTATGTAGTTTTTGAATCCGTGTTTCTCAGCGTACTTGATAACCATTTCAAGTTGTTGAAAGGCGCAGAAAACAATCATACAAGGCGCATCGCTTGATTTCCCTCTGCCGTTGCTCTTTTTCGGCTCTTTCTTTAAAAGCCTATTGCAGAAGTGAAAGTATTCCGCAATGTTGAAATTGAAATCCGAGTTGAAAGCGGCTTTCTTTGCAAATTTGCTTTCGCCGTTCTTGTTATCGCCGCCCTTGTACCACATCGGATTACTTCCATAGAAATTTGTACCGATGTTATAGGGGATATCAGCAATTACAAGCTGAGCCTTCGGGATGCCGTAACGCTTGTAATTTTGGAAATTATCGTTTATAAGTTCGCATTTTATCTTTTTCATTTTGTACCTCTTTTTTTACCACAGATCAGAACGGCGATTCTTCATCGCCGATTGCTTCTTCAAAGTCGCTCAAATCGCCGATATCTGCGTTTGATGTTGCCTGTTTTGCTTCGCCTGTGAATGATGCACTTTCAACCCATACATCCGTTGTGAAGTGTTTATGACCGTCTTTTTCATAGCTGCCTGTTTTTAGATTTCCTTCAATGGCTATCATTCTGCCCTTGCCGAAAAACTTGCTGATAAATTCAGCCTTTTTCCCGAACGCAACGCAATTTATAAAATCTGTCTGCTTTTCGCCGCCCTGCTTTGCTGGCATTCTCTCAACGGCAACTGAGAACGATAAAACAGCCGTTCCGCCCTGTGTCTGTCGGATTTCAAGTTCCCTTGAAATTCTGCCCATCAAAATTACTTTATTCAGCAATGCCGTCCACGTCCTTTCTACTTATCGCCGAACAATGCGGCACTTGCATCATTTTCTGAATTTTCCGTCTTTTCAGACTGTGGAGATTCGGAAACGTCAGCAATGATTTCGGCTTCGATTATATCGTCATCCTGTTCGCCGAAATGTCTATCGCCTGAATCATCCGTGAATGTCATATCGCTTTCAAATGCCTTCTGCATTTCAATCGACATAATGCCCCATTTGCTTATGAGCTGGCGAAGCATAGTCTTGTATGCCATTCCGTCAAAGTTCTTGTACCAAAATGACGAATACATCCACGCATCCTTTGTGTCATAGTTTCCGGCTTCAAAGTCGGCAAATGATACCTTTGTTTTCTCGCCGTACTGTGTTTTGATTTTTGTTTCGTCCTTAGAAAATGCAGGGCTGAATTTGTCAGCATGGGAAAGCATCTGCTTCTTGCTCCAGTAGATAGCCTTTCGGAAGCCGTTTACAAGCTCAAACATTGCGTAATAGCCGATTGTTTCAAGCTCTTCACGCTCGTCCCACTTGTCAATCATAAGATTGATTTTGATTTCCTCGTTAAGCGGATCGAAGTATTCAAGCTCGCCCTTCTTTATAGCGATGACGTTAAGCTTCTTATACTGTCCCGAACGAATAGCAAGCTGAATATAGCCCTTATATCCAAGCTGGAACTGTGCGACTTTTCCCTTGTTCTTATCGTTGAAAGGCACAAGGTAATAATGCCCAAGCTGTGGGGAAGGGGAAAGCTTCAGAGTTTCGCCCAGCAGAGCCGCCGAAAGAATTGACTGATTTGTACATTCTTTCAATGCTTCGTTTGTGCTTACGGCTGATATAACGCTTGTTATAAAGCTCTGTTTGTTGATTTCGCCGATAGCCTGTCCGATGCTTGATAATATCTTTTCGCTGTTAAGATAAGATGCGATGCTTCTCTTTGTTGTCATTGTTTTTGTCATTAAAGAATTGTTTACAGCCATTTTTTATTCCTCGCTTTCTGTTGTTTCTGCTGTTGCCTTGCTTATGCCTGCAAGTGTTTCGATTGTTGATATTGTCGGGTATTCCTCGTTTTCAAGGTAGTCCTTGATAGTATTAAGCCTTTCAGAATCACGAATAAGCTTGTCATATTCTCTTGTTGTGATTGATACAAATAACATTTTCATACTTCCTTTCATTACTTTTTACCGTTCCAGTATTTCCGAATGCGTTCCTTACGCTCCACAATGTGACCGATTACAGCCGATTCGGCTTCGCATTGTTTCTTCTTTTTCTCGTATTTGTTAGTCCTTTTCTTTTCGTATTCAGCCCATTCAGGGCAATCAACGGCGCACGCCTGATGCCGTTTCTCGCATTTATAACACGGATTACTCATTCCGCTTTTCCATCTGCTTTCTCTGTGTCCCTCAGCCTGCTGATTGCTAACTTAATAATCATCAAGTCGCAAGTCTGTACTTTGTACTTGCACATCGGACAATCCCTGCAATTTCCTTTCTCAACAAAACAGCATTCAAGAGCCTTTGCCAATTCAGTATTTGTCATTTACTCACCGCCCTTTCAAATTGCTTCAAACTCGATATTGTTGCTGTCAAAGAACTGTTTCAAAGCCTTTGCTTCCTCATAGCTCAGAAACGCCCTGAAACCTATCCATTGACGAGCCGCATCGGGTGTGCTTGCCTTTCCCGGCTGTACTGTTTCAACGGTATTTGTTTCCTTGATATATTCGGCTTTTCTCTTTGCTATTTCAGACAGCCTGTGCCCCTCAGAAATAGCCTTGTTGATGTCAAGCGTGTCCTTGTATACCTCTATCGCTTCAAAGGCGAAATCGGGCATTTGTTCAAGTGTTGCAAAGTCCTTTTCAATCTGCTCGATTCTTGATTCGATTTCCTTTTTCACGGTTTCAAGGCTGACAGTAGCATTCAACCACTTTTCATTGAAAATCTGTTCAATTTTCAGCCAGCTAAAAGGATTTGCACCGATGAAAAAGCTGTCAATCGCAACTCGCTTTTCAATTCTCTTTTCTTCTTCATAGCCCTTTATCTGCTTGTCAATTAGCTGGATAGGCTCGTTTACAATGCCGATGACCTCTTTCATTTGCTTTTCAAAAGCTTCGTAAGGTGTAAGGCATTGCTTCTTGATTTCCTTTCGCTTTGTTTCCAAAGCCTGCACAAACTTATTCAGCTTTGCCCTGTCGGCTTTTGCATCTCTGATCTGTGCATCCGTATAAACAAGTGTCTGATAGTGCTTGACCTTTTCGGCAAGCTCTTTTTTGATAGCTTCGTGATTCCATTCAATGGACTTTACAAAGCCGTCATCGCTGGGGGAATAGATTTCAAGTTTCATTTTTTTTCGTCCTTTCGTTTTTAAATATATTTGTGAAGATGTGAACAATCACATCGACAGTCCAACCATTACCGATGCATTTATACCGCTGTGTCGGACTTATGCCCATCGTATAATTGTCAGGCAAGGTCTGAAGCCTTTCACATTCAAGGGGTGTAACTTTTCTGATGCACTTTTTGAATGACTCAAGCGTGAATTCCTTTGCCTGCCCTTCAATAATAAGGCTGGGAATATGTCCGCCGCCTTGCCCTGCTCGGATTGTCACAGACTTTCCAAGATGCACCCTCGGTTTTTTCTCTTTAAAGCCGCCATAAATGTTTGAAAGTTCAATAGCAAGAAAAACCATTTGACCTTGACTCTTTTTGAAATATTCCCGATGCGTTGTTCGCCCGATTGATGCAATAATTGCGTGGGCTTTTTCCCTATTTACAAGGGCATCAGGCTCAACAATATCTTCAAGAAATATTTTTTTGTCAGTTATTGGCTGAAGTTCAACTTTTTCATACGTTCCATCGCACTTTCTTTTTCCCACCCAGTAAAGCCGCTTTCTCTGCTGAGCTGAAACGAGTTGACTATCAATCAGAATCGGTTTAAAGCCTAAATGCTCCGAAATAACATCAATATATTGTTTTTTCATCGGCGTGTTTTCAAAAACGAAATATTCAGGCTGTGCTTCGTTTAAAGCTCTGACAAATTCAAAAAACAACTTACTTCGGGGATCATTAAAATTCAGCTGCTTTCCGGCAAATGAAAAGCCCTGACAAGGACTTCCGCCAATCAGCAAATTAAAGCCCTGATATTGTGTGAAATCTGCCGTGGTAACATCTCCGCAATGTTCAATTTGCGGATAATTCTTTTTTGATATTTTTATAGCATTCGGCTCTATCTCATAAGCAACATATCTTTCAACAGGAATATTCGCCCTTTTAAGTGCTACCATTCCGCAAGATATTCCATCAAATAAACTTAATACTTTCATTGCTTGTCCTTTCTATATATTCGGTAACAACAAAGGCGGTTTCTTGCCTGTCAAAACGTATTTGTTCCAAAATCCCGCACCCTGTTCCATCAAGAAATCAATGTCTTGCTTGACCTCTGAACGCTCAATCTTGTAATGCCTTGTCTGAAGGTATGGGATGCCGTTGAAAACGGTCTTTAACTGAGCTTTGAGAATTGCAAAATCAGCTTCCAGCACCGCCATATAAAACAGGCATTGACAATAGTAATTATCGGGGATTTGCTGATTCCATTTTTCCTTTTGCATACTCTGAAGGATTTCGGTTGTTTTTATCTCCAAAATGCCTTTTCTTCCGTCCTCATCGGTCAGCCAGCCATCAAGGCTTGCCAGCGCCCACGGATATTTGTCATTTCTGAAGCTGTTATTCTCAACGTAATCAACAGAATATTCAGGAAAATCCAAGCGGAACAGCCCCCGAAGGTGCATTTCTGCTTGCGTGCCGTATTGAATATAGGGCTTGTCCGAAATATCGTCAGGCTCTTTCTTGCCTGTTTTCAGTTCCCACAAATCCGTATTTGTCATATATGGATTTAAGCCCACAACAGCGGATATTTCCGAGCCGCCGATGCCGTTCTTTCTGTTTTCAAGCCAATCATAACGGCTTTTCAAGACTTTCATTTCAATCAATGTAATCTTCAACCGCCTTTCTGTGATTGCTGTCAAGGCACTCAGGGCAAATCAAACAGTCGTTAATCTCAAAGCAATCATCGCCCTGAATGTGTTCACCGCATTCATAGCAAATCGGGCGTTTTGCTTCCTTCCTGTCTTGTTCGTCCATATAGGATGAAACAAAATCGTTATAATCCGGAATGCGTTCCATCTTGTAATCTCTCCTTTTCTTCGCCTGCGATAATTGCCTTGATGTTGATATAGCACCAAATCAAAAACCAACCTAAACAAGCGATGTATTGCTGACTAAATGCAAAATCAGCGAGGATCAGAAAAGCCGCTATGCTTAAAAAAACAAGTACGTATAATTTCATTTTTCGTTTGCTCCTTTCAGCAGCCTTTCCGCCGCTTTGTAAATCTCTTTCATTCTTTTGTTTCTTTCCTCAGTAGTCAGAACAGGAAAATGCACCCTTGCTTCCATATTCGGAAAATTGAATATTCTGACTTCTCCGTATGTGTCTTTGCTCATCCTCCATCACGCCTTTCCCTTGATGGCTCATTCTATTCGGCTGTGGATTGTCCTCATTCCGCATCAAGAGAAGCGCCGAAAAGCTTTTCTTCAATGTTTTCAATCGTCACGCCTTCGGATGCAAGTTGTTTTCCTCGCTTTTCCATATTCCGCAACTGATACATATATTGTCTGCGTTTATACTTGATGCGAATTTCCTTTTTTGCAAGCTGAACGGCTTCAGAATCAAGCAATCTGTCAATTTCCATTTCAACTTGTTCATCTGTCAGAAAATCTTTTGGCATTTTAAACTCCTTTCTCAAATTCGCTAAAAGCGAATATTACGGTAAAAAAATAATGTTGTCATAAGACACTCCATAAAGAGAACATATTTTCTCAACCTTATCAGCCTTCGGGAATGATATGCCGTTTTCCCAGTTGCACAGCGTTTTATTGCTGATACCAAGAGCCGCCGCCGCTTCCTTCTGCGTAAGCCCTGCATTTACTCTTGCTGCCTTTAGTGTCATTTTCATCATTATATTTCCCCCTTTCTGTATTTTGTCATTCGCTAAAAGCGAACCGCCAAATATTATTATACTCAAATAATTTTGTTTGTCAACACCTTTTAGCGAATTTTTTTCATTTTCTCTTTACTTTTGGCGAATTTGGGTGTATAATAAGAAAAAACAAGGGGTGGTGAAACAATATGACAAACATAGGAAACAAAGAAATATTTGCAAATAATCTCAACTATTATATAGAAATGTCAGGCAAGTCCAAAAAGGATATTGCTGAGATAGTCGGCGTTGCTCCATCGACATTTAATGAATGGACAAAAGGCAAAAAATATCCTCGGATTGATAAGATCGAAATGCTTGCAAATTATTTCAATATTTTGAAATCTGATTTGATAGAGGAACGAACGGAAGAACACAGAGAAATGCAAAAAAAGAATGATACCCTTTCGGATATCATTGTAAGGTTAAGAACGGATGATGAATTTTTATCTGTTGTGGAAGCTTTAAACACTCTCGACGATGAAAAGCTTGCTAGTGTCGAAAAAATGCTATCAGCTTTTTTGAAGTAATTTAAAAATGAGGTCAAGAAGGGCGATGTCATCGCATCCTTTCATTAGTTCGTTAATTTTTTTGATGTACTCGTCAATGATACTCATTTTGAAACTCCTTTCATCGGGGCAAGAACACAAGTTCGTGGTCTTGAAATACTATAACATTTAAAAAAAGTCTGAACAATAGCAAATTTTTCTAAGATTATTTTACTTATTTTTTGCGCAATTACAATATTCAATTATGATTTTTTGCTATCAAAAATGATTATTTTACACGGATTTTACGGTTAAATTTGATTAAAGAGGTATGCAACTATGATTTACAAGAAGTTAAAAGACTTGAAAGAAAAGAGCAAAATGTCTAATCACGAAATATCAGAATTAAGCGGTGTTCCTGAAAGCACAATCAACCGTATTTTTTCAGGTCATACGGATAACCCCAGCTTTCAAACAATCTGCGATATCGTTTTAGCCCTTGACGGCTCACTTGATGATTTTGTCGGCAATAAGTGCTACAAGCCCGAAGGACAGCCCGAAGGCGGTGCTTGCAAGAAATGCGAAAAGCACATTGAAACAATCGGCAATCAGTATAAATCAGAGATTGAACGAAAAGACAAATGCATATCACGATTATTTCTGCTTTGTTTAGTCCTTTGTGGCATTATCACGCTGCTTTCAATCGCTCTTGTAGTACACGGAATGTCATATAACATATAGGTGAAAAAAGATGAACGTTAGATTTAGAAATAATTTTGAAAGCTTTACTTTTCACGATACATTTTGTTGTAGCCGTAAAATATCGGGAATTCATTATGATATAAAAAGTGATGTTCTGTTTCAAGTAGTAAAAATAGAATTGCAATCAGAGATTAAAACAATTAAAAAAACCGTTACAAAGAAAAAGTTTTTCAGAACAATTCACGAGGAAATCACGGAAGAAATCACAGAATATTATTTATTTATTCATTATCAGCCTCACTTATACAAAAAAGATATAGCAATAGTGAAAATTCATATTTTGCAAAATGAGCTTGACAATGCAAAATTAGTTGTTGACTATATCAGCAATCTGATAGCGGAAAAAGCGAAAATCGAGGAAGAAAAACGCCTTGAAGAATTGAACAAGCAAAAGGCGTTGATTGAAAAAGAAAAAGAACGATTAAAACAATGCATATATGATTTGGTTGTAATAGATTTTGAAACAACAGGAATAAAAAATCCTCTTGATGCTTTTATGCGTGGCGGAAAATATGATGAAATTTTGTCGATTTCCATTATCGAACAAGACGGAAATATTCTGATTGATTCGCTTTGTAAACCTGAGGAACGGAAAACGTGGACGAAAGCGCAAGAAATACACGGCATTTCCCCGGCAATGGTAAAAAATCAACCGACATTTCGGGAGCTGTTCCCTTCGGTTAAAGAAATTTTATTAAAATCAAAATTAGTCATGGCGTACAATGTTGAATTTGAAATGAGCTTTTTATTCGGCTATGATTTTATATTTGATTTTCCGGGCGATGTAAAGCTGCGAGATAATATCGTTTTCGCTCCCGATCCGATGTTGATGTACTGTGCCTATAAAGGAACTGAAAAATGGCAAAAGTTAAGCACCGCCGCAAAGCATTTTAAATTCGATTTTAAAGCCCATAATTCATTAGAGGATGTCAAAGCAACTTTGCATTGTTATAAAAAGCTATTAGAATATGTTAATTCTAATAGTGGCAAAGAATATATTATAAAATACGGTTATTTATATGAAAGTGAAAGAAAAGGTCAATGGTTAGATTTAAATACTTACAACATTAAAGAAGAAAACCTACAAAAAGGATGATGCGAAATGTTTATGTATCAAATGCAAATTGATTTTAAACCCGAAGAAATTATTGACTATTTAAGAAAATCTCAATCAGATGATCCGTTATTAACTGTTGAAGAAGTCCTTGAAAAGCACGAAAGAAGGCTTGACGAATGGGATTTACAGCATTTAGGAACTTTGATTCCCGAAGAAAACAGATTTCGTGAAGTAGTTTCGGGCGAAACAATCAAGGAACGCCCTGAATTCAATAAGGTTCTGCGCCTTATCGAATCGCCAAAAATCAAGGCTGTAAAGGTTGTTGAGCCGCAACGATTAACAAGGGGCGATTTAGAGGATATCGGACGGCTTATGAAGATATTCAAGCATACTGATACGCTTGTGGTAACGCCTGAAAGAATTTATAATTTGCGTGATGAATATGACTGGAAAGCCATTGAAACTGAATTGAAGCAGGGTAATGATTATCTCAACTATTATAAAAAAATTCAGAAAAATGGTCGGCTGCTTTCTGTAAGTCAGGGCAACTATATCGGCTCAATACCGCCATACGGCTATGATAAAACGTTCGTAATGGACGGCAAAAAGAAGTGTCCGACACTCAAAATCAATGCAGAACAGGCGGAAATCATCAGAATGATATTTGATTTATATGTAAACGCCGATATGGGAAGAACAAAAATTGCACGATATCTTGACAATATGGGCATTAAGCCGCCAAAAGGTGAACATTGGTCACCTGAAGCTCTGAAGGATATGCTTGAAAATGTTCATTACCTCGGAAAGGTCAAATGGAACTGGCGAAAAACCGTTACAATCGTTGAAGATGGCGAAATTATTGAAACACGCCCGAAATCTAAAATCGGTGAATATCTCATTTATGAGGGGAAACACGATGCGATTATTTCCGATGAACTTTTTGAAAGGGCAAAAGAAAAGCAGGGGCGCAACCATAGAGCAAAAGCGAAAACAAAGGTCAGAAATCCGCTTGCAAGCCTGATGTTCTGCCAATGCGGAAGGGCGATGATTTATCGCACGAACAACAAAGACGGCAAATCAAGGGCGAATCATCGCTTAATGTGTGACGGTCAAGTTCATTGCGGTACAGGCTCTTGCTTGTACGATGAAATGATTGAGCGTGTTTCTGAAATCTTGCAGAATTGTATTGAGGATTTTGAAATCCGCTTGAAAAACGATGAAGGGGATTCTGCGAAGTTGCACGCAAGCTTAATTAAAAATCTTGAAAAACGTATGAACGACTTGCAGGCGAAAGAAATCGCACAATGGGATGCACAAAGTCACCCCGATGAATCGAAAAGAATGCCCCACGAAATATTCAAGGTGCTGAATGAAAGGCTATTGAAAGATAAAGAGGAAGTGCAACAGGCTTTATGCAAAGCTTACGAATCTATGCCTGAGCCTATTGACTATGAGGAAAAGGCGGCGAAATTCCGTGAAGCTCTTGAAGCGTTGAAAAGTCCCGATGTCGATGCTGCTACAAAAAACAGCCTGCTAAAAGCTTGTATTGAACGCATAGACTATAAGAGGGATAAGCCTGAAAGGATTAAAAGAGATAAGGGAAAAGCAAAGGGAACGCAATTTGAAAGCTCCGGCGGACGTTGGACAAATCCACCGATATATATTGATGTTAAACTAAAGGTTTAATTGCGTGTAATCATATCCATCATTGATGGGCGAGTTCTTATGCTCATTGATGATGGATATAAAAGAATTGTCATATTGATTACTTCCTTGCGTTATTCGGCTGATATTATAACACATATTTCAGAAAAAGGCAAGAGAAAGAACGAGAATACGCCCGAAAACGTTTGAAATTAAGCCGTGTGACGTTTTAAGGGGCAAGGGGTATAAACTACCCTTTTAAAAACAGCATAAAAAATAAGGGGCGTATATTTGAAATACGCCCCTGTTTGTTTTATAACAGCTTATTTACAGCCTTCTGCACTTCTGAATAATTATACCCAGCTGCTTCAATCTTTTTCTTGCGTTCTGATCCGTTGCCCCACTTGCCAGCGATGACCTCTTTTGCAATCTGTTCAACGGTCTTTTTTGCCTTCTGAACAACAGCCGATTTGATGCACGCAGGACCGAGCCAGCCCTTCAAGGTCGGCACATAGTACCAACCGCTTGAAAGCTTTGTTGCGGTGTGCGTTGTATCGCCGTTTATTACTCTCAGAATCTCGCTTTTTGTGGTTGCGGATTTTCTCACGTTATAACGCCCCTTGTGAAGCTTTATCGTGTATTTACCACTTGCAGCCGTTGATGTTGTTGCTGTGGTTGTCTTTGCCGCCGAATAATCAATATCCTTCAGCCATAGAATGTGCGTGAAGTTTCTTTCACTTACCTTTGTTTTTACAACACCGTAAGCCGATCCCCTCGCTTCTATGATGTAGCCATCGCCGATATATATGCCGATATGACCTGAACGCCATACAGCACAGCCGGGAACAGCCTGCGAAATCTTATCGATTGTCAATACCTTTGTAGCGGTATTCTTGAAAGCTGTTGAATTGATGACTTTTCCTGTATACCAGCTTATCAAGCCCGAACAGTCAACGCAGACTTTGCCGATTTTGTTCTTATCCGATGCCCAAACCATAGAGCCGTAACGCTCACGCAGGGCATTAAAAAGGGCAGAAGTTAAAGTCTGCCCCTTTGCGCCGTAAACATACGGAACACCGATTTTTGTTTTTGCGAATGAAACAAGTCCTGATGCTGTCTTTGTTGCCATTGTCATTCACCTTCCTGTTTCTTCTGAGTTTGTGTGCCGAAATAGAACGCTATAACGGTTGTGAACACGGTCTGAAACTGATCGGGGGAAATTACCCCATTAAACGATAAGACCGCAAAAACAACCGTCAAAATAAGCGTTACAAGACTTTTAACATCAATAAGCTTTGCAATGTTTTTAAAAAATAACATACAATTACCCCCCTTTGTGATACTGTTCAAGATCAGTAATACGATGATTTGCAACCTTGATTTCCTCTTTGTGTACCGCATCAGCCTTTTCAAGTTGATAAACTCTTTCGATTACTTTGTTGTGCTTTTCAACTTGTTTTGTAAGCTCTTGAATTTGATAAGCCTGCAAGTCGTTGTGCTTATCCATTTCAGCAATCATTTTTTTGTTGTTTGAATTGCTGTTTATTACACACACTACAATAGCGGCAACAGCACTAACAATGGCAGCAATAACTGTTTCCATTCTTGCTCACCCCCCTTACACACCTATTACATATCGCAAGACAAAGCGGTTATTTGTGAAGGTGATACCACTTGCCCCTGTGCCTGTAAGGTTGTTATTGTCGTGACCTGTGATGCCGTCATCCCTGATATACAAATATTTCGTTGCAAAATAAGCAAGATTACTTGTTGACATTTGGAAAACGTGACCTGTTCCCGAATGCAATGCGATGAGCTTTTTTGAAATGAAATGGCTATGCCACGATTGATTCTTTGCGCTCCCGTCCGTTATTTCAGACCATACAAGAACAATTCCCGAAGGCTGATTGCTTGCACTTTCTGTGAATGAAATGATGTGACCGGCTGTCATATAGTAACCGCCCGACCATAGCAGAGTGCCGCCATAATCGGAAACGCACACCCAGTCACCCCAGCTTGATTGATAGTAAATGCGTTCAAACGTTCTTGCTTTATCTTTGATACAACTTGTCAAACGTTGCTTGACTTGACCGTCAACGCCTGCGCCATCAACTGTCAGCGTGAATGTTCCGCTGTCAATCGGGCAATGCAAATATTTGTAGGTCGTTGTATTTGCACCCACATAAGTATTCGGTATTCGTACATCGTCCAAATCTGTATCAGCTTCAAGAACTGGATGCAGAATGCCACCGACAAAGCGAATTTGAAAACCGATGTCAAGAACGTCATCAAGTTCCGATACTTTGCCGATTGCCATTCCTTGACCGTTTGATTTCCAATGCATCAAGGTAAAGCCTGTTGAAGCGGTTGTTGCTTTCGATGAGGTTTCAAAATCGTCTGTGATTGAGAACTTGACATCATACGATGAGCCGCTATCAGCAGGGAAAATATAATTTGCATTCGAAACGGAATATTGATTTGCATAATCCGAAAGCTCAATCGCCGTGTAGGCATCCGCACTTGATTTCTTGTATTCAAGCTTGTAAGATGCCGAATTCTTTGAATTAAGCGATGTAACGGCGCCGCCGAATGTTGCCCGAACAAATTCTCCTTTATCGTTCTCTGTGCCGTCCTCGTTGCATCTGTGGACGGATAGAGCCGAAACGATAGGGGCGGAATAATTCAGGGGATTGATTGAAATCCCTGTTCCGTTGCTTCGTCCTCTTGTGTCCTTGACTGTTGCCGCTACACCTTGCGCCCCTGCTGCCTGAATTACACCTGTTGTAAAGCTTGCTTTGTTGTAGGTCGTTCCATTTGCTGATACAGAATAGGAAGATATCGTTGCGCCGTACTGGCTTGATGCTGTAACTGTAACCTTCAGCGTTGAATGCCCTTTGATATAAGTTCCGTATTTATCCGCATATCCTGTCGGATCAGATACGGCAATCGAAACGGACGGCTTCACGCTTGACGGAATCGAACACGTTTTCGTGTAGCTGTTGCTTCCGATGTTTGTGCTTCCGTTGTAGGTCGTTATTGTGTACTTGATTGATACGCTTGTACCAGTTTTATTTTGGCTTGCAAGAGATAACGGCGGCGTGAACTTGATGCTTGTGCCTGTACCCTTTGAAACGATAGTCCCGGATGCCGTTCCGCAAGTGTATGAAATTGTGTGCGTGAAGCTACTTGACAGCCTTGTAACGGTCAATGTCTGTTCTGTTCCCAGCGTTCCATTTCCCACGCTCAGCGTTGATTTTCGGGGGATTGTGGTTAGCTTTTCGGAATAGCTTTGTTCGCTCGATGTCACCTGTGAATGGTCTATCCATGCAGACGTTGCAAGCGTTTTTGTACCGTCCGAGCCGTGTGCGATATTGAGTGTTTTTGAAAACAGCACAATTCCGCTGTTGGTGATTTTGTGCGATGAGGTAACAGAAGCACTATATTTCGTGCCGTTTATCTTGCAATAAACTGTGCCTGTGCCGTATGTTTCATAGCCTGTATTTGTACGATAGAAACGCACGCTGACCGTTACATTCGATGTATTATTGTCGATACTTTGGCTGTTCGTTTTTATCGTGATTGTATACTTGATATATTGATTGCTTGTACTTAATGCGCCACTAGTAGCCATTTATTCACCTACTTTCAAGAAGCTCAATGAGCCATCAGAACGAGGAATAAAAGCGAAATTACCAAATTGCGCCCTTTCCTCGACACGGATGACAATATTTCCAGTATGGAAGTTCTCGCCGTCCCACGTTCCAAAAGCAACGCCGTTTTTGCTGAAAATGATGCCTTCCTCATTGTCAACCTGAAGCGTTATCACGCTGTCGCTACTTTGAATGGTGATTCCGTCATCGCTCATTTTGATGTACTTGTAAAGCTCTTCAAACTTTGTCTGCAAAGCGCCGTCAATGCTCTCGATCTGTTCCGTTGTGGTTGTGAACTTTGAAATAAGCTCATCTGAAAGCACCTGTAATTCGGCTGATACGCTTTCCCGAAGCTCTTCCATCCCTGCCTTGCTTTGATACGTTTCTTCAACAGAAAGAATAATTGAATCAACAGCCTGAGCGATAAGCGAATTTGTCAAGAGTGATTCATTCCTCAAAGCTTCATTTGTGACATAGTTGCTTTCAATCGTGCCGATTTTCTGTATTGCCGTTTCAATCTTTTCGGATTGTTCAAACTGTAAATCGCTTAAAGTCTTGAAATTATCGCCGATTTCAAACGATGATGATACTTCATTCTCGCACACGTTGATTGTTTTCTTGATGATTCGGGCTGTATCGTCAATGCCTAACAGCTTATTTTTTAACGGATGCCAGTTGCAAATATCGAAATCGTCAATATCAAGCCCCAGCAATGCCAAATCAAGGGCGGTTACTGAGTATTTAACAAGCATTTTATTATTTGCTGCAAGGTATTCTGTACCTTTACGCAAGAGGTTTTCCGGCTCTGTTACATCGTCAAAATTGACCGTTCCGCCGATTATGCCGAATTTAGTGACGGCATCCGCATCCTCAATGTATTTCAGACCGCCATTCACGCTTGAAATATCAAGCCTTTCTTCGGTCTGTATTGTTTGCGTTGTCGTGTTTCCGCTGTCATCTGTGACTGTTTCTTCTTTTGTCAGCTTGCAGCCGTAAGGCTCTAGGCGTGTAATATAGGCGGTTGCATTCTTTTCCTTTGATATCTGCTTCATATTTCGGGAAAGCTCAATCGCCGTTGCTTTTGTTTCGCCGATTTCGGTCAGATAATCAATATAGGTCACGCCCTCGACAACTCTGAAACGGATTTCACCGCCCAACTTTGCGATAAGCTTATCATTCAAGGTTTTCCAGCTTGTTTCCCTCTGAACGCCTATATACAAATTATCATTCGGATCGGTAACAGTTACTTCACCGATTGAAAATTGCTTGTAATCCTCAACCTTTGCATTGTGCGTGTTAATGATATGTGCAAGAAGCTCATTGACTGTCCAGTTCTTTTCCGCCACATAGTCTTGAATGCTGTCATACAGAAAGCCGAAAAAGCTTTCACAGGTAACATCCTTCGATATTCTGCCGCTTGTGTCCATTGTGTCTTTTGAGTATAGGACACGCCCCCAAAATTCATAACGCTTTTTGTTCGTGTTATAAACTGAAACGAGCGTTTTGCGGTCATTTATGCGGTTATAGCCTTTATTTGACGGCAAAAGGGCAAAGGAAAAGGAATCAATCGCATTGATTCCTTTTACCACGCTTCCACTTATAAGCTTTTCGGTCTTACCGTGAATTGTTGCCGTAATGTTATCGTTTATTAAGTTGACAATATACATTTACATCACCTCTTCACGGAAAGAGATTGTCAAATTTCCAGCCTGCGCCCCTATGTTTTTAATCGTTAGCACGTTTTTATTCGGTGCAAATTCAATCACGTCATCGGTTGTTGTGCCTATCGGTACAGTATAGCTTAAATCATTCAAAGCAATCTGAAATGGTGCTGTTGCCGTGAAAGCCGGTACAATCTTATGATGCGATAAATTACCGATTGTGACCGTTTTTTCTTCACCGCTTGCCAGCGAGTATGAATGCTTTGTTGCTGAATCGGCTATCATATACGGATAGGCTGAGAATGTCACCGTAATCGTTGACTTTTCGATTTCCGTATCGTCAAAGGTTGCATCCGTGTATGTTGCGATAAAATGATAGTTCTTTATGAATGGATCGATTAGGCTTTCTTCTTGAATGAACATAAGCCAGCCCATCAAATCCCTTTTCTTTTCTTCCAATTCCTCAGAGGAATCGGCAAGCAATTCAAGAACATATTGCAATTCACGTTCTTCAAAGTAGATTTCGCCGTTCATCGCTGTAAAATCAAATGTTTTGTTTGAAAATGGAACAGTTTCTTTAATGCTTTTCTTTTTCGGTGCAGAAATTGAACGTTCTTTCACGCTTGCACCGAAATCGTCAAGCGAAGCATAATCGCCGACAATAATCTGATCCATTGATTTTCACCCCTTTACAAGAAAAAAGGACATCGATTTCGATGTCCTTTCCTCTATTTGGATATTTCTGCCCAGTAAGGCGGATATTCGGTCGGATTCCATGTGCAGACCTGACCTTCAGGGGCGATGCATTTATAAGCCTTGCCCTCAAAGTTGATGCAATCACCCGAATAATACCACTTGCCAACCGTATATTCGGGGTAGGTTGCTTCGTTTGTGTCCTCGCCCTCAGTATCGCCGCTTGCTGTCTTGCCCTCTTCAAGAGCCTTAACACGCATTTCAAGCTCTGTAATCTTTGCGATTATATCAACGCTGTTTTCAGGCTTTGCACCGTTCTGTGCATGTGCGATAAGGTCAGCCCTTTCAACGTCTGAAATGCTACCCTGCACCCACAGTACATCAATCTTGCGAAGGATGTCTGAAAGGTCAAATCTTCCTGTTTCAATAACGGATTTAACAATATTCTTCATACGCTTTTATTCTCCTAAAATTGCCGCCGATAATTCAGCGAATTTCTTATCAACATATAACTTTGTATCTGCGGTGTATTTGATTTTCATACCTGCTCCCCCATTGTTTGTGACAATGGTGCTTGGGTAATAAGTATACAGTGCTTTGATAGCTTCGGTTTGTTCGATTGTAAGCGGTGTTTCTATTGGTGTGGCAAGTACATACAAGACATCAACAGCAAGTGTTTGTGTATCTCCGGCTGTATCTGTATACTGTGCTGCAATTGTACCATACTGAGCCGCGCATCTTATTCCATCGGTTGTTGCCAGATGTGTGGCGGCGTTTGCGTTATACGGAAGCTGCTCACATAGGCAAAAATCCGAGCCTAAGGTTGCAAACGCTGTATATCTGTACCCCAGTGGTGAAGTTGCATACACCTGTTTTGTAAGCGTAAAGCTCTTTTTCTCGGTACGCTTGATATACACACCGTTTTCCAAGTCAAGCTCGTCGCAAATCCAAGCTTGTCCGTTTTCGTCTGTATAGTTGCCGCCTGACGCTACGGGAATACCGCAAAGATTGCTTGGGATACCTACAGACACGCTCTGCGACTGTTCTTTGCCGTCTGAAACAGTGACTTTGATTGTTCCACTGTTGCCTGCGTTTACAAGCTCTATCGGTGCTTGTGGCGTTGGTATGCCGTTCTGCGTTGTTTTTCCGTAAACAGTCAAGCCCTGAATAGGGGATTCGGAACTGTCGGAAACGCTGACCGCATCGCCCTCTTTATCGCAGACAATCGCATTCGCTCTTGATGCAAGAAGTTCATCCGATTTTTCTGAAATAATCTTTTCTGTACTTTCAGCGATTACGTTGTCAAGAGCCGAAAGCACCGTTTTTGATTCAACGGCATCAACATCGGCAAGGGAAGGCGCAACCCACATCGTGCCTGCAAAAGTGCTAACAATGTTGTCATCCTTCATCAAGCGGATTTGATATGCACATTCGCCTGTTTCTGTCAATGCCTGATTATTAAGGTCAACAATGACGGTGTTATCCTCAACGACAACGCCGCATTCCTGATATACACAACTACCCGATTTCTTGCGCACATAGATTGTTGCGGTACAGCCTTCGGGCAAATCGAAATCTAAAATTGAAAAAACGAGCTGAACGCCTGTGTCATATTGCACCGCTTCAATGGTGCGTTTCTGATGCTTTTTCAAAAGATAGATATCAATATTCTTTTGTATCTTCATTCATTCACTCCCTTTTATTCAAGCACAAGGTCACGCCCACGGAATACCGAACGTAATCCGTTCACGCTGTCGCTGTCACTTGCTGTCGCTTCTGCAAAGCGCCGTCCGTTTAAGTTAAAGTAAACAGGGCGTTTGGCAAGCTCTTCGATTGCATCCGCTATTGCTTGAATGTTCATTTTATTCATTGTAGATTCGACCGCCCCCACTATGTAGCCTTCAAGCTTATCAATCGGGGTAATGGCTTCCGGTCCTGCTTCTCCGGCAACGTTCAGCGTTGCGGTTTCCACGATACCGCCCTTTGCCAGCATCGGAATTTCAGGAACGTCAATCAATGAAATCTTGTTTTTGAAAGGCTTTGCGCCAGCGATTGAAATGTTCTTGATTTTTTTCAAAACACCGTTGATTGCGTTAAACGGAATAGCAACAACCTTGTTTATTCCGCCGATGATGCCATTGACAACGGTTTTAAATGCGCTGACAATGCCTTCCTTGATGCCGACAAATATTTTTCCGCCAGTCGAAAAGACGTTTTTGACAGCCGTCCACGCCTGCGTGAATTTGTCCTTAAACCACGATGTCACATTTCCGAAAACAGATTTGATTCCGCTCCACGCTGATTTTGCGCCGTTCTTCAGGCTGTTCCACATACCCGAAAATGCATTTTTTACAGGGCTGATGATTTTATCGTTAAACCAGCCTTTCACAACGTTCCATACGCCCTTGATACCATTCCAAGCACTTGATGCAGCCGACTTGATAGCCGTCCACATTTTCGTGAAGTAGTTTTTAACAGGTGTAATGACCGCCGTGTTAAACCACGTTTTGACGGTATTCCATACGCTCTTGATGCCGTTCCACGCCGCCGAAGCTTTTGATTTCACGGTATTCCATAAGCCAGTAAAGAAGTTTTTAACAGGCTGAATGACAGTATTGTTAAACCATTCGGAAACAACGCCCCATATCAGCTTGATTGCTTCCCATGCGCCCTGAAAAACTCCGATAATCGCTTCAAACGTGCTTGTAATTGTTGCCCATATACTAGAGAACAATTCGCTGAAGAATTGAAAAATCGGCGTTGCCTTTATCCATTCCCACGCTGTCAGGAACGCTGTCTTGATGCCCTCAATAAATGTTGTGAAGGCGGTCTTGATATTCGTCCACAGCGCAGAAAAGAAATTCTGAATCGGGAAAACGATATTTGTGTTAATCCACGTTGCAAAAGTTGTAAAAATGCCCTTTATCCATTCAACAGCCGTAAAGAAAGCGTTTTTGATGCCTTCCCACAGCCCCGAAAAGAAATTTGCAACTGGCTGAATAACATTGTTATTGATCCACGTTCCCCATTTTGAAAGCGTAGCCCTGACGGCTTCCCAGCACCGCTTCACGGCTGCGACAATTTCATCCCAGTATTCTATTACCACGATTACAATTGCCACAACAGCCGCAATCGCCGCCACAACTCCCATTATCGGAAGTATCATCGGCGCAATAGCTGAATTTGCCGCCCATTGTGCAACGGTATAAACGCCCAGCGCAACCGCAAGCACGTTGAATGCAACCGCAAGTGTACCAAGTACACCGACTAGGACTTTTGCCGCAACAGGATGTTCCTGAAGCCAGTCAAGGGCATTGCTCATTGCCCCGGCGATTGTTTCAATTGCAGGCTGTAAGCCCACAAGCATTTCTGTTTTAAGCTCTGTGAAAGCTGTTGTGACAGGCTCAACCGCAGATGCAAGGTTATTTTGTGCAAGTAGCTGTTCAGCCGCCGCTTCCTTTGCTTCCATCTGTGCGCCTGCTGTATCTCGATATGTTTCCGCCGCATCGCCGTATAGCTTTGTCAGCGTGTCCGTTATAAGCTGTTGCCTTTCGGCTTCTGTCGAACATTCAGAAAGAGCGACATTGAATGCATCTTCGGCTGTTACAACCTCGTCATTCATATAGCCTGCGAACATTTCCGCCGCTTCGCTGCTCCAGTTAAGGGCATCGGCGAAAAC
>JAZNCI010000033.1:0-36172 GCA_045587485.1 Clostridia bacterium
CGGTACTAAATCTTCTATGCTTATCATTTCTACTTGATATCTGTTTTCATAGCCTTTTTGCATCATCTTTCATCACCATATTTATTATACCACAAAACATAGAAAAAGCCCAGATAATTCTGGACTTTTTCGACAGTCTGAGGATGCAAATATATATTTGCATCCTTTTTTGCATAAAGGTTTACCCTTATGTAAAAATTGCGTACAGGTGAACTTCTATGCCATGATTTTTCTCACTGTGTCAAAAAACATTTTCGATTATATTATAACAAATTATAAAATAAAGGTGTCTATAAATTTGATTTAAGCATAGGTAGTCAAAGTTATAACATTGACCATTTTTAATTATATAAAATCAATTTCTATGCCAAATCTCAACAAAAAAATTATTTCACAGAAAATAAAGTTATAGGAGACATAACTTTAATTTGACATAATTAGTCATTTATGGTACAATACCACTCGTAGCAAGAGAAACGGCGGCGGTTGTTTTCGACACCTCGTAGATAAGGGGGTGTTGATGTGGAAGAAATTATTTCTTTTACTTTATTAGTGATGATAATTATAATCTACATAAAAAGATGACCGCCACTTCTGCAAAAGTGGCGGTCTTTTAAAAAAGTAACGTTTTTTGCGGAAACAACTAATGTCGTTCCCTCTTGCTACATTTATGTTATCACATCTCATAAAATATGTCAAGATTAAATTTTAGAGTTACCTTTTAATATTTGTTTCGGCAGTCGTTTTATTACCGACATCAAAATATAGCCTAAGATTCCGCAGGATATAATCTCTCCAAGACCCACAGTCAGCATAAAATACCAAATCGAGCCTTCAAATTTATATACGTAGGCAAGGATAAAGGGAATGATTAAGGTGTTTGATACTATTGGCGGAAGGGGGGGAAGCCATTTGTGCTTTCTCAAAAGGTATGTAAACACAGCTCCGATAAGAGTGGCAAGGCTGCCAAAGATTATATCGGGCACCATAGCCCCTGTCAGCAGATTGGCAATCAGACAGCCGATTGTAAGACCGGGAATCGCCGCAGGAATATATGCCGGCAGAACGGTCAGCGCCTCGGAAAATCTAACCTGAACGGCATAGTTTGCAAGACCGAACATATTTGCCATCAAGGTCAGCATAACATAGATTGCGGCAATTGTCGCACTTTGAACCAGATAACGAATGTTATGTTTTCTTCTCATTTTACTTTCTCCTTAGTTTTGATTTTAGACATTTCAGCCTATGCGAGGATGGTTTCGAACTCGCATTGACAACCTTATTTGGTTGACGATATATTTAAAAGGTCTGCAAAGACCGTTATTTTTTGCAGGTCTGCAGCATATAGCAAATTTTAAGCAGCAGCTTTGTGGGAACAAGCCTCTGGAAGAACGCTCCTGCCTTAATAAGTCCACCCGGGAGTATCAGCAGTTTTTTCTTGAACATCTTTTGCAGGGCATAATCTGCAACAAATTTGCCTGTGTGTCCGCTTATCATAAAGTTGACCCCTGCACGGTTGTTGAATTCGGTGTCAACAGGGCCCGGGCACAATGCGCAAATATGTACATTGCTTCTTTTGCGGCGCAGTTCTTCGTATATTGCTGTGGTGAATTTCAAAACATACCCTTTTGTTGCATAGTAGGTTGACATCAGAGGCCCTGACAAAAAGCCTGCAATCGATGCAACATTCATAATATATCCCGAATTTCTTTTCTCAAAGTCTGCAAGATACAGTTTGGTGAGAATATGAACAGCCTTGATGTTAAGGTCAATCATATTAAGCTCGGTTTCAAGGGGAACTTGTGAAGATTCACCCCACGCACCAAAGCCGGCGTTATTTATAAGAATGTCAATATTTTCGTGCTTTGTCATTTCATAAAGCTTGTGGCAGTTTTCTGGGTCCGACAGGTCAAGGCTGATAATACGGGGTTTTCCACCCAGTTCGCCTTTTAATTCTTCAAGTTTTTCGGTGCTACGTGCAACTAAAATCAGTTCTGCGCCCCGAATATGCAGATTTCGTGCCATATCACGGCCTATACCTGTACTTGCGCCTGTAATCAATGCATACATTGGGTTCATCTCCTTGTTTGTGTAAAAATTATAACATATTACAAAGACGGTGTCAAATTATTGTTAAATATTTTAGTTGTAAAGAAATTAAAAATATACTAAAATAAACTTAGTGAAAAAGGGGTGTAAATTGTGAAAAATTTATTGGTTATACAATCCGGTGGTCCAACAGCCGTTATTAATTCATCTCTTGCAGGTGTGATTAAGGGTGGCTTTGACCACGGCGATAAAATCGGAAAGGTCTACGGCGGCCTTTATGGTATCGAAGGTGTAGGAGAAGGGAAAATTGTATCCCTTGAAAAATTTAAAGATGCAGAACTTTTAAACCTTCTTAAACAGACACCGTCGTCTTATCTTGGCTCATGCAGAAAAAAACTGCCCTCGCTTGAGGAAGATAAGGGTTTTTATGAGAGAATTTTTGATATATTCAAAAAGTATGATATAGGATATTTTTTCTGTATCGGTGGCAACGATTCGATGGATACCGTTGACAAAATGAGTCGCTATGCCGCAGAAATAGGCTCGGATGTACGGGTTATCGGTGTTCCAAAGACAATCGACAACGACCTTGCTCTTACCGACCATACTCCCGGATACGGTTCTGCCGCAAAGTTCATTGCAAACTCTTTGCGTCAGCTTAAAAAGGATACCGAGGTTTATAGTATGCCATCGGTTGTTGTTCTTGAGGCTATGGGCAGAAATGCCGGATGGCTTACAGCAGCGGCAGCACTCGCTAATGACGGACAGACTAAGGCGGCTGACATTATCTGTCTCCCTGAGGTTGCCTTTGACCTTGACAGCTTTCTTGCCAAGGTTGAAAAGGTGGGCAAAGAGCAGGAAACTGTTATGATTGCGGTGTCCGAGGGTATTCGCGATAAGGACGGCAATTATATAATGGAGAACGCAACTGCTTTAAGAAAGGAACATGACAGATTCGGTCACGCGGCTCTTGGCGGTGTAGGACAGACGATAAAGGAAAGCATTGCAGCAGATTTAGGCCTGAAAGTTCGTTCGATAGAACTCAGCACATTGCAAAGATGCTGGTCAAGTGGTGCGTCACTTTGCGACGTAACCGAGGCGTTTGAAGCAGGTTATACAGGCGTAGGATTTGCTGTTGATGGCTTAACGGGTGTTGTTCCTGGATTCAAGCGAATTTCGGATGCCCCTTATAAAATGGAAATCGTGCCCTATGACGTAAAACAAATTGCCAATGTGGAGAAAAAGATTCCGCAGAGTATGCTAACAGGCGACGGATTTGGTGTAACCGACGAATTCATAAAATATGCATTGCCTTTGATTGAGGGCGAGCCACACATTAAGTATATAAACGGTCAGCTGCAGTTTGCTCCAAAGGTGTGGTAGTATATAATGACGAAAAAGACTGTTCAAAGGCGTCTTCACATAGGGGGAAATCAATTTGGATTTCAAATTGGTTAAAAATCCTTGCAACATAGCGTGTTGCAAGGATTTACTTTATCTATTCAAACAGTTTTACTGCTTGAAATGCAGTATTTTGGATGCCGAACAAATAAAAAACGTAGCCAATCCTGTATGGCTTGGCGAGGCTTTTTCTGCAGTACGGCGCCAAAATACAAAGTTTCAAGTTGGTTTATCCTTATGTGAAGATGCCTAATAAAGCATTTTAACGAGTCAATGCTTGATAAACAGTTGTTTTTTAACAGAGTAAACAAAATTTACAAAAACTATTGACAACACAGGGCGATAATGGTATATTAAATAAAGAATTAGCACTCTAGACGAATGAGTGCTAACAAAATGGGTATAATATATTGTATGAAAGATTGTGAGGTGCGGCAGATGGCTTTGGATGACAGAAAAAAACTTATCCTTCAGGCAATTGTTGAAGATTACATCAATAATGCAGAACCTGTGGGGTCAAGAAGCATTTCCAAAAAGCCGGAGCTTAATCTCAGTGCTGCAACAATCCGTAACGAGATGGGTGACCTTGAGGAAATGGGACTTCTTGCACAGCCTCATACATCGGCAGGCAGAATTCCCACAACCGGCGGATACCGCTTGTATGTTGACTCATTAATGGAAAGATACGAAATGACGGCGGCAGAAATCGAAAAGATGCGTCAGGCGACATCGATGAAAAAGAGGGAGCTTGAAAAGATTGTCCGTGACGTTGCGGCGGCGTTTTCGGCAATTACGGGACTTCCGGTAATCGGGATGCTTCCGGCAGCAGAGGCAGGAGTGGTAAAAAATATCAAGGTTGTAAAGGTTGATGATTTCACCGCAATGCTGATTGTATCAGACAAGTCGGGGATTATAAAAAACCGACTGCTTAAACTTAATCAGGACATATCCGAAGGCTTTGCCGACGGGCTCAGCAGAATTCTCAATCAAAACCTTTCGGGGCTGACGATTTCTGAAATAAACATTGCAAATATGATGGAAATTCGTTCAGCAATCGGCCATAACTTTGAGATACTCACATCGGTGATTGAACTTGTTCACGAGGCTGTTTCTGAAATTGACAGCAAACAGATTTTTATCCACGGACTTTCAAATATACTCAACTTTCCTGAATACAGCAATGTGGATAAAGTAAAAGAGCTTTTTGATATTCTTGAAGATAAGGAGAATCTTAGTAAAATAATTATGACGGCTAACCCCACAAACACCACCAAGGTGCTGATAGGCGATGAAATACCCCTTCCTGAACTGCAGTCCAACAGTGTGGTGATAGCTCCATACAGGGCATCAGATAAGCTTGTAGGTCTGCTTGGTGTTTTGGGTCCTGCAAGAATGGATTATTCTAAGGTTATATCAGCGTTGGAATTCTTTACTGCACAGCTCAGTGGTGTGCTGACCAAGGATTTCGGAACAAGGCAAATTTTACTCGGCGACGGCGTAGGAAAAGGAGATGAAGAATAATGGAAAATACAGAAGCAAAGGATAACCTTCAGGAGGATGTAATAATTCCCGAAGAGGTCCTTGAAGAAACAACCGAAGAAACTGTGGAGAAATCTCCCGAAGAACTTTTAAAAGAAGAGGTTGAACAGCTTAAGGACAAGATGATGCGTCACGCGGCAGAGTTTGACAACTTTAAAAAGAGAACAGCTAAGGAACGCGAGGATTTGTATTCTATGGCAGTTTGCGATACAGTTGAAAAGCTGCTTCCCGTCAAGGACAATCTTGAAAGAGCCGTGACGGCGGCAGAGGATACCGAGGGGACTCTGGCAGAAGGCGTTAAGATGATAGTTAAACAGCTTGATGAGGTGCTGACAGCCATCGGTGTTGAACCCATAAAGGCTGTGGGTGAGGTATTTGATCCCGAACTTCACAATGCGGTTATGCACGAAGAAAACGAGGAATTTGGTGAAAATACAATATCCGAAGAACTAATGCGCGGCTACACCTGCAAGGGCAAAGTAGTACGCTTTGCGATGGTGAAAGTCGCAAATTAAGTGGTTGCATCATAAACAAAGTTAACATAGTTACAAATACAGATTTAATATCTGTGACTAAAATATATTTATAACAGAAAAGAAAGGTGATTTTATTATGGCAAAGATTATAGGTATTGACTTAGGTACGACAAATTCATGTGTTGCAGTTATGGAAGGCGGCGAGCCTACAGTTATTGCAAACCCTGAGGGTGCAAGAACAACTCCCTCTGTTGTAGCGTTTACAAAAACAGGTGAAAGACTTGTTGGTCAGGTTGCAAAAAGACAGGCAATCACAAATCCCAACACAATTTCATCAATTAAGCGTGAGATGGGTACAGATTACAAGGTGGATATCGATGGCAAAAAGTATACTCCCCAGGAAGTTTCTGCTATGATTCTTCAAAAGCTGAAAGCTGATGCTGAAAGCTACCTTGGCGAAACAGTTACACAGGCAGTAATTACAGTTCCTGCATATTTTAGTGATGCACAGCGTCAGGCAACAAAGGATGCGGGCAAGATTGCGGGTCTTGAAGTTCTCAGAATTATCAACGAGCCAACCGCTGCGGCCCTTGCTTACGGTCTTGACAAGGACAACGACCAGAAGATTATGGTATACGACCTTGGCGGCGGTACATTCGACGTATCAATTCTTGAAATCGGGGACGGTGTTTTTGAGGTTCTTGCAACAAGTGGCAACAACAAGCTTGGCGGTGACGACTTTGACCAGAAGATTATTGACTTTTTGGTTGATGAATTTAAAAAGGAAAACGGCATTGACTTAGCTAGCGACAAAATGGCTCTGCAAAGACTTAAAGAGGCTGCTGAAAAGGCAAAAATTGAGCTTTCAGGCGTTATGAGCTCAAATATCAACCTTCCCTTTATCACAGCAGACGCAACAGGTCCCAAGCATCTTGATATTACACTGACACGCCAGAAGTTCAACGAACTTACAGCAGATTTGGTTGAAAAGACAATGGTTCCCACAAAGAATGCACTTTCTGATGCAGGTATCAACCCCTCAGAAATCGACAAGGTTCTTCTTGTTGGCGGTTCTTCAAGAATTCCTGCAGTTCAGGAAGCAGTACAAAGACTTATCGGCAAAGAACCCCACAAGGGTATCAACCCCGACGAATGTGTTGCGCTTGGCGCTTGTATTCAGGCAGGTGTTCTTTCAGGCGATGTTGAAGATTTGGTGCTCCTTGACGTAACACCTCTGTCACTTGGTATCGAAACAATGGGCGGCGTGTTCACAAAGATTATTGAAAGAAACACAACAATCCCCACAAAGAAGAGCCAGATTTTCTCAACAGCGGCAGACAGCCAGACAAGTGTTGAGGTTCATGTTCTTCAGGGTGAAAGAGAAATGGCTGCATACAACAAAACTCTCGGACGCTTCAGTCTTAACAACATTCCTCCTGCACCACGTGGTGTTCCCCAGATTGAGGTTTCATTTGATATTGACGCAAACGGCATCGTTCATGTAACCGCAAAGGATATGGGTACAGGCAACAGCCAGGATATCACAATCACATCAAGCACAAACCTCTCTGATGAGGATATCGAAAAGGCTGTTAAGGAGGCTGAACAGTTTGCAGCGGAAGACAAAAAGAAGAAGGAAGCCGTAGATACAAGAAACGCAGCAGACAACATCGTATACCAAACCGAAAAGACCCTTACTGACCTCGGTGACAAGATTTCTGATGACGAAAGAATGGGTATTCAGGCAGAGGTTGACAAACTGAAGGATATGCTGAAGGTTGAGGAAATTGATGTTGAATCAGTAAAGGCACAGACCGAAGAGGTATCAAAGAAATTTTATGACGTTTCATCCAAGCTCTATGCTGATGCCGCTCAGGCTCAGCAGGCGGCGCAGGGCGGTGCTCAGACCGAACAGGGTCCCGCAGATGATAATGTGGTGGATGCAGACTACAAAGTGGTTGATAATGAGGAATAATTGAAAATTGTAGGGGAGGGCCTCTGTGCCCTCCCGTATGCAGTTTTGCAAAAAATTGAAACAGACAGTTGGTGACAGATTTGGCAGAAAAACGAGATTATTATGAGGTGCTGGGCGTTGACAAAAGCGCATCAGTAGATGAAATAAAAAAAGCATACCGAAAGCTGGCAAAAAAATATCACCCCGACCTTAATCCCGGGGAAAAGGCGAAGGTTGCTGAGGAAAAGTTCAAGGAAGCCTCCGAGGCGTATGAGGTTCTCAGCGATGCAGACAAGAAACAAAGGTATGATCAGTTTGGTCATGCCGGTGTTGACCCTCAAGCAGGGGCAGGCGGTTATGGCGGTTACGGGGATTTTGGCGGCTTTGGCGGTTTTGAAGATATCTTTGGTTCATTCTTTGGCGGTGGTTTCGGTGGCGGACAGTCAAGACGCAATCCAAATGCTCCTCAAAAGGGCAGAGATTTGAGATATAATATTGATTTGACATTTGAGCAAGCGTGCTTTGGCTGTGAGATTGAGATGAATGTAAACCGTACCGAAAAATGTGACACCTGCGGTGGCAACGGGGCAGAACCCGGAACATCTGCCGCAACCTGCAGTGTTTGCCATGGCAGCGGTCAGGTAACAACCGTACAGCGAACAGCCTTTGGCAGTTTTCAGAGCTCAAGACCATGCTCAACCTGTGGTGGGACAGGCAGAGTTATTCCCAATCCGTGCAAGGTTTGTCGTGGCGATGGCACAGTTCGAAAGAGCCGCAAGGTGAAGGTTAAAATTCCTGCGGGTATTGATAACGAGCAAATTATATCGGTAAGCGGACAGGCAGATGCAGGCAAAAACGGAGGTCCCAATGGCGATCTTCTGGTAGTTACCCGTGTAAAGAAACACAAAATATTTACCCGTCAGGGCTATGATATACTTTGTGATTTCCCCATAACCTTTGTTGAGGCAACTCTTGGGGCAGAGGTAGAGGTTCCTACCATTGATGGTAAGGTAAAATATAACATACCTGAGGGCACGCAAACTGGCACAGTATTCCGTCTTAAAGGCAAGGGTGTGCCCAGACTCCACGGCAATGGCGCACGTGGCGATCAGTATGTGAAAATCAACATTGAAATTCCAAAAAATTTATCCGACAAACAAAAGGATATTTTAAGGCAATTTGACGAAAATGTTGATCCTGGAAAGTATAAAGAAAGAAAGACCTTTTTTGACAAGGTAAAGGACTTTTTGAAATAGTATTATATTGTGGGAGGATTATGTCCTCCCTATGTATTTGGAGAAAGCTATGGATTGGATACAAATTAAAATTATTACAACCAATGAGGGGATTGATCCCGTGTGCGGTGTGCTTTATGATATGGGCATAACGGGCATTGAAATCAGCGACAAGGAAGATTTTAAGGAATTTCTTGAGAACAACCGCAAGTATTGGGATTATGTTGATGAGGAACTTGAAAGCTTAAAGGATGCGGATAGCTGTATAACCATATATTTTTCTAATGATGAAGAAGGTTTGGCACAGCTTGAACAGGTTAAGAATGCCATCACAGAGCTTCGCAACAACGATACCCAAGGTATCTTTGGTAACCTTGATATATTGACCGAGAATATGAAGGATGAGGACTGGTCTGAAAACTGGAAGCAGTACTTTAAACCGCTGGAAATTGGAAAACGTGTTCTTGTGGTGCCTGAATGGGAGACAGATGTTCCCCAAAATGACAGGGTAAAATTTCTTATTAATCCGGGAATGAGCTTTGGCACAGGCTCTCATGAAAGCACAAAAATGTGCATCGAAGAAATTGAAAAGTATGTAAAGAAGGGTGACAAGGTGCTTGACCTTGGCTGTGGCTCGGGAATTCTTTCGGTGATTGCATTGCTTTTGGGGGCGGGTGAAGCAACGGCAGTTGATATTGACCCAATGGCGGTGGAGGTTGCATATTCCAATCTTGCGCTTAACGGCTTATCCCCTGAGATTTATCACGGCTATGACGGGGATATTACAAAAGATAAAGATTTGTATTCAAACCTTGCTGAAAATAAATGTGAAATTGTTCTTGCCAATATTGTGGCAGATGTAATTATTGCACTTTCGGGGTTTGTCAAGGATTTTATGAAGGATGACGGCGTGTTTATTTGTTCGGGAATAATTATCGACCGAAAAGACGAGGTTGTTGCCGCACTTGATAATGCAGGACTTAAGGTAAAAGAAGTCCGCACTATGGGCGAATGGGTAGCTGCAGTTTGCACGCTTTAAAGCAAGTAAGTTAAAACTCCCTTTTTTGAAGGGAGTTTTTGTGTTATATTATTCTATTTTGAGCATTACCGCTGAAAAAACACTGGATATTTTCCGAAATTATTTTCACGCATCGCATACGCGACTCAAACGCACCCCATGCCATATGTGGCGTGAGGAGTACATTGTCAAGGTCTTTTATTTTATAAAAAGGATGATCCTTGTCAAAGGGCTCATTAGAATATACATCACAGCCAAGAAAAATCCTTCCCATCTTTGCTGCATCTGCAAGTGCGGCCTCGTCTGCGACAGCCCCCCTTGCGGTATTTATAAGAATAGCACCCATTTTCATTGACTCAATACGGCTGCGGTTTATCAGATTGCAGGTACTGTCAGACAGGGGAACGTGCAGTGAAATAATATCACATTCACTGCAGATTGTGTCAATATCTGCAAGAGGGAAATCTCCCTCCTGTTTGCGGCGGCACACAAGAACCTTGCATCCGATAGCCTTGGCAATTTCGGCAACCTTTGTACCGATTTCGCCACCGCCAACAACGCCCCATACCATAGAACTTATTTCGTGGAAGACGGGAACAAGACAATTGGCAACGCCTGACTCTGTATATTTGCCTGTATTTACTACATTGCGGTATTCGTTAAGGTGTGTAGCAAGCGACATTGCCATTGCAACCGATACCTGAGCAACGCTGTCGGTTGAATATCCCGGAACATTGCAAAGCCCGATACCTTGGCTTTTACAATATTCAAGGTCAATATTGTCATAGCCTGTTGCTGCAACGCAGATAAGCTTAAGGTTTTTACAGTCTTTCAAAGTGTCTTTGTTGCATTTTATTTTATTGACAACTATTACATCAGCATCGCCGATATGGTCTGCCATTTCTTCAGGGCAGGTAGTGGGGAATTCTGTCGTTTCACCCAAAGCCTGTATTGGTGCAATGTCGATATCAGCACCCAAGGTTGATTTGTCAAGAATTACTATTTTCATTGCGTCTCCTCTTTAAATTATTCCTTCCACAGCTTGATTTTACCATTTTTGTGAAGACCGATAAGAATGGTCAGGCATATGGGAAGAATAATCATTCCGCCAACACCCATCCACAGATAACCAAGATAGATGGCAATCAATGTAACAAGAGGATGAAGACCCAACTGGTCGCCCACAACTTTAGGCTCTGCAAAGTTTCGTATAATCAGAACAACTATATATATAACTATAAGACCGATTGCAATATAATAGTTGCGGGTTATCAGCGAAAAGATTGCCCAGGGGATCAAAATTCCGCCCGTACCGATAACAGGAAAGACGTCTGCAAATGCAATAATTGCAGCAATGCCGATTGCACTTTCGATTTTCAGCATGGAAAGACCTATGGAAAGCTCGGCAAAGGTAAGAACCCAGATTATAAGGTAGGCACGCAGATACCGAAGGACTGTTTTGCCCAGATGTTCCCTTGCGTCACCAAGAAAACCCGCAAGCTTAGGCGGAAGCTGTCTTTTGACAAAAGCAATGATGCCGTTATAGTCCATACTGATAAAAACAGATGATAAAATTGCAAACACAAAAGATATAAGAAAGAAGGGCAACTTTGTGGTGGTGCTTGCAAGAAGCTTGCCCATAGATGCTGACAGATTTATGACAAAATCACGAATTGAATCTATCGCACTTTCAAGCACATTGTATATCTGGTTTAAGGTATCAGGGGATATGTTTGCTGTCAAATCTTTTATGGCTTTGTTAAGCCATAGAAGAAAGGGCTGGATACTGTTGTCATAATAGGCCGGCATATTTGAAAACAAATCTTTAAGTGAATTGTATATTTTTGAACCAAGCCCCCAAACAAGCAGAACAAGCAGAGAATATTCAACAATAAGAACAACAACGGCGCAAAATTTACGATTGATTTTAACATGCTTGCAGATTGCGCTGACTGGTGCATTAACTGAAAAGGCTATAACAAAACCTACAATAAATGGCATGAGCCATCTTGCGGCATATCTTAAACCCAAAATAATCAGCACAGCAACAAGGACAATGTATGCGGTGTTAATAATAAATTCCTTACGTTTTTCAACACGCTCGTTTTGCATAAGGATGACTTCCTTTCTGAGGACTTTGAAAAATCTTTACTATTACATATTATCGCACATAACGTAAATTTTGTCAAGAAAACACAGACTATGAAAAGTTTGTATTTTTTCAACACAAAAAAGTGATTTTTCTCTTGAATAGTTTATAAAGATATGATATACTTTTTAAAAGTATAATATTTTGCTTAGAGGAGTTTATGCTATGAGTGGCAAAACACATATATCCTTAAAAACAAAAAAGATTTTGCTCGGAACGGGAATTACTTTCGGCACAATACTGGTGTTTATAATATCTTTTTTCATTTCATTCAGCCTTATTATAAATCCTATAAGCTTTTCGGCCATAGGACACGATGATGTTGCCGCCGAGAACGAAGAGCTTAAATCACAGGTGCAGACTCTTGAAGACGAGATTGAATATCTTAACGCGGCAGTTGAAAAGTATAAAAACAATGTCAACACTCCCGTACCACCTGCGACGGTAACCACACCTGAGACAGCCACGCCGTCTCAAACAGAAGGAAATGCACCAGCTACACAAAGTGAAACACATAACGCAGCAACAGACCCTAAGCCGTCAGATGGTGGCAGCAATGCAGAGTCGGGCGCAGGCGAGGGATTTATTCCTGACACAGTGACAACTCCTGAAGACGGCTTTGAGCCCGAGGTTGAGCCTGACATTACGGTTATTGACATTTCTGACTAAGTATAAATCAGGGCGATATGCCCTTTGCTAAAATAAAACATTCTTTGGAGGAAAAGCTATGGCGGTAAAATACAAAAGAGTGATGCTTAAAATCAGTGGCGAAGCACTGGCAGGCGAAAAGGGTTTCGGTCTTGACGGAGCAACCGTTACAAGCATTGCGGAGAAAATTAAGGAATGTTCTGAAATGGGCTGTGAAATTGCAATTGTAGTAGGCGGAGGCAATTTCTGGAGAGGAAGAACGGGAGAAGGAATGGACAGAAGCCGTGCAGATCATATGGGTATGCTGGCGACGGTTATTAACTCTCTGGCATTGCTTGACGCTCTTGAGCAGCAGGGTGTTGCAGCACGTGTTCAGACGGCTATTGAAATGCGTCAGATTGCAGAGCCTTATATAAGACTCAAGGCGATGCGTCATTTGGATAAGGGCAGAGTTGTTATTTTTGCCTGCGGAACGGGCAACCCATTCTTTTCAACAGATACAACTGCAGCGCTTCGTGCTGCTGAAATTGATGCAGAAATTATTCTTCTTGCAAAGAAGGTCGACGCGGTTTATGACAGCGACCCGCACATAAATCCCAACGCCGTAAAGTTTGACAGCCTCAGCTATATTGATGTTCTAAACCGTGGGCTTGGCGTTATGGATTCAACCGCAACATCACTTTGTATGGACAATAATATACCCATTTTGGTATTTGGTCTCAATGACCCCGAAAACATAAAGAGGGCAATTCAGGGAGAGCAAATCGGAACAATTGTAAAATAATATATTACTGAAAGGAATTAAATCTTATGAAAAACGCAGAAAATAAAATGGAAAAAGCAATTGCCGTTCTTCAGTCAGACTTGGCGGCAATCCGCGCAGGACGTGCAAACCCTGCAATTTTAGACAAGGTAACAGTTGAATATTATGGTGTTGCAACACCTATCCAGCAGGTAGGTACTGTTGCAGTTCCCGAGCCGAGAACGATTACCATACAGCCCTGGGATGCTTCAATCCTTGGCGAAATCGAAAAGGCAATTCTTAAGTCGGATGTTGGCATCACTCCCAATAACGATGGTAAAACCATCCGTCTCAACTTTCCTCCTCTTACCGAGGAAAGAAGAAAAGAGCTTGTTAAAGGTATTTCAAAGCGCGGTGAAGAAGGCAAGGTTGCTGTGCGCAACGTACGTCGTGATGCTCTTGAAGGTTTTAAAAAGCAGAAGAAGGATGGAGAAATTACCGAGGATGATCTGAAGAATCTTGAAACACAGATTCAAAAGCTTACAGATAAGTTTGTGGCTCAGATTGATACAATGGTTTCAGCAAAAGAAAAAGAAATTTTAGAGGTTTAACCTTTTATGTATTTTAGAAAAAAGAAAAGAATTCAGCCACTTGACCACAATAACATTCCAAAGCACATAGGAATTATCATGGACGGAAATGGAAGATGGGCAAAGTCTAAAGGTCTTCCTCGCAGTGCAGGCCATCGTGCAGGGGCAGAAACACTCAAAAAAATTGTTAAATATTGCGATAAAATTGGTGTGAAATGCATCACGGCTTATGCTTTTTCCACCGAGAACTGGAACAGACCCAAGGCAGAGGTTGATGCACTTATGGAGCTTCTTTATAACTATTTGCAGCAGGTTGAAGAACAGTTCGGCGGAACAAATGTAATTCTTAAGGTCATTGGCGACCGCAGTGCATTATCTGACAAAATAAATGCAGCGATTGATCACGCAGAGGAATATACGTCAAAAAACACAGGGCTTGTGCTTAATGTTGCGCTTAATTATGGCGGCCGTGCCGAGATAACCGAGGCGGCAAAGGCTCTTGCTGATAAAATTGCCCAAGGCAAGCGGACGTTAAGGGATGTCTCCGAGCAGGATTTGACTGAGCTGATGTATACACGAGGTCTTCCTGAGGTTGATTTGATTATAAGACCCAGCGGTGAATACCGTCTTTCGAATTTTCTGCTGTGGCAGGCTGCATATGCGGAGTTCTGGTTCAGCAATATTAACTGGCCTGATTTTTCCGAAAAGGATATGTACCAGGCTATCCTTGATTATCAAAAGAGAAATCGGCGTTTTGGTAAACTTTAGAAAGATTTTTAACGGGCGGATAGCATCCGCCCGTTTTTACAAATGGAGGAGCGTTTATGAAAACAAGAATTTTAACTGCAATTATTCTTGTACCATTGCTTGTGTTGATATTATTGTCAAACAGTATAGTAATTGCAGGGGCTGTTATTGTAATTTCGCTGGTTGGCTTGTATGAGTTTTATAAGGCTACGGGACTAAAGGATAAAAGCTGTCTTTGTGCTTTGGGGTATGTTGCGGCAATTGCTGTTCCTCTTATGAGAAGCTATGTAAATCCTCAGCTTTATGCACCTCTTGCTTATTTATTTATGTTTTTGTTGTTTGTGATTATGATTGCACAGCACAAAACTGCTTCGGTGACAGATGCCGCAATGGTGACATTCAGCGTAATTTATATTCCGTACTTCTTGACAAACCTTTTGTATATACGAGAGCTTGAACACGGCAGAGTATTGATTTGGATACCGTTTATCGGGGCATTTCTCACAGATACCTGTGCGTATTTTGCAGGGGTATTTCTGGGCAGACACAAGCTGTGTCCCGAAATCAGCCCCAAAAAGACAATTGAAGGCTCGCTGGGCGGGATTTTAGGCTGTATGACGGCGTGTATGCTTTATGGCTTGATGATGGAAAGAGTATGGAGCCTTGATGTAAATTATTTAAGTCTTGCCACGTTGGGCTTTGCAATGTCAATTATTTCACAGATTGGCGACCTTACTGCATCCATTATCAAGCGTAAGTACGGGATTAAGGATTACGGAAACCTGTTCCCCGGTCATGGCGGAATTTTAGACAGACTTGATAGCGTAATTGCGGTTGCTCCTATGGTATATCTATATATAGCAAACATTGGAATTTTCAAATAATCGGAAAGGTTTCGGGTTTTTATGAATATATCAATATTAGGGTCAACGGGTTCTATCGGAACTCAGGCTTTGCAGGTGGTTGACGATTTAAAGGGAATAAAGGATATTTCGGTTAAAGGGATTTCGGGAAATTCAAACATTACTCTCCTTGAAAAACAAGCAAGAAAATACAAGCCGCAGTGGGTTGTTGTTGCTGACACTGAAAAGTATAATGACTTAAAGGTGCGCCTTGCTGATACAAATGCCAAAGTTCTGTGCGGTCAGGAAGGGCTATGTCTTGCTGCAACTGCTGACGGGGTTGATATGGTTTTATCCTCAATTGTCGGCTTTGCAGGGCTTGTGCCCACAATGAAGGCAATAGAGGCAGGCAAGGATATTGCACTTGCCAACAAAGAAACTCTGGTTACATCAGGGGCATTGTTTATTGATGCAGTTAAAAAACACAGCGTGCGTCTTCTGCCTGTTGACAGCGAACATTCGGCAATATTTCAGTCGATGCACGGTGGAAAGCATAGCGAGATTAATAAAATTCTGCTTACAGCATCGGGTGGCCCTTTTTTTGGCAAAACACGTGATGAGCTTAAGGATATCAAAAAAGAACAGGCACTCAGACATCCCAACTGGTCAATGGGTGCAAAGATTACCATTGACAGCGCCACTCTTATGAACAAGGGCCTTGAAATAATTGAGGCAAAGTGGCTCTTTGATGTGGAGCTTGACGATATATGCGTGGTAGTTCACCGTGAAAGTATTATTCATTCAATGGTAGAGTTCGTTGACAAAAGTGTGATTGCACAGCTTAGTCTGCCGTCAATGAAGCATCCTATACAGTATGCATTCACCTATCCCGAAAGGATGCCATCACCCGACAGCTCAGTATTATTTGAACAAATTGGCAAAATGACCTTTTTTGAGCCGGATGAAGAAACCTTCCGTTGTCTTGCGCTTGCAAAAAAAGCAGGCTTGGCAGGTGGGATTATGCCTGCCGTTCTTAACGCCGCAAACGAGGTGGCGGTAAGTGCCTTTCTGAACGACAAAATTGGCTTTCTGGATATTGCAGAATATGTTGAAAAGGTTATGAGTTGCTATGAAAATAAATTAAATCCATCAATTGAGGACATAATAGAGGTTGACCAATCTGTCAGAATGGAGCACAAAATATGATTTGGACAATTGTATTTGCAATCTTGTTTTTTTCGCTGATAATTTTTGTTCACGAGTTCGGGCATTTTATAACTGCAAGAATTTTTGGTGTAAAGGTCCACGAGTTTGCTCTTGGTATGGGGCCAAAGGTTTTTTCGTGGGAAAAGGGCAAAACCCGATACTCCTTGCGTGTAATTCCCGTAGGAGGCTTTTGCAGTATGGAGGGCGAAGACAGTGAAAGCGACGACGAAGGTTCATTTTCACAAAAACCGTGGTATGCAAGGCTGATTATCCTTGCGGCAGGAGCGGCAATGAACGTTTTGCTGGGATTTTCAATCTGCACAGCCTTTGTGGGGTTATACTATGCACAATCCGGTATTCCCACAACTGTGGTTGCTGATATTGTGCAGGAGGCTCCTGTGGCTGAATTCCTTCAGCCCGGCGACCGGATTACAGAGCTTAACGGTCAGAGCATCAATATTAAAAGAGATATAGATTTTGCGATGCAACAGTCAGGAGCAGCCGCTGGGGCGATTACCTTTGTTCGTGACGGGAAAGAAATCACAAAGCCATTTACACCATATGTTATGAAGTATTCTGATGGCACTCCTGCGTATCTGCTTGGGATTACCATAAGAACAGAAAAACCAAGCGTATTTAGCGTGATCAGGGAGTCCTTTTACCAAACCATATGGATGGGCAAGCTGGTTTATGCTTCTTTGGGTATGATGATAAGCGGCCAGGTCGGCGTTAACGAAATTTCAGGGCCCGTAGGTGTTGTCGGGATGATGAATGAAACCGCACAACAGGGCGGAAGGGCAGGATTTATCAACCTTTTGTTTTTGGGTGCGTTTATTTCGGTTAATATTGGAATTATGAATCTTCTGCCTATTCCCGCGCTTGACGGTGGAAGAATTCTGTTTGTGGTAATAGAGGCAATTCGCAGAAAACCTATCCCCCCCGAAAAAGAAGGAATTGTTCATTTTGCGGGGCTGATACTTTTGCTTGGACTAATGGTTTTTGCAACATGGAATGACATTATGAGGCTTATAACAGGAGGTTAAAAGCATATTTATATAATTAAAACGGCAGACATTCCACCATAGAGGGAAGCATCTGCCGTTCTTCAAAAAATGAGGATTTTCGAACGTAAAAAAGTGTTCAGGGTTATTTCTTTTCGTAGCTTTTACAGAAATGAGGGATTGCAATTGAATCCGCACTTGTCTTTTCGTGGCTTACCTGAATTTTGTCAAGGCTGCATTCGTTTTCTTCCTTGTGATACATACATTCGCATACATTACAGCTTACACCGTTGTTTGTCATATTGTCTCACCTCCTGAATTGTTTTTACATTCTTA
This sequence comes from Clostridia bacterium, assembly GCA_045587485.1. GTDB lineage: Bacteria > Bacillota > Clostridia > Monoglobales > Monoglobaceae > SIG440. The sequence continues at coordinate 17,934 of JAZNCI010000033.1, forward strand.
TTATGAACAAAATTATTTAATAAAATACAGAAAAATTAAGGTTTTGCTATTGCTTTTTTTAAAAGAAAATGGTAAAATTAACATTTAATAAAACTGTTACAGAAAGGCTATGATAAAAAATGGCAGAAGTAATAAAGCCCCGAGGGTATAAATCACTTTTAAATCTTATTGATACTCAGGTGGCGATAAAGGCAACAAAAGACTATTTTGAAACAAACTTAGCACGAGAGCTTAAGCTGACCCGTGTTTCAGCCCCGCTTTTTGTTGATCCCGAAACAGGACTAAATGATGACCTTAATGGTTTTGAACGGGCGGTTACATTTGATGTGCTGGAAACGGGCAGAAATCTGCAGATAGTACATTCCCTCGCAAAGTGGAAGAGAAATGCCCTAAAAGAATACGGATTTTCTGTTGACGAGGGCTTGTATACCGATATGAATGCAATCCGCCGTGACGAGGATACTGACAATATACACTCAATATATGTTGACCAGTGGGATTGGGAAAAAATCATTGCAAAGGATGACAGAACCACCTCGACCCTTAAGCATACGGTCAGAAAGATTTTTGATGTGTTTAAAATGACTGAAAAATATGTTAACTCCTTATTCCCGCAGATCGAGCCACGACTTCCTGAGGAGGTCTACTTCCTGACTACTCAGGAGCTTGAGGATAGGTATCCTGATCTTACCCCAAAAGAGAGAGAGCACGCAATAACAAGGGATAAGGGCGCTGTATTTCTTATGCAGATTGGTGATTTGCTGGCATCGGGCAAAAAGCACGACGGCCGAGCACCCGACTATGATGATTGGGAGCTTAACGGCGACTTGTTGTTCTATGATGATTTGCTGGATATTCCATTTGAGGTTTCGAGTATGGGCATCCGTGTTTCAGAGGAATCTCTCAAGCGTCAGTTAAAGGTTGCGAAGTGCGAAGAACGTGCAAGCCTTCCCTATCATCGTGACCTTCTTGCAGGCAGACTTCCCTATACAATAGGAGGAGGAATAGGTCAGTCAAGAATTTGTATGTTTATTCTTCGCAAGGCACACATTGGCGAGGTTCATGCGTCTGTGTGGCCCGAGGAAATGGTTGAAGAATGTAAAGAAAACGGAATTATTTTGCTTTAAAAACTGCTCTCAGTGGTCGCTATGACTATTGAGAGCAAATTTTTTTGTTAAATGTATTCAAAGATTAAGGATTTTTTAAAATGCCATTGAAAATTGATATAATATATAGTATAATTAAAACAACTACTGACAAAAAGTTATTTTGTTATGAAAGGAACGTACAATGATGAAAAAATTACTTGCTATACTTATGATATTTGTTATGACAATATCATCGGCGGCATTTGCTGCAGACTTTGTGGATATGCCTGATGACTGGTCAACTGCGGCGATTGAAAACGCTGTTGAAAACGGCTTGCTTACAGGTAGCGACGGCTATGTTTTTCCTCAAAACAATATGACAAGGGCCGAGATGGCTACAATTATGGTTCGTGCCTGCGGTGCAACCAATGACGCAGATATATCTGCCTTTACAGATGTTTCTACAGATGACTGGTTTTATTCATCAATGTCAAAAGCAGTTGCTATGGGTGCGTTTAACGGCTCTGACAACAAGCTGAACCCTGATAATAATATTACCAGACAAGAGGCGTTTGTTGTCCTTTCACGTGTTTTTGCTCTGGATGTAAACAACGATATTGACACATCTGTTATTGACACCTTCAAAGATGGCGGCCAGGTTGCAGACTGGGCAAAATCAGGAGTTGCAGCTATAATTTCTCAGGGCTATGTCGGCGGTGCAGACGGAAAACTTAACCCCACAGCCAATATTACCAGAGCAGAGTTTGCCGTTGTTATGGACAGACTGGTAAAGTATTATATTGACGACCCTGAAACAACAACTCTTCCCACGGATGGCAACGTAATGATTCGTGTGGGCGGTCTCAAACTGGACGGTGTCTCAACAGAAAGGATGGTTGTTATTGGCGACGGTGCAGGAGCATCTGAAATGAGCATTGTAAACGCAGACTTTGCTGATGCATTGGTTGTGCGAGGCGGCGCAAATACCATGGTTGACGGTGCATTTGCAAATATTAAAATAATTATGCCAAATCTTAGGTTAGAGGGCAATCCCTCAAAGATAAAAAAGGTTTATGTGTGCAAAAACAGCACATATTCAATGGGTAATTTGCTTTTAAACGATGAGGCACCGGTTGAATAAAATGAACAAGCAGGAAGAGAGAGCTTACGAAATATATAAGGCAAAATATCGTATCGCAGGGGTCAATACCGGTCTTATTCTTCGCAAAGGCGGAATAATTGAAACTCAGGCAAGAGACTATTTGTACGATTTTGAGGGAGAACCGCAGATTGTTGTTGGACTGCCGGATAATTATATTGCTCAAAGAAGGGCGGCTGTTCCCCATATGACCGATTTAGAGGTTGAATATATGTGGACCGGTGCGGAATTTTGCACAAAGCTTTTGAACTTTGACGGATTTATGCTTCACGCATCAGGAGTGGTTTATCAGGACAGGGCGTATCTGTTTTCTGCACCCAGCGGAACAGGCAAGTCTACACATACCACAATCTGGAGGAAAACCTTTGGTGAGGATAAAACGTATATAATAAACGATGACAAGCCTATTATACGTATCGTTGATGGTGATGTTTTGGTTTTTGGAACGCCCTGGAGCGGCAAGACCGACCAGAATAAAAATGAAAGAGTCCCTTTGTGCGGAATATGCTTTCTTGAAAGGTCTATAAAAAACCATATTGAGGTTATGCCCACTCAGGAGGCGGTTCATCATATTCTTAACCAGACAATCAGACCAACAGATATGAGTGCTATGTCAAAACTGCTTGATTTGCTTGACAGACTGCTGAAAAGGACTAAGGTATATAAACTTTATTGCAACATGGAAAACGAGGCGGCGATTGTTGCTTATAACGGAATGAATAACGAAAGGAGCGGATGCTGCTGTGAAAATCAAAAGTAATTTTATGCTGAGGGAGGTTGCAGGGTATTATGTGGTTGTGCCTGTTGGCAACGGTGCTCTGAACTTTAACGGTGTGATTAATCTTAATGAAAGCGGCGCAACACTCTGGAAGACTCTGGAAAATGACGCAACCGAGGAAGATTTGGTTACAGCTCTTATGTCAGAATATGAGGTCGATGAAGAAAGAGCAAGGATTGATGTTCTGAACTTTGTGAACAAAATGAAGGACGCAAAATTGATTGAAGAATAACTTGTAGAGCAGGGGGTTGCAAGGTGGTGAGTCGGTGGACAGAATAGAAAAAGCAATAGCAGAAAAAGGAATATATGCCTGCAAAACGGTGGGAAACAGTATGAATCCTATGCTTGTTGAGGGACGTGACACAGTGCTGATAAAAAAAGCAGAATTTCCTTTGAAAAAGTACGATATCCCTGTATACAGACGGCTTGACCACTATACGATGCACAGAATTATAAAGGTTACAAAAAAAGGATACGTTATCAACGGTGACAACAGACCCGACCTTGAACGGGATATAACCGACAAGGATATTGTTGGCGTGCTGGCTGCCTTTTATAACGATGGTGAGTATATTGAATGCGGCAGTAAGGAAGACCTTTATTATGCAAAACGTGCAAGGATTACATATCCTATAAGGTTTATAAAAAGCTTTCCCAAAAGATTAAGAGTAAAGCTAAAAAGAATATTTAACGTAAAAAGGTAATAAAAAACGCCCGTAAGGGCGTTTTTTAAATTCTCAAATAAAACGGCTCGACATCCGATGTCAAAATTTCAAGTTCGGGAAAACGGCTTTCAAAAAAGTCTGCAAGATAGTCGCAGATTATATTTTCAGTTTCAAAGTGACCTGCATCAATAATATTCAAGCCCAATTCGTATGCAGAGCGAGCGTGTTCGTGTCCCAAATCTGCTGTCACATATGCATCGGCACCTGAATGAAATGCCGAATAAATCCCTTCCTTGCCGCCACTGCCTGAGCATAGTGCAACTGTCTGGATAGACTCGTCAAGGTCGCCTGCATATTTAAGGGCAGTGCAGCCCAGAATGTTTTTAACGTGAAGAATAAACTCTTCCATCGACATGGGATATTCAAGCATTCCTACACAACCGATTGGCGAGAACGAATTACCCTGACCGTCGATACACTCTTCTTTGGTGAGTTTGCGAACATTTTCAAGACCCAGACGATTGGCAAGCAGGTCGTTCGTTCCGCCATCTGCTTTGTCAAAATTGGTGTGCATACTAAAGACGGATATATTATTTTTAATCACACTGCGAACCATACTGCCAATGGGGTCACCTTCGGTTACTGAATACAGGGGCTTAAAAATCATCGGATGATGGGATATAATCAGGTCTGCCTCAAATTCGATGGCCTTTTTTACATTTTGGGTTGTCAGGTCAAGACAGATAAATACCTTGTTTATTATTTGTGTTTCGTCGCCCACCATAAGCCCAACGTTATCCCAGGGCTCTTTAAGCAATGAGGGAGCAATTTTTTCCAATTCTTCAATTATTTCATATAATCTAATCATTTGAATTCACCTCTCGTTAAGGATTTTCAGTAGCTTCAATGTCTCGTTGAGTTCCGTTTCGTTTTCCGGGTTTTGGGATTTTTCCAGCCCTTCTATCCGTTTGTTAAGTTTTGTCAAAACGCCTTGTTTATATCTGTCAACCAGATGGGGCGAGGTTTTGCATAAGTCTTTACCCAAGTATAGCTCTCTTAAGGTATAAGGTGTGTTGCCATTGGGCTTTGCGACAATAATGTTATAAATTTTTTCTTCTTCGGCCTCAAGATATTCGGAGGTTATTTCATAGTTGTTTTCAGACAGATATTTTCTCAGTTCGGTAACAGCTGTCATGGGTTGTAGAATAAGCAGTTTTGCATTTTTTGCAATCCTGGGCGATGCCTTAAGAATATTTGAGATCAAAATTCCGCCCATACCTGCGATAATTATAACTTCTGCATCGTTTTCACTGAGAGTTGAAAGCCCGGCTCCAAGACGTGTTTCAATTTTTTGTTCCAGCCCGTGGGCGCGAATGTTTGCGGCAGCACGTGAAACTGGGCCCTTTTTTATATCCGATGCAATTGCCCGCGGTGTTATGCCACTGCCCACCAATGTAATTGGAATATAGGCATGATCTGTGCCGATGTCTGCAGTGCAGGAATTAGGCGGCACAAGATTGGCAATTTTTTTAAGTCGTGGGTTAAGATGAATGCAGTTATCGCTCATATATTTTCTCCGTTGATTAAATATGTATTGATATTATTATATATTTGATGAAATTGTTTTGTCAACTAAAAAAAGGATTTTTAAGAGAAATGCAGAAAAATATCTTTGTAGGAAAATTTCGGTAAAAAGCAGGTGAAAAAATGACCATAAGAGAAAGAATTGAAGAAAAAGAGGCAAAAACCCTCAGTCCTTACGCGGTCCTAAGCTCAAAAACTGCTGGTCGTGCCCGTGCCGAAGAACCAAGCGAAATACGGACAGAGTTTCAGCGTGACAGAGACAGAATTATTCATTCAAAGGCATTCCGCCGCCTCAAGCATAAGACTCAGGTATTTTTATCACCCGAAGGCGACCATTACCGAACACGACTTACTCACACTCTTGAGGTGGCACAGATAGCGAGAACGATTTCCCGTGCATTGGAGCTTAACGAAGATTTGACCGAGGCAATAGCTCTGGGACACGATTTGGGGCACACTCCATTTGGTCACGCAGGTGAACGTACAATTGACCATCTTTGCTCCGGAGGTTTTCGGCACAACGAGCAAAGCCTCAGGGTTGTTAATGTTCTTGAACGCAAGGGAGGACTAAATCTTACAGCCGAGGTTCGCGACGGAATTCTTTGTCACACTGGTGACAAGATGCCCCAGACGTTAGAGGGCAAGATAATAAGGTTGGCGGATAAAATAGCTTACATAAATCATGATATTGACGATGCTGTACGTGGCGGAGTTATGCGACAGGAGGATATTCCAAAGGAATTTGTCAGAATTTTAGGAAAAACACATTCTGAAAGAATTGATTCGATGATAAACGGTATAATTCGTGCAAGTGACGGAAATGCTGATATCACAATGGATACAGAGATATACGATGCTATGATGGGATTGCGCAAGTATATGTTTGAGAATGTATATCTCAATGATTATGCCAGAAATGAAGAAAAGAAATCCTTTAATGTTATAAAATCACTTTTTGAGATGTTTATGGAAAGACCTGAGCTGATTTCCGAAAACGTGCGGGAGATAAGCTGCAGCGAGGATAATATGATTATTGTTCGTGACCATATTGCAAGTATGACCGACAGATATGCACTGTGTCTTTTTGAAAAGTATTTTGTGCCAAAATCATGGCGCGAATAATATTTTGATAAAATAATAAAGGAGACGGCAATTTTTTGTCGAATTAAAGAAATATACGAGGTGGTGAGAGTTTGAAACAGTTGGTGGATTTTCAGGATTTTATCGACGAGGTTGTACAGAAAAATGATATTGTTGACCTTATTTCACGTTATGTTACTCTTAAACGTGTGGGAAACCGTTTTCAGGCTCTTTGTCCTTTGCATAATGACAAAAAAACGCCATCATTTTCGGTGTCACCGGACAAACAGTTGTTTCACTGCTTTGGCTGCGGTGCAGGCGGAACAGTTATTAACTTTATAATGGCAAAGGAAAACCTTGATTTTATGGAGGCTGTAAAGCTGCTGGCAGAACGTGCGGGAGTACCCGTTCCCGACTATCGCAGTGCGACAGAGAGAAACCATGCGGCACAGATACACGAAAAGAAAAAACGGATGTACGAGATGAATGCCGAGGCAGCAAGGTTCTTCTTTAATCAGTTGATTGCTCCAGAAAATAAATATGCACTTGATTATCTCAAAGACAGAAAGCTTTTAAATTCAACAATAAAAAGTTTCGGTTTGGGTTATGCACCGGATTCATGGTCAACGCTTATAGATTTTATGAAGACAAAGGGATATTCTGACGAAGAGCTTGTCGAAGCAGGACTTGCGGTAAAACGTGACAACGACACGTATTTTGACAAGTTTCGTGACAGGGTGATGTTCCCCATTGTTGATTTGCGTGGGAATGTGATTGGGTTTGGCGGCAGAATTCTAAAGGATAAGGAAAATGCGCCAAAGTATTTGAACTCTCCGGAAACATTAATATTTCAGAAAAAAGAAAATCTGTTTGCGATGAACAAGGCAAAAAACACCAAGGAAGGTCAAATTCTGGTGATGGAAGGCTATATGGATGTTATATCGCTTCATCAGAATGGCTTTGATAATGCTGTTGCATCATTGGGTACAGCCTTTACACCTCAGCAGGCAGAACTGATAAAAAGATACACCGATAAGGTTGTGCTGTGCTATGACGCCGACGAGGCAGGGCAAAAGGCTGCCGACCGTGCAGGCGAAATACTCAGGGAAGCAGAGATAAAGACCAGAGTTCTAAAGATAACCGATGGAAAGGACCCCGATGAATACATCAAGGCTAAGGGCGCCGAGATGTTTCAGATGCAGGTCGAAAATTCCGAAAGCTTTATTGAGTATAAAGTCCACAGCATTGAAAAAAATTTTAATCTTGAGGACCCTGTTGCAAAAATAGAGTTTATCGAACAGCTTGCAAAGGTTATGGCGGGAATAAAAAGTGACGTTGAGCGGGAGGTATATATAAAAAGGTTTGCCCACAGGCTTGATGTTTCTCCCGAAAGTATTCAGGCGCAGATAGAGGACTTTTTGCGCAAAAAGATAAAAACCAACAATGTACGCATTCTGCGTCAGGAAAGGCGTGATTTCGAGGCGAGAACGGGAGGCCGGTCAGACCTTGATAAAATGAGGCTTTATAATGCTGAAAAGCTTCTTTTGAATTTGATATCTGAAAAGGAAATTTTCAAGCAGATAAAGGACACTCTTTGCCCTTCAGACTTTACAGAAGGTTTACACCGAAGAGTGGCAGAAATAATCTTTGATACTTTGGATAAGGGCGACCAATTAAACCCCGTAACAGTTATATCACAATTTGATGAGTGTGATTTGGGAGCGGTATCCGAAATTCTTTCGGATGACAAAAATGTTGACAACAAGGCAGAGGCGGTAAAGATGCCCCTCAAGATTTTACTTGATTACAAAACAAAAAAGGCAGATGCGGTGTCCGCCCGGGGTGGTGATGCTGCAAAACTGCAGGAGATAATGGACAGACTGAAAAAGGAAAAAAAGTAGAAAGGCGAAGGAAAGATGAGCAGTAAGAAAAATACAGATAATGCGGCAGAAACAAAAAAGGCAGTTTCAAAGGATGCGCAAAAACAAGCGGTTCAGGAGCTTGTGGAGCTCGGCAAAAAGCAGGGTGAGCTGACGATGGGCGAAATTTCTTCCAAGCTTGAAACTGTTGAGATGGAGCCGGAGCAGATTGAGAGAATCTATGATTTTATTGAAAAGCAGGGAATTGAAATTATAGGTAATTTCGGCGATGAAATCCCTGAGCTTGAGGAGCCTGACGAGGATTTTGAAATTACCGAGGATGAGCTTGCAGACCTGTCGGTTCCTGACAGTGTCAGCATTGACGATCCCGTGCGTATGTATCTTAAGGAAATTGGAAAAGTGCCTCTTCTTTCAGGACAGGAGGAGGCAGAGCTGGCGCAAAAAATGTCAGAGGGAGACCTTGATGCAAAGCACCGTCTTGCTGAGGCAAACCTTCGCCTTGTTGTAAGTATAGCGAAAAGGTATGTTGGCCGTGGAATGCTTTTTCTGGACCTGATTCAGGAAGGAAATCTTGGACTTATTAAAGCAGTTGAAAAGTTTGACTATACAAAGGGCTATAAATTCAGTACTTATGCAACATGGTGGATAAGACAGGCGATTACACGTGCCATTGCCGACCAGGCACGAACGATAAGAATACCTGTTCATATGGTTGAAACAATAAATAAATTTATACGTGTAACACGCCAGCTTGTTCAGGAATTGGGTCGTGACCCCCTCCCTGAAGAAGTTGCAAAGGAATTGAATATGCCCATTGACAAGGTTGGCGAAATTATGAAGATTGCTCAGGAGCCTGTATCTTTGGAAACCCCAATTGGTGAGGAAGAAGACAGCTCTTTGCAGGATTTCATTCAGGATAACGAAACTCCTGCTCCACAGGATGCGGCAACCTTCAGATTGCTGAAAGAACAGCTTGTTGATGTGCTTGGCACACTTACTCCCAGAGAGGAAAAGGTGCTTCGCCTTCGTTTTGGTCTTGACAACGGCAGAGCAAGAACACTTGAAGAGGTTGGTAAAGAATTTAACGTAACCCGTGAGAGAATACGTCAGATTGAAGCAAAAGCTCTCCGCAAGCTCAGACATCCAAGCCGTAGCAAAAAACTGAAAGACTATCTTGAATAATTATAACACATAGGGGGCAGAGTTTCTGTCTCCTTTTTGAGTTTGGGGTCTTTTTAAAATGTGTGTTAAACCACTTGAAAAATCGGCAAAACTATGGTAAAATATAATTTAAAAATAAATCTGTGATAATATAAACAGAGCGGAGGAATATTTATGCATATTTTGGTTACAGGCGGTGCAGGCTATATCGGTAGTCACACTTGCGTTCAGCTTCTCAATGCAGGCTATGAGGTTACGGTTGTTGATAATCTTTCAAATAGCAGCGAGGAATCTTTGTCCCGTGTAAAAAAGATTACAGGCAAGGATTTAAATTTCTATAAAATAGATATGGTTGATAAGGACGAATTGGAGATTGTTTTTAAAGAAAACAGGTTTGATGCGGTTATTCATTTTGCAGGTCTTAAAGCTGTGGGCGAATCTGTTGCTATGCCTTTGGCATATTATCACAACAACCTTTACAGCACAATTAATCTGTGTGAACTTATGAGACTGCATGGGGTTAAAAAGCTGGTGTTTAGTTCTTCTGCAACTGTTTATGGCAAACCGCATGCTGTGCCAATCTGTGAGGATTTTCCGCTTTCTTGCACAAATCCTTATGGCAGAACAAAACTTATGATTGAAGAAATTCTCCGTGACATTGCTATTGCAGATAACGAATGGGATATTGCCATTCTTCGTTATTTCAATCCGGTCGGTGCTCACGAAAGCGGGCTTATCGGTGAAGACCCCCGAGGAATACCCAATAACCTTATGCCCTACATTTCTCAGGTTGCGGTAGGCAAGCGTGATTGCATCCATGTGTTTGGCAACGATTATGATACTCCCGACGGTACGGGCGTTCGTGATTATATCCACGTTATTGACCTTGCTGACGGTCACCTTTGTGCACTCAAAAAGATTGAAAATCACGTTGGTGTGGTTACCTACAATCTAGGTACAGGCCATGGCTACAGCGTGCTTGATATGATAAAAGCATTTGGCAAGGCTTGCGGCAGAGAGCTTGATTACAAAATTGAGGCACGACGCCCGGGTGATATCGATGCCTGTTATGCAGACCCCAAGAAGGCAAAGGAAGAAATTGGGTTTGAGGCAAAGAAGAATTTAGAGGATATGTGTGCTGATACATGGAGATGGCAACAAAACAATCCAAACGGTTATAAGGCTTAAGTTAAACAGATATACTATCTCTAAAATAGAACAACCGCAATAGCGGTGGAAGGAGTTTCAATGAACGAATACCAAAGCAACATACGCAATTTTTCAATCATTGCACATATTGACCACGGAAAGTCAACTCTGGCTGACCGTCTTCTTGAATTGACGGGAGCTCTTACCAACCGTGAAATGCAGGATCAGGTTCTTGATAATATGGAGCTTGAAAAGGAGAGAGGTATCACCATTAAAGCCCGAGCAGTACGTCTTTTGTATTCTGGCAAGGATGGACAGCAGTATGTGCTTAACCTTATTGATACTCCCGGACATGTTGACTTCAACTATGAAGTTTCACGTAGTCTTGCAGCTTGTGAGGGAGCAGTTCTGATAGTTGACGCGGCACAGGGGATTGAGGCTCAGACATTGGGAAATACTTACCTTGCACTTGAGCACGATTTGGAGCTTGTGCCTGTTATCAATAAAATTGACCTTCCTTCCGCACAGCCTGACCTTGTAAAGCAGGAGATTGAGGATGTTATTGGCATCGAGGCTCAAAACGCACCATGCATTTCCGCTAAAAATGGAATTAATATTGAATCTGTTCTTGAAAGAATTGTTGAAACTGTCCCCCCTCCGAAAGGCGACGAGAGTGAACCTCTTAAAGCACTGATATTTGACTCATATTATGACAGCTATAAAGGCGTAATTGCATATGTTCGTGTTATGGATGGCAAGTTGAAAACCGGTGACCTTATCAAAATGATGGCAACAGGCAGTACCTTTGACGTTGTGGAGGTTGGCTATCTTAATCCTATGGGTATGCTGCCTGCCAAAGAAATCAAGGCAGGCGAGGTTGGATATATTGCGGCAAGCATAAAAAATGTGCGCGATGTCCGTGTTGGTGACACAGTAACAACTGTGACAAAAGGAGCGAGCGAGGCTCTTCCTGGCTACAAGGATGTTCAGCCTATGGTATATTCGGGTGTTTACCCAGCTGATGGCGCCAGATACAACGACCTTCGTGATGCGCTTGAAAAGTTGCAGCTCAATGATGCTGCACTTCAATTTGATGCAGAAACGTCTGTCGCATTGGGCTTTGGCTTCAGATGCGGTTTTTTGGGCCTTTTGCATATGGAAATAATTCAAGAACGCCTTGAAAGGGAATATAATCTTGATTTGGTTACAACAGCTCCCTCTGTTGAATATCAGGTTTACAAAACAGATGGAACAATGATAACCATATCCAACCCTACAAACCTTCCGGAGCCGCAGGAAATTGATTATATGACCGAACCTATTGTTTCGGCAAATATAATGACACCCAAAGAGTTTGTCGGCAGTATAATGGAGCTTTGTCAAGAACGGCGGGGTACATACATTGATATGACCTATCTTGACCAAAACCGTGTAACTCTGCAATACGAGCTTCCGCTCAATGAAATCATTTATGATTTCTTTGATGCTCTAAAGTCAAGAACAAGGGGCTATGCCTCCTTTGATTATGAAATGAAGAACTACCAAAAATCAGAGCTTGTAAAATTGGATATTTTGCTTAACGGCGATATGGTTGATGCGCTTTCCTTTATTGTTCACAAAGACAGTGCATATGCCCGTGGCAGACGTATTGCCGAAAAGCTAAAGGACTCAATCCCCCGTCAACTTTTTGAAATTCCCATTCAGGCAGCGATAGGCAGCAAAATTATTGCCCGTGAAACCGTTCGTGCAATGCGAAAGGACGTTCTTGCCAAGTGTTACGGCGGTGATATTACCCGAAAGAAAAAACTGCTCGAGAAACAAAAGGAAGGTAAAAAACGAATGCGTCAGGTGGGCTCGGTTGAGGTGCCCCAGGAGGCGTGTATGTCGGTGTTAAAGCTGGATTAAAGATTGGAGAAAAATAATGAAAACCGTAGGGCTCTATATTCATATTCCTTTTTGCAAATCAAAGTGCGGATACTGCGATTTCAATTCCTACGCAGGAAAAGAAGGATTGATTGAGCCCTATTTTGATGCATTGAATCGGGAAATCGAGATGATGTCAAAACAGTATGTGGGTGTGGTTGATACCATATATTTCGGTGGAGGAACACCAACGGCTGTTGAACCGAAATATATTTGTCAAATAATTGATACAGCAAAATGTAATTTTGAACAATGTTCAAATATAGAGGTCACTGCAGAGTGCAACCCTGGAACAATTGATTTTAATGGGCTGTGTGAACTGTTTGACGGTGGTGTAAATCGACTGAGTATAGGTTTGCAATCGGCAGATAACGACTGTTTAAAGGTTTTGGGCAGAATTCATACGTTTGAGGATTTTGATGAATGTTTTTATAATGCACGCAAGGCTGGTTTTGACAATGTTTCGCTTGATTTGATGTATGGCTTGCCTGGCCAAACTACAGACAGTTGGATGAATACTTTGAAGCGTGCATTGCAGTTTAAGGCTGAGCATATTTCGGCATATGCTTTAAAGATTGAGGAAGGAACCCCCTTTGCTGATGCAAAACTAAATTTACCTGATGATGATTTGACTGCGGATATGTATCAACTGGCGGTACAATATCTGGGTGCTTGCGGATATAAGCGTTACGAAATTTCAAACTTTTCAAAACCTGGTTTTGAATCACGACACAATTTAAAATATTGGCAGTGCAATGATTTCCTTGGCTGTGGTGCAGGAGCATTTAGCTGTGCGAATGGCACCAGATTTTCAAATGCTTTGGATATAGAAGAATATATCAACAGTATTGAGACTGAAAAAAGTGCGTTAGTTTATCAGGAAACCTTAACTGATTTTGATAAAATGAGCGAATTTGTGTTTTTGGGATTGCGTCTTGAAAATGGAATATACGAAAAAGAGTTCAAAAATAGATTTGGACTGAACATTGATGAAATTTTTGGAAATCAAATAGAGAAATATACAAAGACAGATTTTTTGATCAGGGAAAATGGTCAAATTTGTTTTTCAGACAAAGGGTTTTTTGTAAGCAATATAATACTTGCAGATTTTGTTTAAAATTTTACTTGCAGAATTGAAAGCATTGTGGTATACTCATTAGGTAATTTAATATTCTATAAGTTTAAATTGAATATATGCCTACATAGTTGCACGCCGTTAGAAACGTTAAAGACATAGCGGTTGCCTGTTATTCAATTAAAGTTAATATTTATACATGTCCCAGTACCTCAGTAGGATAGAGGGTTCGCCTCCTAAGCGAAACGCCGTAGGTTCGATTCCTATCTGGGACGCCAAAAACCACCGAAAACGGATATGTCTTCGGTGGTTAATTTTTGCTATAAACTTTTATAATTATACAATTTAGTGTATATTCTTAAGTAAACTTATTTACAAAAATTCTCGATGTAATTTGATATTGCGGCATCAATAATTTTTATTGCCTCTTCTCTGCCACTGACCTCATCAACGGCAGTGGATTTATGCTCAAGATTTTTGTACACCGAAAAGAAATGACGCATTTCCGCAAAAATGTGGGGCGGAAGCTGGTCAATATCGGTATACTGGTTGTATGTGGGGTCGTTAAAGGGAATGGCAATGATTTTCTCGTCATTTCTGCCATTATCGAGCATTGAAATAACACCTATTGGGTATGCCCTCACAAGAGACAATGGCTCCAAAGGCTCCGAACAAAGCAAAAGAACATCAAGGGGGTCGTTATCATCCCCGTAAGTGCGTGGAATAAACCCATAATTTGCAGGATAATGGGTTGATGTATAAAGAATTCGGTCAAGCATAATATAGCCTGTTTCTTTATCGAGCTCATATTTCTTCTTGCTGCCTTTCGATATTTCTACAACGCAAATGAAATCGTCTGTATTTATTCTTTTTGGTGATATATCGTGCCAGATGTTTGACATACTAATATCCATCGCCTTTCTGCCCGCAAATTGTAATGAAAAATATATAAACCATATCGCGGGCAGATAAGGCGTTAAATGGATCTTTGCCGATGAGCATCTCGCCTCGGCAAAGATGTTGCGTGGACAATTAAATTCTGCTAACGTGTTTTTTCACGTCGGTAGCTTTTTTAATTATTATATCTAAATATACAATACAATGAAATCTAAAAAAAATCAATAGAATATATTGTCATATGAAGTAAGATATTCACTTTTCGATAGTTTTTTGCATATATTTTAAGAAGGAGGTGAATAGAATGACAAACTACAATTGTGGATGCAGAATAAACTGTACCGGCATTGCTGTTATCGCTGCTTTAATTATTGGCATAATAACGGCTTTTCTGACTTTTTCAGCCGTTATTACGATTACACCTGCATTTTTGTGGGTGCTGTTAGGAATTGCTGTTGTATATCTTGCAATAACATTGATTGTCAGCCCCGTTATACGCAGTGCTGGGGTAGGCGATTGTGTATGCAGTATTATTCCGGTATTGTTGACAGGAATTTTAGGAACAATTTTTCTATCAATTGTTCTTTTAGGAATAACTTTTGCTGCTACAAGCATAGTTGGAGCAATAATAAGCGGTTTACTACTGGCGTTTTTTTCACTGTTAATAATAACAACTGCCTGTCTTGTAAAGTGTGTTACAGGTTGTAGGGATTAATCTGGGATGTTAAAATAGGCCGGAAAGTAAGAAGTTTGAAAAATTAAATACTGCAAACCATTTATTAGCATAAATCTTATCTAAATGAAAGGACTGTTTAAAAACTTAATTTTTAAACAGTCCTTTTAAATGTTATTATTTTATACTGAATATTAAGTCACCATACGAGGGAACAGGCCAAAATTCACGGTCGGAGTCAGCCTCTATTTCGTCCACAAGAGCACGCAACTCTTCCATAAGAGCACATATTGTCTTGTGGTAATATGTTGCCCGTTCAAGAACATCGCCCGTGGGAACTGATTTAAGTGCGGAATCAAGATTGTTGTTGGTTTCAAAAATGCGGTCTGCAAGGGTTGCAACACGGCTCAGCTTAATTTTTTCTGCCTGACATGGGATGTCAGGGGATACCGCATTTTTTGCTCTCAGTGTATCGCACAGACATCTTTGGATTTTGCTGATGGCAGGGATATAATCCTTTTTAACCATATCAACCATAGTAAGACCTTCAATATTAATTATCTTGCAGTATTCCTCAAGAATAATTTCATAACGGGCATGAACCTCGGTTTCATTGTAAATGCCGTGTTTCTTGAACAACTCGATGTTTTCGGGCTTGATAAAATGCGGAAGAGCATCAACTGTGGATTCAAGATTAAGAAGCCCGCGGCGTTCTGCCTCTTTAACCCAGTCATCGGAATATCCATCACCATCGAAAATTATTGCATCGTGTTCAGCAATTGCACGTTTTACTATGTTATGGACAGAGCCCAAGAAATCTTCGGCAGACTCAAGCTCCTCGGCAAAGGTCTGCAGCTCGTCTGCAACAATAGTGTTAAGCATAATATTGGCACAGGCAACCGAATCCGCCGAGCCAACCATACGGAATTCGAATTTATTACCAGTAAAGGCAAAGGGCGACGTACGGTTTCTGTCGGTAGAATCCTTCGGAAACTGTGGCAATACGGTAACGCCCACACTCATTTTTTCTTTTTTCATACCCTTATAATCGCTGTCTTCTTTAATTGAGCGAAGAACCGCTGCAAGCTCTGAACCAAGAAACATAGAAATAATAGCTGGCGGGGCTTCGTGACCGCCAAGGCGGTGGTCATTACCTGCACTTGCCGCAGAAATTCTGAGAAGGTCCTGATGCTTATGTACTGCACTTATAACAGCACAGAGGAAAACAAGAAATTGTGCATTTTCGTGTGGTGATTTTCCTGGTTCAAGCAGATTTTCGCCTGTGTTGGTCGAAAGCGACCAGTTGTTGTGCTTGCCACTGCCGTTTATGCCTTCGAAGGGTTTTTCGTGAAGAATGCAAGCCATGCCGTGACGGGCAGCAACAACCTTCATCATTTCCATAGTAAGCTGATTGTGGTCTGTGGCAATGTTTGTTGTAGTAAATATGGGAGCAAGCTCGTGTTGTGCAGGAGCTGCCTCGTTATGTTTTGTTTTGGAAAGAATGCCAAGCTTCCATAGCTCCTCGTCAAGCTCTTTCATAAATGCTGAAACCCTGGGCTTCAAATGACCAAAATAATGGTCTTCCATTTCCTGGCCCTTGGGTGCAGGAGCTCCAAAAAGCGTGCGCCGACAATATATAAGGTCTTTACGCTTTTCGAACATTTCTCGGTCGATAAGAAAATATTCCTGCTCGGGGCCTACCGTGGGGACAACACGTGTAACATCAGTTTTGCCAAAAAGCTTAAGAATTCTAACAGCCTGACGGTTTATTGCCTCCATTGAACGCAGAAGAGGAGTTTTTTTGTCAAGAGATTCACCACCGTATGAACAAAAAGCGGTTGGAATACATAGAGTTCCGTCCTTAATAAAGGCATAGGACGTAGGGTCCCAGGCGGTATATCCTCTTGCTTCGAAGGTAGCACGAAGACCGCCGGAAGGGAAGGAAGAAGCATCGGGTTCACCTTTGATAAGTTCCTTACCGGAGAATTCCATAATAACACTGCCGTTCTTTCCTGGAGAAATAAAGCTGTCATGCTTTTCGGCGGTAATGCCTGTCATAGGCTGAAACCAATGCGTAAAGTGGGTTGCACCCTTTTCGATAGCCCAATCTTTCATTGCAGATGCAATAATATCCGCAACATCACGGTCAAGACTTATGCCGTTATTGATGGTCTGTTTCAAAGCTCGGTAAATTTCTTCAGGAAGGCGTTTTTTCATAACGGTTTCGTTAAAAACCATACTTCCAAAAATTTCGGGAATGTTTGTCAAAGCGGATTCCTCCTAATTTATTATTGTAAGCTACAACTGAGTTCCAACTAAATAAAATGTTAAACAGGGCACAGTGGGAATACCCACAGCACCCCGCCGCATATATATTCAAAGTATACAATAACATGTAGTTTTTGTCAATAAAATTAAAAAAAATCTAACAAAATAAAAAAAACACTTGATTTTTTTGAAAATATGTGCTATCATCTTAGAAGTTGACTTAAAAATCAGATTGTTAAGTGGAGGTGAAATCATGCCTAACATTAAATCAGCTAAAAAAAGAGTTAAAGTTATTGCTACAAAGACTTTGCAGAACCAGATGGTTAAGTCACAGCTTAAAACGGCTATAAAGAAGTTTGAAGCTGCTCTCGCAGAAGGCAAAGATGCAGCCTCTGCTGCATACGCTGCTGTTGTTAAAAAGACAGACCAGGCTGTTGCTAAGGGTATTCTTCACAAGAATACAGCTGCTCGAAGAAAGAGCCAGTACGCAGCTGCAATGAACAGGATTGCATAAATTTTTGCATATTTGGGAGTGCGCTTTGGCGTAGCCTTGGCGCACTCTTGATTTTAACTCAATAATATAGGGGTATAGCTCAGTTGGTAGAGCAGCGGTCTCCAAAGCCGTGTCCCTATGTTCGTATGGTAACTCAATAAAACTTAATATTTGCTGTTTAGGGGTATAGCTCAGTTGGTAGAGCATCGGTCTCCAAAACCGAGTGCCGTGGGTTCAAGTCCTACTGCCCCTGCCATACAAAGTGGCTCAAACACTGTGTTTGAGCCACTTCTTATTTTTTAATCATTAAAAATTTTTGTGTTTCAAAATCAAATTTCAGAGCATCAATTTTGAATTTTAGTATTT
>JAZNCI010000034.1:0-5287 GCA_045587485.1 Clostridia bacterium
TGGTATGATTATTCATACCAATCATACAAAGGGAGAATCAGATATGAATATACGCGATGGAAAATATGCATGGATGGTCAAAATCGGCGAAAAGGGACAGTTTGTTATTCCCAAAGAAGCAAGAGAGATGTTTGATTTTCAACCGGGAGATGAGATTTTGGTTCTCGGTGACACCCAGCGAGGAATTGCAATTCTTCCTAAAGCAAAACAACAAGATACTATCAAACAAGTTTTTTCTGAAATAGAGGAATAAAAATATGAGTAAAATTGTTTTCTTTTGTATTCCTGCACACGGACATACTAACCCCACTTTGGGTGTTGTTCGGGAATTAGTTTCTCGTGGGCACGAGGTTTGGTATTATTCATATAACATTATGCGTAAAAAAATCGAGTCAGCAGGTGCAACATTTATATCTTGCGATGATTATGATACGGAGCAAAAACTGAGTGCCAAGGACGCTACCCGTGTAGGAAAAGACCTGGCATTTTCCACGAAGATACTTGTAGATACCACATTGGCTCTTGATGACAAGGTTTGTAGGGAAATGGCAGAGCTTAAGCCTGATTGCATCGTTGCAGATTCCATGGCGCTATGGGGAAAAGCAGTTGCGCTGAAACTCGGCATTCCTTTTGTTTCTTCAACAACAACTTTTGCCTTTAATCAGCATTCGGCAAAGATTATGAAACAAGGTATCGGAGATTTGTTTAAAATGCTTTTCGCAATGCCAAAAACCACTAAGCAAATTAAACGCCTGCAGAGCAAAGGATATCCTGTTAAAAATATCCTTGATATTATCGGGAATGATGATAACACCAACACCATTGTCTATACCTCTCCCCAGTTTCAACCTTCTTCAGAAACTTTTTCGGAAAAGTTTGCATTTGTCGGTCCTTCAATTCGTCCTGCAACCGAGACAATTGAGAAAAAGAGGGATAAACTGATTTATATATCAATGGGAACTGTCAATAATGACATGATGCCTTTTTACAAAGCTTGTATATCTGCCTTGGCAAATACAGATTATCAGGTAATTATGTCTGTTGGCAATTTGGTGTCTATCGAGGACTTTGGGGAGCTCCCTGAAAATATATCAATTTTTTCACATGTTGACCAAATTGCTGTTTTGGAAAAAGCTGATGTCTTTGTGTCACACAGCGGAATGAATAGTGTCAGTGAAAGTTTATATTTTGAAGTTCCGCTTGTAATGCTACCGCAAACATCAGAGCAAAAAGGTGTTGCCGAGCGGGTATCACAGCTTGGTGCGGGTATAAAACTTGATAAATCGGACGGAGATTCCGTTTTGAGTGCAATAAATAAGATATTCAATGATAGCACCTATAAGCAAAATGCTAAGAAGATTGCTGAAGGGTTTAAAAACTCTTCGGGTGCAAAAGGTGCTGCAGACAAAATTATAAAGGTTTGCAATGACATTAAACTTTAATTTGGAGAGATGATATATGAAAAATCTAAAACTATTTTTCTCGGCATTAACAGTAGCATTTGCAATTTTGGGCTTAACAAAGGCTCTTTCAACAGATATTACAATGCCGATAATGTTTGTTGGTTTAGCAATTACAATGTTTATAACATCAAAAGAATATAAGGATAAACAGCAAAAGAACTCAGCAATTTATTTCTTGCTGTTAGGATTATTCTTGTTGATAGTTACTGCGTATAATGTTGCTTCGTTGATTTGGGGTATTTAAAATACAACAAAAATAAAACCGGAGGTTGAAAATGTGAAGAATACAAAATTTTATGTTTGCGAAAAGTGTGGGAATATACTCACAAGTGTAGGAAATGCTGAAGTTGTGTGCTGTGGGGAAAAACTTTCATCTCTCGTAGCAAAAGAGGCTGATGAAGTACACGAATTAAATATTGAAAAGATGGAAGATGATTTTTATATCACATTTTCGCATCCTATGACGAAGGAACACTATGTTACTTTTATTTCTTATGTCCGCTTTGACAGAGTGCTTACTATAAGGCTCTATCCGGAGCAAGGCGGAGAACTACGATTTCCGCAAATGCGTGGCGGAAAGATGTATTATTACTGCAATACACATGGATTATTTGAACTCGAAATATAGAGGTAAACCATATGAAGAAAATATTATGCATTATATCAGCTGTTCTCTGCATCTTCCTTACCGCTTGCGTAGATGCTACAAGTATTGGGATTATCGGTGGAGCGGATGGCCCCACATCCATAATAATAGCTGAAAAAGGAGAAAAAGCGATGTACGAACAGATTACGCCCATTGATGCGAAAAAGATAATGGACTCAGGTGAAGAACATATCATTTTAGATACAAGAGAACAGGACGAGTTTGACGAGGGACATATCCCGGGAGCAATCCTGATTCCATATACTGAAATTGAAAACAAGGCAGAAGAAATGATACCCGACAAGGATGCACAGATTTTAGTATATTGCCGTTCAGGCAGACGAAGCAAAATCGCAGCCGAAAGTCTTGCAAAACTCGGCTACACCAATGTAAAAGAGTTCGGCGGTATTATCGACTGGCCATATGAGGTGGTAAAATGAGTAATAAAAGAAAAATAATAATATCAGTTATCGGTGTAGCGATTAGTATCACTTTGCTTGCTATAAGTTCTATTCTTGCAGAAGAGGAAATCATAAATCCTGCAATTGCAATCACACTTACGGCAGTTTCTACGGTTTTAGTTCTGATTTCAGTTTTTTATGCAGCTAAGGTTGAGCATGAAACAGGCGTTTATGAATGCAGAAAATGCGGACATACATTTAAACCAACTTTCAAGGCGTATATTCTGGGCGTGCATACATTAACTACCCGACACCTTAAATGCCCAAAGTGTGAAGAAAAATCATGGTGCAGAAGAAAAATGGCTTGTAAGAAATAACTAATCGGGAGGGCGTTATGAATCATATTACAGAACATATCAGAAACAGAAGAAGTGTCAGGACATATGATGGCA
Source organism: Clostridia bacterium (assembly GCA_045587485.1). Lineage (GTDB taxonomy): Bacteria > Bacillota > Clostridia > Monoglobales > Monoglobaceae > SIG440. The sequence goes on from JAZNCI010000034.1 coordinate 2,963, forward strand.
GAGAACTTGATAAAAACCATATAGAGAAACTGACAGTTTTTGCACAGACAATAGAAAATCCGTATAAAATTCCTGTGGACTTCAAATTTATGAATGCAAAGGAATACGGACTTAACTGTCCTGTTGTGGTCGGTACAGATTTATTTGTCGGCGGTAAAATCAAATGGTCAGAAAATACAAGCGTAGCATTTGGATATTCCTTTGAAATGTTTGTATTATATGCTCAGTCTATGGGAATTGGGACTGTCTGGCTTGGCGGAACTATGAACCGTTCTGCTTATGAACAAGCTATGGAACTGGATAGTGGCGAAATTATGCCTTGTGCAAGTGCACTTGGATACCCTGCAAAAAAGATGTCCTTGCGTGAGAGTATGATGCGAAAAGGAATCAAAGCTGATGAGCGTTTGCCTTTTGAAGAATTGTTTTTTGACGGCTCATTTGATAAGTCTTTATCTAAAGAAAAAGCAGGTATATGGCTTGATGCCTTGGAAATGGTTCGACTTGCTCCGTCTGCAGTAAATAAGCAACCCTGGCGAGTTGTAGTGACCGATAATGTAGTTCACTTTTACTTAAAACGCAGTAAGGGTTTTGCTCGTACTGAGAAACTCGATATGCAAATGATTGATATGGGCATTGCACTTTGCCACTTTGACTTGACTGCCAAAGAAAATAATTTAAATATTGTCTTTGAACAAAATGATCCAAATCTCGAATCAGATGCTGAGTATATTGCTTCTTTCAGTTTGGTGTAAAGACATACCTATAAAAATACCGACAGCCGATGCGAAAGCATCGGCTATTTTCATGTCCAAAAAACTTTCTTTTGCTGCACTTTTATTACAAACATTGGTTTATATTACACACGCGCTGCACTTTCGCTGCAATTTTGTAACGTATGTTGACGCGGATTTTTCCTCGCGCTATAATGAATCTCCCAAAGGCCTGTGGGAGATATTTTTTTTGAATTTTTTTAAAAGATTGGAGGAATCTAAATGTTTAATTTAACAACAAAACCTGTATCAGCAGGAGAACTTATGAAGAAAGAAAAGAAACCAATTAACTTTGTGGTAGAGAAGTTTATGTCGCAGGGAGTTCATTTTCTTGCGGGACATCCTAAAGCAGGTAAGTCCTGGCTTGCACTTTGGCTTGCACTTTGCGTTGCAAACGGAAATGAGCTGTGGGGATTTAAAACCAACAAAAGCAAGGTTCTGTATTTTTGTTTGGAGGACACTGAAAATCGTATTCAGGACAGACTTGAGGGTATGCCTGGTAGTGAAACCGACAATCTTTTGTTCATGTATGATGCACCAAACATAGACAATGGGTTCGATACTTTCCTCAGGAAAATCGTCAATGAAGAGCCAGGCATTAAGCTCGTAATCGTTGATACTTTTCAGTTAATAAGAGGAGAACAATTCGCCGGAAACGCTTATGCTTGTGAGTACGTAGAGATGAATTATATGAAAAAAATTGCAAAGGAACTCGATATCACTATCGTACTTGTCCATCATTTAAGAAAGCAACATGACAACAATCCTCAGAACATGATTTCAGGTACGAATGCTCTCGCAGGAGGAGCAGATACCACTTATGTTTTGAATACTTTTCCAAAGAAAAAGTGGTATGGCATCTTATATTGCAAAGGACGCGACACAGGTCTTCGTGAAATAGAACTGCGATTTGGTTTCGGTACACACATCTGGGATAAGATTTCTGACTCTCTGGAAGACAGTGAGGGCATGAAAATGGTTGAAATTATAACAGAGTTATTAGAAAAGTCAGGACCATTTTCAGGAACGGCAACAGAGCTTTGTCAGCTCATAAAAGAGCTATGCAATGTGGAGTTTACTGCTCCAATTCTCGGTAAAAAGCTGACGGACAACAAAGAATTTTTGAAAGCTCACAAAATCAATTATGAATCTGTTCGTGATATGTATCAAAGGACTCAAAAACTTTGGTTTGATCCCGACAGAATTGTGAGCGAAGCTTCCGAAGAAAATTCAGATGTAGAATCAAATTTTGAAACTGAAATTGATGATGCAACTGCGGAAACTGATGGAGATAATACCGCTGTAAATTTCGAAACAGATGCCGAGGTGGATGAGGATTTTATTCCATTCACCTGCACAATTAAGATGTGATATGTACCATATAATCCGTCATAGCCGTCATACTGTCATAGAACTGTTTTGAGAAAGGAGTTGATAAGTGTATCCGAATTGTAACATTCTTTTTGAAGGGGGTGAAAATCAAGGTTTTAAAAGTGGCTATACATTTCGGCTGGATGTTATAAGTCGGAGGCCAAGCGGTCTTAGGAAGACAAAA
>JAZNCI010000035.1:0-4754 GCA_045587485.1 Clostridia bacterium
ACCTTTCCTGGAAAACTGCCTAAACGACGGTTTCTTAAAGGCTGACAACAATGAAAAAATGAAATTCTGCCTTATGTGGGCAAATCATAACGCCAATCATCTTTGGGATAAACGCAATTCAGACCGCGACCTTTCGACCGTTATCTGGAGCGGTGCTGTTACTCCCGAAATTTTTTCGGAGATATGCGACAGAACAATCGAAAAATATTTCAAGCGTGAAAATTATTATATGATTGACGGATGCCCCGTCTACATGGTTTTTGATGTTGACAACTTCATCCGTACATTCGGCACAACTCAGGAATGCAAAAAAGGTCTTGAAGAATTCCGAAGAAAAACTGTTGAAGCAGGTTTCAAAGGGCTCCATTTTCAGGCTGTAAACTGGAAAGGACATACATATAACTGGCTTAATGACGGTGACGACTGCAAAGGCATGACAGTTTATGAGCTTTATGATTATCTCGGATTTGATTCCGTTACAAATTACAACTGGTTTTCCTGCGTTGACCCCGACGGTGACTATGCACAGCAGACCGACGCTTATATTGAAAATCTTGAAGAAGAAACCAAGTTGATGAATGTGCCTTTCTATCCCAATATTTCAGTAGGCTGGGATAATAACGTGAGATTCAACAAGTTCATTCCCGGCGTTGTCAAAAACAACACTCCCGAAAATTTCAGAATCGCCTGCGAAAAGGTCAAGAAATTTGCTGATGAGTCAATAGAAAAGGGTGTTATGAAAGCTCCGTTCATAACAGTTAACAGTTGGAATGAATGGACCGAAACCAGCTATCTCCAGCCTGATGACCTTTACGGTTACGGCTATCTGGAAGCAATTAAAGAGGTGTTTACCGGGGAATGAATATGACTGTTTTTAAAGATTTTTCTTATGGTACCCATGAAAGACAGAAAGCTGACATTTATATTCCTGAAAAGCCTGTTTCCCAATCGGGACTGATACTTTTTATACATGGCGGCGGCTGGACTGAGGGTGATAAATCTGATCACACTCCCGATGCAGAGTTTTTTTCAGGACTTGGATATATATGTGCCGCTATTAATTACCGATATGTTTCCAAAAGCATAAATATCCATCATGTGCTTGATGATGTAACAAACTCACTTAACACCATAAAGCAAAAATGCAGCGAATACGGTTACAATATAAATGAGCTTATTTTATCCGGCGGATCTGCAGGTTCACATATCGCACTTCTTTATGCTTACACGAAAAAAGAAGTTTCGCCGATTAAGCCCTCGGCAGTCTGTTGCTACTGCCCGCCTACCGATTGCACAAGGGAAGATTTTCTTATGGGCATTAAAGGTGAATTTGAAAGTTGGAAATACGGACTTCTGTCACAGGTATGCAATGCAGATATATCAAAAGAAACTTTAAATAACGAAGCTTCACAAAAAGCTTTAAGTGAAATCTCACCTATAAACTACGTTGATGAAAACTGCATCCCTACCGCAATTTTTTACGGAAAAGAAGATGACCTTATTCCGGCAAAGCACATAGAGGATTTTGAGCGTAAGCTTGCCCGAAACGGTATTAAGCACGATTTCGTTCTTTACAAAAATTCAGGCCACTTACTCGATAAAGACCCCGATGCGGCAATCAAAGCCAGAAAGATTATCAAGCAATATGCAGAACTTTATTTCTGACTTTTAGCAAACGTAACAACCCTGCTTATATCGCTGTGCCCCATTATCTTCACAAAGAATGTTCAATTCTTATGCTCAACGGCAAACAGCCCTCCCGGGTTAATCCCGGAGGGCTGTTTAGTATTTGTCAACGTTAAGCTTTCACGGTTGTTCCTGTTTCTATCTGTAAATCGGCAGGCTCCAATTTTCTATCTCTTCTTTATCACCGTAGAACAGATATTTTGTTTCGCCGATTTGAGCAGAGAATGTGACTGAATCCACATCTGTATACCATTTATTATTAAAATAGTCCCATACATCAGTCTTGCCTTCAAAGGTGACGGCTTTCTCCCCTGCAGTGACAGCGTGGAATACCACCATATTCTGATTTGCCATCAGCACATCCTCTGAATCGGAATAAACATGGATTCCGCAAGCACGTGCAATGGCTTTCAGATTGTTGACTGAAATCAGCGAATCACCGTAATAAATAGTGGTATAGTCTTTCTGTCTGTTGATTGCAAAGCCGACAGAGCCGTCGGAATATTTACCGAGAGTCTCGGTCTGTCCGCCGACAACCTTCATAGCACGGGAGATAAGCGCAGTATGATTATCGCTGATCAGACCCGGAACGGAAGACTGCTTTGTCATTTTTATTCCGGTTTTGGATTGTAATATATTTACCTTGAATTCCATACCCGTGAGTGCTTCAGCCTGCTGAGTGGTCATCTTTCCGAAATTATACATAAAGAGCGTTGTCTTGCCGTCTTTATGAAGTGCTGTCTGAAGCTGTTCTATCTGCTCATCCGTCATATCAAACGCAGATGTGATGATATACAGTTTTGCATCGTCAACACGTCCCGCAAGCACATCTTTAAGCTGAACATAGCAAGTTGAGAGTCCTGCGTGATAGAGATTAAGCTGCATCTCGCCCAGCAGTTCATCACCAACAGGACCTTGATTTGCCATGCGGTGAAGTGAATATTCATCTACAACAAGTGCCACATCGAACCGAGATGCCTGACCGTACCCGTTCTGATATGCCTGATACAGATTCGACAGCTTTCCGATGTTTTCCCATATTGCCGGATCATCCAGCCATCCTCTCGCCCATAAATCCATTGCCCACAAGCCGTTGCCGTGGATAATGGTATCGCCCAGCTCTCGCTTATGAACTTCAATAACGTCACTCAGGCTTCTTATGGGGGTTAAAAAAGTATCTTCATACGGCTCATCGGTGTGATTGATAAATGTTCGCTCATCACTTTCCTGAAACCATATTTTTCCGTTTCGCTGAATTGAGTCAACCGTTGACATATATGCACCTGTAGCACCCACAGGTGAATTCGGAGCATATGAACTTCCGTTGCGGTCCCTGTAACTGATCGGCCCTGCAAAGCCGTCGATATTTTTGTCAGAAAGCAGCCAATTCAGATTATGGTGTCCTGAAAGAGAGCTGTACAGTTCAAACTGATAACCGTAGAAAGAAATTACGATAGCACGGTTTTCTGTCCGCTCTTTGATAATACGTGCAAGATTCGAAATGCGCGCTGCCGTAAGGTCACAGATATACTGATGATAATCAACATATTTCTGCGCTTTTGTTCCGTAAAAGAGAATATCTTTATACAGCTTGCTGTTGTCATAAATGTTGCCGGGGAGATTATTCGGAATAGTCGCTGTGGAAAGCTTCACGAAAGGATTCCCCCACGCTATCTGCAAATCCCTGTCTGTCGGATATTTCACTTTCAGCCACTGGGCAAATTTTTCATTGTTTGCGTTTGAAAAGTCCTGTCCGTTTTCACGGTACAGATACTGAAACCATTCATTATTTTCAAGATGATATCCGATAATATGCTTCGACAGCTCACCGTTGGAGCTGACATAATCGACCAGATGAGCAAGCCTTCTGCTTGATTCTTCATTGAATAAATCTGACGCCATTGATACAACACCGGATTTTATGCTTTTATCTTTATACTGTATTATTTCGCTTTCGGGTATGGAGCCTGTGTCGGGCATTGTCACCTTGACACGAAGCAGGATTTTTGCGTCAGGGTCCCCATCTGTAATACTCTTAACGCTCTCGTGAAGATGAGAGTATAACTGTCTGTATTCCGCCTCGCTGATGCTGTCAAGGTCGGCATAATAATTGATATTTTCAATAATGGAGTGAAGATGTATTCCCGCATCAGCAGCAAATCCTGCCTGACTTGTTGTGACACCGTTGGGATTCGGGAAATCCGTATTGCCGAAAAAGAGGACGGGAGATGTAAGCTGACCGTTGATTGAAAGCCGTGATAATCCGTTAACCGAGATAACCTCTGATTCCGGCATATCCGCCGCAAAAACAGGCTTCGGTGTGTCAATCGCAACACTTTCATTTTCAGCGAATTCTGCTGTTACAGCAACCGCCTCTTTGCAGGTGTATTTCACCTTGCCGTTTGCACAAGGAAGAATTGAAAAAATAAAGGCAAGAATGCCGGCAAAAAACCTTTTAAACATACATCATATCCTCCTGCTTTTTTCACAATAATATCACAAAAGATTCAAAAACTTATTAAAACTTAACTAAAGATTATTTTAATACATTACAACAATAATTACAAGAGCTAACAATAAAGGATAATTATCTGTTTTGTTTCAGTAGCTTAAGTGGATTATATCAGGAGAAGGACATTCTGAAGATTGGATTGACGAAGATATTGTAGAAACCCCGGAATTTAAAAACATTTTTCCGGAATATTCCCACTGGTGTGTTTTTACAATTCACGAAAGACAAATAGTTTCAATTGTCAGTTTCTACGGATTTTCCACCAGAAAATTCGTTATTGGAGAACTCCCATATAATTCGTCTTTTCCGCTTATTGGATTGATTTGTGACTGAAAAAGCAAAAAAGAAATGACTGTAGATGAATTTGTTTATGTTCAAATCCATTACTCACTAAGACAAATGCCAAACACTTTTGAATTTAAAACCGACACTTTTGCAACGCAACTTAAAACTGTTGACAAATTATTCTTATATTGTTACAATAAAGAAAATTACTGAAAGGCAGGTGGACAAGATGACAATGATGATTAACACAATGAATCGGAGAGCCGTTTTG
>JAZNCI010000036.1:0-3474 GCA_045587485.1 Clostridia bacterium
TCAAAGATACTTATAGCGGAAAATTCAATATGAACATTTATGCTATGGAAGGTACAATGTTGTTTTATAAAGAATAACTCAATTTACCAAACTCAAAACAGCACTCATTAACTTGGGTGCTGTTTTTGCGTTCAAAGGAGGATTTAATTTAATGAAATTAGTAATTGCCGAAAAACCGTCGGTAGCTTTTTCTATTGCAAAAGCACTTGGAATTAGCGGTAAAAAAGACGGCTATATTGAGGGTGGCGGATATATCATTACTTGGTGCGTCGGACATCTTGTAGCACTTGCCGAGCCCTCCGCTTATGATAACCGATTTGCAAAATGGGTGTATGAGGATTTACCCATTATCCCGGAGCATTTCAAATACAAAATTAACGGTGATAAGAATAAACAGTTTAAGGTTGTAAAAGACCTTATGCACAAGAAAGATGTTACAGAGGTTATAAACGCTTGCGACGCAGGACGCGAGGGTGAACTAATCTTCCGGCTGGTATATAATCAGTCGGGCTGTAAGAAACCTATTAAAAGATTGTGGATTTCCTCTATGGAAGAAATTGCAATCCGTGAGGGTTTTGACAGCTTAAAGGACGGCAGCGAATACGAGAATTTATATAACTCTGCTCTCTGCAGATTATGGGCGGATTGGATTGTAGGCATAAATGCTACAAGGCTCTTTTCTCTCCTGTATAAAAAGACTTTGAATATTGGCAGAGTACAGACGCCAACGCTTGCGCTTTTGGCTGACCGGAATAATAAAATAACATTCTTTCAAAAAGAAAAATATTACACCGTATCAATCGACACAGGCAGCGTTAAGGCTGTTAGTGAGCGAATAGACAATTTACCACACGCAGAGGAAATCAAGGCGGCTTGCGAACATTCGCAGGCCGTTTGTGTTTCCGTCAAAAAGGAGCAGAAAATCGAAAAGCCTCCGAAGCTCTTTGATTTAACTACTTTGCAGAGAACGGCAAATAAAGTATTCGGATATACAGCGCAGCAGACACTTGATTATGCACAGGCATTATACGAAAAGAAACTGTTGACATATCCGAGAACGGACAGCAGATACTTAACTGATGATATGGCAGAAACCGCTACTGCTGTTGTGCATTTGTCGGCAAAGGTGCCTCCCTTTGACAGTGTTCCCGATTATTTCCCTGATGTTAGTTTGCTCGTAAATAACAGCAAGGTAACAGACCACCACGCCATTATTCCTACAATGGAGCTTGAAAAGGCTGATATAAAAACATTACCCTCCGGCGAGCTTAATATTTTGAAGCTGGTTATATGCCGTTTGATGTGTGCAGTTGCAGAGCCTTATGTTTACGAACTGTCGGCGGCTGCTTTCAGGTGTGGCGGGAATGTATTTACTGTTAAGGGTAAATTGGTTGTTTCTCTCGGATATAAAGCGATTGAAAGATTGCTTTGTAAGCCGGCAGACAATGAGGACGGCGAACAGATACCCGACTTTTACAAAGGTCAGACCTATGCAGGCATAAGGGCTGAAATCGCAGAAAAATTCACATCACCCCCCAAACCGTACACAGAAGATACTTTACTTTCTGCAATGGAAACAGCAGGCAGCAAAGAGATTACGGACGAAGCGGAACGTAAAGGCTTGGGAACTCCGGCAACAAGAGCCGGCATAATTGAAAAGCTGGTGCAGACAGGTTTTGCCGAACGTAAAGGAAAAAATATTATTCCTACACAAAACGGAACGCTCCTTATTTCCGTTCTGCCCGATACCCTTATATCTGCCTCTTTAACTGCGGAATGGGAAAATCAGCTTACTTTGATAACAAAAGGCAAAGCAAGCCCGAAAGAGTTTATGCGCGGAATAAATAAAATGATAACCGAGCTTGTGAGAAAATACCCCTGTATTTCAAGTGAGCAGCAGGATATTTTCAAAGGCGATAAAGAAGCCAGATAAGGTAATACCGATTGGCAAAGCAATATCTTGATATTGTTAAGTCTGTTATGCGGATTGATACAAATTCCTTTTCTTTTGATATGCAACAAATTGAGAATCGCAGGTTTATGTTCAATCCGCAAACAGGCACTTTAATTTTAGGTTATCAGTATTCACGGCAGCAAATTAAATCTTCTCACGCAGCAGAACACGCAGACGCAAATATTGATGAAGCCTTTGACAGTTTTATTCGTGGTTGGATAGGAACGGGTAAAGAATACCAAAACGGCATTATCCATTTTTCTCCGAACATTCCCACTACGATAATACCAATGTTTGAAAAGGGCTTTGATACTTTGGAAATGTTTGCAGAAAACGGAGCAAATAAAAATACGGTTGTCCGGGCCTTTGGCGAGGTTTGGGAACAACCATTATCAGAACTTATTAAGGAGGTTGATTATATGGCTGAAAACACTAAAACACATTCGCTTGATAATCTCATAGAGTTTGGCAAAGACGAAAATACAAAAGAACGAGTTGAAAAACTTACAGGGATTTTAGAGCAGGAATTAACAAATGTTTTTGAAAGCGAAAACTATAAACGCTATTTGTCGGCAATGGCCGTATTTCATAAATACAGTTTCCGTAATACAATGCTTATTCTTCATCAGTTGCCTAACGCTTCATATATTGCGGGATTTAATGCTTGGAAAGACCTCAACCGTTATGTGAAAGAGGGCGAAAAAGCTATAAAGATATTTGCCCCTGCTCCGTATAAGACAAAGATTGATGAAATACAAAGAGACGGAAACGGCGAAATAATCAGAGACGGCGACGGAAACCCTGTAACAAAAGAAAAAGAAATTACTGTCCCTGCATTTAAGGCTGCGCCTGTATATGATATTTCACAGACAGACGGTGAGCCTCTTCCTGAATTGGGCGGCGGCGAGCTTGTAGGAACGGTTGAAAACTACGAAGAATTTTGGTCGGTATTAAAGAAAATATCTCCGTTCCCCATTGAACTCATAGAGTTTGAGCCGGGAGATACGGCACAGGGATATTGTCATTATGGAGAGGACGCAAAAATTACTGTCAGAAATGATATGTCAGAAATAGAAACCATTGCGGCAGCGATACACGAAATTTCTCACGCAAAGCTCCATAATTACACGATTGAGGAATTGGCATTGCTTCCTCCCGAAGAAAAGAAAACAAGGCGTATGCGTGAGGTTGAAGCCGAAAGTGTGGCCTTTGTTGTATGCAAACATTTCAGTATTGAAACGGGAGAATCGTCATTCCCATATATTGCAAGCTGGAGCAAGGATAAAGAAATGCCGGAGCTTAAAGCCTCTTTATCTACAATTCAAAAAACATCTGCCGAACTTATAGACGAAATTGAGGAAAATTTAATTTCACTTGAAAAAGAACAGGAAAACCCCGACATTTGGCAGGACTTGGAACGCTCTACCAAGATAGGCAGAGAAGTTTCTCAAATCCGCAATAAAATCAACGCATACGAAAAGAGCGCAAACGCTCTTTCGGACGCGGAAGACGTCAAAGTC
>JAZNCI010000037.1:0-10578 GCA_045587485.1 Clostridia bacterium
GGGGTACGAAAAGCAAAAACACAGCCTGACGCTTTTTTCGGATAAGCCCCACCGCAGGCGTGGGGCTACGCCAACAATACGGGGCATTTAATACCGCCCTGCGGTCGCTATACAGTGATGACATCTTGCAGTTAGCCGACAAGAAAAAACCTTTTGAGTTTGACGACTCCCTCTTTGAAGCTGCTGCGTCATTGGTGTACGAGAATGGAGGCTTTGACATTTCACAACTCGAAGACCCTGCTGCAAGGGCTGTAATAAACGAAACGCTGCGTGTTCTTTCAACTGCCATCGGCAGCGGACTGCCGCACGAAGTCCCTGCAACTGTGCGCTATGCACTCGAAAATAATGCGTTTATATTCTCAGGTTTCAAGACATTTCACTCAATGCGTGAAATAGGGTTGTCTATGGTTACGGACAAAGGCGAAATAAAGCCATTTAACGACTTTATGACCGATGTCAAGAAGATAAACCAAATGTATAACCATAACTACCTGTATGCAGAATATAACCACGCTGTCGGCACCTCACTAATGGCTGCCAAATGGCACGATTTTGAGCAAGACGGGGACCGTTACGATTTGCAGTACCGAACGGCCAACGATGGCAAGGTGCGAGAGGAACACGCATTGCTACACGAAACGACACTGCCGGCTTCCGATCCGTTTTGGGATAAGTATTTCCCACCTAACGGTTGGAACTGCCGTTGTACTGTCGTACAGGTACGCAAAGGCAAATACCCGACATCTGACCCTGCTATGGCAATGCTCAGAGGCGACAACTGCACCGACGGAGTAAAGCAGAGAATGTTTCGATATAATCCGGGCAAAACGATGGAGCTGTTCCCACCAAAGCACCCATATAGAAAAGCACCGAAAGCTGCAAAGGTTGTTATTGAAAAGGTTTCTGCTGAGGAAATGAGAGCTAAACGCATTCAGGATATAATAGCAGAACTTCCCGATACTTTGACACAAAGCGAAAAACAGGCTATTGCAGAGAACTGTCTTAAAATAGAACAGGCTCTCGGCATTATTAAGGGGAAACCTATGTCTGTTGAGGAAGCGGATAAACAAAATGCAAATCCGAACTATGGGAAAAGCAAAGGTTATGGCATAAATTGCCAAACCTGTACCCCCGCCTATGTTTTGCGTTCTCGTGGTTTTAACATCACTGCCAAAGAAAACAAATCAGGCTCTAAGCTTGATTATTTGAGCAGAGGATATAATGCTTGGGAAATATGGAAAAATCCAGATGGCACAAAAGCAACCCACACAAGTATCAACGACTGGCTTGCTCGTAAAAAATACAAACAAATGACACAAAAGAGGTGGTTGGAATTTTTTAATGAGACCTGCAAAGAGCCGGGCATATATGGACTAAGTATTGGTTGGAAAGGTGGAGGTGGTCACATGACCGTTCTACAACGCTTTGAAGACGGAGAATTACGATATATTGAGCCACAGCACGACAACTCAATAGGTTCCGGTAGAGAAAATAGAGACATCAATTATCTTGCCAGAATGGGTGCTTCTTCGCAACACGGTTGTCGCGGTATAATGAGAATTGATGATAAATTATTCGACACTCAATTCATTGAGATTTTCGACAAGTAAATTTACTATATCAAGGGCTTCAAAGCCTGTAATTTCAGTAACCTTGTCGTCTTTATGAATGTAAACAAACGGGAAACCGGTAGAACTATCATCAGGGAAATGGTACATATAAGCATCCGCCCCCTCGTACTTGCCAAGGAAGTCAACTTTGCCACCATAAGCCTTAATTAGTTCTTTGGCGGCGTCTTTGACTATTTGCGGAGTTTGCTTCATACGCCACAAAATTACAAAAATTATTTTGAATACAAGCACTTAACCCTAAAAAACAACAAAATGGCTGATATTTTAGACGGCGAACAGCTCAAACGCAACATTCTTTCAGATATGCGTGTGGAACTGACCGAGGAGTTCGACAAGAACTTTGAACGCAAAGCATTCTTTACCGACAAATGGAAAAAGCGAGCTAACCCCAACGCAAAAGGTACTTTGCTGATGGTTACAGGCACAATGAGGCGGTCCATCAAAAGCGAGGTGCGGGGTAATGGTGTCCGTTTTTCCTCTGCTGTTCCTTATGCTTCAATACACAATGAGGGTGGAACAGGAATAAAGCCGGTCAAAGCTCATATCCGTAGAGGCAAAAAGGGCAAAACGCATCAAGTAAAGGCCCATATGCGTAGATTTAAGATGCCACAGCGTCAATTTATCGGCGACGGCAAACGAACACAGGAGATTATAAAAGGGGTTATTTCCGACAACCTCAAAGATTTTAATGTTCAACTAACAAGAGTATTGAAAAAATGAGACTACAAATTTACAAGGCTATCTGTGGCAGGCTCACTGCACAGGTACCAGATATTAAGCACATCGACCTTTGGAATAACAACATTGCCGTTCTTTCAGGGGGTGCAGTGTGGCCACGCCCTGCGGTGTTCGTAGAATTTGAAACGATTGAGTGGAGGCAGCAGCAGAACAGGGTACGAATGGCAGATATTGCCGTGCGACTCCACATTGTTACCGATGCAGTTTCCTACAATGGCAGCACTGACCCGAAACAGGACACAGCACTGGCGTTCCTGGACCTGCTTAACAAAGTAAATGCAGCAATGCAAGGACTACGCGGGGAGAACTTTGCCGGGTTTATGCTTACCACCTCCGCCACCAATCACGACCACGCAGAACTGATTGAAAGCGTAGAACGCTATATAACCCGCGCACAAGACACCAGCGCAATGCTTGACACTCTGCAAAGCGTTGAAATTGCCGGCATAAACATCAAGTAAAACGAAAACCCTGCAACTATTTAGCCGCAGGGTCTTCGTCAAAGTCAAAGAGGTATAATTGCCTCGTGTCAGTTTTTGGGCTGGGCTGTGTTATCGGAATACCTAAATAATTCAGATAAGTACGATAACAACAACCATACATCGGGAAAACATAGTGTCGCCACACTTGTTTGTAGCACCGACTGTTATTTCCAGCCTCATAATGTTCTTCTGTAATCGCTTTTATAGCTTTTACACGCGCTAATGTGCTTTTGTGGTGTTTATGTTTCTCCATCTGCCAAAAAATTTATAACTTTGCACTGTCCTTTTACATCAAGGCATTGCGCTGGTTACGGTTTGTTTTGGCAGACGGAGCCGGCGCGGCTTTTTTTACTCTCGTTTGAACGGTGCCAGGTCAGTAGTTACTGTTACTGTCTTACGCAACATCCCTGACCCCTCGCACAGCGGGCAAATCTCCTCCGTTGGCTCGTCTTGCTTCCAAAGGTCGCCCTCCGGCCACACCAGGTTCTTACCATCACCGCCACACTTCCCACATACCTCCACAGTGCGAATATACCTGTGGAATATCTTCTGTTCCTTTCGTTGCTTTTCCATTAAGCCACCTCCTCTTTTTTAGGCTCAACGAAAAAGGTTTCATCCTGGACTACCTGAATACCGCAACGGCTCATATTGTCGCACATACCCTCGACATCACGATCGGCGAGCAACTTGTCTTTGGTAATCTCTTCGGTTGTTCTGATGTACGAGGGAAGAAACTCACGCACCAACTGCAATGCACTTGCCCAAGTAAAGCCTTTCAAGGTCTTCAACTTCGGTGTTCCTGTACGGAAACCGATTGTACCGTGTACCATATCAAGGCTCTTTTTCTTTGTGAACAGGTCGCCTTTGTTCTCGCTGGCGTAAGCCTGCAAGGTGTCAAACGCTGCTGCCTTTTGCCCCTCTAACTCTGCAATCTTGTCCGCATACTTCTCACGGATTTTCACGCACTGCAGTTCAATGTCGGCAGCAATCTTTGCCGCCTGTGCGTCAGCCATTGCATAGGTTGCCAATGCCTCGTCGGCTGCTTCTCGTGTTACGCCACTGATAATCGTCTTCTTTTCTCTCTTTGCCATTGTTGTAAAGTTTTTATTGGTTAGAAAATTTACTTATTCCTCATCTTCTTGCATTTCGCACACTTTTTGGTATTGTTCGCAAGCCCAATCAGCCAACTCTCCAAAAAATTCCATTCGTTCCTGTTCTGGTAGCCAAGTAGCACCATCAAGTATCTGCACTTTCTGTTTGTTTAGAAAATCTGTTGTTACTTTTCGCATTATTAACGCTGTTTAACGGGTTATTAAATACTGTTTAATCTTCTATTCCGGGGCTCTCAGCATATTCTGCCATATCCGCCTGTGAGGTTGCCCATTCTGCGAGTTCACGCATAAACGAGATATATTCCTCTGTCTCCATTTCACAGGTGTTTTCTCTCACGCTGTGCCGGATATTGTTCATTGCGATTTTACTCATACGGCAGACAATTTATTATTTCATCTTCTGCTTGTTTAATCTTACCGATAAAAAGGTAAGATAATGATTTAAGTACAGAGCCGGCTATAAATACAGCACTCACAATAAGGATAAGCGGAGTACACGCCATTATAACCAAGACTTTTGCAATTCTCTTTTTCATTGTTCTAATTTGATTAAATTGTTAAACATATATACCGTTACGCATCATAGCGTTTTGTCGTATCACTCATAAAGCTTTGCAACATCATAGAGGCAAGCACATCATTTACACCCTGTTTGTCCTTAACCTTGTTGTTGAATGTCGCAATAAGGTTGCGTAATCTCTCGCGGGGTATCTTGTTAAATTCCTCATACCCTGTTGCCCTGCAAGCAATGCCTTTGATGACGCTTGCATTACTCTCTTTACCTACACTGTGCAGATAACTGCCGATGGCTGCCATCACTCGCTTACGCAATTTGTCAAGGTCGCCTGTGCCGTTCTTTTTGTTCACCTGGTCTGAAAGGTTAGCACACACATTTATCAAGTCGTGTGTGTCCATATCTCGGCTGCTCTCTACACCATAACTTTCCACGATGGCACGCTTCTCGTCCTCCGACAAGCCCAGCACACTGCAAAGAGTGTGGAACTTCTTTAATATGCCTTTGTGGATGCTGTCCATTGTTTTGTTTTCTGCCATACTCCTACATTTTATCTACCCAATAATCTTGTGCGCCCTGTTCCCAAATGACGAAGTCCGCACCTCCCTCGCCAAGTTCCGGCATTTCGTAGCGAGTAGTAACAAATGCCTTATAGCCCTCGACCCTGATTTTTATCTCACTGTCGTACCTAATCTTTTGTGCCATTTTACCATCAGGCAAACCGCCTTTTTCGTGGCTGACAAACACAAATAATTTTTCGGGGAACTCGTCTTTAAGATTGGTAAAATCACTCCACTTAAAGCCGTGCCAATACTGAATACTGTCTATTACCACCACATCAGGACTTTGCTTTTTCTGCAAACGGATACGCAAGTCTTTCAGGCTCTCTTTATTCAGTAGAATAATCCTATTGCCGACCTCCTGCATATTGACGCGTTCCCAAGTCTTTTGCAAAGACAGCGACAAACCTTGTTCAAGGCTGTTATAAGCGACGCGACGGAAGCGGGTAAGGTATTTGCACACCTGCATCACGAAAGTTGTTTTACCGCAGCCACTGCCGCCGTATATCAACCACGCACCGCGCAGTTCAGGTTTGCCGAAGCTGGCGAGAAATTCCCCGTCAAACTCGGCAACCTCAAACTTTGCGGTTAGTACATTCTTATTGCTTATCGCGCGTGCCATAAAAACTACTCTCTTACTTCCACTTGCCAACCATTTGAAAATCTTGCTTTCACGATGGCTTTTGCTTTGCTTATTGCTGAACTCCTTGTATCAAATGCGGGGGTTTTATCACCCACCTCATAACCCTCCCAACGATGCGGGTCCTTTTGAATATCGCTTGTGGTCACCCTCCTGCAGACGTCTATTATATATTTTGAGGAATACAAGTCACGAATATGCGATGGCAGTTTCTTAAATTCCTCCCCGAGATAACCACTAACCGTCCAAGTTTTTATACCTGATTCCGTTTGCTTATCATAGCAAATGCTTATACCGTCTGCCTCTATGGTTGCATAATAATGGCGAGCACCACCGCAAATCCCAATAAAACTACTCACCCTAATTACAACCCTACGAGGATTATTAACCTTTGGATAGTATTCAGGGTTGGATTTTAGCTTAAAATCCAAGCCAACCTGTGTACTAAAAAACACAGGGTACCGTCCATTATCCATAGAATAATCTTTTGCTTCGTTTAAGTTCATTGTTTGCCTCCTTTCTGCATTGCCCACACTGCACGCTTTACGCGTCGCAAGTCGCAATCTGAATCGTCAATAATTCGGTTAATATCCTTAGCGTCTGTTACGCCATTGGCCACACACACCGCAGCCACATCCTCGCTGTTGATGACCTGCAACTCCACGAACTTGCGCCCCATACGGCTGTATATTTCCTCATAGCCCTTGCGTTTGGTACGCAAGCCCTTTTTGATACGCTTTTCAAGGTAGTTGGTAGCACAAAGGATAATGCCGCAATGGTCCTCTAACTGGTTGTAAAGACTGATAAAGAAATAGAATACCTGGTCTGTCAATTTATCGGCTTCGTCAAGCACGATAAGAGGTCTTTCCTTGCGTTTAAGGTTGTCGATAATATCGTCCATCATATCGCTTACGGTTGAGCCGGTATAATCCACGCCCATACACTGCAAGAGCTTGCCCATAAATGTACGCCTGTTCCAATACTCGGAACAGCACAAGTGATAAACATTCTTGTTGGCTGCTGTGTAGTTCTTGATGGCTTCTGTCTTGCCACAACCGGCATCACCTGTTACCGCCATCACAAGGCTGTCAGTCTTTGCGTTGTTCAGCAGGAACGCCATACGCTTGTAAGCTCGTGTTTCTGCTATCTGCCAGCCTCTTGTTTCGTGTCCTATCTGCGAGGCTATTGTACGCCACATCTCGTCGCTAATGGTGTCCCAATCACCCGCTAATACTTTGCTCACTGTGGCAGAGCTCACGCCATTCAAACTGTTGGCTGCCTTATTCTGGCTGCCCTTTTGCACGCAATAGTCTTTCAAGCGTGCTGCAATCTGTGTTCTTTCGTCCTTTTGCATCGTTGTATCTTTTTAGAAAATTGAATAATCGTCTATATCTGTTGCTGCTGCTCCCTGCGGTATTACAGGAACTTCCACCGTCTTAACCTCTATGGCTTCAACCTCTGCCGCTTTAAGTCGTCTCTGGGCCTTTGGCAACTTATGCTGTCCGTCGCTGTCGCAGAGTAGTAAGCGGTGCAATGTATCTGCCTGCGGTAGTTCTCTGATTGCTTCGGCTCCTGCGGCATATTTGAGTGCAAGCTGGGTAGTAACGTGTCCCTCTAATTGTCGGTTAAACTCCTGCACTCGTTGCAACTGCTCTACATCACCATCTTTACGGTCAGCCAAAGCCATAGGCTGCACATACTTTTCACTCAGCATAAAGCGAAGACTGCCGTCCTCATTCACTGCAAGCACCTCGCTAAGGTTGTCCGGATCATACTTGACTGTCCAGCGTGTACCTGCGTGCTCTCTGAAACGAATGTCAAAGCAATCATAATCACGCTTAACGCCCAACAATGTAGGTCTCAAACCGCAGCCCTCAATGGCGTTCTTAAAGCCTGTTTCGGCACCGAAGTTCAGCAGGAACTGTTCTCGGCTCAATGGCAAACGGCGTTCTGCCGGCAAGAACTCCATCATCGCACGGAACTGCTCAACCTTACTGCTGCGTTCCATTTGCATAATGCGTGTTATCTGCTCACGCACGCCTGCCTCGTCCGGGAATGTATGACGCAACTTGTTAAGAGCCTCAGAATTTGGCTGACGTTTCGGATCTGTCGTTACTCCATAACCCGACCAATTATTGAACAGCTTGCAATAGGTCTTATTTAGGTGTGCGAAATAAGGCTCTACAACCTTTGCCTTTGCGTTCTTTACTCGTGCAGGTGTCAGTTTATCACCCATCACATTGTAAAGCGGTGTCATTGCCTTAATGGCATAATGGTCGCATTGTATTTGGTTGGCACGAAGCATAACACCGAACAGTTCCTCGCTGTGCTTTGCAGCATCACGCAGGGCTGCTGTTATCAATTCGGGAGTCTCGTGTGTTCCTATGGCAAAGCCTATCGGGTAATTGATACAAGGGTCAAGCACAACAACCACCGTCAAACGGTTATGGTAGGTTGTGACGCTGTGTCCTCTGCTGTCTGTCTTCGTGTCCTGATACAAGAGTTCCACATCCCAACCGTCAAGCGTCCACATTAAGAATGGAGCTGTCGGGCGACTGCGTTTCACCTGCATACTCTTGTGGTTTCTGAAATTCGACACGCCAAGTCTGCCGGCTGCCGTTATAAGGTCGGTCTTCTCACGCCATACACCAACAGCCGATGCAGTTATCGGCTCCCAACCTTTTGCTTCCGCAACGGCATTGTAAGCCTTTGCTATAAAAGCATTGTCAAGGTTATTGTGGTGGGCCATAAGTCCGGCAAGCAAACCCTCTTTTTCGTCGCTATCCACCTTTGCGCTGTTCTTATTAAGGAACTTCTTACTGATAAAGCACTCATAACCCACGTGCAGGTACTCATTAAACTTGCGTTGTAGGCGTCTTTCGCTTTCGGGTAAGGAGTGAGGGAAACGGTCAGCAAGACGCGGAAGAGCTGCTGCTGCCTTTTTCCAAAATTCACTCTTGTTAAGCTTCGGTTTCGACTGACGCAAGCGATGACTGTTGGCAGTCTCTATCACACGGCGAAAGGCATTCATTATAGCACAGTTATTGGCATACATTGCTTGCACTTCCGGTTTCAAGTTCCTGCCATCGGCAAGTTTGTAAGTCTCGTAAAACTGTATTGCCTCGCCATCGGGTATAATCGTATCCATAAATGGCTTGCTTTCGGCTTGTTCTTTAAGGTCTGGGTAACGGCGATAAACCTCTGTGCGGTATTTCAAGGGCAGACTATCAACAGCAAACAACGCAGGAGTGTCATAGCAACCACGACGCACCTGTCGAAGTTGGTCACGGCGGCGCAAGTTCTTGATGGTTGCAGCCGTCATAATACCGCCGACAAGCTCGTTATGGCTTATGCACAATGTGTTTGCGTAATATTCCATATCTCCCTCCTTATCTCAAAGACAACCCGTAGGCTTGAACATCTTTAATATCCGACCACAGTAGATTTTCATAATGGCGCACACATCTGCCCTTGTGATATACATCACCGCTGCCATCGTTCTTGTCGAACTCCAACAGCACGCCATTAGGTAGGTACTGACGCATAACATTGTCGTGGTCGTGGAAAGTCTCCATCCACTCACCCAGACACATCAGGATGCCGCCTTTTTCGTAGGCGAGCTTACGCACACGCTTTGCAAGGTCATTATCCTTGACAAAGTTCAGGGCGTTATAAACTGTGCGAGGCTCAATGTCAAATGCCTTGCTTAAAAACTCGCGTGTTTCTTTTGTTACGTGAATGTACTGTCTCATATCCTTTTACATTAAATTATTTCAAATTTAACCCTTGCCAGACGCGGGTCATCTTCGCCCATAACTGTCATAAACAAATCCCCTGCTGTGAACTCTATTGAAAAGCCATCAAATTGAAAAGGCTTTTTCATTGCAACGAGGTACGCCGATAGGCGACCCAAGCACTCATTTGTTTTGTACGTCTTCATTGTCCTTTTACGTTTTAGTTTGTTCAACATTCGTTTTTCTCGGCTATTTTTAGTAATTTTGGCAGCCGTTCTTATTGGAATACGGTGCAAAGTTACAGAATTTTCTGAAATATGAAAACAAATCAAGAAAAAATTGCAGAAATTTCTGCAAGAATTGAGGCGATTATTGAATGCTGCGCAACAACGGCCAATAATTTTGCTAAAATATTAGGGTACAATAGGGCACAAACTATTTATGATATTATAAATAAGAAATGTGCTCCAAGTTATGATTTTTTCAATAGGTTTGCAGATACAGAATATTCTGCAATAATCAATTTGCGCTGGCTTCTTAATGGGGAAGGGGAGATGTGGACTGATTTTTTCAGAAGATTAGAGCACGATATTCAGGTTGAAGTTGTAAGCGACGTAAATAATGGTATTTCTATTTCTCACTATCAAATGTTTAATAACGCAGAGAATGCGCTAATGGAGTTTGCTTTAAGCGAAAAAGCTACCTCGCAACAGGAATTTAATAGCCAAACAAGCAAACTACTCAGATTAACAGAAGAAAATGCCCAACTTAAAGAACGCATCACACATAGCGAAAAATATTACGACACAATGATGCAGCAGGCAGAAGAAATTGGCAGACTAAAAGAACGGATCGCACAACTTGAACGAGAAAAGGGGAAAGATGTCTCGGATGCCCGGACTTCTGGCGTTGCAAATGCAGGATAAATGTGTTCAGGCTCTCGTTCTCCCATAAACTCCCTTAAACAGCCCTTAAATGGGGCTGATATGCTGTTTTTCCTTATTTTTTATCACAAAAACACACATAAACACTCATTATCAACAACTTAAACGATTTTTAAGGCATATTTTTCCTATATCTATTCAGACATTAAAGGGGGAGATTTTCACGAAAAACGCCACTTTCACACTCTTATTTTTCTGCTATGGGGTAATATTCACCCACCCA
>JAZNCI010000038.1:0-2483 GCA_045587485.1 Clostridia bacterium
AAGTCTTAAATAAAAATTGTTCTTTGAAAAACACTCCCAGCGAATGGGAGTCATAGATGAAACGGACACGAAAGGTATGAGCCGAGCTCTACGGCAAATACGCCACGACTTCCAGCGGGAACGAGCGATAAATATTTGTACCGTAATTGCAGAGGTGGCTTTCTGCAAGCAAGGACGTTCATACTGAATAATGATACTCCCGCGTTGAACGCCCTCAAAGCATTGCGCGGCGCACCTATAAGCATAGGCCGAGTGGTGAAATTCCCTGTGGAGCTGCAAGCTGGCAGCCGTCCGTTTTTGTCATATAAATTTTTGGATAAATATTTTGATGAAAGAGGTGTGGCCTATGGCTGAAAATACTAACCCTAAAACCAACGAGAACTGTCATAGAGCCGACAGCTCTTTGACGGATAAAACCACTTACGAATTTGATAAAAATTCTTTTATTGTCGAGCGCGTTTTCAAAACGGAAAATTCTGAAACTTTAGGGGCTGTCTTACTCCGCCTTATGACACAAAAAGAATAAAAAGTTGCACAACTTTATTCAAACAGGCTGACAAGTCAAAAAAAGCACGGTATAATATATATGTAGGTTAAGTGCTTATTTGACTGTCGGAAAGGAGGACTAATGAGACAGTCGAAAAGTAATAAAAAGAGAGAAACCACAGCGTCGTTGTATTTGCGGTTGAGCAGAGACGATAATTTGGAGGGCGAAAGTTACAGTATAGGAAATCAAAAAAAGCTACTTACCAAAGAAGCAAAGGAAAAGGGATATACAAACTTATTGATTTATATTGACGACGGTATTTCCGGCGTAACAATGAATAGACCTGACTATATCAGAATGATTGAGGATTTTGAAAATAATAAATCTTCTGCACTGTTTGTAAAAGACCTTTCCCGTATAGGCCGAAACTATATCGAGGTTGGAAAACTGACAGAGGAATTTTTGCCTGAACACGATATACGCCTTGTAGCCGTATCAGATAACATAGATACACAAGAGGGCGAAAATGAACTTGCACCTATCAAAAATCTTTTCAATGAATGGTATGCACGTGATATAAGTAAAAAGCGTCGTATCAGCAATAAGATTAAGGGCAATTCAGGTGAGCCACTTTCAGCTCCGCATTATGGGTATATGAAAAATCCCAACGATAAAAAGACTTGGCTTATTGATGAAGAAGCTGCTTTCGTTGTCCGTCGTGCGTTCAGTATGTATATGCAAGATTACGGAACAGAGCAAATCGCCGTTATTTTTGAGCAAGACAAAATTTTAACCCCTGTTCATTATTGGATAAGCAAAGGGATAAAAAAGCCTCATAAAAAGGTTAGCGAAAATCCTTATGCTTGGACTTCTTCAATGATAGTTAAAATTCTCACCACACAAGAGTATTGCGGCGATATAATCAATTTCAAAACCTATTCAAAATCGTATAAGAATAAAAAGCGTTATGCTAACGAGCCTGAAAATATTGTTATCTTCAAAGATGTTAACCCTGCAATTATTGAAAGGGCTGTGTATGAGAAGATACAAGAAAAAAGAGGTAAAGTGAGAAAACGCAAAAAAGCAGACGGCGAAAAGAATATGTTTTCCGGCTTGCTCAAATGTGCGGACTGTGGAAGCAATCTCAATTTTCATTTCAATCAAGGCAACAAAGAAATTACATACTTTAATTGCACGGGGTATAACAGAGGTAAAAGAAAGATTTGTGAATCCTCGCATTATATCCGTACCGATTTTCTTGAACAGGTTGTACTTGGAGAAATACGAAGATTGACAAGATTTGCGACAAGGTATGAAAATGCTTTTGCAAAACTTGTTATGGGTAGCTCCTTAAAATCTGCTGAACAGGAAATGCAATTCAAGGAAAGCGAACTCAAAAAACTGCAAGCAAGAGATAAAGAACTTGACATCTTGTTTGAAAAGATATACGAGGACAACGCAATGGGTAAAATCTCTGATGATAGATTTGCGAAACTTTCCGTAAAGTATGAGGACGAGCAAAAAGCCGTCAATGAGAAGATACAAAACCTTAAAGACGAAATCTCAAATGGCAAGAGTAAAAATGTTTCAACGGATATGTTTATTGCTACGGTACGAAAATACACAAGAGCAAAAAAGCTCACTCCGCAAATGCTGAATGAGCTTATCGACAAAATTGAGGTTTACCAATCTGAAAAGATTGACGGTAAGACAGTACAAAGACTTAAAATACATTACACTTGCATAGGTACACTTGAAATTCCTGATATGGATTTGATACCTGAAAACAGCGTTAAAATCCATACAAGACAAGGTGTAGATGTTCACTTTGACACAAGAGCCTGTGTAGCAGTATGAAACATATACGGCAATAAAAAACGAGTGTTCTCATAGAACTTCTTAAATCCTATAAGAACACTCGTAATGGTCTGAGTGAGAGGACTTGAACCTCCGGCCTCTTGAACCCCATTCAAGCACGCTACCAGCTGCGCTACAC
>JAZNCI010000039.1:0-4364 GCA_045587485.1 Clostridia bacterium
CATCACACGCAGCCGTTGTTGCTCGTGGTATGGGTACTTGCTGCGTATCAGGCTGCGGCGATATCAATATGGACGAAGAAAACAAGAAGATCACTCTTGCAGGCAAAACATTTGTTGTAGGCGATTACATTTCAATCGACGGTTCAACAGGTAACATCTATGACGGTATTATCCCCACAGTTGTTGCTGAAATCGCAGGCGAATTCGGCAGAATTATGGAATGGGCTGACAAGTTCAGAACTCTTAAAGTTAGAACAAATGCAGATACACCCAGCGATGCTAAAAAGGCTAAGGAACTGGGTGCTGAAGGTATCGGTCTTTGCCGTACAGAGCATATGTTCTTTGAAGCAGAAAGAATTGCTGCATTCCGTGAAATGATTTGTGCAGACACAGCCACCGAAAGAGAAGCTGCACTCGATAAGATTCTTCCTTATCAGCAGGGCGACTTTGAAAAGCTCTACGAAGCACTTGAGGGCAACCCCGTTACAATCAGATTCCTTGATCCTCCTCTCCACGAATTCGTTCCTACAGAGGAAGCTGACATCAAAGCTCTGGCTGATGCTCAGGGCAAGTCAGTTGCAGACATCAAGGCAATTATCGCATCACTCCACGAATTCAACCCCATGATGGGTCACCGTGGTTGCCGTCTTGCTGTAACATATCCCGAAATCGCAAAGATGCAGACAAAGGCTGTAATCAGAGCTGCTATCAATGTTAAGAAGGCTCACCCCGACTGGAACGTAGTTCCCGAAATTATGATTCCTCTCCCTGGTGACCTTAAGGAATTCAAGTTCGTGAAAAACGACGTTGTTGCAACAGCAGATGCTGAAATCGCAGCAGCAGGTGCTGACCTCCACTACGAAGTTGGTACAATGATGGAAATCCCCAGAGCATGTCTTACAGCTGATGCTATCGCAACAGAGGCTGAATTCTTCTGCTTCGGTACAAACGACCTTACACAGATGACCTACGGCTTCTCACGTGATGATGCAGGTAAGTTCCTGGATGCATACTATGATGCAAAAATCTTTGAGAACCACCCGTTTGCAAAGCTCGACCAGACAGGTGTTGGTCAGCTTATGGAAATGGCTGTTGAAAAGGGTACAAAGGTTAGACCCGAAATCCACTGCGGTATCTGCGGTGAGCACGGCGGCGACCCCGTATCTGTTGAATTCTGCCACCGAATTGGTCTTGACTATGTTTCATGTTCACCTTTCCGTGTTCCGATTGCTCGCTTAGCAGCGGCTCAGGCAGCTATAAAAGACATGAAATAATAACTTTACGTTATTTAAGAGGAGTATCACTTGATACTCCTCTATTTCTTTTATTGCTGCTCTTCGCATGATGGTTAAAACGCAAGCGTTTTGTCCCAATTACAAAAAACTCTCGTTTTTTGTAAACCTCCGCTAAAAACGTGCCATCGGCACCTTTTTTACGCTTCGGCAGGCAGCTATCAAGGATATGAAGTAATATCATTTTCAAACAAATTAAGAGGGTTACCACTCGGTAGCCCTCTTTTGTTATTCAGATAGCTGTCTTCGCATGATGGTTAAAACGCAAGCGTTTTGTCCCAATCCCAAAATGCTCTTGCATTTTGCAATCCTTCGTTACCAACATATCACCGATATGTTGGCTTAACACTCCGGCAAGCGGCTATTAAAGATATGAAATAGTCCATTTAAAACTTCAAAGAGGATTACTGAGAAGTAGTCCTCTTTTGTTATTCAGATAGCTCCTTTCGCATAATTATCGAAAAACTATGTGTTTTTCCCTGTTAAAAAAAGTGCTTCTGCAAATTTGCAGAAGCACTTTTTGTATGTATATGATTTAATTTATCGCTTCGACCCTTTTTTTCAATTTCGAAATTTCGGGGAAACATATAAAAAGCTGAGTTATTGTTGAAAGTATCCATCCTATCGGCCAGATGAGATAAAGGAAGGTAAGGCTCGGGTATAACGGGAAGATAAAGTAAACCCAGGGGAATCTTATAATACACATATATATAAGTGTTGAGATTGTTGGTACAATAGGTTTGCCAAGACCTCTTAGTGTTCCACCCAGTACTTCGTTTATTCCGCAGATAAAGTATGTACTTGCAACTATTATCAGCCTCTGTTTTGAGAAGGCTATTATTTCAGGGTTAGAGGTCATAATTGATGAAAGCTGTCCTGAGAAGATAGATGTAAGCGCACCAAAGCTTACGCCAAAAGCAATCGTAATTAAAGTTGCCTGTGCGACAGTCTTCTTTACGCGCTTTATATCTCCCGCGCCTGCATTCTGTGCGACATACGGCATTGCTGCAAGCGCCGGAGCCATAGTAATCAAATATAATATATTGTCAAACTGGTTTGCAATCGAAACCCCTGTTGCAGCATTCTCCCCAAAGCCGTTTACTGCTGTGGCAATTACTGCATTTGCCAATGTAGTCATAAAATTATGAAGCCCTGTAGGAATTCCCAAAAAGAGCATTTCCTTTAATTCCCTGCCGTAAAAACGTATCTTTTTAAAATCAAGGCGAATTATATCATCATTTTTCAGTATGGTTATAAAGGCAAGTACACCTGCCATCAACTGAGAAATTATCGTAGCCAGCGCAACTCCCTCGACCGTCATATCTGTAAACATAAGGAATATAATGGTAAATAAAACTTTAACAATTCCTGCAAGTATTAAAAAAACCATCGGGCTTTTTGTATCACCGATTGCTCTTAAAACAGATGCACAGAAGTTATAAAACATCATTATCGGAACGCCAAGGAAATAAATTCTGTAATAATTTACTGCTTTCGGAAGAAGAGTTGGGGGACAATCTACCATATTGAGAAATTTCTCGGCAAATATAACTCCAATAACCAACAAAAGCAAACCGCCTGCAATCGACGTGAGAATTGCTGTCATTACAGCATTATTGGTGCTCTCCTTGTCCCTTTGCCCTATTCGTTTTGCAACAACAACATTTGCACCTGATGAAACGCCTATCAGCAAGGTTGTTACCATTGAAATAAGTACTCCGCAGACGCCTATGGCACCAACATCAGAATCTGACGAAAAATATTCAAGCGCCGTCATATCAATAATGGTAAACAGCGATTGCATAATGTTCATTATCATAATAGGAATTGCCATTGAAAGAAGCCCCTTGGTGATTGAACCAGAAAGCATATCGACATTTTTCATTTTCATAGTTTTTCGCCTCACACTTTTTTATTTTCATAAGCCTTTAACATAATACCACCGTGCATATTTTTTTACTATGTTTTTTTATAAATAAACTTGCATAAAACATAGGTTTATGCTATAATAACCTGGGTGATGTACTATGAATACTTCTGTAGGATATATAAATCATTCTTGCTCTGAGCATAAATGCAATTGCTATGAAATAATTTTTTATCGTAAGGGTGCAGGAAGGTTTTGTTTTTCAGAAAATAATATACCTGTTTCTTCAGGAAAATTTATTATTGTACCTCCAAATACCTTGCATTTTTCAGAATACACTGAAGAGGCCGAGACATTTTTTATACACGGTGACTTCAACCACATTTTCTCCCTTTCTTCACCAATGGTCGTTATGGACAATGCCGAAAAAAATGGTGAATTTCTGATGAAAATGATTTTTGACAACAGATTTTCAAATCCTGAATATCTTTTATCGCTTTCAGATGCCCTTGCTCATTTTCTGTTGCAAAACATACAAACCGAAAAAAACATAAACATAGTGCTTCAAGATATACTAACTAAAATTTCCCATAACTTTTACGACTCAAACCTCAACATAGATGATATTTTTAAAAAAAGCGGATATGCCAAAGACTATATTCGTGCACAGTTTAAAATATTAACAGGGAAAACCCCTGTTGAGCTATTAACAGAAATGCGAATTAATCATGCACGTTATCTGATTGATATATATAAAGACTCCCTTCCCTTAGCCGAAATAGCAGAAAAATGCGGATATTTAGACTATGTATATTTTTCAAGAAGATTTAAGGATATAACAGGGCTGTCCCCCAAAAACTATATAAATATAAATATAAATAAAAAACCATAAACCTCAGCAAAGGGGTTTCTCCTTCTATGTTTGTAATTATCACGGCGGCGACCCTGTATCTATTGAATTCTTCATCGAGTTGGTCTTGGCTGTGTTTTATGTTCACCTTTCCGTGTCGCCATATATGTTTAAAAAATACCTGTATATATGCGTTCCCCGTCCCCAATGGGGAACGCATACTCTTAGGGGCACATCCCCTAACCCCTAACCCCTAATTTTATTATAAGCGGACAAAACGGACATTTCGGACAACTTTTAATAGATTACGAATAAAATTCGTAATCCGACGTACTAAAAAAATATAGAAAAAAAC
>JAZNCI010000040.1:0-15296 GCA_045587485.1 Clostridia bacterium
TTACCTTCCTGTTGCATAATTTGTTTCCTAATACCTTTTTGAGGCTTCCTTTGGGAAGTCTGTTTGCCATACCTGTTTTTATTAGATAAAATTTTCAACTTTTTTCATTTCACCTATTGACTTTTAATAGTTAGTCTTTCGTTTTTTATAACGAAACTAACTCGATAACTATATTTTCGATTGACAAAAGTGCAAAAGAAGTATATAATTATCTATCGAGATTCCGCCGTTCAATCATTAAGTTCTGGCAAAGTCCTTATTCTGTTTGAGTGGTGGTTTCTCTCTTTTTATAGTTATCGTTATATTATATTTTTGATACATATTGCTGATATGCGTTAATATTTATAAAATCCCGATTTCACAAAATGAAAATACTTATTTTTTGTGTGCGACAACCTCGCTAAGTTGCATTTTATATATGTTCTATATGGGGAATTCATAAATACATTCACACATTTCAAACTACTTGTGAAATATTTATCAAACTAATGCCTTTTCAATATTACACTTAGTGCTTGTTTTGATGATATGTATACATATCATCAATGGGTATACCCATTGACAAAAATCCCTGCATACTAATCACCAACTTATTTGTTTTTGCAGTTTTTGCTTTCTTCTGCTAATTTCTGCAAGCCTTTCGGCTCTTTCATCTGATGCATACCGCCTGTAGATGCTAATCCTGCTGAATATATTGCAGCATCTAAAGCAGCTCCTGCAAATAAATTGCTAATCCAATTAAACATTTTTCGTGTCCCCCTTTCTCATTAGTAAGCTGACAAGCATCCAAAATGCCACCGCTAATAATGTTATTGATATAGTAACACCTACTGCCATATCCATAGCTACTAAAATAACTGATGCCACAGATACAACACTTGATGTTATTATTGATTTTAATTTGTTTCTTTTTTTCTGCAATGATGTCATAGGCTTATTAGGATGTTCAATCGGTGCAAAATAAGAAATAAATATAAAGCATATAACGTTTATTAAAACTACATATACATTATTTATTTTTGAAATAATAAAGGATAAAGACAATACACATATATATGTCGCAATCAATGATAACCTACATACAGCAAAAGTCTTTGCGTGGAATCCGCCACTAAACTGTCTTATACCGCATAGGATTATTAAAAACACCATACTGTCTATTATTCTGTTAAGTATAATTCCCAATGCTATAATTATTGTATAATTGATTATGTCTGCCATTATAAGCTGAAAACCATAGCAATATATTTCTTTCTTATCTTCTGCAATTATATTTTTCTTGCAATAATAATTCGTAATAGCACTTGCTAACCTATTCATTTATTCCTCCTTTCTGATAATTTGATTATAGCACTTATATTACAAAATTTACATAGCTTGTGACGGCTGACACAAATAATGTGATAGCTAACACAATTTTGGTAAAATTGGCAAAAAAAATAATCCTACGGCGAGGATTATTTTTAAATTTATTCATTTATAGCAATCATAATATGACAACAAAACTGATTTTCTTCTTCATAAAACTGTATCATTCCATTATACTTGTTTACAATATTTTTTACAGACTTTATACCTATTCCGTGAAGTTCCTTATCATTCTTGGAAGTGACAAGTTCTTCATTTGTTTGCAAAACAGATGATTTAATGCTGTTTTTAACAGATATAATCAAATAATTTTCGTTAGTATGTATATCCACAGTTATTCTTTTATCATCGGTAAACCATGCAGCTTCAATAGCATTATCCAACAAATTCCCAAACATCACAGCTATTTCTGCCGGAGAAATATGCAAATCTGTCCCATTTTTTATATTGACTTCCATAAAAATATGTTTTTGATTACAGACTGCAATTTTTGCGTTTATAATAGAATCAAATACTGTATTGCCAGTATCAATATAGCTGAGTATATGCGGTAAATAATTATTTGTCAATACCCCGATATATTCTTTTGCTTCTGCATCTTTTTCATCATCAATATATTTAAGTATGGTGAAAAGCTGATGTTTTATATCATGGCGGACAGTTTTCATTTCATTAACAAAAGCTTCATTATCCGCAATTTTATTTTTTAAATTTTCATTTTGCTGTGCAAGTAATTTTGATTTTATGGTGTTTTCATATTCACGATTTATAATGATAAAGAAATAATATGTCATTATATCTGCAAGGACAATACATGCCATTCCTATCAATATATATAATTTTATTTCTGAATTATACATAGCCGCTTTCATCAAAGCACCTAATGACACAAGAGAAACCATAGGTATAAAAACTAACATCAATCCTTTATGATTGTCAAGAGGATTTTTGTATTTTGTTTTTAATATAACCCTCGTTGTATAAAAATGAATTATTTTTGTCATAATAACGCCTATAATTCTCGTACTATTAAAAACAGTTATCATATCATTAGGGTCATACCCTATAATATAGCAAATTATCAAATTAGTAGTAATAGCAATCACATATACTATTAATTGTGCTAAAATTGCTATCCAAAGTTTAAGCCACATTCCACCTTTTAGGCACAGCATAGCATACACAAAATATATTATTATAGGTATATATACTCCTAATGTTTCAAATTCTACAATGCTATTTATGACACATAACTCTATAAACGATACAATCCAACAAAACATAAATCCTATATTTGATTTCGCACTTTTATGTTTCACGCCAAGATACCTTGTAATAAAATCAGTAGTTATTAAGGTTTCAATTAGATTTATACTAATTTCAAAAAACACTTCGGTCATATCAATTTACTCCTTACATAATTTTGGTATTCTTCTTTTACAGTTTCTATCCGTGAACGGCTTAAACCAAAAGCAACTCCGTTTGTCAAAATAACCTCTCTGCTCGTTATTTTTGAAATAAACCTACAATTCACTAATACTCCATTTTGTATACGTATAATGTCAAAGGGGTATAATTGTTTTTCTACACTTGATATTTTACACCTGACTTGCACATCATCTGCAATTTTATCTTTTATAATAATGTCATTTTTAAAGGATTCTATATATATCAAAGTATTTATATTCAATTCCAAAGTTCTGCTATCAGTTTCAAGATTGTATGTAAGTTTCTTTTTCTCTTTTTCAACCTCAATCTTTCGCATTAGTTTAGGAAGTATTACATCTAAATCTGATAAATGACTTTTACGGATAAACCAAAAAGGGTGATAATCGTAGGATTGATAGACTTTATCTTCGTGATTGGTAATAAATAGTATTATAATATCTTCTTTTCGTTTTTGAATGAG
The DNA here is from genome assembly GCA_045587485.1 of Clostridia bacterium. Lineage (GTDB taxonomy): Bacteria > Bacillota > Clostridia > Monoglobales > Monoglobaceae > SIG440. Next base: position 3,278 of record JAZNCI010000040.1, read on the forward strand.
AGAAGCAACCTCAAAACCATTCATTTTAGGCATATCAATATCCAACATTACTACATCAGCAAATTGTCTGTCAAATTCTTTTAGCAGACTATCTCCATCATTAAAAATAGATATGTTATATGGCTCGTCATCACTAAATGCAGTCATATACATACTAATTTTGTCTTTGATTGTGTTTGCATATAAATTTTCATCATCACATATATAAAATCTCAACATATCTGTCATTTGAAATATTTACCCCTTTGACTATTTAATAATTCTGCATTATATCACAAAAAAATATAAAATTCAACATTTTTATACTTTACATTTATTTACAAAAAGGTTTTTCAAAAACTTTATTACAATATACTTTGGAGTCAATCTATAACCTCTATTTTTTGTCAAAGAAAATAGATATTTTAGGTTTATTAAAACATAATAGAATATTTTGGAAATAAAGTGAATATAGTATTTATAGATAAGCTAAGATAGTTTCAAAAGAAAAGAGGTAATATTATGTTTTTAATGGTCCTTTCATCAGTTTTAATTATTATGATTTTGATACTAACATTTTGTGCATTATATAAACGCGAAGTGATTGAAATATTTATGGAGCTCGACATTTGGGGGAAAGTCATAATTAAGGTGAAAAAAGACAGAACACATTTAAAAAATCAAGAAAGCAATTGTACCTTAGAGAAATGTTATAGATATTAAAGGACAGAAAAAAGTACAGCTATTTTCATAACTGTACTTTGGTATTTAATATTAAGCTGTGTCATCAAAAACAAAGAATTGTAAAAAGTTATAAAATACATTTCTATCTTATCTGTATTTTAACATATTCAAATATATCCATCATTATTGCGGCTCTTTGATACATTTCCCCGTTCTTATCTGATACAGAAGCAATTTCTCTATATGAAGCAATGATATTTTCAATCAATTTATGCCTGATATCAGAAGCTTCTTCTGTTTCATTATATGATGTTTGAAGTCCGGTTAAACTCCAGAAAATTGCATCTATATATTGCATCGTTGCCTCATCAAACTTTTTAAAAGTATGATAGTCGTCGCCTGCCTCCTTATACCTCAAACCAAGCTGTCTTTGATTCTCAGATGACTTAAAATAATCATTCGCCACATTTCTATGATATACAATTTTCTTTGGATAGTCTAATCTTTCTTCGATTGTTTCTTTAAATAAATCTTGTGAACGGATATAATTATAAACCAGTTCATAATCCTTTGCTATTTGAGTTTCTCTTTCATAATTTGGTTTGTCAACATTTGCATTAAAGTTTATAATAGGTTTCTTAATGGTCTTGACTATTTCATCAGAAATCAAATATTTATTATCATCCAAAAAAGAAGGATTATATTTATTAAAAAGTGGGTCCTTATAATCAACAATTATTAAAACATCATCCTTTTTATTGATAATATTTTCTTCTTCAATTTTTTTCACTTCTACTTTGTATTTCTCCTCAAAATGCTCAATTACAGGAGAGCAAGCCCCATTTACAATCAAAATAGGTGACATAAAAACCGCAACAATGCAACAGATTATTAAAAATTTTCTTATCCATTGAATTATTGGGGTTGTTTTAATTTTTTTCATTCCAGATAAAATGCCTGCAATCGTTCCTCCACCAACCAATAATACTGTATAAAACATAACTAATGCTTTATTAATCATTTCATAAATCATTCTTATTACCGGGAATGTCTGGATAGTAATAGATAATACTGTGATTAAAACACTATGAATTATTAAAGCTAGGATTAATACAAATAGGATTATTTTCCAGAAACGGGAGAGTTTTTTTCTGTTTTTAGACTTATCTTTCGGCATTATACTCCCTCCCCTTTTTTATAGTAATAAAGATTTCTTAAGATTCAGACACGCAAAATTGCTTACCTTTTTCTGTTGTATGGAAATAATTCTGCTCTATTTCTAAGTATCCATATCTGGTGCTACAAGCATCTCTAAGATTTTGTGTTAAATTTCCAGGCTCATTAAGTTCACAAATGTTGTAACAAGCCGCAACGTGTTTAGAAGAAATAGCTTGTACACCCAATACCTCCAAATAATATACAAACAATAATGAACGTTCTATATTGCTAACCGGTTTTTTCTCTGAAATATATTCTTTTAAAGATTGCTTGTTCTCAGATAGCTTCAAAATTTCTTCTTCATATAAGTTTTGAGCACCACATTCTTTTGCACTTTCAAAAAGAGTTGCAAATACATCGCTTTTCATTTCCGAAGGAACCTTGTCTACTAATTCAATTATCTTATTGACTTTGTCGCATAATTCTTCAAATTTATTCATTTTCAACCGTATCACCTCAGCTATTTTAGCAAAATAAACCATTTTAACCTATTATACTACATCAGTAACGCTTTGTCAATTGATTCTATTTTTTTGACAAGAAAATATTTTTTCTGTTACACCTACTATTAGTACGTATGTCTATATTGTTTCTTGTATCAATTCAGTTTTAGCAAAAGTACTCACATAGAATCTATCTGCTAGACCAAAAAGCAGGCAAATTAACTCAAATTACGCACTACAAAAGCCGCATCATTTTTGATGCGGCTCTAAGTTATTTTATTTGTAAATATTCTTTGGTTCTTTCCATTACTATTTCATAAGGAATGTAATGTATGGTTGGATTAAATCTCACACCCTGATTTGGCTGTGGTCCTTCTCCGCCACCAAAAGGCAAGTCATTAAGGCTTGTCTTTTTGGTTTTATTGATGATTTGAACCCGAATACACAAAGCTCTGCAGTAATTCTATACTGCAGAGCATAAATATTTTATTATTATAAATTGTATCCCAGTTCAAAGGCTTTAAGGTTGACTTCAAGAAATTTTTCGGGAACAGTTGTCTTTATGGTTTCTACCCAGTTTTCGTACGGAATGTCTGTTGTTTTCGCCATAACGCCAATAAGAACAACATTAACTGCCTTCATATTACCTGCAGACTTTGCAAGGTCTAATGCATTAACAATGGTTGTATCACATAATGCCGCAATCTTTTCGCCAATATTCTCGGGATATGCCGCTGCTCCTGTTATAACAGGCATAGGGTCAATCTGCTGATTATTAATAATAATCTTTCCGCCTTCCTTCAAATATGGAAGAGCACGGTATGCTTCAAGAAGTTCAAAGGCTAAAATCACGTCAGCCTCGCCACGGTCAACAATGGGAGAATGTACCTTGTCACCGTATTTTACATAGGTTACAACACTACCGCCGCGCTGGCTCATACCGTGAACCTCAGAAACCTTGACGTCATAGCCTTCGTTTATAACTGTGTTACCCAAAATTCTGCTTGCAAGGAGTGTTCCCTGACCGCCAACACCAACAATCATTATGTTTTTTGTCATATCAGTTTTCCTCCTTTTCGATAGCCCCAAAGGGACATACATTTATACAAAGTCCACAGCCGTTGCACTGGGTTACATCAATTACAACTTTGTCATCCTTGAGCGTAATTGCCGGACATCCAAGTTTCATACACATCTTGCAGTTTTTACACTTGTCTGTAATTCTGCAGTTTCCTGAATACTTAACTGTTTTGAGCAGTGCACAGGGTCTTTGTGCAATAATAACCGACGGTTCAGCGGCATTAACCTCTGTTTTTACAACCTCTTCAAATTTCTTAATATCAAAGGGATCGGCAACTGTTACTCTGTCAATTCCAACAGCCTTACACAGGGCAATCAAATCTACCTGTTTGGTTGCCTCACCACGGATTGTTCTGCCCGTTGTGGGGTTTTCCTGATGACCGGTCATACCTGTTATAGAATTATCAAGAATTATAACCGTATTATTGCCCTTGTTATATACAATATCAACCAAACCTGTTATACCCGAATGCATAAATGTGGAATCGCCGATAACAGATACCAGCTTTTTGTTAAACTCCGCTCCCTGAGCCTTTGCCATACCGTGTGCCGCACTTACCGACGCACCCATACAGATGGTTGTGTCAACCGACTGAAGGGGCGGTGTTGCACCAAGGGTATAACAGCCAATATCACCCGACACAACAAGGCCAAGCTTTTTAAGGACATAAAACGTTCCTCTGTGGGGACAGCCTGCACACATTACGGGAGGTCTTACAGGAATAGCCTCCTCTGCCCCGATAGTTTTGGGGCTGTCTGTGCCCAGAACAGCCTTCTTTATCATTGAGGGTGTATATTCGCCAAGGAGTGTAAAAAGCTCTTTGCCACACACATCAACGCCCAATGCCTTGCAGTGGTCTTCAATAACCGGGTCAAGCTCTTCAATAACATAAACCTTGTCATACTTCTTTGCAAAATCTATAATCTTTTGCTTGGGCATAGGGTAAACCATACCAAGCTTCAAAAAGTCTGCTGATGTACCAAGGGCTTCCTTGGCATATTCATAGGCAATACCTGCTGTAATAACACCGATTTTAGCGCCGTTGTTCTCAACTGTGTTAAGGTCTGTGGTTTCAGCAAATTCGGTTAAATCCTTAATTCTGTTTTCAACATCCACGTGACGCTTGATAGCATTACCCGGCATCATAACATACTTTGCAGGGTTCTTTTCGTATGCTTTTACAGGAACATCCGCTCTTTCGCCAAGCTCAACAAGGCTCTGCGAATGTGAAACTCTGGTAGAAAGTCTTATAAATACCGGTGTGTCAAACTTTTCGGACAAATCAAATGCCTGACGGGTATACTCCTTACATTCTGAGGAATCTGCAGGTTCAAGCATCATAATTTTTGATGCCCTTGCATAATGCCTTGAATCCTGCTCGTTCTGTGAAGAATGCATTCCCGGGTCATCTGCAACGCAGAAAACCAATCCACCGTTAACACCTGTGTAGCTAACAGTAAAAACAGGGTCAGCCATTACATTAAGACCAACGTGCTTCATACAGCTCATTGCTCTTGCCCCCGCAATTGATGCGCCGATTGCAACCTCACCTGCAACCTTTTCGTTTGGCGACCATTCTGCATAAATCTCTTCAAACTTTACGATTTCTTCGGTTATTTCTGTGCTTGGTGTTCCGGGATATGAAGCAACAACATTTACGCCTGCTTCATATGCACCACGGGCTACCGCAGCATTACCGAGTAATAACTTTTTCATAATATGCCCTTCCTTTCAAACTGTTTTATTTTATCTCGTTCTGCTGTGCAACAACGCTGTCGCCGCAGTATATTTGTCTGAGCTTTGGTTTTTCAATTTTACCTGTTGGATTTCTGGGAACGTCGGCAAAAATAACCTTGTGGGGTCTTTTATAACGGGGAAGGTCAAGGCAAAAATCATTAATTTCCTCTTCTGTTGCCTCCATTCCCTCCTTAATCTGGATAATTGCCGCCGAAATCTCGCCAAGACGGCTGTCGGGCAGACCGATAACGGCAACATCGCTGATTTTGTCGTTCTTTCTCAGGAAGTCCTCAATCTGTACAGGGTAAATATTTTCACCACCTGAAATGATAACATCCTTTTTGCGGTCTACCAGGAAGATAAATCCATCCTCGTCCTCTGTTGCCATATCCCCAGTAAACAGCCAGCCATCTTTAAGAACCTCGTTTGTTGCCTTTTCATCCTTATAATATGCCGTCATTACACCAGGACCTTTAACTGCAAGCTCGCCAACATCGCCGCGTTCAACGGTATTTCCGTTTTCGTCAACAATTTTCACTTTCCAGCCAAAACCAGCCTTTCCAATTGCACCAACCTTATGCTCGTTTTCAACTCCAAGATGAACGCAACCGGGTCCGATAGATTCAGACAAACCATAGTTTGTGTCGTATGCGTGGTCGGGGAAATACTTTTTCCAGCGCTTAATCAGACTAGGCGGAACGGGCTGTGCACCAATGTGCATAAGCCTCCATTGTGAAAGCTGATAATCCTCAAGCTTGATATCGCCACGTTCAATGGCGTCCAGGATATCCTGTGCCCAAGGCACAAGCAACCATACAATCGAACATTTTTCCTCTGAAACAGCTTTTAGTATCCATTCAGGCTTGATTCCTTTAAGAATAACCGCTTTTCCACCCACCAAAAAACTTCCGAACCAGTGCATTTTTGCACCCGTATGATAAAGGGGCGGAATACACAGAAATACATCGTCCTTTGTCTGCGAATGATGATTTTGTTCGGTCATACAGGCGTGAACTAAACTTCTGTGCTTATGTATAATTGCTTTGGGGAAACCTGTTGTTCCTGATGAAAAATAAATTGCACCATCGTCATTGTCGGTCAATTTAATCTGTGGGTTTTTTGACGATGCATATTCCATAAGATTGTCATAGCTCTCTGCAAACGTGGGACAATCCTCACCGTGATACAGCCACATCTTTATTCTTTTAACCCGTGAACAAATCTGTTCAACACGGCCGGTAAATTCAGGGCCAAAAATAAGAACATCTGCATCTGCGAGCTCAAGGCAGTATTTTATCTCGTCTGATGCATAACGATAGTTAAGGGGGACAGCTAATGCCCCTGTCTTTAGTGCACCAAAATAAATAGGCAACCACTCAATGCAGTTCATAAGCAGAATCGCAACCTTGTCACCCTTTTTTATTCCTCTTGACAAAAGGAAATTTGCAAAGCGGTTTGCACGCTTGTTGAACTCGCTCCATGTAATTTCCTTTCTGTATGCCTCGTTGGGGTTTGCTTCAATAAGCGAATATTCACGCCATGTCAGCCTTGACTGACTTTCGTGAGTGGGATTGATTTCAACCAGACTCACATCATTGGGATAAAAATCCGCATTCTTTTGTAAAATTTCTGTAATAGGCATTTTGTTTCTCCTTTTTAAAACGGCAGAAAAGGCTGTCTGCAAAACAGACAGTCCTTTCTGTATATAATTCAGTATTAATCGCCCAAAGATTTTTTTGCAGGGACAACTACCTCTTTATTATAGCAAGCAAACATTTCTTCTGTCAATGTTTTGTCGGCTTTTTTTGAAATTATGCTGACAATTGGAACAATAACCAGACCGCCCAGCATTGCGATAACCCCGCAGTTTATAGGCGACTGCATAACAGCAGGGAATGAACCTCGCATCATCATATTAAGCAACATTATGCCTGAACCAAATATAAAGCTTGCCCAAACCGCGGTCTTGGTTGTCTTTTTCCAGTATAATCCGTACATAAACGGAGCAAGAAATGCACCTGCTAATGCACCCCATGAAATACCCATCATATCAGCAATTGCACTGAGCTTATCCTTATTTAATGCTATGTATGCAGAAATTGCAATAAATACTACAATCAGAACTCTCATAATTAAAAGCTGTTTCTTTTCTGACATATTCTTTACAACGTGACCTTTTAAAAGATCAAGGGTAAGTGTTGAGCTCGAAGTCAGCACAAGTGATGAAAGTGTTGACATCGAGGCCGAAAGCACCAATACAATAACCACCGCAATTAGTATATCAGGAAGCCCTGAAAGCATTGAGGGAACAATAGCATCAAAGCCACCTGCGATTGAGCCATCAGGAAGAAATGTAAGCTTATCTGTAAACAATCTGCCAAAACCACCAAGGAAATAGCATCCGCCTGCAACAATAACAGCAAATACAGTTGAAATAATTGTACCCTTAGTTATGTCCTTTTCACTTTTAATTGCATAAAACTTTTGAACCATCTGCGGAAGACCCCATGTTCCTAAAGAAGTGAGGATAACCACAAAAGAAAGCCCAAGTGGGTCAGGCCCAAAGAAGGAATTAAATGCACCGGGGGCATTTCCTTCCACACTAATCTCCGCAAGACCATTCAGCGCTTGAATAAATCCGCCGTTCTGACTGAGAACAGCCTCAATCACCGCTATAATACCTACAATCATAATAATACCCTGTATAAAATCGTTAATTGCGGTTGCCATATATCCGCCTGCAATAACATAAACACCTGTGAGAATCGCCATCACAATTACGCATAAAGAATAGCTGACACCTGGAAAAGCCATTTCAAAAAGTCTTGAAAGGCCGTTGTACAACGATGCCGTGTAAGGAATCAAAAAAACAAAGACAATTGCTGATGCAGCAATCTTAAGAGCAGGACTGCTGTACCTTTTGCCAAAGAATTCAGGCATAGTTGAGCTTTCAAGATGCTGGCTCATAAGTCTTGTTCTGCGTCCCAGAACCATCCACGCAAGCAGTGAACCGAGTACTGCATTGCCTATACCAATCCAGGTTGAAGCAATACCAAACTTCCAACCAAACTGTCCTGCATATCCTACAAAAATAACTGCCGAGAAATATGATGTTCCGTATGCGAAAGCCGTAAGCCATGGACCAACCGCTCTTCCGCCAAGAACAAAACCTCTGACATCTGTTGAGTGTTTTCTGCAATAAAGCCCTACTGCAATCATTGCGCCGAAGAAAACAACCAACAATCCAATTTTAATACCCATAAAAAATCACCCTTTCTTTTTTAGGGCGAAAACAAAAAACTCGCCCAACAGATTTAGTCTGAGGACGAGAACTTCCCGTGGTACCACCTCAATTCGCCAAAGCCTTACGGTAATGACCTTATCAGGTATCAATAAATACCCTTGTCCTATAACGGGAACACCCGTTGCAGCCTACTCGTTTCCTTTCGGTGCACTGCTCACAGAAGGTATTCAGACAAGCCTTTGTCATTGCCTTGCAGCAACCGGCAACTCTCTAAAGACTCCAACAAGCCCTACTTGTTTCTGCTCAAACGCATTTCTTTTTTTATGAGATGAATGTATTTTATCATACTAAAGCAACAAAGTCAAGCATTTTCTACAATTTTTGTAAAAATATTTATTGATTGTATATGCGATAGGTGGGGACAATTTCTGCAACAGTGTGCTTAACAATTTCTTCATTTTTGTCTGTGACAGACCTTAAAGTTTCAATTTTTTGCATCAGGTAATCTGCATCAATATATTCAGTCTTTTCAACAAAAATTTTTTTGTGCTTAGTTGCCGTCAACCCTTCATCATCTAACAAGAGTTCCTCAAATTCCTTGTCGCCCGGTCGGTGACCTGTGAACTCTATTTTTATATCACGTTCAGGTTCAAGCCCCGAAAGTTCTATCATTCGCTTTGCCAAATCAAGAATCTTTACAGGCTTGCCCATATCAAGAACAAAAACTTCGCCACCCTGTGCATAAGCCGCTGCCTGAAGAACAAGTTGAGCTGCCTCGGAGACAGTCATAAAAAATCTTGTGACTTCAGGATGTGTAACAGTTACTGGTCCGCCCTGTTTAATCTGTCTTTGAAATCTCAACGCAACCGAGCCGCTTGAACCCAGTACATTTCCAAATCTTACCGCCGCATACTCTGTATCACTACGGCTTTGCAGTGCTGATATAATCATCTCGCATATACGTTTGCTGGCACCCATAATATTTGTTGGGTTAACCGCCTTATCTGTTGAAATAAGAATAAACTTTTCTGCGCCATAGTCTGCCGCACAAATTGCGGTGTTTAATGTTCCCAAAACATTATTTTTTACCGCCTCTCCCGGACTGTTCTCCATAAGAGGAACGTGTTTGTGTGCTGCTGCGTGAAAAATAACGTCAGGACGGTATTTTTCAAATATTATTTCAAGCCTCACTCTATCCCTAATTGATGCAACAAGTGACACAACCGACTGTTCAGGGAAACCTTCTTCAAGTTCGTTTTCAAGCTGATACATAGTGTTTTCATATATATCAAGCAAAATCAGTTTGTCCGGTTTGTAAACCGCAATCTGTCTGCACAGTTCAGAGCCTATTGTTCCACCTGCGCCCGTGACAAGAACAACCTTGCCGGCAATTTCATTATTAATCAATGCATTGTCAAGAACAACTTCTTCACGGTCAAGCAAAGCTCCTATGTTTAATTCATCAAAATAATTTAATTGTGTGTATACAGCCAACATTATTCACCTCGATAGATAGAATATCATAAAAAAACCAAACAATCAACTCTGTTTTTCAAAAAAAGAGCCTGTACAGTGCAAGAACAAAGTGGCTTCCCGCTCATCACAAGCTGCAGTCGGAGCAATAGCATTTTGTTTGCCTATGTTTATTTCGGTAAATCCGAAAATACCGCATAGGCAATTCAATTTATATTTTTATATAGTGCTAAGTTGCACATTTCAAAGAAAAGCTGCAAGATTTTAATATTGTTTGGAAAATACATAATCATATATATTGTATATAACTCCCAAATTTAACACTAAATTTTGTGCATTTATTTATTCGACAATTTTCACAAAATTATTTACAAAAAATTTCTAACATGTTATACTCAAAGAGATAAAAATTTTTCTTAAAGGAGAGATTTACCAATGAAACTAATCTACAACATTGACGATAAGCCCAAATTCGGTCAGCTTATCATCTTTGCTATTCAGCAGTTGCTTGCAATTATGGCAGCAACATTGGTTGTTCCCGTTGTTATAAACGCTTCCACAGGTTCTGCAATGAGCTCCGCAGCAGCACTTTTTGGCGCAGGTACGGGTACTCTTGTTTATGTTCTTTTTACAAGAAAAAAGAGTCCTGTGTTCCTTGGCTCGTCATTTGCATTTATTGCATCAATGTGCGCAGCCTTTGCAGGCGGTGTGTCTATGTCACTCGGATATCTTGGCTTGATTATCGGTGCAGTTTTTGCAGGACTTGTTTATGTGATTATTGCTTTAATAGTTAAAGCAGTTGGCGTAAAATGGATAAATAAGCTTATGCCAGCAATTGTTATCGGTCCCACTGTTGCAATTATCGGTCTGTCGCTTGCGGGTAATGCGGTTGGTGACATACTTAAAGGAAACGTTGTCAATGCCGAAAATATTCAGCTTGCTTCACCCCTTGTATGTCTGATTTGCGGTTTGGTAACACTCTTTACAACAATGCTTTGCTCAACCTTTGGCAATAAAATGGCTCGTCTTATCCCTTTTATCCTTGGTATTCTTGCAGGATATGTTGTAGCTCTGGTATTCACCCTTATAGGAAATGCTGCAGGAATTGACACGCTTAAGGTTCTCAGTTTTGATGCGTTTAAGGCGCTTGTTGCAGACGGTGTAAACCTTGGAACATTCATTACCCTTCCTGATTTCACCTTTTTTACAGCATTTAAGGGCTTTGGTGAACTGAACGGCACATATGTTGCTACTATTGCGGTTGCTTATATTCCCGTTGCATTTGTTGTTTTTGCAGAACATATTGCGGACCATAAAAATATTTCTTCAATTATCGAAAAAGACCTTCTTGAAGAACCCGGTCTTCACAGAACACTTCTTGGTGACGGCATCGGCTCAATGGTTGGCGCATTCTTTGGTGGCTGCCCCAATACCACCTATGGTGAATCTGTTGGTTGTGTCGCAATTACCCGAAACGCATCTGTTCTTACCATTTTGGCAGCAGCAATTCTTGCAATACTGATTTCATTCATTTCTCCTTTTATTGCGTTTGTAAACTCAATTCCCTCCTGTGTAATGGGCGGTGTGTGTATGGCACTTTACGGATTTATTGCAGTAAGCGGTCTTAAAATGTTTAAAAACATTGATCTCGAAGATAATAAAAACCTCTTTACCGCCAGCGTAATTCTTATTGCAGGTATAGGGGGTCTCAGCCTCACTTTGGGCAAGGTTACTCTTACTCCTGTCGCTTGTGCACTTATCTTGGGTATAATTACAAACCTATTTCTTTCAAAAAATAACGTTTAACACAATAACTAAAATTAATAAAAAAATTTAAAAATTCTTGACAACCACATTGTTTGCTGATATAATTAAACAGTGATATTTGCGCCCGTGGCGGAATTGGCAGACGCGCTAGACTTTGCTTCATCCACCTCGGTGAATTTATTGGTGATTACGGTTTTATCCGTTTTCATATATGAGGATTAAGCGATTTTGCTCCTCCTCGGGTAACCTCTCCCGTGTAAAAATTAAGAGGTAAAAACTTAATATGCGGATGTGGCGGAATTGGCAGACGCGCTAGACTTAGGATCTAGTGATTTTATCGTGGGGGTTCAAGTCCCTTCATCCGCACCACCGACAAAAAGCTTACAGGATTTC
>JAZNCI010000041.1:0-17786 GCA_045587485.1 Clostridia bacterium
CCATAGCCTCAAATTCAAGGTATGCCATTGTTCCCGTAGCGTCCTGAGTCAATGTCTGGTCAATTTTTATTCCGATTTCCTGTCCGGCAATCATTTCGCCGCAAACAAGGTGGTTTTTAAGTATCTTTTGTGCAAGTGTAAGTCCCATTTATCGGTTCCTCCTAAAAATTCTCATTAACCATACTATTGTATACAAAATTAAGGCTTTTGTCAAGTTTTCATTTTATAAAATCATGACATATATCAGAATTGAAATATATTTATTAGAAGTGTTTTTATGAAAGGTTTACATAAATGTTACAATTCACATTATCCACATAGTTATCCACATAAAAAGCGCATGTAGGACAAGGCTTAAGATAAAGTTTCAACACTATACAATAAAAATAATTGTCGAAATCTGTGGAAAATTATGTTTTGTATATCTCAACAAATTCTTTTGAATGTCTATAAATTCTAAAAAAATACTTGCATACCGACCATAAATATGATAAAATAAAACAACTATATAAATATCGAGATATCTGGAGGCTTTGGGATGATTCTGGGAGTTGATTTCGGTGACAGCAGAACAGGTTATGCAGTGTCGGATACATTAGGTTTTTCAGCACATACTCTTGAAACCTATCACGAAAAAAATATGTCTAAGGTTGCAAATCATACGGCAGAGCTTGCAAAAAATCTTGGAGCCGAAAAGATAGTTCTGGGCTTTCCTAAAAATATGAACGGAACCATTGGTGACCGAGGCAAAAAAACTAAAGCATTGGTAAAACTATTAAAAGAACTTATTGATTGCCCCATTATTTTATGGGACGAAAGGCTCACCACTGTTTCTGCACACAATCTTATGAACGAAACAAATGTTCGCGGAAAAAAACGTAAGGACTCTGTTGATAAAATTGCGGCAGCGTTTATATTACAGGGATATCTTGACAGTCAAAAAATATGATTTTATATAATAAAGGAGATTTTAAAATGACAGAAAAATTTGATAATATTGAAAATGTTGAAAACGAAGATAATTTTCTTGTTGATCTGTTTGATGATGATGGCAACAAGCAGACATTTGAACATCTTGACACCGTTCAGGTAAACGGTGATGACTATGTTATCTGCATTCCATATAAGGAAGAAGAGGATGATGAGGTTGATGAGGTTATTATCCTTAAAATCGATGGTGTTCAGGATGGTGAAAGCGTTCTGGTGCCCGAAGAGGATTTAGAAATTCTTGATAAGGCATACGAGCTTTTTAAAGAAATAAATGCAGACCTCTTTGATTTCGAGGATTAATTAACAAATAAGTTTTATCGGGCAAGTTGTTGCCCGATAATGTATTTAAAGGTGGTTTTTGACATAGTACTGATAATTGCAGAGAAACCGAGCCTTGCAAGAAATATTATGACGGGTATCGGCAAGCTTACACGTTATGACGGATATTTTGAGGGTGAGGGCTACATCATTACCTGGGCATTCGGACACTTGTTTTCCCTGGCTGATGTAGAGGCTTATGGTGCCCCAAATTCCGAAAATAAGTACTGGTCAATGGATAATCTTCCGTGCTTTCCCAAAAGATTTATTTTTGAACTGAAAAAAGATACAAACAAAATGATTGACCAAGGTGTTGAAAAACAATTTGGCATAATCAAGGCTCTGTGCAATCGCAGTGATGTTGATACTATTATTAACGCAGGCGATGCTGACCGAGAGGGCGAAATTATAGTAAGGACCTGTATTGAAAAGGCTCTGGAAGGAAGGAAAAGGCTTAAAAGAATATGGCTGCCCGACCAGACGCCACAGACTGTGCGTGAGGCGATGAATTCACTTAAGGATGAAAGCGAATATGATAACCTAGCCAACGAAGGCTATGCAAGAACATATATGGATTGGCTCTATGGTGTTAACCTTACACGCTATGCAACACTTCGGTCGGGAACATTATTGCGTGTTGGCAGAGTAATTGTGCCCATAGTCAAGGCGATTTATGACAGAGATATGACAATCCGTAACTTTGTTCCTGATGTTTATTATGCAATATCCAGTAAGGCTGAAACCGACGGCACCGAAATTGAGCTTACCAGCAAGACAAAGTTTACAAAGGAGCAGCTTGCAGATGCTAAGGCACTATGTGATAAGTATAATGCAGAAAAAGCCATAGTTACATCAAAGAAAAAGAAAAAGGATAAGCTCTCGCCGGGCAAATTATATTCGCTTACCAAACTGCAGAATGTATTGGGGAAAAAGTATAAAATGTCTATGACAGAAAGTCTTGAGATTGTTCAGGGACTTTATGAAAAAGGTTATGTTACATACCCCAGAACAAATTCAGAATATCTTGCAACTGCAGAGCAGAGCAAGATAAAGACCATACTTGAATCTGTCAAAAAGCTTGGATATCCTGTTGAATTTAAATTTACCAAAACTATATTTGATGATTCAAAGATTGAATCTCATTCTGCACTTACCCCCACATATAAAATTCCTGACAAAACCAAACTCTCTGAAAATGAGATGAAGGTTTATAGCACAATTATGCGTCGTTTTGTTGCGGTGTTCTGTGCCGAGGAATGTACTGTTGAAAAGTCTGAGATTACAATTTCTGTGGGTGATTTTGAGGAATTTTCCCTCAAAGGAACAGTGATTATAACCCAAGGCTGGACAAAGTATGATGATTACACCAAAAAGGATAAAATTCTGCCTGCTATTGAAAAAGGCGATGAGGTGAACATAAATTTTTCTCCCTTAGAAAAGGAAACAAGCCCGCCAAAGCATTACACAATCGAAACCCTTAACAATTACCTTAAAAATCCTTTTAAGGATGAAAAAGCAAACGCCTCCGAGAAGGAGGATGAGGAGGCTGAATACCGTGCAATGTTTGAGGGTCTTGAGCTTGGAACCGAGGCAACCCGAACGGGAATTATCGATAATGCAAGAAAAAGTCAGTATATACAGCTTAAAAAAGACACGTATACAATTTTGCCCGCGGGTGAGAATTTGATTGAGTCGCTTTCACGGATGAATATAATTATGGATAAATTTCGGACCTCTCAGATGGGTGTGGCTTTAAAGGGCGTATTTAAAGGGACTGTAACCATTGACGGTGCAATAGATTATGTGAAAAGCGAAATTACCAAGATTTTTGAAGAAAATAAAAGACAAGGAGAAACCTTTGATGGATTTGTAGGTGATGTGGTAGGTAAATGCCCCATCTGCGGCGCCGAAGTTGCACGTACGAAATTCGGTTATGGCTGTCGTGGTTATAAAGACGGCTGCAAATTTTCAACAGGAAATGTAATCTGCGGCAAGGTGATTTCGGTCGATAATATAAAGAAGCTTCTTGAAAGCGGTACAACCCCAGAGATTAAGGGTTTTGTTTCAAAGAAAAGTGGAAAGGAATTTTCCGCACGTCTTGCAATAGAGCAAGGCAAGGTGGTCTTTAAGTTTTAATTGAAGTAACAGGAAAGGAATGACCTGAATGTTTTTAATAAAGGAAAAAATAGTTTTAAATCCCACCGTTACAAAAATGGTAATAGATGCGCCTATGGTGGCAAGAAAGGCGAAGGCAGGACAATTTATTATTCTTCGCGTTGATGATGTTGGCGAAAGAATTCCCCTTACCATTGCGGACTATAATCGCACCGAGGGTACCATTACCATTATATTTCAGATTGTGGGGGCTACAACCTTTAAACTTAATAATCTTAATGCTGGTGACTACATCTGTGACTTTGTGGGCCCTTTAGGAAAAGCCTCCGAGGTAGAAGGCTTTAAAAAGGTTGCTGTTATAGGAGGCGGTGTGGGCTGTGCGATTGCGTATCCAACGGCAAAAGCACTCAAAGAAAACGGTGCCGAGGTACACTCCATAATCGGTTTCCGCAATCGTGACCTTGTTATTCTTGAAAATGAATTTAACTCTGTGTCGAACAAGGTTGTTCTTATGTCCGATGACGGCTCCTGTGGTGAAAAAGGGCTTGTTACTGATGCACTTCGCAAGCTGGTTGAGGATGGTGAAAAATACGATTTAGTTATTGCCATCGGACCACTTGTTATGATGAAATTTGTGTGTCTGCTTACAAAAGAACTTGGCATTAAAACGGTTGTAAGCATGAACCCCATTATGATTGATGGCACAGGAATGTGCGGTGGATGCCGTCTTACTGTTGACGGTGAGATGAAGTTTGCCTGCGTTGACGGTCCTGACTTTGACGGACATCAGGTTGACTTTGACGAGGTTATAAGAAGAAGTAGTATGTATAAAGAAACCGAAAGAAAGCATTATGATGATGCGTGTAATTTGTTTAAGGGGGTAAAGTAAAATGGCTAATATGTCACCTAAAAAGAATGAGATGCCTTTGCAATGCCCTGAAATCAGATGCAAAAATTTTAATGAGGTAGCTTTGGGCTATACAGAAGAGCAGGCTATTGACGAGGCAAAGCGTTGTCTCAACTGCAAAAATATGCCCTGTGTCGACGGTTGTCCGGTTAAGATAAATATTCCTGAATTCATAGCAAAGGTTGCTGAGGGCGATTTTCAGGGTGCCTATGATGTTATTTACCAATCAAGCTCAC
Organism: Clostridia bacterium; assembly: GCA_045587485.1. GTDB lineage: Bacteria > Bacillota > Clostridia > Monoglobales > Monoglobaceae > SIG440. Next base: position 4,567 of record JAZNCI010000041.1, read on the forward strand.
TTCCTGCTGTTTGTGGAAGAGTATGTCCTCAGGAGAATCAATGCGAGGGCAATTGTGTTAGAGGCATAAAGGGCGAGCCAGTGGCTATTGGCAGACTTGAACGTTTCGTTGCTGATTGGTATATGCAAAATGGAACATTGACAAAACTTGACATAAAGAAAAACGCTAAAAAAGTGGCTGTTGTCGGATCGGGACCTTCAGGTCTTACCTGTGCCGGTGACCTTGCTAAAATGGGTTATGATGTAACTGTCTTTGAGGCGTTACATATACCCGGGGGGGTTTTGGTTTACGGTATTCCTGAATTCCGTCTGCCAAAGGTTATAGTAAAGTATGAAATCGAAAAATTAAAGGCTCTTGGTGTTAAAATTGTCACAAATGCGGTAATTGGCAAAACTGAAACAGTTGATGAACTTCTTGCAGATGGTTTTGAAGCGGTGTTTATCGGCTCAGGTGCAGGACTTCCAAGGTTTATGAACATTCCGGGTGAGAGTTTAAACGGCGTATATTCTGCAAACGAATTTTTAACAAGAACAAATCTTATGAAAGCATATGAAGAAGATTCAGCTACACCAATCATCCGTGCAAATCGTGTCGCTGTTGTGGGCGGAGGGAATGTGGCAATGGATGCTGCTCGCTGTGCAAAACGTCTTGGTGCAGAAGAGGTATTTGTTGTTTATCGGCGTTCAATGGATGAAATGCCTGCAAGACGTGAAGAGGTGGAACACGCAAAAGAAGAGGGGATTATTTTTAAAAATCTTAATAACCCTGTTGAAATTCTTGGTAATGAAAATAACTTTGTCACTGGTATCAAATGTGTAAAAATGGAGCTTGGAGAACCTGATGCATCAGGAAGAAGAAGTCCTATTGTTATTGAAGGTTCTGAATATGTTCTTAATGTTGATGCGGTGATTATGTCAATAGGCACATCACCCAATCCTCTGATAAGAAACACAACTGTTGGTCTTGAAACAGACAAACGAGGTTGTATAATCACGAGAGGAGATGGCGGTCTTACCACCAAAGAGGGCGTTTATGCCGGCGGTGATGCGGTAACAGGTTCCGCAACAGTAATCCTTGCTATGGGCGCAGGCAAATCCGCAGCCGAGGCAATTGACGAATATATAACAAATAAATAATAGCATCCACAAAAAATGAGCTGTCAACAAAAGACAGCTCATTTTTTGTGGATAATGGATATAAAACTATTTCTTTGATGATTTAACAACAATCTTATAAAGAGCAATAAGAGCAATAGCATTGGGGATAACCATCAGGTAGTTGAAAAAGTCTGTAAGTTCCCATACAAGATCGTTTGAAAGAATTGAACCTGTAAAGATAAATGCTATTGAAATTACTGCATAAAGTATTGTGCCAGCTTTACTGTTCTTGGTGAGGTACTGTGCGTTAATCTTACCAAAGAAGTTCCAGCCGATAATTGTTGAAAGAGCAAAGAAGAACAAACAGATAGCAACAAAGATGTTACCAAAATTTCCAAGAGAAAGAGCTTTTGAAAATGCCATCTGCATTACATTTGTCTTTGAAATACCTTCAGCAGCAATTGTAGATGCATAATTAGCACCTGTTAAACCTGTAAGCGGACCATCACCTGCATAAAGACAAGAGATAACAACCAACGCAGTCATTGTAAGAACGACAAATGTATCAATAAATACACCAATCATAGCAGCAACACCCTGGTGGTGAGGCGTTTCAACATTTGCCATAGCATGTGCGTGAGGTGTTGAACCCATACCTGCTTCATTCGAGAACAGACCTCTCTTTGCACCCTGACTGATGGCTGTTTTAAGTGCATAACCGATTCCACCGCCGATAAGTGCAGAGGGCATAAAAGCATACTTGAAAATTATACCAAAGGTTTCGGGTATAAACTTGATACGAATGCAAAGAATGAAAAGACCACCAACAATGTATAAAAGAGCCATAAAAGGAACCATCTTTTCAGTAACAGATGCAAGTCTTTGAACACCGCCAAGGAAGATAAATGCCGAAATCAATGCAACAACAACACCCATTATCCAAGTAGGGATACCAAATGCCGTATTGCAAGTTTCGCCGATTGAGTTTGATTGTACCATACTTCCCATAAAACCAAGCGCAAGAACAGCGGCAACTGCAAAGAATGCTGATAAGAATTTACCAAAGCCGTTGGGAAAAGCCTTCTTTATGTAGTAAACAGGACCGCCGTAAATTTCGCCGTTTTCATCCTTAACTCTTGTTTCCTGAGCGAGAACTGCTTCTGCATAAATTGTAGCCATACCAAGAAATGCGATAATCCACATCCAGAAGATTGCGCCGGGACCACCAATAAGGATAGCGCCTGATGCACCAACTATGTTACCGGTGCCAACCTGAGCCGCAATAGCGGTTGCCAAGGCCTGAAATGAGCTGAGACCGCTTTTCTGTTTGCCACCGCGGAGTGACAGATTGCCAAACACTTTTTTCATACCTTCACCAAAACAGCGAACCTGGACAAAGCGTGTTTTGATTGTAAAGAAAAGTCCAACGCCTATAAGCAAAATAATCAAAATGTAGTCAGAGAGATATGCATTGGCTTTTGCAACGATGTTTAATAATGTTTCTTGCATGGTATAAAACCTCCTATAAAATAAAAATAGCTACCAAAATATTTGGTAGCTCCGGATTTATAAATACAGACATATTTAAGATAAACATATAGTCTGCTCCGTCCTTTTGCCTGAGAGATTCGGTCGTATCAGACCTTGCACCTTCGGCACTCAAAACGAGATTCTCCGGAGAACCCTCCACTTTCAGTTTTCATAGAATTCTGAAAGCTTCAATAGATATCTCTTATATTATACACTCAATTCTAATATTGTCAAGAGCTTATCGCGAAAAAAGGTGTTATTTGACGATTTATAACGTTGTTTTAACATATTTAACTCTTTTTAATATAATATAAATGGAGGTGGCTTATGAATATACATATTGTCAAATCAGGTGATACAACTGCATCAATTGCACGGCAATACGGTGTTCCGCAATTTGTGCTAACAACTTTGAATAATCTTGAGGATATTCCCAATCTGGTGGTGGGTCAGGCTCTTTTGATTCTTACACCTACACAGTACCATACGGTAAATCAGAGTGAAACTGTTTATTCGATTGCACAGCAGTATGGAGTATCTGTCAACAGAATTTACCGCAACAATCCAATTTTAAGAGGACAGAACATTGTATATCCAGGTCAGACACTTGTTATATCTTTTGAGTCGGACAGAACACGACGGATTGATGTGAACGGCTATGCTTATCCCTATATTGATAGAAATCTTTTACGCAGTACCCTGCCCTATATAAACTATATGACGCCATTTACTTATGGAATAACAAACAACGGCGGGTTGGTCGACCTTGATGATGAAGAACTTATTGCCATTGCAAATGAATATGGGGTAACCCCACTGATGCATCTTTCAACACTTACTGAAGAAGGTGGTTTCAGTAATGAGCTTGCAAGTATGGTGCTTAACAGCACGGAAATACAGAATAGTCTTACAAATGACATTATACAGAACATACAAAACAAGGGTTACGGAGGTCTTGACATTGACTTTGAGTTTGTTTATCCTCAGGATGCACTTCTTTACGGCGATTTTATTGGAAAATTGGCAGGTGCATTAAATCCTTTGGGTTATGATGTGATTGCGGCTCTTGCCCCAAAAATTTCGGATACACAAAGGGGACTTTTATACGAAGGTCATAACTATCAGGCAATCGGCGACAATGCAAATGCAGTCCTGCTTATGACGTACGAGTGGGGCTATACTTATGGACCTCCGCTTGCTGTTGCGCCAATCCGAAACGTACGTCAGGTGGTGGAGTATGCTTTGGGGATAATTCCGCCTGAAAAGATATTCCTTGGTATTCCCAACTACGGCTATGACTGGACTTTGCCTTATGTCAAGGGTGAATCAAGGGCGGATTCTATATCCAACGTGGAGGCAATACAGATTGCGGCAAGAAACGGTGCCGAAATTCAGTATGACGAGACTTCACAATCGCCCTGGTTCAGGTATACTGACAGCGAAGGAAGAGAGCACGAGGTATGGTTTGAGGATGTACGAAGCATTCAACAAAAGTTTAATCTTATAAACGAAAAGAACCTGCGTGGAGCAGGATATTGGAATTTAATGCGAGCATTTCAGCAAAACTGGTCACTCCTTGATTATATGTTTGATGTACGACAATGAATTGTATATTAATGATGTTATAATATAATAATATGAACAAAGGAGTTGGTGGTATATAATGAAAATAACAAATGAGTTGATAGAAAAGTACAAAAGATATCTTTTCGAGGAAGAAAAGTCAGCTGCGACAATCGAAAAATATATTCGTGACGTAACTGCTTTTGCAGAATGGGCAGATGGCTGCGAAATTATAAAAATGACAGTTTTGGAATACAAAGAGCACTTGTCGAAAGCATATGCTCCGGCATCGGTAAACTCTGTGCTTTCATCCCTTAACAGCTTTTTTGATTATAACGAATGGCACGGGCTGAAGGTTAAAATGCTCAAAATCCAAAGACAGATTTTTGCAGAAAGGAATAAGGAGCTTACAAAGGCTGAATACGAAAGGCTGCTTATTGCTGCACGAAAAAAGAAAAATGAAAGACTTTATTACCTTATGCAGACAATATGTGCAAGCGGAATCAGGGTGTCGGAGCTTTCTGCAATTACAGTTGATGCCGTAAAAGCAGGAAAAGCTACCATAAAATGCAAAGGAAAAATGCGTGTTGTAATTCTGCCCAAAGACCTTTGCAAAATGCTGAAGGAATATGCCGCAAGGCAAAAAATAACAAAAGGCTCTATTTTTGTTACACGGACAGGGAAGCCTCTTGACAGAAGCACCATATGGAAAATGATGAAGGAGCTTTGCGAAAGCGCGGGGGTCGCCCGGGAAAAAGTCTTTCCCCATAACCTCAGGCATTTGTTTGCACGCACCTATTATTCAATCCAAAAGGATATTGTGCGGCTTGCAGATATACTGGGTCACTCAAGCATAAATACTACACGTATCTACACAATGGAAACAGGTGACATACACCGCCGCCAAATACAAAGGTTAGGACTTTTGTTGATATAGTTGTTAAAAATAAAAAAACCACATAATCGAAATTATGTGGGAAAATGTATTGCACTTACATATTATTAGTGCATTCATTTTACAGCTTTTACGAATGTTTGTCAATGATTTTTCTAAAAATTATAAAAAAATATACATAATGTAAAAAGAATAGGCATTAAAAGACAGACCGGTTGAACAATTTTTACATTAACCGGTCTTAAAAGTATGCCTTTTTTATATATTAAAGACTTTTCATTAAAATTTTTTATATATTTAATCAATAAACTCCTTGCTGTCTGCAACATAATTTCGATTATGTGGAAACGCCGTAACACATAATTTCGATTATGTCGCAGGCATATTTTTTTGTCATCTTTTGTAATAAGCATTACACACCACAGGATGTGATGAAAAGTATTGAACGAAAGGATTGAATTTTAATGGACAGTTTTAATATGTCCGACAAGAAAAAAAGCGATTATTGCGACAACTTGGGAGTACCTTTTGAAAACAGGTTTGACAAATGCATCAATAGGAGATTTGTGCCGAGATGCCAAACTGGCACAAAGCAGTCTTTATTATTGGTTTGAAAACAAGGACGATATCTGGATAAGTGCCGGAAAGTACGGTCTGTCAAAAGTTGTTGACGCACTTATGGATTTTACACTGAGCCATACCAACGACGTACGCAAATATTTTGACACATTGTTAGACGAGGTTGAAAAGTACAAGCTCGAGCTTCGCCTTGCTATCCAGATTACCACAAGCCCTCTGTTTGGCGACCGTATGAGGGATAAGGCAAGGGATTTCAGGCTGTGGTATGAAAAGTATGCAGGGGAGCTGATGGGAATTTTCGGCTGTACCTATCTGCAGGCTGAAACTTTTATTTATTCTGTTATTGCTGATGTAATTGACTATGCAATATGGGACGATAAGGATAAAACCCAGATGCTTCTTGAAAATCTGTACGGCAGGATAGTAAACATCTTGCATTTAGATGAAACACAGATATAGAATAATTTTACGTTAATTTATTCAGCCTTGCTGATTAATTATAAGGGGCAGCAATGCCCCGGCAACCACCTTTTTACAATAATTTTTATGCATCCTTGGAGGTGAGGAACCAATTCAACGCATAGGTCTGTCTTTTGCAGAGAAAGGCAGAGGAAAGACAGGTGAAAAATTCTCTGTCCGCCTGCAAAAGCGGTAATTTTGCAAAAAGGTTTCCCACCGGTATGTCTCAGACATATTGCGAACAGTCATACACCCATCTCAAGACATTTGTGCAATAGAATTGAGGCATACCGGTGGGAAATCGAAAAAATACAAAAAAGGAGTTTGAAGATGAAACTTAAAAAATTATTAGCCGCAATACTTTGTGTTGCAATGGTATTGAGCACAATTAGTACAGCAGTTTTTGCAAGTGATACAACTGTAGATAGTTTTGATGCATTAAAAGCAGCTATAATGGCAGCACAGGAAGGCGATGAAATTACGTTAACTGCTGATATCGAAAAGACAGAAATAAGCAGAGATTATGATTTTGAGCCGAATGTTGCTATCACTATTAATTTGAATGGTAATACATTAAGCCTTAACGGAGATAACCTGTTTTCGTCGGATTTGACAATTAAAAATGGTACTGTCGAGGTAGGTCCCCAGACAAGCACTGCTTTTATCTGGATGTATGATGATGCAGACCTTATTATGGATAACGTAACGTTTAATGCTGAAGATGCAAAGGGTTATTCTGTTATTTCCGGTTCTGCAAACGGAACAATAACATTTAAAGATTCAATAATCAATGTTGGGGATGCAGACAACAGCATCGCTGACAAATCAGAGGCAACTGTTGTAGCAGATGCACGTAGCCTTTCACTCGTTAATACAGATATTTCAGCAACAAATGTTGCAAGAGGTTTCGTGAATTGCGTGGTAGATATTGATGCTGATTCAACTGTTACAATGCAAGGCAATTCAAAAACTGCTCTTAGAAATGTAAGCGGTGTTATAGACGGAACAGTAAGCATTACCGGCTGTGACTACGGCATAGAAAATGATGGTACACAAGAATTAAACTGCGGCGCAAATGCCGTTATTACAATTTCAGACAGTGTTGAAAGCGATATATTGGTAGGTGCTGATGCAAGCATTACTATTGACCCAAGAGCCGAAGTAGTATACACATCTTCTGAAATTAGTGGCGATGTGGCTGTTAGTATTCCCAATAGCTTTGAAATTGCTACATATGAGGAACTGGTTGCCTTTGCTGAATTGGTAAATGCAGGTGACACTTGCCAAGGCAAAGTCATTACTCTTACAGCAGATATCGACCTTAATAATCAGGAATGGACACCTATTGGTAATTCAACAAACAAATTCCAGGGAATTTTTGATGGTAATGGCCATACAATTTCTAACTTGAAAATAAACAGTACAAGCAGTTATATAGGTTTGTTCGGTTATACAATTAATGGTGAAATTAAAAACTTAAATGTTCACAATGCGGATATTGATGGTCGCTTGGGCGTTGGTGTTGTTTCGGGCTGTCCTTATACAAGTAAATATACTAATATAACAGTTACCGGACACGTTACAATTGATGCAAAATACTATGTCGGCGGCGTTGTCGGAAGAAATGCCTATGCTGACTTGACCAATATTACGGTGGATGTTGACGATACAAGTTATGTTAAAGCCAATTCTGTCGATGTTGGTGCAGGTGAAAACGGTGAAGATATAGCATACCGTACATATGTAGGCGGAGTAGTTGGTTTTATCGGTGAAGGCTCACATACTATTTCTAATATTACATCAAATATTGATGTATATGGTTCAACTTGCGACGTAGGCGGTATAGCAGGTATTGCTCATTACGGAAACAACTTTGAGAATGTTACTTGTTCAGGAAATGTTTATCTTGAAGATGAAAATGAAAACGAAGTTGGCGGTATTGCCGGTGTATGGAATAACAATGGCAGCCCTGTTGCTTTTGAAAACTGTTCATTTACCGGAACAACATATATTGCAGGTGAACCCGTTAAAACTGCGATTTCAGGTCCCGGTTATTCAGAAGATGGAACTGGCGACCTTACAATTACAGCCAAGGTTACTCTTAACGGTGTTGAAAAGGAAACGCTTGAGCAGGCTATAACTGAAGCAAAGGAAATGACAGAGCCTGCGGTGATTGACCTTTTGGGCAACAATGCAACAATAAATAAGGCATATGTTTTGAATAATGACATTACATTTAAAAATGGTATGCTGATTTTCAATGACTTTAATGGTCTTGACCCGGATACATATGACCCCGCAGGCATATATTATGCTGTTATGACAATCGGTGCAAATGTTACCTTTGACAATTGTATTTTAACGGGTAGAAATGTTACTGCCAATACAGGTGTATTTGTTTTAACTTCAAATGGTGTTATGGCATTGACGAATGGTTCAGAGCTTAATGTAATTAAGCCCACAGCAACCGCTGTTATATACAGTGAAGCAGGATATAACGGTAAGTTAGTTGTTGATAATTCAAAAATTAACATTGATGGTAAAGATAATGCCGTGAGAGGTATGCTTGCGCTGGAAATTGATGCTGATGATGCAGAAATCACTGTAAAAAATATAACAGATAATGCTATGAGAAACGTTAAGGGAAACATAGATAATTCTACAGTTATTGTTGACGCTGCTGAATACGGTATCAAGAACAAAGATTTTAACGAAATTCTTACAGTTAACAATTCATCAATTTCAATAACAAATACAACAAACGAAGATGGTAATGCTGGCATTTATCTTTACAGCCGCGAAAATCTTGCCGATACAAGCTCAACAATTAATGCGAAGTTTTACGTAAGTGATGGTATAAGCGACCCTGTTGTATACTACACTTTGAATTTAGAATCCAATGGTGGCAGTGAGTTTAGTTCTGTCTTAATCGAAGAAAACGCTATTGCTGATTTATCAGGGTATAAACCTGAAAAATCCGGCTACAGATTTTATGGCTGGTTCAGCGATGAGGCTTTGACACAGAATGTAACATCCGTTACTATGGATGACAATAAAACTGTTTATGCAAAATGGCTTAAAAAAGGTTCTTCATACAGTGGTGGCTCAGGTGTGACAAAATACACAGTAACTTTTGACACAGACGGCGGTTCTGCTGTAGCAAGAGTTTATAAGGCTCCTGACACTGTTGTTGATTTGTCAGCATATACAACCTCTAAGGAAGGTTACACCTTTGATGGCTGGTACAGCGACAATGAATTTACAACCAAGGTAACAAGTATTAAATTGACCGAGAGTATAACAGTTTATGCAAAGTGGATAGATGAAGAAAAGGTTGATGATACTGATAAGCCGGATTCTACAGGTTGGAATAATCCATTTGCTGATGTTAATGCTGATGACTGGTATTATGAATATGTTCGTTATGCAGCAGAAAATAACCTTATGAATGGAATGACCGAAACCACATTTGCACCGGATAATAACCTTACAAGAGCAATGTTGGTTACAGTTCTTTATCGTTTGGCAGGCGAGCCTGCAACAAACAGAAGCATCCCCTTTGCTGATATTGATATGGGTGCATATTATGCAAACGCAGTTATCTGGGCACAGCAGAATGGTATTGTAAATGGTGTTACAGAGACAGAATTTGCACCGGATGCCAATATCACTCGTGAGCAGATTGCGGCTATTATGTTCCGTTATGCGGTATATAAGGACTTAGAGGCAGTTACACTTGAAGAAAACCTTATTGTATTTGCTGATGCAGATGAAATTTCTGAATATGCAATATCTGCTTTAAATTGGGCAGTTGGCAGTGGTTTAATCAATGGTAAGACAGAAAGCGCATTATGTCCTCGGGACAACGCAAACCGTGCTGAAATCGCTGCAATTTTGCAAAGATTTATAGAGTCAAATAAATAATCTTTTAGTTACAATTAAGAGCGTAGTTGCATAATATAAAATAGGAATGAAATGGGAGGATGCCATGAAGGAAATAATTATTTTTATTGTAGGTGCAATAGCCGGAGGAGGCATATCGTTCTTGTTTTTTTGTGCAATGAGTGTTAACAAACATAAGAAATAACTATTTGGCAGGGGAGAGGTGTTTAAATGAACACCAATCCCCAGCTCACTTAAATCGGTGATTTCATACAGACAGCGCTGGATGGATAGGGAGGAGTGATTTGAAATGCCGTTTTTTATGAGAAGAGCAGCAGAATATTTTTTATCGGAATTTTTAATTTCTGCTTTCTTTGCTATTTTTTTGCAGAATGGAGCTAAAGAACCAAGTATTTTAACAAATTTAGCAGCAATGGGATTGGGAATTGTTTTAAATATAATATATTTATCAATATGTTTAGAAGCATATTGGATATCTGTAAGAAATAAAATTCTGTATTACAGAGTAAATATTGTTGTGTTGATGGTGTTTATGGTGTTTAATATGCTTGTTTTAGCCATTGAACCGCTATATACCTATATGTTTTTTCATTATAAAATACTTACCTTGTTTGGTGTAAATAAATTGATATCCGCACTGGTGATACATCTGATTATGCTGATAAACATAATTGCTTTACCAAAAAAAATTTTTTCCTCAAGGGAAACGCTTTAGAAGATTTTCACTAAAAACCACGAAAAAAACACCGTTGGAGAATTTCCAACGGTGTTTTTTGAATTACTGAGAAATTAGCATTCAGCGTTCTTCTTGTAGATTTCGTATCTTTCGATAAGGTCTTTTTCAGCCTTGTCGAAGAGCTGAGCTGCAACTTCGGGGAATGCTTTCTTGAGCATGAGATAACGGTTCTCGCCCTCAAGGAATTCCTTAACTGTGCCTGTAGGCTCTTTTGAGTCAAGGATGAAGGGGTTCTTGCCTTCTTCTTTGAGTGTGGGGTTGTATCTCCAGAGATGCCAGTAACCTGTCTGAACAGCCTTCTTTTCTTCAGCGATTGTGTTTGCCATACCTGTCTTGATACCATGGTTGATACAAGGAGCGTATGCAATAATCAGTGAAGGACCGGGATAAGCTTCAGCTTCTTTAATAGCCTTAAGAGCCTGATTCATATCAGCACCAAGAGCGATCTGTGCAACGTATACATAGCCGTATGTTGTACCAATCATACCAAGGTCTTTTTTCTTAACCTTCATACCAGATGCTGCGAACTTAGCAACAGCAGCAGTAGGTGTAGCCTTAGATGCCTGACCGCCTGTATTTGAGTAAACTTCGGTATCAACAACAAAGATGTTGATGTCTTCGCCTGATGCGATAACGTGGTCAAGACCGCCGTAACCGATATCATAAGCCCAACCGTCGCCACCGAATACCCACTGTGATCTCTTAACAAGGAAGTCGGTTCTGTCTGCAATTTCTTTGATTGCAGGGTTAGACATATCAGCATCCTTAATGAGAGCTACGATATTCTTTGCAGCAGCCTTAGATGCATCTGCGTTGTCCTTGCCTTCAATCCAAGCCTTGAATGCATCAGCAAGTTCAGGTTTAACGATATCCATAACAGAATTCATTCTTGAAACCAGAGTGTTTCTGATTTTTTTGTTGGCAAGAACCATACCAAGACCAAATTCAGCGTTATCTTCAAAGAGTGAGTTAGCCCAAGCAGGACCCTTGCCTTCAGCGTTCTTGCAGTAAGGCATTGAAGGAGCAGAGCCACCCCAGATTGATGTACAACCTGTAGCATTTGCAACCATCATTCTGTCACCAAAGAGCTGAGTAATGAGTTTGATATAAGGTGTTTCACCACAACCAGCACAAGCGCCTGAGAATTCAAGCATAGGAGTTGCGAACTGTGAGTTCTTTGTACTCTTTGTAATGTCAATCTGATCCTGTTTTGAAGAAACAGTCATAGCGAATTCCCAGTTGGGTGCTTCGCATTCAACTTCAGCGATGGGCTTCATTGTGAGTGCCTTTTCCTTAGCAGGACAAACCTGAGCACACACGCCACAGCCAAGACAGTCGAGAGGTGATACCTGCATTCTGTATTCCATACCTGCAAAGCCAGTAGCTGGCTTTGTTACAAAGCCTTCGGGCTTCTTTGCAGCTTCGTCTGCGTTCAAAAGAACGGGACGGATTGCAGCGTGAGGACAAACAAGTGAACACTGGTTACACTGGATACACTTGTCGATATCCCATGCGGGAACGTTAACAGCAACACCGCGCTTTTCGTATCTTGATGTACCTGTTTCAAATGTACCGTCTTCAATACCTGCAAATGTGCTAACGGGGAGCTTGTTACCAGCCTGAGCATTAACGGGCTGAACAATGTTCTTGATGAAGTCAGGAACGTTATTTTCCTTAACATCCTTATCAACAGCATCCTTCCATGCTGCAGGAACTTCAACCTTAACAAGAGCTTCAATAGCACCGTCAACTGCGTCGCAGTTCATCTTAACGATTTCGTCACCCTTCTTGCCATATGTCTTCTTGATAGCAGCCTTAATGAGTTCAACAGCCTTGTCAAAGTCGATTACGTTAGCCAGCTTAAAGAAAGCACTCTGTGTAACCATGTTAATTCTGTTGGGACCAAGACCAACCTTAACTGCAACGTCAACAGCATTGATGATGTAGAAGTTGATTTCGTTTTCAGCAAGGTATTTCTTTACATTTGCAGGAAGATGTTCTTCAAGTTCTTCGGGAGACCATACACAGTTAAGGAGGAATGTACCGCCCTTCTTGAGTCCTTCAAGAACGTCATACTGTGTGAGGTATGCAGGCTTATGACAAGCAATGTAGTCAGCTTCATCAAGGAGATATGTTGACTTGATGGGCTGCTTACCAAATCTCAAGTGAGACATTGTTACGCCGCCGGATTTCTTTGAGTCATAATCAAAGTATGCCTGAGCATAAAGGTCAGTATTGTCACCGATAATCTTGATAGCATCCTTGTTTGCACCAACAGTACCGTCTGAACCGAAGCCCCAGAACTTACAACGTGTTGTGCCCTCGGGAGCAGCATTGATTTTTTCACCAAGCTCCAGAGAGAGGTTTGTAACGTCATCCACAATACCGATTGTGAAGTTGTTCTTGGGTGCGTCTGCATCAAGGTTGTTGAAAACTGCCATAATCTGTGTGGGAGTTG
>JAZNCI010000042.1:0-3746 GCA_045587485.1 Clostridia bacterium
TGATATAATATAAATAATGCAATATTTTGTCCGCTTCAATCGTGTTATATATGAAAGGAGGAATGGTCATGACTGTTTTTATTAAGGGAAAGGACGCTTTCTCTTTTGCTTTCAAACAATTTACCGACACTGTTTACCGTATTGCCTTACATAACACCTCTAATTTTTCCGATGCTGAGGATGTGACACAGGAGGTTTTTATCAGGCTTCTTGAAACAAACAAGGCTTTCAGGGACAGTGAACACATTAAAGCATGGCTTATCAGAGTAACCATAAATCTGTGCCGTGACAAAATGAAAAAGACAAGCCGTGAAACTCTTGTTGACAATGTTTTGCCGTTAAAAACAAACGAAGAAAAGCCGGATGTTTTAGAGGCGGTTAAAGCATTATCCGAAAATTATCGGAATACCATTTATCTCCATTATTATGAGGGATACACCGCGAAAGAAATCGGAAAAATTCTCGGTGCAAAAGAAAGCACGGTTTTGTCATGGCTCAGCCGAGGACGGGATGCCTTGCGAAAAGAACTTGACGGAGGTTTTGACGATGAATAAAAAAGATTATATCAAAGCGGTGGATAATATTACCGCTCCGCAGGAGCTTCTTGACAGAATAGAAGCCCTTGTCCCGCCGAAAAAAAAGAAAAAACCTGTGTGGAAAACCGTTACGGCGGTTGCCGCCTGCTTTGTTGCTGTGTTAATTGCTTTTTCGGGAATTTTCGGCGGCTTATCTAATGGCAAATTAGGAAATATAACGGCACAGAACGGTTCATATGGCAATGTGTCTTTTGAAAGCCCGGACAGAGGTACATACGATAAGCTTTTTTCTACCTCGGACAAAACTGTATACAACCAGCTTTCAGACACTATGAACGGTACAAGTTCCTCTGTGACAACAGACCGTAAGATCGTAAAAACTGCCGCATTACACATAAAGACGAATGACTATGAGTCGTTTATGACAGGTATTAAGCAGAAGATTGAACAGTATAACGGATATGTTGTGCAAAGTCAGGAATATAATTATGACAACAAATCCAACAGAAATGCCAATATGAAAGTGAAAATTCCTGCTGATAAGTTAGAAAGCTTTATCGAAGAACTTGCTTCAATGGGAACAGTTACATCAAAAACAATCGGCAGTGATGACATTACAAATTCATATATTGATGTTGAAAGCCGCATAAAAGCACTTGAAACAGAGCAGGAGGCTCTTCTCGGACTTATGGAAAAGGCAGAAAGTCTGGCAGATGTTATTTCTCTTCAGGACAGACTTTCACAAGTGCGTGCAGACCTTGAAGCTTTGAAGGCTCAGAAACAAAGCTATGACGAAATGGTTGCATACTCTGAGATAGATATTGACATCAGAGAGGTCGAAAGAGTTGTTGAGAGTGACGATACCTTCTTCGGCGAAGCAAAAGAAAAGCTGATGAATAATATTTATAATTTATGTGACTTTTTCCGCACGCTTGCCGTAAACCTTATTGCTGCATTGCCGTATATAGCCATTATCGGCACAGCTGCAGCAATTGTAATTGTTGTTATTGTGAGAAAGGTAAGGAAAAGATAAAAACAGCTCTGAGCAGACATTTAATTTGCAGATAAATATTTTACACAAGTCTTGTATTAATTAAATCACACTCAGTTAATATTTGCATAAAAAAGCAGGTGGATAACAAAAATCCACCTGTTAAGAAGAAAATATTCAGTTGAAGTCAAACGATTTCTGCTGATGGGTTACGAAACCATGTCTTCCATCGAAATCAGATGAACATTAGGATTGTCAAGTGCGAGAATGTCATTTGCAAATCCCGATTTGGAGAAAAGGTACACATCGTAATGCTCGGCAGGGAAAATAGAAACACTTTCCATAACATGTTCAAGAACTGCTAATGAAAGAGCTTTGTTTCTGTACTTGCATTCAACGACAAGCAATCTGTTTTTAGCCTTGTACAAACCGTTTGCAAGTCCGTCAAGTTCAATCGATCTGCCCAACTGTGATTTCTCTACATTATAGTTTCGGATAACACCGTAATGGTAACCCAACTCACCGTTAATGTTCTTTTCGGTCAGATAACTCAGGGCAACATCTTCAAATCCGGTTGAAATGAAGAGATCAATATCCTCAAGGCTGTCATCGTATATAATCTTGCCCATGTTCTGCTGAATTTCATCCTTATTATCAAATACAAATCGATACCAAAAGCGGATAAGATTATCTGAAATCTCGTAGTAGTTCAGTTTCTGATTCTTGACGAAGGACTCGCGCTTCTCAATGATTTCGTTATCAACAAGTCTCGGAAGATAGGATGCAACATAGTTAGGTTCCTTGCCGATATACTCGGCGATTTCCTTGTTGGTTCGTCTGCGGTTGGCAATCGCTTTCAGAATGGTGTTGTAGGTGTTCTGATCCTTTGAAGCAGTCGGTAATACCTTGTCGGGAGCATCGATGAGGTTACCGAAACGGCTGAACAGTAGATTGAAGATGTTAGTGTCAAAGGATTTTGACTTGTCGATCATTTCAAGATAGAAGGGATGTTCACCGAAGATAGAAAGGTACTTAATCTTTTCTTCTGTGCCAAGTCCTTCGAGAAATGCCAAGGCATCACTGTAAACCAATTTCTTCACGTTCATTTGGAAGGTGCTTCTCTGGAACAGCGGCCCTCTTTTGTTTTTAATGATATCCTTCATAAAGGATATGGTACTTCCGGACAGAATCAGCTTGATTTGCGTATCCTTAAACTTATGGTCAATGTTGTACTGAAGTTCGGACAAGAAACCTTTGTCAGACTGAGAAAGAAAAGCAATCTCGTCAATAACGATTACAAGGGGTTTGTTATCTGCAAACTTAATCAAGGCGGCGAAACCCTCCGAATAATTCGGATATACCATCGGATAGGGAATGCCGAGCAAACGATTGACCTCGTTTGAAAAAGCTGTTCTGTTGTCTAATTCGTTTGATTCCTTTGCTTGAAAGTATAAAGCCGTTTTGGTTCTGACGAATTCTTTCAGAATAGTAGTCTTACCGATACGTCTGGATCCGTAAACAACACCCATTTCAAATCTGCCGGAATTATAGCGTTCTTCTAACTCACGCAATTCTTCTTTTCGTCCTATAAACATATGGACACCTCCTATATTATCAAAAATGCATTTGACAATCCTGCGTTTGATAATACTATATCACAATTGTTTCCCTTTGTAAAGATGAATATGCAATTATTCATTAAATATTATTGCGGTGATTTTGAATCTGCACTCAAGCACTACAACAAATCAATTGAAATAAAACCCGATAATTATTTTGCATATATCAACCGTGCAAACTATTATTTCAGAATCAATGAAAACGATAATGCTGTTGCGGACGCAAAGAAAGCACTTGAAATTAAAAATAACGGTGTGGAAGCTGCATCACTGCTTACAGTAATTTATGCATTGACAAACGATGATGAAAACAAGAAAAAATATTACCATATTGCTATAACATCGGAAAGACATCCTGCGTTGACTGTTTTTTCTGATAGATGTTATAAAATTTTTATTGAATTCAGTATACAATCCTCGTATTTTTTATGCTATAATTACCGTACAGAGTGAAAATCAGTATATCTGAGGGCATAAAATGGAATTCATTTTAGAAATATTTTTAGAAATAATCGCAGAAATAATTTTTGAACCGATGCTTGAAGCCTATTTTTCTGTAATGTCTTATTTCTTTCAGGGGACAAAGAAAGCGGATAAGGA
>JAZNCI010000043.1:0-3352 GCA_045587485.1 Clostridia bacterium
CCCAGGTGTCCCGATTCTTCATAGACATATCGGTACGATAGCCGAAAATATAGTTAATTTTCTTCGGGGCTGATTTCATAAACATCGTTCCAAATAGAATCATAACAACGGGAAACAAAAGACCCATTGCCAACATAAAAATCCAAAATCCCATAGTCAGCCCTCCTTGCCTTCAGGTTTTATAGCACTTTGCTTTTGCTCGGTTTGCTTTCATCGTAGAGTACAGTTACTTCCGCGCCCACAGCCGGTGGCTGATCACAAGTGCGAATCCACTTTCTTTTGAAATACTCTTTTCCGCCAACTACATATCTAACCTTAATGATATGCGGGAAGGTCGCTCCATCCAGCGCATGCATTCTGACGGGCTTTGTGTTGACCTTCAGCCACCATTGCTTTTTCACGGATATTACCGTTCCGATTGTTTTCTGTTCCATACAGAGCCCTCACCATCTTTATTTTTTTAATAATAACTATAGATGCAACAAGCATAGCCACACCAAGTGTAAACAGAACGCAGCCATGAGAGGCTGATCACAGGCATGGATCCATTTCCTCTTGAAATATTCGTTTCCGTTAAACACATATCTAACTTTGATATCAGTTCTGTACGGGTTGATTAATTTGCTTGATCCACGAATCAAAAGACTCTTTAGGTATTCTAAACAATTTGTCAACACGAATTACAGCAAACGGTTTCCCTACAGCCATAACCTTGTCAAGATAAGCATACCCTTTGGTTTTCCCCAGACCCAGCATATCTATCACTTCTTCTGCAGAATAAAATAAACTTTTGGTCTTATTGCCATCCATACGATTTCCTCCTTCTTGTAGATTTCTGTAATTCCTCCTTCACAAATAAAATGTGTACACCACCATAATTTGCATTACATGATGTCACATATAAAACACTTACAGTTAAGTAGTATGAATTTTCGGTTAAAAAGTCAAGGGGGTACGAAAAATTTGTACATTTTGTATAAATCGCTAGTCCAAAAAAGCAAGCAAAGCCGCAAAAACACCGCACAAGACACAATCTCAGTCTTGTGCGGTCAATTTTAATCTTGCCTTTGGACAACGCTGACATTGCCACAACTTACGCCCTAAACTCTTCTTTCAAAAAGACAATCTGCCTTCTTATTGATTTTTTATAATTTGAGTTGGGCTTTATGCAAGCCTCAAATATATCAAAAGGAGACATTTTATGAAAAATCCATCTCAGTACCACATTCAAAAACGAAAAGACGGCAGGTATGCAGTTACCGTTATGCATAAAGGCAAGCGGCAAACCGTTTACGGAAGAACGAAAAAGGAAACACTCGAAAAGCTAACCAAAGTGATAAAAGAAATTCAATATGCCAAAATCCATAATCTGCAGAACTTTTCCGCTTCCTCCACTACCCTATCCGCTTGGGCTACTGAATGCGTGGAAACATATTCTAAGCAATATGTCCGTGGGAACACCTACTACGCCTACAAGAATATCATCAACCGACACCTGGGCGAGTTGGGCGAAAAACGCCTTGCTGACATCACCAATCTGATGATCCAAAATCATCTATCCTCACTGCGGAACAAAGATACCGGAGAAAAGCTTAGTCACAAAATGCTGGTCGGTATCCGCAACTTCATCTCTCTTATGTTTAACTATGCCATACAAAACCGTATATTGAATTACAATCCCGTGCAAGGTGTGAAGCTACCCAAGCAGCCCTACCAACCTGCCCGTGCGCTGACAGTGGAAGAGCAAAAGCGGTTAGAGACCGCTGCGAGGGAAAGTGAGCGGCTTCTGATGTTTGCCATCATTCTGGATCTGTACACCGGTCTTCGTAAAGGTGAACTTTTGGGGCTTCAGTGGACAGATATTAATTTTGCCAAAGGCTGCATCAGTATCACAAAGCAATTGGCTCGGCATCACAGCAAAGATGACAGCTCCCACCCTTATATATTGGATATTGTGCCGCCCAAAACGGAAGCATCCATCCGCAAGGTGTATATGATCAACGATTTAAAGAACGAGCTTCTCTCTTATAGGGTGAAATCGATTGCCTGGAAGGAAGCACATGGCTATCAGCACAGCGAGGAAGACTTTCTCTTTTTCAGCAGAAAGAATACACCCATTGAACCCAGAAGATTTCACCAGTACTATCAGGAACTGCTGGAAATTGCCGACATTGAGGATGCAACCTTTCACACGCTGAGACACACCTTTGCCACAAGATGTTTGGAGGCCGGCATTGACATTGTCACCGTGTCCAAGCTCTTAGGCCATGCCGACAGTCGCGTGACCGCAAATACATATTCCCACCTTCTTCCCGAGTATCACAAGAAGGAAATCAAGAAGATTTCAAAGCTCTTCCGGATATAGGAAACAGGCACCGAGCTTGCTAAAAGCTCGGTGCCCGTCTTATTTTAAATTTAACATCAAATTTACGGTCAGCTGTATTTCGTATAGTACCAAAATGTTCGTGTTTTTCGCCTTTTCCGAACGAAACAGAACCATTTGATAAGAAATGATACGAATTGGTACTAAACGGAACCAACGACCATACTATTAACAGTTGTAGGGTCCAAATTATATGCCATTTACATGGATTTATATGGACTTATGGGGCGATTTTTAACCTAAAAAACGCACTTTTCCATTATCTCAACCTGCAAAAATAACAGCGCATTTTCCCTGTATTCCCAACATCTTTTCCTCTAAAAAGTGGAGCCACTAAGAAATCAACATATGCTCTACCCTCTTTTTTGATACAAAAACCGATACAAAAATTATTTTTTCTGAGAAAAATGATGTTTTCTTGAAACGCGATTTTAACTCTCATATATTATTAACATAGAAGTTCACCACAAAATGAATGAATGAGTGAATTGAACAGCACTGCAATGAGCCGGACATTGCAGAAGGATGAATGTGTCAAACTTCTAAATATTTTTGAAGGAGGCATTCATATGTCCAAAGCTATGAATCCCGTGCCAATTTACCACAAGATCACACTAACGATCGAGGAGGCCGCTGATCTGAGCAACATCGGCATCAACAGAATCGATGCCATGCTGCGTAAGCCGAACTGCCCGTTTGTGTTGTTCGTGGGGAAAAAGAAATTGGTCAAACGCAGGGAGTTTGAAGAGTTTATCAGCAAAAGTCTTTATATCTGATAGCGCTTCACAAATTCTTGTGGAAAAGTTTTCATTATTGTCTTGAGAAAAGGGGCGCACTGTGTTATTATTATAGTGTAGCAGTGTGCTCTTTTTCGCCAAGGCGGAAAGGAGTTCATCTATGGGAAAGAATCTCAAAGGCAAAGAATGTGGTAAGGGTATCTACCAAAGAAAGGATGGTCGATACAGCGCA
>JAZNCI010000044.1:0-67045 GCA_045587485.1 Clostridia bacterium
CAAAGAATAGTCTTTTTTCTATAAATTTTCTCTAAGATAAGCGAAATATGCCTTGCGGCATATGAAAAGACAAATTTTATATCACATCAACAAAGTTGATATGTCATTAAAATCCTCCGCCTATACATCACAACAATCTGAGTTTTGTTTTTGTATAATAGGAGCTTCCTGTTATATCAAAAAGCGGCTTGTTTTCACAAGCCGCTTTCTAAGTTAATTTTAAAATTTAACAACCTTACCAGTCGATATACTTTCGTATACAGCGTTCATAGCTTCAATGGTCTTTTTGTGCCACTTGAGGTTAATAAGGGGAGTTTTCTTGTTTCTTATATTGTCAACAAATTCGTCAATCAAACCAACCCACTCGTCAAAGTATGTATACTGAACAGTGTATCTGTCATTGGGGCAGCCGTTGTGATAAACATTGGGGCCGAAGCAGTCTGCCATAACGCTTCCCTTTTCGCCGTTGAGAGTGATGTTTACCTCCATTCTCTTGGGGAATACCTCCCAGCCCGGACCGGGAACAGGAAGTCTTTCCTCCATCTTTGACCATGAGGGGTCAAGCGAGAAGATTGTGCCGTCTTTCATTCTTCCGATAACAGAGAGCATATCCTCTTCCTCAATATCGGGGCGGATGTTGGGGGCAACTTCGGCATAAATACTGTCAAAATCGCTGCCTGTCATATGTCTTATCATATCAAAAATATGGGGATGGTCACAAAGAGCACCGCCACGGAAACGGCTGTCGCCTTCCTTTATGCTTACTCTCTTTCCATAGCTCTTTTCGGGGACACCCTGCCAAGGAAATGCCCATACAGGAGACAGTGTGATATTTGTCGCATTGAAAGACTTGATTTTGCCGATTTCACCATTTTCTACAAGTTCTTTCATTCTTGCAATAACGGGATTATAATGCATCTCAAGCTCTATCTGACAAACAAGGTCATTTTCGTCAACAAGCTTTATCATTTCGTCATATTCATCCATATCAAATGTAGGAATCTTCATAGAAAGGATATGTATTCCTCTCTCAGCACAAAGCTTCATCTGGCGAAGATGGTCGCTGTTTTCGCTGGCAAGAACAACTGCCTCGATTTCGGGATGCTCGTCAAGCATCTGGATTTCGCTGTCATAGCAGGGAATTCCGTCAACGCTGTTTAAGAATATCTTTTTAACATCCTCATTAGCTGTTGAAACTGCAACCCAGTCGAGCTTTGGGTTTTCTTTTAAAACCTGATAATATTTTCTTGTATGGCCGTGGGTCATACTCATCATAGCTATTTTTAAAGGTTTCATTACTGCATTACCACCCTTTCTTCTGTTTCCACAGATTTTTCAGCCATCTTGACAAGAAGGTCAATCTCAGCACAATCTGATAAAACTTCATCATAATTTTTATTCTGTGCAAGAGCGAAAGCACATCTTACAACCGCAATATCCTCAATTGAAAGACCATAAAGCTCAAAGTCAACATCTGTGTACTTTTTATTTTCGCTTCCGAATACATAAACTGAATCCTGCTTAAGCTGAGCATCTACCACAACATCGCAGGCAATACCGCGCTGTGAGATAATTTCGTGCTTATCAATTGGCTTTTCGCCATTTTTAAGTGTTGCAGAAATTTCAATTGTGCATACAACACCGTCTTCGGTGCTGGCAATAACATTTAAAACATTGTCGTTCTGCATTGCGGTAACAGATTTGATTTTTCTCTGCAATATCCATTGGCACAAATCCAGTTCTCTTTTGAGTGCACAGAACAAGTCACTGCCCTTTTCAACAATACGTGCAACACGCATAACGCTGACACCCACAAGGGTACCATTATTAACAATATTTTTAAGCTCTATAAATCTTCTCTCGCTTCTGTGAGAAAGCAGGGGATATTCCTTGCCGTCAATAACAACCGCTTTGTCGTCCTTTAAAACAGCCGATGCATCAACAGAATACTTTTCAAGAAGAAAATCAAGTTTTTCCTGTAACATAAGTTTACCTCCTATAACATTTTAATCCTGGGTTTATATTTTTCAAGATATGCCGCATTCTTTTCGTCACCGCCGGGAGTATTTGCACTTGACCATACAGGCGGTGTTATACCTTTGTCGATACATTGCTTAACACATTCAATTTCAAGTAAGTGAGCAATATAAAAATCAATAATGTTTGATACCGGTGCAATAGGTGTATCAAGACCCGGAACATTTACCACCGCATCGCCCACAGGGTTGAAGTCCTCAATGCATACATCTGCATAATCAAACAGGTTTGTTTTGTTGGGGTGACGGATAAAGTGGTCCTCGGGCATTTCCTCCTGCCAAGCAGAACTTGATACTGCAATTATTTTAACACCGTTTTTCTTTGCTTCCATTGCTGCATCAATTGTTGCAGGATTGATGCCGATATTATGGAAAATTATCAGAATATCATCTTTTTTAAGGTCATAATACTTAACAATTGCGCTGCCGTAATTAACTGTTCTTTCAAGCTCTAAATATTTGAGTGCCTGATTGAACACCGAAAGGCCTGTTTCCATAACAGGATTTATACACGAAAGCCCTCCTGCACGGAAGAACATTTCACCCATACAAAGGGTTGTATGTCCGCCGCCAGCATAAACGTTTATAAGGCGGTCATTTGCGATTGCATCACACATAAGCTCCGCCGCTTTTTTGATGTTTTCACCTTGAGTTTCATTAATCTTTTTGAAGTTATCCATTAAACTTTCAAAATAACCAAAATCATTCATTTTTTAATCTCCTTTCTACCTCTTCGCGATAAGGTATTGAATTTAAGACATATTTTTTACTTACGCTAATTCCCGATGCAGTAACAGCATATACACAAGCATCCTTCAGGCTCATTCCCTCAGCAATACAAACCGCCAAAGTGCCATTGAAGGTATCTCCCGCTCCTGTGGTGTCAACAGCCTTAACCTCAATGCCGCAAACCGTGTCAGCATTGTTTATGCTGCAGCCGTCTTTCCCAAGAGTTGTAATGCAGTTTTTAAACCGACTTTTGTCTATTGCCTGCATTTCCTGCTGGTTTGGTGTTACTGCAAATACTTTTTCTGCCAACATATTAGGGATATCCCTGATTGGGGCAGGATTTAAAATAACCTTTACGCCATACTTTTCAGCAATTTCAACTGCTTTTTCATTAACGCTTTCGGGAACCTCCTGCTGAAGCAGAAGTATATCACTTTTTGCAATTTCGCCTTCAAAAGAGCTCACATCATCTGCGTCGAGCTCCGCACTCTTATACTCGGTTACACGGTTTTCGCCATTTTTATCGGTGAGTATAAAGGCAAAAGGCGTCGCCTTGCCGCATTTAATTTTAAAGCAAGCGTTGATGCCCTCGTCCTTTGCCGCCTGAATTGATTTTTTGCCGTTTTCATCATCACCAATTGCACAAAGAAATGAAACCTCGGCTCCCATTCGTTTTGCAGCAACCGCCTGATTGATGCCCTTGCCTCCGATTTCTTCAAAAACAGAGTCTGCAACAAGGGTTTCACCACTTTCATGAAAATGGTCGGCATACATAAAGATGGAATTTCCGCATATACCGATAACAGAAATCTTTGCCATTAATACACACCTTTCTATCCATACAATTCTGATGAATTATATTCGCTTTTATGCTCAACCGCCGTTTCTTTTCTGCAGTTTAACAACCACTGAAATGGTTCAGAAGAATTATACACATATGTCCACGCACTATGTGCGTATTCATCAAGAACAGTAAGTCTGGCATTTCCTCCGTATTTATTTATACTGTCCACCATCTTAATGCTTTCTTCACACAGCACAACAGTATCTTTTTTGCCGTGAAATGCCCATATGTTCAAATCTTTTAATCTTTCTGCATTCCAATACATTCCGCCGCCACAGATAGGGATAGCGCCTGCATAAAGCTGAGGGTCCGACATCAGCATTTGCCACACTGCATATCCGCCCATACTCGATCCAACTAAGTATAATCTGGATTTATCGGTGGTTTTTTGTTCAAACACAAAACGTGCAAAACGCCGAATGCTTTCAAACATATCAAACCAAGAGTCGTGATTGCATAAAGGTGCGTACACTATTGCTTTTGAAAGCAAAACATTCTTTTCCGTAAAGAAGGGGTTTGTGCAAATCGCGTCTGCATTATCTCCCCGTGTTCCTGCGCCGTGCATAAAGATAACGGCAGGATACTCCTGATTTTCATTAAAATCAGGAGGCGTAGAAACTACATACTTAACGCCGTCAAAAATCATTTTGCGGTTCCTCCTACAAATGCTTTACTCTGCCCATATACTGCTTTATAAGCTTTTTATTGAACTCCGCACCGCCGTCAATGTTTCCGCTCATATAAACGGGGAGCTCTGCCCCTGCTTTTCCCGCAAGGGCCGCCGCCTCCATAAGAACCGATTGCAGTATAAACGAGCTTGCCGCAGTAGATACACTGCCCATTTTGGTATTTGCGCCCTCGATATCCATAACCGCATCTCCGTGCGGAACGCAGTTATCAATATAAATATCGCAGCACTCATACAGAAGGGGCGTGTCCTTCTTGTCCGAAAAGTAAGCCGACGATACAACCGAAATATTTTTAATTCCGTTTTCCGAGGCGGTTTGTGCCATTTCAACGGGAACAGCATTCTTCCCCGATGTAGAAACTGTTATCAACACATCTTTGGGAGACAGGCAGTATCTTTCAAAAACACTTTCTGCAATTCCGCTCATTTTCTCCATCTTGCTGCTTTTTGCACCGCCGTTGTGGAGCATTAAATCAGTATCAAGAATAGGGCTGACATTTGCAAGACCCCCTGCTCGGTAAAAGCAATCAAGCGCAATCAAATGTGAATGTCCGCATCCAAAAATATAAATAATTCCATCATCCTTGATTGTCTGTGCAACAACCTTCGCCGCTGCTGTCATTTTTTCGGTCTGGGTTTCTTTTATCTGCTGTAATACTGAGATTATTTTTTCTAAATATATCTCTGTAATCATTTATTAAGCACTCTCTTGTAATTTCTGCCGATGTTGTCCCAGAGTTCGATTGGGTCTTTTGCAGCAACAACTGTTCCATAACCGCCACGGTATGTCCATGTTGCAAGACGGTCTACGCCAAGCTCCTCGTACATATCAACAACCTTGTCAATCTGCTTGAAGTCTGCGGGACGCTTGTTATAGCCCATCAGCCAACGTTCAGACTCCTTGCCGTACTTTTTAGCCATAGCAACAGTTCTCTCTGTAATATCTCTGAAAAAGCTTTCGGGGAGATCCCAGTTGATAATTGTTGTTGAAAATACATCAAAATAAGGACAAGCCGCAACCATTTCCCAGTTGTCATAGCCGCGAAGCTCGGTTACATAGTATGTATTGAGTGTTGCGTGTACACAACAGGTAATTTCAAGATTGGGGTTCAATTCTTTCAATGCTTTTGATGTGTCAGAAAGTGTGAAAAGAGCTTCTTTCCATCTGAACTGCTTAACGTCATCATTCATAAACTTGGGCATTTCATAGCCATAATATTCTTCAAACTTCTTCATACATTCAGGACAACGGCAAGCCCAGTCATCGCCCGCACCGCCCGTAATAGATGCGTATGACTTGGGATATGCATAGTGGGGCTCGTCCCAGAAAAAGCCGTCAACCTCAGTTTCCTGAGCAAGCTTCAGGCAAAGTCTTTTGAAGTAGTCACGGAATGAGTTTGTGTTAAAGCAAGCCGCATTCAGCACCTCGCCTGTGTAGGCTGAAACCTGTCTGTGATGAATGTTGTTCTGAAGGAACAAGCTAACCTGCTCACCGCCGAAATACTTACCAATACCCCAGGTATCAGCAAGAACTCTGAGTCCCATTTCGTGTGCCAGCTTTACTATACTGTTGATATTGGGGAACCAGAAATCCATATCGAATTCTGTGATTGCAAGAATAACTGTGTCGCAACCGTGTTCAATCATTTCCTTGAAATCTTCTTTTGCGTGTTCTACATAGTTAAAACCATAGTAGCTCACTGCTGTGTGTTTAATTGACATAATAAAACCTCCTATAATATTGGATTTACTTCCACAAGTATCATTATAAAATGTATACATCCCAAAATCAACTCACATTTCATAACACAAAGTGGACATTTCATAACTTGACACAAATCAATTTTTATGATAGTATGACAAAAAAGGAGGGCTGTAATTGTGTTTTTAGACGGAGCAAAGGGAATACGCATAATTTCGGTGTTTGAACTTAGTTGGACAAATAATAAACGCTACGCAAAGCCCAGATCCTTTCACGCTTTATCCTTTAGAGTTTATGGTGACACAGAATTTGAACATAACGGAACCATCAATCGCGTATCAAGCGGAGACGTGGCATTTATTCCTAAAAATTACGGATATACCCAGACCCACAAGGGCGAGCATCTTTATGTTGTACATTTCGAAATGAATGATGACACCAACGAGACTTATTTTTCAATAACCCCAAGAGATACCATCAGTGTGCAAAAACTTTTCGAAAAAATGTATAAGATATGGAACGAAAAGCAAATCGGTTATCAATTTGCCGCCACATCGGTTTTTTATAAGCTGTTAGAAGAATTGCAAAAAGATGTTTTGTCCGAAGGTGTTTTATCTTCTCCTGCAAAAATGAAAAGAATTCTGGAATATATAAACGCAAACTACAGCGACCCCAGCCTGTCAGTGAGTCAGCTTGCTGAAATGTATGGCACAAGCGACACTTATTTCAGGCGTGAGTTTAAAAAGCTGTTTGATGATACCCCTCTGAATTATATAAACCGCATAAGGCTTCAATTTGCCGAGGAGCTTTTGCACACGGGATATTATTCGGTCAGCGAGGTTGCATACAAAACGGGCTTTTCTGACCCCAAATATTTTTCCAGATTTGTAAGGAAGATTAAAAACGTTCCCCCATCCAAGCTACAATAAAATAGGAGTGATTTGTTATGAAAGCAGATGTAAAAAACAACGTATTGCAGTATGTAGAGGAAAACAAAAATGAATTGTTTACACTTCTTTCGGAACTGATAAAGATTAACACCGAAAATTTTGCTACAAACGGCAACGAAAAGAATATTGTTTCCTTTATCGCCGAAAAGCTCTCACAGGCAGGTGCCACAAGTGACATCTATTGCCCCGACACCGTTGATGGTATCCTTGACAACAAAGACTACCTGGCGGGAAGAAACACAGATAAACGCCCCAACATCACGGGGCATCTCAAGGGCAGGGCTTCGGATAAAAAAATAATGCTTGCGGCACATACAGACACCGTTCCCATAGGCGACAGAACGTTGTGGAAGATAGACCCCCTTTGCGGAAAAATAGAAAACGGCAATATTTACGGCAGAGGTGCGTGTGATGACAAGTATGCAATAGCTACCTCGCTCTTTATTTTCAAAATGCTTAAAGACCTTGATTTAAGTCTGGACGGCGATTTATACTTTACAGGTTATGTTGACGAAGAGTTTGGCGGGGGCAATGGTGCTCTTGCAGCCAGCCTTAAATATCCCTGTGATGCTGTAGTCAATCTTGACTGTAAAAATTTGCGGATATGGAATTGCGCCTGCGGCGGCAGACGTGATACCCTTACTCTGATAAAAGATGGTGTCAGCGACACCTGCGATGACACAATGGATGCCCTTTGCATAGCAAAAGAAGAGCTCCACAAATTTGGCGAAAGGCGCAAAAACGAGCTTCACGAAAACGAGAATTTCAGCGGAACCAGCATCCCTGAAAAGTCAATGCGGATACTCAATTTCCAATCAGGGCTTAACACCAATGACCGCAATATGGCAAAGCTCGACTTTTCCTTCTACACCGACAAGCCCGAAGAGGTTATAAACAAAGAGCTTGAAGATGTAGCAGAAAAAATGAACGCAAGAATGTCCCATTTGGGCATCAGGGTTGCAAGCATTGAACCTATGACAAGATATTTCAGATATGCCTTATCCGAAAAGGATAATAAATATATAGAGTTGCTT
Source organism: Clostridia bacterium (assembly GCA_045587485.1). Lineage (GTDB taxonomy): Bacteria > Bacillota > Clostridia > Monoglobales > Monoglobaceae > SIG440. The sequence continues at coordinate 7,984 of JAZNCI010000044.1, forward strand.
AAAAAGAGTGCAAAGGATGCAATCGGCGAAGAAATAATTTCAGAGGCATCTTGCCTTTCAGACTTGAATATCTTTATAAACAATGCGGGCTGCAACAGCTTTTCGTTTGGTGCAGGCAGAGATTTTGATGTCGAAGGCGGCGCACACTTAGCTGACGAATTTATTGAATGTGACAAATTGGTTGACTTTGCCAAAACGGTTGCCGCATTTATCTGTGATTGGGGGAATGTACGAAATGGAAATTAAGACCTTTTTTGAAAAATTTAATCTTGAAAAACCTGCAGATTGCTTTCATAACGCATTTTACGAAGCTGAAAAAGAGTATGAGACTTCAGGCGTATTCTTCCTTGAAGATGATTTTATCGAAAGTGTGAATTCTGTTTGCAATTGTTTTTCAAATTTCTGCGTTCATTTGAAGGAAGCTGCAGCATTGGCACGAAAAAACCCTCAGCTTGCCCTTTATGCCTTGTTTGTATATAAGGCTATGCTCGACAGAGAGAATTTCAAAAAGCATCTTGCGGAATTTATTTTTCCCACCGGAAGCACCAAAGACTATGACTTTCTTCCCCTGCTTATTATGTTGCCTTCAATCCCCGAGCTTTACAAAAGTCTGAAGGCTCATAATGTCCCCGAGGATATTATAATAGCAACATTGCATCAGTATGAGGATTGTATTTATCTTTTCGAAGAAAGATTTGACAGACCCGGATTTGACAAACGTTATTTTGACCATATGCAGCTTTATGTTGATGCACAGGTTTTAAACATAGACCGACTGCGTTTTCAGATGATTGAGAGTCTTGAAAACCCAATTATTGTCCTTGAAAACAAGAAAAAAGAATTAGCCGTTTTGTTTAACGGCGAAAACATAAACAGTCAGGGTATGATAAAAGGTACTCCCCCGACAAAAGAAAGCGATAGTTGTTTTTATGCCAAGGTTGAAGAAACAGCTGACAGCTTTATAGGACACAGAGCAACAGCCGATGGTCTTGTTTCAAAAACTGCCGAAATTTTTTCAAAAGCCGAGTGGAAGGTGGTTTTAAAGCAGGGCGAATGTGTGGTTGGAGTACACATCCCAAAAAACGGCGCGTTGACCCAAGAAGCCTGCGAGGCAAGCTACGCGCGGGCAAGAGAGGTTTTTAAAAACTGCTATCCTGACTTTAATTTTAAAGCCTTCCATTGTCACACCTGGTTGTTTGACCCGCAACTGAAAGATTTTTTACCGCCCGAGTCGAAAATTCTGGCATTTCAGAAAAAATACACCCTGTTCCCCGGCGAAACAGACGGCACAGATGTATTCAATTTTGTATTTAAGCTCCGGTTTAAAGAATATGCTGATATGCCCGAGGACACAAGCCTTCAACGTGCAATAAAGAAACACTATCTTGAGGGAAAATATATATACGAGGTCGACGGAATATTCCTTTAATTGTCTTGACAATACCCCTTTTTGTGTTAAAATATATATATCATATTTTGTAAAATTACAAGGAGGTTTTATTTATGGCTAAAAACATTTACGCCGGAACAAAAACAGAGCAAAATCTTTGGGCAGCCTTTGCAGGTGAATCTCAGGCAAGAAACAAATATACATATTTTGCATCTGTTGCAAAAAAAGCAGGATATGAACAAATTGCAGAGCTCTTCCTTAAAACCGCTGAAAACGAAAAGGAACACGCAAAGCTTTGGTTTAAGCACCTTGGTGAGCTTGGTGACACCGCTGAAAATCTTCTTCACGCAGCAGAAGGCGAAAACTATGAGTGGACAGATATGTACGCTCAGATGGCAAAGGATGCCGAAGAAGAAGGCTTTTCAGCCCTTGCCGCACAGTTCCGTGCTGTTGCCGCAATTGAAAAGACCCACGAGGAAAGATACCGTGCTCTTCTCCACAACGTAGAGGCAAAGGAAGTATTCGAAAAGAGCGGAGTTCAAATTTGGGAATGCCGAAACTGCGGTCACATTGCAGTTGGCACTGCCGCTCCTGAAGTTTGCCCCACCTGCTTCCATCCTCAGGCTTATTTTGAAATTAAAAAAGATAATTATTAATTTAACATTCAACATACATCCCGTCCATCTGTAAAAGATGGGCGGGATTATTTTATCAGCACTATCTCCACCTCTCTGTTTCCCGTCAATGTGCGGACGATACCTGTTGCACCCCAGTCTGATGCAACCATGCTTTTTATATGGTCACCAAACGGTGCAGATTGGGGATAATAGTCTGGCGAATTTACTTTACAGATGACTCTTTCTGCATCAAACGGCACACTTGCTGCAATTTGTTTCGCCAGTCTAAGGTCTGCGGCTGAAGTATTATTATAATCTGTCATTTCTGCAAGCGAGGCAACCGAAAATACAACAATCAACACTGCTCCCACCAACGGAGCAAGGCGTCGGAATATTCGCATGATTAAACCGTCTGCAACAAGCGAAATGCCCAAAAGCGCAGGGACAATATTGCGAAAGTTAAAGTTTGCCCCACGACTTAGCAAAAACGGAAAAAAAGAAACAATTATCAACAACACACCTATAACCGCCCCTTTGGGCAATTGTTGCAAGGTGTTCCTCTTTGATGCCCCAAAAAACAAATATGCCAGCATCAGCAAAATAACCAGCCAAAGCCAAAGTCCCTGATTTGCTATAATTTTCATTCCCCTTACAAAGCCAGTTTCCACAAGCTTAATTGACAATCGAAAAATTGTACAAAGCTGCAAAAACATTCCTGATGCCTGTTCACCAAAGTTCTCAGCCGAAACTAATGCAAGTCTCTCTGCATTGTCGCCCGACCTCCCCAGGACAAGATAAAACAGGGCCAGAATAATTGCCGTCACAACAGGAAAAACAATTTTTTTATGCTGTCGTGACAAAACACAGATTATTATACCAAGTGCTGTCGATAAAACAGCGGTTTGCTCATAAAACCAGACAGAAAGAAATTGCAAAACAGCAAAAGATATGCCTCTTTTATTTGCCAGCTCATATACCGACCAAGCAATCAAAAACATAGAAACCACAATTCTTGTTGAGGCTGACAGCCAGTATGTTCCTTCACTGTTTACAGGAATCAGCAGATACACCACCAGAAACAACGGCGAGGGATGCAGATTTATCATATCAAGTGTCTTGAAAAACAACACCCCGGAAGCTCCATGCAAAGCACAAATAATAATTTGAGCGATGCCAAGATTTTCTGCAAAAAACCCCCAAAAAAACCGGTCAAAAAGCCCTGCCAACGGGCGAGAAAAAAGCACCCCCGGTCCACCCAGAAGGATGCTTTGCCAAGGATTATCAAAGGTGGGATAATAGAAATACTGAACATAATCATCAAGATACGGAATGTATTTAAATGAATACGCAGAAAATCGGAACATCGAAAGAAATACCGACAGACACAGAATAAATAAAACAGGCGGCGGTGATGTTTTTTGCATGTCAGCCCCTCCTTCTTTTAAGAATAAAAATATCCTTAATCAAACGAAAAGAGTCTAAAAAACGCGCCCTTGACTCTACCCGATGGACAAAACTGACGGGCAGCTCTGCAAAACGCAGGCCGTCAAGCTGTGCCAAATAGAGAATTTCCATATCAAAGCCAAAATCACATATACGCGATTTAGAAAACAGCGCCCGTGCAGTCTGTTTTGTAAACGACTTAAAGCCACATTGTGGGTCAGAAAGCCCAATGTGCAGTGTACGGCAAATTATCTCTTTCAGAAAATTAGAACCCAGATACCTGAAAAAAGGATAATCTTTATATCTGCTGCAACGTGCCCCCACAACTCCGCACAACTCAGGATTTTCAAACAAGCTGAGTGCCCGAGGGATGTTTTCAGGGGAATACGAAAGGTCTGCATCGGTAAAAAAAATATAATCTCCTGTGGCACGCAAAATGCCCCGTTTCACCGCATAACCCTTTCCACGGTTGGGTGAATAGCTTACCAAAACCACATCCTTGAAACGACTGACAATATCCGCTGTACTGTCACGGCTTCCGTCATTTACCACAATCAACTCACAGGTCAAAGACAGTCCCTTAAAAAACTCAAGACAGCTTTTTATTGTATTTTCAATAATATCCTGCTCATTATAGGCGGGTATAATTAAAGATATTCTCATCAACTTTTGTTCTCCGGTGTTTTTCGTTAGTTTGCCGTGTCAACGTAAAAATTATGTATTCAAAAACATTCTGCCCATAAACCAGACTATATCCTGTCTCATGGTTTTATAAAGGCATGAGCTGTAAAGAATGTACACCGATACAGTAAATACCATTGCCGTAAGCACCGCATAAACACTTGTGCCTATTGCAAAAAAGGTATAGAAGGATTGAAGGGTAATCAAACAGGCAGCCGCCGTAAAAAAATGGCTCAACATCCATGCCGAAAGATTAAATTTCATTTCTGCAGAACGCATTACCGCACTGAATGTATGATAGGCAGTGAAAATATTGCTGATGATTATAATAAAAAACAGCGCCCTTATTCCCATATACGGAACAATAAGGTAAATTAACACCAGCCTCAGAACCGAGTCTGAAAGACTGTATACTAAAAGTGCACTCTGCCTTCCCAGACCATTTAGAATTCCACAGGAAACCGAGTCTGAAAACATTATCGGCGATAAAAGCGCAATTATTCGCACTGACCGCGCTATACGGGGTGCAGAATACACCCAACTTGAAAGCTCGTTGGCAAACGCAACAAAAACCGTACACACCAAAAAACCGCCAAAGAGCGCAAATCTGTAAATCCGGGCAATCAGGGTTTTAAGGCGCGTTTTATTTCTCATTCCCTGAGCCCTTGATATTTCAGGAACAAGCAACGTGAAAAAAGACGAAAGCAATGTCAAAGGAAAGACAATAAGCGGCATAACCATCCCTTTTATAATGCCATATTCGCTGAGTGCAAGGCTTTGATCAAGTCCCGATTTCCGCAAGCCCGAAAGAATAAGAACATCCTCCTGCATACGCAAAAACGAGCTTGTCAGGGATGACGTCATTGCAGGCAAAGCAACACGCACAAGCACAGGCAACGGATTTTGGACACCACAGGGATGACTATTCATAATATTTGACCTTATATAAAACGCCGCCAGATACAGACAGGATGAAAATTCGCCTATTGAGATGCCAAGAAACACCGCCTCGCAGCCGCATTCAACACCTCTGGGCAGCCACAAATTCAGCAGATATGTTATGGTAATTATTTTCACCGCCTGCTCTAAAAATTCCGAGGATGCCGGAATAACAACCTTTCTTGATGCATAGAAATAGCCTTTTATGCAATATGAAATGCTCATAAACAAAATGCTTGGTGCAAGAAGAATAATACTTTTTTGTATCCGCGGCTCTTTCAGGAATACTATGGCAATTTGCGATGAAAAAAGATATACCCCCGCAATCATCGCAGAGCTGAGCACAAAAACCGATACAAGCGCTGCCAACATAGTGCGTTTTATCCCGCCATAGTCTTTTTGAGCATATTGCCCTGATACAGTTTTTGAAACAGCAACCCCCAAACCGCCCGTAGCAACAGTGAGAATTAATCCGTGAAAAGAAAAAACCAGTGAAAAAAGCCCCATTCCCTCGCTACCCAGACGTGTTGAATAGTAGGCACGAAAGAGAAATTCCACGGTTTTTGCAAGAATTCCGGAAATCATCAGACCGGCGGCACTGCGAAGAATATTTTGCTTAGACAAAAAAACCACCTCTTTGATATATATCATATATATCGCAAAGAGGTGGAAATTATTCACATTAATCAGTCTTTAAAAGAGGCTTCACGCATCGCAATATAATTCATCAAAATCTTCACACATTCTTCCTGAGTCAAATCTCCTGTGTTAAGGCACAAGTCATAATTTTTAACATCTCCCCAGGTTTTATTGGTGTAGAAGTTATAATAATTTGCCCGACGCTTATCAGCCTTATTAACTGCAGAAAGCGCCTCCTTCTCGGTCATGCCGTCTCGATTCATAAGATTTTTGATACGATGCTCTACATCGGCGCAAAGGAACAAACTTATAATGTGCGGATGATCTCGCAGAATATAGTCAGCGCACCGTCCTACAATAACGCAAGGGCCTTCGTCTGCAATAGCCCTGATAACATCTGCCTGAATTTTAAAAACATTGTCACCATTGAGCATATCGTTATATTGATAATAAAGCCCCTTGGTTGAATGAACACCCATAACCAGTGAATAAAGCAGGCTGTGAGTAGGTTTTTCTTCAATACCATCAAAAAGATGCTCGCTGAGACCACTGTCTTTTGCTGTACGCGCAATCAGTGCTTTATCATAGAATGGAATCCCAAGCTGTTCGGCAAGAGCTTTTCCAATCAGCTTTCCGTTTGAACCAAGCTGTCTTCCTAAAGTAATAATAGATTTCATAGAGTAATACCCTGCCTTTCTTTATATAATGAATGATGAATAATTAATAATGAATAATTCCGGTTGAAAATCGCCATAGCGATTTTCTTTCATCTTCTATAAAATTATTATAGCATAAAATTCACATTTTGACAATTTGTATATTTGTATAATAATGTTGAAGAATTTCTGTGTATTTTTTCCCGTTTTTTGCCATTTCGTTAGCTCCTGTCTGGCTCATACCAACCCCGTGCCCGTAACCCACGACATCAAACGTTACCTCATCGCCCGAAACTGCTATTGAAAAATTTGCAGATTTCAGCTCAAAAATTTTTCGTATTTCCTTACCTGTAAAGGTTTTTCCGCAAATGGTGATTTTTGCAACACTTCCGCCTTCTGTCCTTTCAGGAGAAGAAATTACGGGAACACTGTCTTTGGGCAGATTATTGCTGAAATAGGGTTGAATTTTTGAATAAAATTCAGCCAGGTTGAATACTGCCGACGAACGATAATTTTTGCTGTTTTTATCCTCGGGACTTTCCACCGACCGCAGATACGGCAGGCTTGTACTCCACACATCCTCAGAATTTTCAGTCTTTCCTCCGCTTGTTGCAAAGAAAAACGCCTCAACAACACTATCTTCATACATCATATACTCGCCATAAGTGTTTTTAACAGCCTTCTGAAGTTTTTTCCAATTTTTTTCGCGTTCTTCAAACTTCCATTTAGCATAAGCATCCTGCTGCGACACCCATCCTTTACAATGATTTGGGTCTGTGCATATTGTGGCTGACGGATGCTGAGGATTTATTGTGTTTATTTTGCTGATAATAAAGCTTCGGGCGGCTACAGCCTGAGCCTTCAATGCCTCGGGCTCGTATGCCACAGGCATTTCAGCCGCAAGAACACCCACCAGATACTCTTCAAGAGCAACCCTTGATACATCATTGGTTTTCACATTGAGGCTCGTAATAAATAGTTCATCTCCTTTTTCTTGGGCAATGTTTTCTGATGTCCTTGTCTTTACATTACGGGGAAAACACAGGGCAAGAATTACGGGGAAAAAAACAAAAACAGAAAGAAAAAAGATTGTTATATGTTTACAAAAGTTTTTCATATTTATTTTCCTTTGAATAGATTTTCTGTTAATTATATGGTGTAGTTATGCAAAATATGAGAAATTTTTCTAAAATACTTGACAACTCTTTAAAATTATAATATAATCTATTGGTTAGTAAATTCCTTACTTTCGGTATGCCCGAAAGTCAAAGTCCATAAGGAGGTGAAAAGAAATGGTTGAAATTATTAACAAGTACGAAACATTGTTCGCTCTTGACGTATCTAAGGGTGAAGAAGAAACAGCAGCATTGGTTGATAAGTTCAAGTCATTGATTGAGGCTAACGGTACAATTGAAAGCGTTGACGAATGGGGACGCAGAAGATTGGCTTATCCTATCAATGATATGGCTGAAGGCTATTATGTTTTGGTTAACTTCTCTGCAAAAGCCGATTTCCCAGCTGAGCTTGAACGTGTGTTCGGTATCACAGACGGAGTTCTCAGAAACATTATCATTAAAAAAGACGAGAAATAATTGTGCATTGATTTAGGCACAGAAAGCGAGATTGCTTATGATAAACAAAGCGATTTTGATGGGTCACACCGCTGAAAACAATCCGGTGAATTGTTTTCAGGTGGGATTGAGCAACGAGAGTTGCGGCAATGAAAGAAAATCCGCAAGGATTTTAACAATAACGACCCAACAAAATCACGTAGAGGCGGTGAAAATATGCTGAACAAAGCAATTTTGATGGGTCGACTTACCCGTGACCCTGAACTTAGACACACAGGTTCAGGCACACCCGTATGCAGTTTTTCAATTGCAATAGATAACGGTTACGGCGAAAACCGTCAGACAGATTTCATCAACTGTGTTGCATGGAACAAAACTGCCGAATTTGTTGAAAAGTATTTCACAAAGGGCAGAATGATTATTGTTGACGGTCGTATTTCAACCCGCACATGGGAAGGTCAGGATGGAAAGAAAAACTATGTTACCGAGGTTGTAGCAAATCAGGTTTCTTTTGGTGAATCAAAGAGAAGTGCAGAGGATGGCGGAGCTTTCGCACCTGCACGTGGTGGCTTTGATGTAAATATTCCTGAAATGCCCGCAGACACAGATGACGATTTTGTCGTTCTGGAAACTAATGATGATTTGCCGTTTTAATGCGGCTAACCTTTAAATTGAAAAGATAGGAGGAAAGACCAATGCCTGAAAAGGAAAGAAACGATAAAATGAGAGCAAGAAGACCCAAGAGAAAGGCTTGTGCTTTTTGCGTTGATAAAGTAGAATTTATCGATTATAAGGATGTTGCAAAGCTCAGACGCTACATCACAGAAAGAGCTAAGATTCTTCCCAGAAGAATCAGCGGATGCTGTGCAAAGCACCAGAGAGAGCTTACTGTTGCAATTAAGAGAGCAAGATATATGGCACTTTTGCCCTATACTGCTGACTAAACAAAACATAGCTTGTATAATTAAGGCTGACGTACAAAAGTACGCCAGTCTTTTTTGTTTTACCTAAAAATCCAATATGCTCATAAGCCCATCTTCCGTATCCTTTATATCTCCCAAAACTGCAAGCGTAATCCTTCGACTGTCAAACACGCTGTCAATAACCTCGGCAACGCTCTCTGCATTTACGTTGTTAATAAGACAGATTATATCATCAAGGCTTTTGGGTTTGTTTTCAAAGAGCATTGTTTTGCCATAAGTGCTCATCCGTGCCGAAATCGCCTCGCTGCCCATCACCGCTATTGCTTTCATCTGAGTTTTTGCAGTTTCTATTTCTTCCTTTGTCAGCTTGTCCTGTTTTAATATCTTTATCTCGTTATTGATGATTTCAAGAGCCTTCTTCAGCTCCCGCGGATTAAGCCCTGCACAAACCGTCAATGCCCCGTTGTTCTGATATGACGACGAATACGAATAAATCGAATACGCCAGACCGCTTTCCTCACGCACCTTCTGGAAAAGCCGTGAACTCATATTCCCGCCAAACAAAGCATTCACAACAGACAAGGTATAATCTCTGCTGTCCTGCTTTGAATACCCTTCAAAACCCAGACACATCTGGCACTGCTCGATGTCCTTCTTTACAATTTTTATATTCCGTTTGTGCTGAAGTTTTTTTTGCGGAAAGCGAATTGTTCCCCGCCATTCAATTCCCCCAAATTTTTCCTCAAGAATCTCAAGAACTGATTTTTCATCAAAATTCCCCACAACCGATATCACAATGTTATCAGCAATGTACCGATCATTGTAATAATCAATGATGCTCCCTCTGTCTATCCCCCTAAGTGTTTGCAAGGTTCCGGCGATAGGAAACCCCAAAGGCTCATTCTCCCACATTGTGCTGCCTAAAATATCATGAATTAAATCCTCGGGGTCGTCTTGACTCATATTGATTTCTTCCATAATAACCTTGCGTTCGATTTCGATATCCTCTTGATTAAAGGTAGAATTTTTCAGCATATCCGAAAGGATTTCAAACGCCAGCCCCAAATGCTCGGTAAGTGTTCGTGTATAATAGCATGTGTATTCACGTGCCGTTGCCGCATTGAGATGTCCGCCGACTGCATCCATACACTCCGCAATTTCTTTGGCAGAACGTGTAGCAGTTCCCTTAAAGAGCATATGTTCGATAAAATGCGAAACGCCATTGTTTTTTGTGTTTTCCATTGAAGAGCCGGCATAAATCCACACACCGGCTGATACCGATTTAACATAATCTGTACTTTCTGTCACAACGGGAATCCCGTTGGTTAATTTAAAAATCTTGTGCATTTTCAGCCGCCTCCTTTTAAAGGTGATGTTGTTAGTTAGAACTAAAAAACATTACACTTACAATCTGCATTTGGGCACAAACAAAGCAATTTTATAATAAGGATACTATTTTACACGAAATTTGTCAATAATACAAAAGATTGAATTTTACTTTTCAGTATGATTTATGTCTTTTTGGTTTATACTAATCCAAGAATACTTAAATCGGGAGGAAAACCTATGCTTGAAATTAACGGAAAGAGCATCTATAACGCCTTGGCAATGGGCAAACTGCATTTTTTATGCAAGCAGACCGATACAGTAAAACGCCTGAAAATCAAAGATACTAAAGGCGAGGTGCTGCGTTTTAACGATGCACGCAGCAAGGCAAAAAACGAACTCCAGCTGCTTTATCAAAAGGCACTTGCCGAGGTGGGCGAGGCAAATGCTCAGGTTTTCCAAATTCACATTATGATGCTTGATGATGAAGACTATCACGGGGCAATCTCGGCAATGATACTTAACCAGTCGGTAAATGCCGATTATGCTGTCAATTATACATCGGATATTTTTGCACGCACCTTCAGCGAGATGGATGATGAATATATGAAGGCACGTGCGGCAGACGTTGAGGATATCGCAAAACGTCTTATATCAATTCTTACAGGCAGCTGCAGTTCACAAAATAGATTGAGCGAGCCATCCATAATTGTGGCAGATGACTTAACGCCCAGTGAAACCGTTCAGCTTGATAAAGAAAAGATACTGGGCTTTGTAACCTTTCAGGGTTCGCCCTCATCACATACCGCAATCCTTGCACGGACAATGAACATTCCTGCACTTATCTGTACTGGCGAAATAGAAAGTATTCATCACGGAAAGATGGCAATCCTCGATGGTGCCAGCGGAACTCTTTATATCGACCCCGATGATGACAAAATTCTTGACTTCAAAAAGCGAAAGGAACTCGAGGATAACCGCACACGTCTTCTTGCAGAGCTGAAGGGAAAGCCCAATGAAACCAAATCAGGAAAGTCTGTAAAGGTATATGCAAACATAGGCAGCCCCTCTGACCTTGCCTCGGTTATTCAAAATGACGCCGGCGGAATAGGGCTTTTCCGCAGCGAGTTTTTGTATTTTGAGAAAAATTCACCGCCCACCGAGGATGAACAGTTTGTCAAGTACAAAGAGGTTGCTGAACGTATGCTTGGAAAACCGGTAATCATCCGCACTCTGGACATTGGTGCCGACAAAAAAATTGGCTACTTTAACCTTCCCGACGAGGAAAATCCGGCTCTTGGGTTCAGAGCAATACGCATTTGCCTGACCGATACAAAGCTTTTTAAAACCCAGCTTCGAGCAATTCTTCGTGCATCCGCCTATGGCAATCTTGCCATAATGTTTCCAATGATTATATCCCTTCAGGAGGTCAAATATGCAAAAAACATCCTTGAGGACGCCAAAACCGAACTGCGTTCCGAAGGCTTGCCATTTAACGAGAATATCGAGGTGGGAATTATGATTGAAACGCCTGCGGCGGCAGTAATCAGCGACCAGCTTGCACCTGAGGTGGATTTTTTCAGCATCGGCACAAATGACCTTAGCCAATATACTCTTGCCATTGACCGACAGAATTCTCACTTAGAACCATTTTTTGACCCCCATCACCCAGCCATTCTCCGCCTGATTGAAAGCGTGGTTAAAAACGCTCACGTCTGTGGCAAATGGGCTGGAATATGCGGTGAGCTTGGAGCAGACCTAAAGCTTACCGAAGAATTTTTGAGAATGGGTGTTGATGAACTTTCGGTTTCACCGCCTTGTATTCTTAATCTTCGCGAAAAAATCCGCAGTCTTGATTAAAAGCCTTGTAAAGCATAGAACCGCAAGGTTTATAATATCAGAAAGGAGTCTTTATGTTTAATTTTTTTAAAAAAGAAAAAACACTTACATCTGTTGCTAACGGACGGATTGTTGGCATTACTAAAATTCCAGACAAGGTTTTTTCACAAAAAATTCTTGGTGACGGTTTCGGGGTAATTCCCACTCAGGGCGATTTTTTTAGTCCTGCAAGCGGCGTTGTCAGCGATGTTACCGACACTCTGCACGCATACTGCATAACCACCGATGACGGGCTTGAAATACTTGTCCATATCGGCATTGACACTGTTGAGCTCAAGGGCCAGGGCTTTACGCCTCTTGTAAAAAAAGGCGACCGCCTTGGGGCAGGAGATGCTCTTGCCCACGCAGACCTTGACTTTTTAAAAGAAAAAGGCTACAGCACTGCAACCGCCGTGGTAATCACCAACACCGAAAAGCTAAAAAGCTTTCGTGTTCTTGAGTCACCCTCAGCAAAGGCAGGCAGCCCTGCTATGACATACAAATAACTTACGAAAGGATTTGAAATTTTATGAAAAACAAACGTGAAAACGGAATTTTCAGTATTCTGCAAAGGGTAGGACGTTCATTTATGCTTCCCATTGCATTGCTCCCCATTGCAGGGCTTTTGCTCGGCATAGGCTCCTCCCTTACCAATGCAACCACCATACAGGCATACAATCTTGGCGCAATTCTTGGCCCCGGAACATTTCTCAACTCAGTGATGCAGATTCTTGCCCAAACGGGTAGTATTGTCTTTGCAAACCTTCCCATAATATTTGCTATGGGCGTCGCACTTGGTATGGCAGAAAAAGAACACGGCACTGCAGTTTTATCTGCCGCAATCGCCTTCTTTATTATGCATCAGACAATCTCAACCCTTCTTGCAATCAACGGTCAGCTTGCCGAAGGGGTTATGCTTGAAGGAACTGTTGCCAATGTTGTGGGTATAAGGTCTCTGGAAATGGGCGTGTTTGGCGGTATTATTGTTGGTCTTGGTGTTGCCACTCTTCACAACCGTTTCTATAAAATCCAGTTGCCCACTGTTATTTCATTTTTTGGCGGTGTACGCTTTGTGCCAATTATATCCACCTTTGTATATATCCTCGTAGGTTTGCTTATGTACTTTGTGTGGCCCTATATTCAGCGTGCAATTTATTCTCTCGGCGATTTAGTGTTGCGGTCAGGATATTTCGGCACCTTTATCTACGGAACAATCGAGCGAGCTCTTATCCCCTTTGGTCTGCATCATGTATTTTATATGCCGTTCTGGCAGACAGGTCTTGGCGGCAGTATGGTTATTGACGGTCAGACCATCGCGGGGGCACAAAACATTTTCTTTGCTCAGCTTGCCTCACCCTCTACAACACAGTTTTCTGTTGAGGCAACTCGCTTTATGAGCGGAAAGTTCCCACTGATGATATTCGGTCTTCCCGGTGCGGCACTTGCTATGTATTCTGTTGCAAAACCCTCCAAAAAGAAGGTTGCTGGCGGTCTGCTGCTTTCTGCGGCGCTTACCTCAATCCTTACGGGTATTACCGAGCCATTGGAATTCACATTCCTTTTTGTTGCTCCGGTTCTTTATGTAATCCACAGTATCTTTGCCGGTCTTGCCTATATGATTATGCATATTTTGAATGTTGGTGTTGGTATGACCTTCTCGGGCGGTGTTATTGACCTCTTTTTATTCGGAATTCTTCAGGGCAACGACAAAACCAACTGGCTGAATATTGTATGGGTAGGTATAATCTATTTTGCGGTATACTATTTCATATTCCGTTATCTCATCAAAAAGTATAATTTTGTCACCCCCGGTCGTGAGGACGACGAGGCAGATACAAAATTATATACCAGAAAAGACGTTAATGCCGCAAAAGAAGACAAATCGCCCCTTATTTTAGAAGGTCTTGGGGGCAAGGATAATCTTGTAAATGTGGACTGTTGCGCAACAAGACTTCGTATCACAGTTAAAGACAGTTCAAAGGTTAATGACAATTTACTGCGTCAAAGCGGAGCATCCGGAATAATCAAAAGCGGTTCAGGCGTTCAGGTTATCTACGGTCCAAGAGTTACAGTTATTAAGAGCAACTTTGAAGACTACCTTGAAAGCATAGAATAAAAGAGGGCTGAAAAGCCCTCTAATTCAATATGAAAATAGCCAGATTGAGATAAGCGGCAAATGTCACCCACAAAAGGTAAGGAATGTTTATTATCGCCGCAGGCTTATCAATCTTATAAAACTTAAACAGCATAATAATTATAAGTCCCCACAAGGCTATCAGCCAGATAAACGCAAACAAAAATGCCCGAAGGTTAAAGAATATCAGGCTCCAGAAAAAATTAAACCCCAGCTGCAGCACATATGTTTTCAAGGCATTTGTAACTTCACGGGGCATAGCCTCTTTTTTCAGATAAACTCTTGCACTGCCGATACCCATCAAAATATATAAAATTGTCCATACAATCGGAAAGAGTATCGGCGGCGGTGCAAGGGGCGGCTTGACTATTTCGTCATACATCATCATACTGCCACTTGTTAAAAGTGATGCCAGTCCGCCAACCGCAAGTGGAATTAAAATCGCAATCAGATAGGTTTTAAAAATTTTCATTGCTCAAATCGCCTCCTTCTTAATTTTATGTGTCAAGAAAAATTGTAATACAAATTTTTAAAATTTTTCAAAAAAACCCTTGACAAACTAATCATTTGGTATTATAATAAACGAGTTGATTTGAAGATGCGAGCATGCTGGAATAGGCAGACAGGCACGTTTGAGGGGCGTGTGTCAACCGACGTGTGGGTTCAAGTCCCACTGCTCGCACCAAATTATTTTTTTATTTTATCACCATATTGCCGGATTGTGTAAAGGTAGCACAGCAGACTCTGACTCTGTTTGTCTGGGTTCGAATCCTAGTCCGGCAGCCAAAACAAAAATCCTGTCGGAAGATAGGATTTTTGTTTTGTATTATTCATTTTTCATTATTCAATATTCATCATTCATTAGCTTTGACAGGATTTTTTAATGAATAATGAATGATGAAACCGCCTTCGGCTGATGAATAATTTATAATTATGGTTGCTTTGCTTTTCGCAAAGCTTATTTTTTGTGCATCTAAACCATTCGCCTCTTCCACAAAAAGCATTGATGTTTGAGCCTGTTATTTATTGCATTTAACAGGGAGATATGTTATACTGTAAAAAAATAATTAATGGGTGAAGATATGCTATACAACTGCATTTTTATTGGCTGGAATATTGCGGTTATGCTGATTTTTGGCATTGACAAATTCCTTGCACGGCGTGGAAAAAGGCGAATAAGCGAAAAAAACCTTCTTTTCCTTACATTTTTGCTTGGAGGCTTTGGCACAATGTTCGGAATGATAGTATTCAACCATAAAACAAGCAAACGTAAATTCAGATTTTTTGTTCCTGTGGCCGCAGTGCTGAACATTGTTATTTTGTACCTGATTCAAAGGAGTGGTGTGTGTTGAAAATTGCATATATAGGCATAGATTTGTTTTATAATGCCCTTGAAAGCCTTGACGCGCTTGGCTGTGAAATCGGTGAGATTTTTACATGCAAAACCGATAATGTAACAGAATTTAATATTAAAATATGCGACTATGCAGCCACACATAATATCCCCTGCAAGCTGACCCGTATAACCATTGATGATATCACAAGGCTGATGAATGAAAATTATGACTTTGCAGTGTGTGCAGGGTATTATTATAAAATTCCTGCAGACACAGGTTTTCCTATTGTCAACATTCATCCAAGCCTTCTGCCCGTCGGCCGTGGTTCGTGGCCTATGCCACAAACCATTCTTAAAGGAATGCTAAAAAGCGGTGTTACCATTCATAAAATTGCCGAAGGCTTTGACACGGGTGATATCCTTTTGCAAAGAGAATTTGAGCTAACCGATAAAGAAACTCTTGAAACGTTTATGGACAAGGTTTACCAGCTTATCCCTTCTATGATGAGCGAACTGGTACAGAATTTTGACGAGCTGTATTCCAATGCTCGGCCTCAGGGCAAGGGTGATTACTGGAAAACACCCACCGACGAGGATATGACAGTAACCTCAGATATGACAGCAGCTACTGCTGACCGCATTTTGCGTGCCTTTTTGGGATATGAATGTATATATAAAGGAACAGCCGAAAACTATAAAATAATCGGTGGCAGAGCCCACAAGGGCACTGCCACCGATAAGAACAATATCCTGCCGGTTAAGGATGGATATATTAAGTACAGAATAAAAATTTAAACTAAATCTATATAGTGCGCTATATCCTGCATCTCAGCATCTGTTGCAGAAATTACATCTGCACATTTTTTCAGACGTGCCGCAATATCTTCGGGGTTGGGCACGTCTTTTTTGTATTTAACGTGATGCTCAAGGCTTGCCCAGAAATCCATAGCAATTGTTCGTATCTGAACCTCTACCCTTACCGACTGCTTTTTGTCCGAAAAGAAAACAGGTATCTCTATAATCATATGATAACTGCGATAACCATTTTCTTTTGGTGACTTTATGTAGTCCTTAACCGATACAAGCTTGATATCGTCCTGGCGGGTCAACATATTCGCAACAGTATAAATATCGTCAATAAACGAGCAAATAACCCTGACACCAGCCACATCGTTAAGATGCTCAGAAATCGCCTCAAGTGTCACAGGGAGCTGATTTCTCATCAGCTTTTCGGCAATACTTTCTGGCTTTTTAATGCGGTATTTTACAGTTTCAATAGGATTGCGCCTGTACCGAACCGACATTTCATGGCTAAGAACCTCCAACTTGGTGGTAACCTCCTGAATTGCACACTGATAAATCATCATCAGTTCTTCAAAACGGCGCGCATATTCGGCAAAGATTTTCCCCGTATCTTCCGGAATATTCACTTGTGCTAAAAACGCCTTTTTAAGCTCTTGTTCCATTTTGTGTTCCTTCCTTAGCTAAACATCACTATCTTATTTGTCCACATCCGTGGATGATATACTTTGTGGTGGTCAGCGCCTTAAGACCCATAGGACCTCTTGCGTGAATTTTTTGGGTGCTGATACCTATTTCTGCACCAAATCCAAACTCAAAACCGTCCGTAAAGCGCGTTGATGCATTGACATAAACCGCAGCCGCATCAATAGACTGTAAAAACCTTCTTGAATTTTCATCATCTTTGGTAACTATCGCCTCTGAATGACGGCTGCCATATCTGTTGATATGGTCAATTGCCTCGTCAACACTATCAACAACTTTCACGCCAATTTTCAAATCAAGATATTCTGTGCCCCAGTCATCCTCTGTTGCAGGAGTTGCTTCAGGGTAAATATCGCAGACCACATCATCGCCCACAATCTCAACCGATTTTTCAGCAAGAGCATCCAAAATATGTGGCAAAAATTTCTTTGCCACTGATTTGTGAACAAGCAGCTTTTCCTCTGCGTTGCACACTGACGGGCGTGAGGTTTTTGCATTGATTATAATATTCTTTGCCATATCCAAATCGGCACTTTTATCAACAAAAACGTGGCAGTTGCCAGTGCCCGTTTCAATAGCAGGAACAGTAGCATTTTCAACAACACTGCGGATAAGACCCGCACCGCCACGTGGAATTATTACATCAAGATAATCGTTTAATTTCATCAGCGCAAGGGCGCTTTCACGGCTTGTATCTTCGACAAGATTTACACAGTCAGCAGGCAGCCCTGATGCCACAAGCGCCTCACGGATAACCGATGTAATTGCCATACTTGATGCGTGGGCTTCCTTGCCACAACGCAAAATGCAGGCGTTGCCCGATTTAATGCAAAGAGCTGCCGCATCTGCAGTAACATTGGGTCTTGCCTCGTAAATAATTCCCACAATGCCAAGCGGAACACGCACCTCTTCAATATCCAGACCATTAGGGCGTTTATACTTATTTACAACATCGCCGATTGGGTCGGGAAGCTCTGTAATCTGGCGTATGCCCTCTGCCATTGCGGCTATTCGTGCATCATTCAGAGTAAGTCTGTCGATAAGACCATCAGAAATCCCATTTCTGCGTGCATCATCAATGTCCTTTTGGTTTTCTGTAAGCAGGTATTCAGCTTTTTCCTGAAAAGCATCTGCAATTTTATGTAAAGCGGCATTTTTAACATCTTCATCTGCGGTCGCAAGAATTGAAGCAGCCTGCTTTGCCGCCTGACCTTTTATTTTGAGTTCTTCCACTTAAATTCACCTCATAAAAAGTATACCACAGCCAAATTCGAAATGCAACGGCTGTGGTAAATTGTTTTTATATTATTTATAATTTGCTCATAAATATTCAGCCTATGTGTTTCATTTCGTGAATATCAAAATCAGGGTCGATGTAATTTTCGATATAATCAAGCATAGCAGAAATATCGTCAAAGGTATCGTAAAGCTGCATTGATGCCTGTTTCATAAAATGCAAATCAGCAGTACGCTGCATAAGGGTATTTATTATGTCATAATAGCCCAGTGTATTAAGCACCGCAATAGCTTTTGGGTGACGGTCAAGCTGTTTAAGGGTAAGAATTTCAAAAAATTCTTCATAGGTGCCTATTCCGCCGGGTGTCATAATAAAGGCATCGGCACGGTCCTCCATAATCTGCTTTCTCTCACGCATAGTTTCGGTATAAATAAATTCAGTACACTTGTCATAAAGAACTCCGTCTACCTGAAAGAATGATGGAGCAACACCAATAATTTCACCGCCGCCACGGGTCATTCCACGGGCAACCGCCCCCATAAGGCCACAGGCACCGCCGCCATAAACCAAGGTGTGACCTCTCTTTGCCATTTCCTCGCCAAGAAGCTCTCCTGCTTCTATGTATTTTTTGGCAATTGCATCACTTGATGCACCATAAACACATATATTCATAAAAATTTCCATAGCCTTTCTGCCCACAAATAACAATAAAATTTATAATCCTTATCGTGGGCGGATAAGGCGTATAATGGAAATTTAGTCCATGTGCGTTTTGGCAAAGCCAAAATTTCGCACGGACTATCCAATCCGCCGGAGGCTGATAACGTGAAAAATCACGTTATAAATACCTCCGTTTCTTCATTATATGCTAATTATATAATTGGGTGATAGAAAAGATGCAGTAAAAATCAATCTAACAACAAACCAATAATCACTTTCGTAACACTCTTTCAAGGCTATCTGAAACTTATTTATAAAGTCCGCTTTACTTGCCGCATAATTTGCCTCGTGAATATTGGCTCCAATGCTTGTGTCGCTCCTCAAAAGCTGATTTAACAGCACATTCCCTTTTCTGTTTTCCTTTATCTCTGTACACAGATTAACAATATCAACTGCAAATTGTTTTGATAAATCTACAAGTTTGTTTTCTTTCATATCATTTCTCCATTTAATGAATTGACAACTTCGTTGTCGTGAATTGGCATTCCGCCATGAATTCTCGCTTCACTCCATGAATTGAATTGCCTTTATAATGCACGAAGTGCAATTCATGAGCCACAGGCTCAATTCATGAAATCGCAGATTTCAATTCACGCCGTAAGGCAATTCATTGATTTCAAGCCTTGCTTGAAATCATTATAGCATAATTGCAACAAAAAATCAATTGACTAATTTTGATAAATGGTGTATAATTCTTCCCTGGAGGCGTAAAAAAATGGCAAAAGATAACATTTATTCTAAATTGGGTATCTGTGACGAGGTTTTTGACTTTGGCGAAAGAATAATCGAAAGCCTTAAAGACAGATTTCAGAATATAGACGAAACAGCAGAACATAATCAGATCAAGGTGATTTCTGCAATGCAGAAAAACCGTGTTGATGCAGCCTGCTTTAACGAATCAACAGGCTATGGCTATGACGATGTGGGCCGTGATACCTTGGAACGGGTTTATGCCCACTGCTTTAATTGCGAGGATGCACTTGTGCGCCCTCAGATTACCTGCGGAACTCACGCTCTTGCCCTTGCCCTCAGCGCAAACCTGCGCCCCGGCGATGAGCTTCTCTCCCCGGTGGGCAAGCCCTATGACACTTTAGAAGGGGTAATTGGAATCCGCCCCACAACAGGCTCACTTGCAGAATACGGCGTTACCTACCGTCAGGTTGACTTGCTGCCCGATGGTGGCTTTGACTGGGATGGAATAAAGAACGCCATTAACGAAAAAACACGTCTGGTTACAATCCAGAGGTCAAAGGGCTATCAAACCAGAAAGACCTTTTCGGTTGCTGAAATTGCAGAAATAATTAAATTTGTTAAAAGTATAAAACCCGATGTTCTTTGTATGGTGGATAACTGCTACGGAGAATTTGTTGAGAAAAATGAACCTTCAGACTTTGGTGCTGATATGATTGTTGGCTCTCTTATCAAAAACCTTGGCGGCGGTCTTGCCCCCTCGGGCGGTTACATCTGCGGAACGCACGAGTGTATCGAGCGTTGCGGATACCGTCTTACCGCTCCCGGACTTGGCAAAGAGGTAGGCACAAATATGGGAATGATGAGGGCGTTCTACCAGGGGCTTTTTATGGCTCCCACAGTTGTGGCAGGGGCTCTTAAAGGGGCAATTTTTGCGGCAAACATATACGAGAGATTGGGGTTTCGGGTTGTTCCTGACGGCACAGAATCAAGGCACGATATAATTCAGGCGGTGGAGCTTGGTACTGCAGAGGGTGTTATTGCCTTTTGTGAGGGTATTCAGGCGGCGGCGCCCGTTGACAGTTATGTTACCCCGGTGCCCGGTGATATGCCCGGCTATGAATCCCAGGTTATTATGGCAGCAGGCGCTTTTGTTCAGGGCTCTTCAATTGAGCTTAGTGCAGATGCACCCCTACGCGCGCCTTATGCGGTTTATTTTCAGGGCGGAATTACCTGGTATCACGCAAAACTTGGAATTTTAATGTCTGTCCAGAAAATGGTTGATAAGGGGCTTATAAATACAGAAAATTTAAAATAGCTATTGATTTTTGGGAAATATAATGGTATAATGTTCTAAATTATAAAATTAAATAAATTCGGAGGATATAATAATGAGCAGAATCAAGACAATCGAAACAAGAAATATCGAAAAGTCAGTTAAGAACGGCGGCTGCGGCGAATGCCAGGCATCATGTCAGTCAGCTTGCAAAACTTCTTGCGGTGTTGCAAATCAGAAGTGCGAAAACGCTGAAAGATAAAACTGATACAAACCGCTGTCGGAAGGCAGCGGTTAATTTTTTGTAAAATAAGGAGCTAAAGATGGTTCATCAGTATAAATTAAACGGATATAACATTGTTCTGGACACCGCAAGCGGTGCTGTTCACGTTGTGGACGAGGTAGCCTACGACATAATTGAGATGTATACGGAAAAGTCAACCGAGGAAATTATCGGGGCGATTATGGAAAAATACGGACACCTTGAGGACGTGAACGAGGATGAAATTCTTGAATGTATCGGGGATGTAAAGAGTCTTGAAGAACAGGGAAAGCTTTTTAGCCAAGATGTGTATGAGGAGCTTGCAAAGAACTATAAAAACAATTCCAATGTAATCAAGGCCCTTTGTATTCATATTGCCCACACCTGCAACCTTAACTGTTCATATTGCTTTGCCAGTCAGGGCAAGTATCAGGGCGAGCGTGCCCTTATGAGCTTTGAGGTGGGCAAGCAGGCATTTGATTTTCTTATTAAAAATTCCGGAACCAGAAAAAATCTGGAGGTTGACTTCTTCGGAGGCGAACCTCTTATGAACTGGGACGTTGTGGTGGATTTGGTGAAATATGCCCGTTCAATCGAAAAGGAGCATAACAAAAACTTCCGCTTTACTCTCACCACCAACGGAATGTTACTTGACGAGGACAAGTTTGAATTCCTGAACAAGGAAATGAGCAATGTAGTTCTCAGCCTTGACGGCAGACCTCATATTCATGACCATTTCCGCAAGGATTATCAGGGAAACGGCAGTTATGACGTGATTCTTCCGAAATTCAAGAAGTTCATTGAAAGCCGTGGCGGCAAGGATTATTATATGAGGGGTACATTCACCCACAACAATACAGATTTTGTGAAGGATATTCTGCATATGGCAGACCTGGGCTTTAACGAGCTTAGTATGGAGCCTGTTGTTTGTCCCCCCGGCGACCCTTATGCCCTGACCGAGGAAGACAAGCCCATTCTTTTTGAACAGTATGAGCTCCTGGCAAAGGAAATGATAAAGCGCAGAAGGGACGGAAAGCCCTTCACCTTCTATCACTATATGCTGGATTTGAAGAACGGACCTTGTATCTATAAACGTATAACCGGTTGCGGGTCGGGAACAGAATACATGGCTGTTACCCCCTGGGGCGAGCTTTATCCCTGCCACCAGTTTGTGGGTGATGAAAAATATAGTCTTGGAAACATCTGGGACGGTGTCACAAAGCCCGATGTTCAGGAGGAGTTTCGCCATTGCAACGCATATTCACGCAAGGAATGTAACGACTGCTGGGCAAAGATGTATTGTTCCGGCGGCTGTGCGGCAAATTCCTACCATTCAACAGGAAGCGTTATGGGCGTTTATGAATACGGCTGTGAACTGTTTAAAAAGAGAATTGAATGTGCAGTCATGATGCAGATTGCAGAAGAAGAAGTCTGAACAAATTTTTTGACAGACTTCGGAGGGCGGAAAATGAAAACTCCAATAGCGGATTTTGTGAAAAATTACATAGACGGTAAAAAGGCACGGTTTCATATGCCGGGGCACAAG
Organism: Clostridia bacterium; assembly: GCA_045587485.1. Classification (GTDB taxonomy): domain Bacteria; phylum Bacillota; class Clostridia; order Monoglobales; family Monoglobaceae; genus SIG440. Next base: position 30,754 of record JAZNCI010000044.1, read on the forward strand.
GGAAAAGCTATTCTCGGCTGTGAGGAATCTGATATCACCGAAATCAATGGTGCGGATGTTCTTGGCGAGGCCCAAGGGATAATCGGCGAAAGCGAAGAAAATGCAACCACCCTTTTCGGAACCGGTCACAGCTTTTATGTTACCCAAGGGTCAACCACCGCCATTTGCGCTATGCTTGCTCTTGTGAAGGCGGCAAAGGGCAGAACCACAATACTTGCGGCAAGGAATGTGCACAAGGCTTTTGTCAACGCCTGCGCGCTCCTTGATATTGATGCGGATTGGCTGATGCCTGATGATTTTTCCAACATACTGGAATGCAAAATTACAGCCCAAACGGTGGAAGAAAAACTTAAAAACCATCCCAAACCCCGGGCTGTATATCTCACATCCCCCGATTATCTGGGGAATATTCAGGATATACACGGAATTTCACAGGTGTGCAAAAAATATGGTGTTCCGCTTTTGGTGGACAATGCCCACGGCGCATACCTGAAGTTTCTTGATGAAAGTCGTCATCCCATTGATCTGGGTGCCACAATGTGCTGCGATTCTGCGCACAAGACTCTCCACGTGCTGACGGGCGGTGCTTATCTTCACATTTCAAAGGATGCACCAAAAAAGTATACAGAGAATGCACGCAGTAAAATCGCGTTGTTTTCATCCACCAGTCCTTCGTACCTTATATTGCAGTCCCTTGATTTGTGCAATGCATATCTTGATGAGGGTTACAGAGCGGAGCTTTCTGAATGTATAAAACGTGTAGATGCAGTAAAAGAATTTTTGACAAAGAAGGGCTTTGCTCTTGAAAAAGGTGAGCCTTTGAAAATAACGTTCAATGTCCGAAAGTCGGGGTATTCCGGCGAGAAATTAGCGGAAATTTTGCGTCACTGCGGCATTGAGCCGGAATTTTATGACAAAGATTTTCTGGTTCTTATGGCAACACCCCAAAACAGCTTTGACGATTTTGAACGGTTGACAAATGCATTTTCACATATTGAAATAGGTCTGGCGGTAAAAGAAAGGCCTGTGCCTTTGGACAGACCGGTGACAAAAATGACAATCCGAGAGGCGGTCTTTGCCGATACCGAAACTGTATCTGTAAAAGATGCTGTGGGCAGAATTTGTGCCGAGCTTACCGTTTCTTGTCCCCCTGCAGTGCCCATTGCAGTCAGCGGCGAGGAAATAACCGAAAGTATTGCAGCCCTGTTTGAATATTACGGAACAGATGAAATCCGTGTAGTTACATAAATCAAAAAAGTTCAAATGCTATGCATTTGAACTTTTTTATATACCACTATCTTTTCGCCTTGTTTAGCATTTCTTCAAGCTGTGCCTTATCATAGGTATAACCCTTGTTGCAGAACTGACATACAATCTCTGCCTCGCCCTGCTCGTCGATTATGTCCTGAATTTCCTTTTTGCCAAGACTGATAATTGCACGGCGCATCCGCTCGTCGCAGCAATCACAACGATATGCGACTTCCTTTTCTTCAAGAATTTCAATTTCAAAATCCTTCATAACTCTGCGGATAAGTGCCTCGTTTGACAAGCCTTCCTCCAAAAGTGCGGTAACGCTCGAAAGACTCTCTGCCGCCTTTTCAAACTTTTTCAGGTTAAATTCGTCACAGTCGGGCATAATCTGTACAATAAATCCCCCCGCCTGCTTGACAGAATAATCTCTGTCCACCAGAACGCCCAAAGCCACAAGGCTTGGAACCTGCTCGGACTGTGCAAAATAAAAGGCAAGGTCATCACCGATTTCGCCTGTCTGAATGGGTACCTGTCCAACGTAAGGCTCACGCATATTCATATCCTTGACAACGCTTAAATAACCCTCTCTGCCTATACCGCCGCCAACATCCAGTTTGCCCAGAGAGTTCAGCGGAAGCTCTGCTGTGGGATTTTCGATATACCCCTTAACATCGCCATCGGAATTTGCAACGGCAATAACTCTGCCCAATGGTCCGTCACCCTTCATCTGAAGTGTCAGGGAGGTGTTTTCGTCCTTGAGCATAGCCCCCATAAGGGTTGCTCCCGTCAGAAGTCTGCCCAGCGCCGCCGTACCTGTTGGCATGGTGCTGTGAAAGTCCTTTGCCGCCTGAACAATATTTTTTGAATTTACTGCATATATTCTTATAAGTCCGTTTTTTGTAACCGCAATGGTCAGTTTGTCTGTCATAATAATTTCCATAGCCTTTCTGCACACAAATAGTAATTTAAAAACACTCAAACCTTATCGTGGGCAGATAAGGCGTGTAGTGGAAATTATGCACATCGCCGTTTCGCCCCATATATGGGGCGAAAATTTCGGCGGTGCAATTAAATCCGCCGGAGGCTTAACGTGATTTTTCACGTTATTTCCTTCCTTTAAAGCAGAAAATCGGCTCAAAAGAGCCGATTTGTTTTATTCATCGTATATGTTTAAGGAATTACACGCGTGTAACGTTTGCCGCCTGCGGTCCCTTAGCTCCTTCAACAACTTCAAATTCAACTTCTGCGCCTTCTTCCAAGGTCTTGTAGCCGTCCATGGTAATAGCTGAAAAATGAACAAATACGTCTGTTCCTTCTTCTGTTTCGATAAAGCCGAAGCCCTTTTCAGCATTGAACCATTTAACTTTGCCTTTTTGCATAAAATGTTCCTCCAATTTCTAGTCTGACAGTAGTTTTTTCAACTATCTGTTGTCCACCGAATTAGTATATCATTATTCCCATTTTCTGTCAACACATTTTTTTGGAAACCACGAAAAAAATTCTCTCGTCGCAGTCGTCTGCAGTCGCAAATTCAAAGGGTTTGTAAATTCCTGTCACATCAAGGTCTGCACCCTTTACGGCATCTGTAATTTCCGCAACAGTATAGGCTCTTTCCTGCTGAAATTCGTCAAATCTTATATAGCTGCCCTCATCTCCCTCACAGAAAAATGTAAGTTCAAAATCACATATCTTTGTTTCCTCGCAAAATTCGCTTTGCCAGACATAAAAGATACCCTGCTCGTCATTGACAAAGGTGTTGCCACCTAAAATGTTTTTCAGCTTGTGGGCGCTGTTTGTATCAAAAATAAACACGCCGCCGGGGTTAAGATAGTTGTGAACATGCCTGAAAAGCTCCTTTAAATCATCATAATCGGTGATATAATTAACGCCGTCAAGAGCACACACAATTGCATCAACCGTGCCGAAAAGCTCCATCTCGCACATATCCTGACAGAGAAACAATATCTCACGGTTTGCCTCGTACGCCTTGTCCCTTGCAATGTTCAGCATCTCCACCGACATATCAAGACCAATCATATCATAGCCCCGCTCTGCCATAGGAAGAGTGATATTACCCGTTCCGCAGGCAAGGTCAAGAACAAGCTCGGGTTTCTTGCCCAGCTTTTTAAAAATCTCTTCATAAAAATCAACAAATCTGTTGTAATCCGCATCCTGCAGTTTGTCATAAACCTGTGCAAAATCATTATACATAAGGTATCACCACCTAAATTTTTTCAAGCTGAACATATGCCGCCATCAGATTTTTCTCGCCCACGCTGTCAAATTTCACACGCAGGAACATATCTGCACCTATTGCCTTTGCCTCCAGCACGGTACCCTCACCGAACTTGCGGTGTAAAACTCTGTCACCCGACGAGAAATCAAGGGGCTTCTTTGCACCTGCTGCGGCAGGGGGCTGTGCCTTTGACATATCGTATGAAAACATTGATGTATCCATAACAGGCTTTTTGGTATAAGTAAATCCAAAATCCGCTACTGTCGCACGCTTTGCACTTTCTTCATTAATAAGCTCTTTGGGTATTTCCTTCAAAAACCTTGACATCATGTTATATTTTGTTGTGCCAAACAAGGTCCTTGTGTCTGTGTGTGTCAGATAAAGGCGCACCTTTGCACGGGTTATGCCCACATAACAAAGTCTGCGTTCCTCCTCCATCTCATCATCCATACCAAGTGAACGGACCCCGGGGAAGATACCCTCCTCCATACCGATAAGAAATACATTCTTAAATTCAAGACCCTTTGCACTGTGAAGTGTCATAAGCGTAACAGCCTCCTGTGTTTCATCAAGGCTGTCAATATCCGCTACAAGCGAAATGTTTTCAAGCAAATCCTCCAAGGTGGTTTCGGGGTTATCTTTAAGGGTTTCTTGAACCATAGAAAGGAATTCCTTCAAGTTTTCAATTCTTGTACGGCTTTCAACAGTATCGTCCTTTTCAAGAGCCGAAATCATCCCCGACTGTTCAAGAACGCATTTCACAAAGCCCTCTAAGGTTTCTTCTGTTTCTCTTGTCTTGGTGAGATTGTCCATTATATCAACAAAGGCACCCACCTTTGCACTGCTTCGTGAAAGCTCAGAAAACTTTGGTGCACGTCGGCAGATTTCAAGAGCGCCAACGCCCTCTCTCTCGGCAATATCAACAATTTTATCAACGGTTGTATCACCTATACCTCGCTTTGGCTCGTTGACAATTCTGCGGAATGCGACGTTATCTGTTGGGTTCTGTACAAGTCGCAAATATGATGTCAAATCCTTGATTTCCTTGCGGTCATAAAATCGCAGACCGCCCACAACCTTGTATGGTATCGCCATTCTGAGTAGGGTATCTTCCACCACACGGGATTCGGCATTCATACGGTACAGAACAACAAAATCGTTGTAGCTTTCGCCGTTTGCGTGAAATTCTTCAACCGATGCGCCAATAAACCGAGCCTCGTCGTGTTCGTTGGTAGCATTGTATACTGTTATCTTGTCGCCCTCGCCGTTTTGGGTCCACAGCTTCTTTTGTTTTCTGCCCATATTGTGGCCGATAACACCGTTTGCGGCATTTAAGATATTCTGTGTGGAACGATAATTTTCTTCAAGCTTGATAACCCTTGCATTTTCAAACTCTTCTTCAAAGCCAAGAATGTTGGATATATCCGCACCACGGAATTTATAAATACTCTGGTCGTCATCACCCACAACACACAAATTGCGGTGTTTTGCCGCAAGAAGGCTGACTAAGCGATACTGTGCGTGGTTTGTATCCTGATACTCGTCGATAAGTATGTATTTAAACTTGTTCTGATAAAACTCCAGAACATCGGGATTTTCCTCAAACAGCTTCACCGTGCACATAATCAAATCGTCAAAATCAAGAGCATTGTACTTTTTCAGCTTTTTCTGGTATAGGGTATACACCCTTGCAACAACCGACTTGAAAAAGTCCGCCTTAAAAATTTGAGTATAGTCCTCAGGTGTTACAAGCTCGTTCTTTGCCTGACTTATTGCACCGCCGATTGCTTTGGGAGCAAACTCCTTTGAGTCAAGGTTAAGCTCCTTTAAACATTCCTTAATCAATGTCTGCTGGTCGGCTGTGTCAAAAATAACAAAGCTTTTGTCATAGCCAAGCCTGTCAATGTCACGCCTTAAAAATTTAACACAGGACGAATGGAAGGTTGACGCCCACACATCATCGCCCATACCGCCAAGCTTTGCATTAAGACGTGATTTAAGCTCTGCCGCCGCCTTGTTGGTAAAGGTTATTGCAAGAACATTATATGGTCTTACGGGGTCAACCGACATATAATCCCAAAGATGTGGCGGAATTTCTTCAATCTCGCCATTGGCAAACCATTCTAAGATTTCAAGTTCCTCGTCACTTATTCCCGACGGAACAGTTGTATTCTCATAGGCTCTGCCAAAGGTCAAAAGATGTGCAATTTTGTGTATAATAACCGTGGTTTTGCCTGAACCTGCCCCTGCAATCACAAGAAGGGGGCCTTCGGTATTCACCACCGCCTCTAACTGCTTGTTATTAAGGTTTTTATAACCGTTTTCTATAATCTTTTTTCGTATATCTAAAAAATTCATCTTTTCTCCTTTTTTATCGGATTATTCCGCCGCCAATGACAGTGTTTCCGCCGATTTCATAAAACACAACCGATTGTCCGGGGGTGATTGCCCTTTGGGGGTTGTCAAATATTACCTTTACGCAGCCATTATCCATTGGCTCAACGGATGCCTCGGCTTCCTTTGCGCTGTAACGCACCTTTGCCGCAACACGAATAGGCTGCGAAAGCTTGTCAAAGGGAATAAAATTAACCGAATGTGCAATAAGGGTATCCGAAAATTCGGTTCCCTTTTCGCCAAGGACAATTTCGTTTTTCTCTGCATCAATGCGCAGAACAAACATCGGCTTGCCAAAGGTCACGCCCAATCCCTTGCGTTGGCCTACGGTGTAGTGGATAATTCCCCGATGCTGGCCCAAAACATTTCCGTTTTCATCAACAAAGTTGCCGGGAATATCACTCTCACCCGTACGACGTTGTATAAACCCTGCATAATCATTGTCAGGAACAAAACAAATCTCCATACTGTCTGGCTTTTTTGCGGTAATCAGCCCCAACTTTTCAGCAATGGCACGGGTTTCGTCCTTGTTTTCAAGTCTGCCAAGAGGCATAAGGGTTTTTGCAAGCTGGCTCTGATTTAAAGAATAGAGCGCATAGGTCTGGTCCTTTGCACAGGACATTGCACGTTTAAGGAGGTATCTGTCCAAAGATTCGTCATACTCCACCGATGCATAGTGACCTGTTGCAATATAGTCTGCACCAAGCAGCTCTGCCTTTTTCAGCATTGCGTCAAATTTAAGATATTTATTGCAGGCAATACAGGGGTTTGGGGTTCTGCCGTTTTTGTATTCATTTACAAAGTAATCTATAACGCATTTATCAAACTCACGACGGAAGTCAAGAACGTGATGCTCAATCCCCAGCCTGTAGCACACATATTTTGCATCCTGGGCAGCGGACGCACTGCAGCAGGTGCCGTCAATATGCTGACCGCTGACTTCCTCGCCGTCCCAAAGACGCATAGTCAGTCCCACCACATCATAGCCGTCCTCAAGCAAAAGTGCTGCCGCAACGCTTGAATCAACGCCGCCTGACATTCCTATAACTACTTTTTTCTTATTCATAGATTTACGAAAAAGGCTGACCTTAGGCATCTTCACATAGGGATAAACCAACTTGAAACCTTGTATTTTGGCGCCGTACTGTGGCAAAAGCCTCGCCCAGCCATACAGGATTGGCTACGTTTTTGACTTGTCCGACATCCAAAATACTGTGTTTCAAGCAGTAAAACTGTTTTGATTTTTAATTTGAAATTCAAATTGATTTCTCCCTATGTGAAGACGCCTTTTGCCAGCCCTTTTTATCCTTTCAGATATTATTCTTCTGCACCGTGGTCGTGTGCGTGACAGCAGGAGCAATCTCCGTTGCAGCCCACGATATGTGTGGGGTCAATGCCCTTGCGGTTATAGTAGTCTGCAATTGCTGAATGAATCGCCTCCTGAGCAAGATTTGAACAATGCATCTTTACAGGCGGAAGCCCGTCAAGAGCCTCGGCAACTGCAACATTGGTAATCTCTAAGGCCTCATCAATGGTCTTGCCCTTTACCATTTCGGTTGCCATACTTGATGTAGCAACTGCGGCACCACATCCAAAGGTTTTGAATTTAACGTCTTCAATTCTCTTGGTGTCGTCATTTATCTTCATATAAATCTTCATAATATCGCCGCATTTGGGGTTACCAACCTGACCTACGGCATTTGCATCTTCAATTTCACCTACATTTCTCGGATTTGAGAAATGGTCCATAACTTTTTCGCTGTACATAATATATCTTTTCCTTTCGTAAATTACTTATTCTTGACTTCTTCGTATAATGGTGACATCTCCCTGAGTCTTGAAACGATGGTTTTAAGAGCCTCTACAATTCTATCAACGTCCTCCATTGTGTTGGCATCGCCAAAGGTAACTCTCAGCGAGCCGTGTGCAATCTCATGCTTTAAGCCGATTGCAAGAAGAACGTGTGACGGGTCAAGAGACCCCGATGTGCAGGCGCTGCCGCTTGATGCGGAAATTCCCTGCATATCAAGCATAAGCAAAAGGGATTCGCCCTCGATAAACTCAAATGAAATATTTGCATTTGATGCAAGCCTTTGGGTTGGATGACCGTTAAGCCGTGTGTATGGGATTTCAGCAAGTATTCTTTCGATATACTTGTCACGCATTGCCCCTAGTCTTTCGGTGTGTGCTTTAATATCTGCCGTTGCAAGCTCTATCGCCTTGCCAAGACCAACAATCGCCGGCACATTTTCGGTACCTGCACGCTTGTTACTCTCCTGAGCACCGCCTGTGATAAAGGGTGCAACCTTTATTCCTTTTCTAATAAATAACGCACCGCTGCCCTTTGGTCCGTAAAATTTGTGACCTGTCATTGACAGAAGGTCAACATTCATTTTGTTTACATCAATCTCCATCATACCGATTGCCTGAACTGCATCGGTGTGGAAGATAACTCCTGCATCCTTTGTTACCTTGCCAATTTCCTCAATAGGCATAATTGTGCCTATTTCGTTGTTGGCTGTCATTATAGTAACAAGAATGGTTGTGTCCTTAATTGCCTTGCGTACATCCTCGGCCGACACCATACCAAACTCATCAACGGGCAGATATGTTACCTCAAAACCCTCTTTTTCAAGAGCCTGACAGGTGTGCAAAACTGCGTGGTGTTCAACCGCCGTTGTAATAATATGATTGCCCTTTGCCTTGTTTGCGTGGGCTACGCCTCTTATTGCCCAGTTGTCAGCTTCTGTGCCGGAGCCTGTAAAGAAAATTTCCTGAACGCCAGCACCGATAGCCTTTGCAACCTGTTCGCGGGCAAGGCTTATTGCCTTTTTAGTTTCTCTGCCCTCTGCATAAACCGTTGATGCATTGCCGAAATTATCAATAAAATACGGAATCATTACATCAAGGACCTCACGCCTTACGGGAGTTGTTGCCGAATGGTCAACATAAACTCTTTTTGTATCCATAAAATCCTACCTTTCTCTTCGGAGTGAAATCTATGAAAAGTAGATACTCCTTAAATAACAATCATTTAAACTGTTGCGACTGTGCAACCGCCAGCCTGTCGCATCTTTCGTTTTCGGGGTGGCCTGCGTGACCCTTTACCCATACAAGCTCAACCTGATGCTTATCAAGAAGATTGAGAATTTTTTCCCAAAGGTCGGGGTTTAGTGCCGCTTCACGACGGTTTCGCATCCAGCCATTTTCGCGCCATTTAACCGCCCACCCAAGTTCTATTGCATCAATAAGATACTTTGAATCGCTGTAAAGTTTAACACGGCAAGGCTGATTTAAAGCTTCAAGACCCACAATTGCAGCAGTAAGCTCCATACGGTTGTTGGTGGTCTCGGCCTCGCCGCCAGAAAGCTCCTTTATCGTATCGCCGTATTTCAAAATAACACCATAGCCGCCCGGCCCCGGATTTCCGCTGCAGGCGCCGTCGGTAAATATCTCAACAAGCTTAAGTTCCCCCATAGGTTTACCTCTTATGATTGATACTTGAATGCGTTTTTACATTCAAAGTACATTGTAGCATATTATTCCAAAAAAATCTACCCATAATTCACATTTTTTGCAAAATAATTATTTGACAAATTTCTCTTGACCCTTTATAATAACAGTCGGGAAAATATTAAATACAGGAGAGCACAAATGAGCATACTCAATGCAGAAAATATAACACACAGCTTTGGAGGCAGACAGATACTTGATGATGCCAGCTTTCGTCTGCTCAAAGGCGAGCATATCGGCCTAATTGGTGCCAACGGCGAAGGCAAATCCTCGTTCTTGAAAATTATAACAGGCGAGCTCCAGCCCGACAGCGGCACGGTTGAATGGTGCCGTCACATTACCTATGGCTATCTTGACCAGTATTCCTCACTTGGCAAGGGCAAAACGATAATGGATGTTTTAAGAGATGCCTTTTCCCATCTCAGCAAGCTTGAAGCCGAAATGATATCCATTTACGACAAAATGGCAGACGCGACAGACGATGAAATCGCAAAAATGATGGAAGACGTTGGCGAAATGCAAGAAATCTTAGACTCATCGGGCTATTATACCATCGACACCAAGATTTCGGAATATGCCAACGGTCTTGGCCTTGGCGAAATCGGCCTTGACAAGGATGTATCTGAGCTCAGCGGCGGTCAGCGTGCAAAGGTTTTGCTTGCCAAGGTTCTTCTTGAAAATCCTATGATTTTAATTTTAGACGAGCCTACCAACTTTCTTGACGAAAACCACATAAAATGGCTGACCAGCTTTTTGCAGAACTACGAGAATGCATTCATCCTTGTTTCACACGATATGCCCTTTCTCACCAATGTAACCAACGTAATTTATCATCTTGAAAACACCATTCTCACGCGATACAAGGGCACATACGACGACTTTTTAAGAATGTACGATTTGCAAAAGCAGCAGCTTGAACAGGCTTATAAAAAGCAACAGAAAAAGATTGCCGACCTTGAAGTTTTTGTTGCCAAAAACAAGGCAAGAGCCGCAACTGCAACATTGGCAAGGTCACGTCAAAAAGAGCTTGACAAAATGGACAGAATCAGCCTTGCCCCCGAAAAGATAAAGCCCGCCTTTTCCTTCAGGTGCGACCGTGCCCCCGGCAGAATAGCAATCTCCGCAAAGGGTCTTATTATCGGTTATGATTCGCCGCTTACCAAAAAAATTGATTTACAGATTGAACGAAATCAAAAAATCGCCATAAAAGGTGTAAACGGCTTAGGAAAATCAACACTTCTTAAAACCCTGCTTAGAATCATTCCGCCAATTGAGGGTAAAATTGAGCACGACCAGTTCCTTAACATTGGCTACTTTGAACAGGAAGAAAGTGCATCAGACAAAACCGCACTTCAGGAATTCTGGGACGAATTCCCATCCCTCACCAATGCCGAAGCCCGTGCCGCCCTTGCAAAATGCGGTCTTACCACCGAGCATATCACATCTCAAATGAAGGTGCTGTCAGGAGGCGAAAATGCAAAGGTACGCCTTTGCAAAATTATGCAAAGCCCTGCAAATCTTCTTGTTCTTGACGAGCCTACCAACCATTTGGACGTTGACGCCAAGGCAGAGCTTGCAAAAGCGGTAAAAGAGTTTAAAGGCACAGTTTTGCTTGTGAGCCACGAGCCTGAATTTTACAGCGATGTGTGCAGTGATATCTGGGATGTATCCGATTGGAGCACCAAAATTGTATGATTGAAATTTTTGTGAATCGAAATATATTTATTGACGGGAATAGGTAAAATTGATTCTGAACACACAAACCGAGCCAAAGCCGTGCTTTGGGCTACCCGAAGGTGTACTTGTGTACACCGAGAGGCGAGGTTTGTGCGTAGCAAAAAGACCATAAAAATCAGAAAACCGCATACACTTGTATGCGGTTTTCAACATTATTAATAGTTTTATACTAATTCACATCTTTTATTTGAGAATTTCCCGTCTTTTTGCGGTCAGGACAATTTTAACATTCCCGAATTTATCTTACAATTACGATTTCAGATACTCTGTCCTCGAAAATCTTGATAAATACTCTTACTTCATTTCCTTCCTCAAATACCTCGATATCACCTGCTGTTACAACAGAAATATTGCCTGTTTTACGCTGTGAGTTATATTCATAAACGCTTGCACCTTCTGTTGAGTAGTTCTGAATTGTGCCGTTTACGCTTACGTTTACAGAATCTGCAAATTTCTTTGTTACACGGCCGTAAACAAGCATCAGGTCTGTACCAATTGTCTTTGTGAATTCTGTACTCTTGGTATCACGGTCAAAAAGCAGTGTAATCTGGTCAACCTCGCCCTGAGCATTTGTGCTGTACTGGAAGATATCGCCCTGCTCAAGGCTTGCGCCGTCGCCCTTTACGAATACACTCTTGTCTGCCGAACGGAGTTCAACCTCTCGTGAATTTTCAAGACCATAAACGATGTCAATTGCATCATAGTCTTCATTTTGTGCCTCTGCAATTTCGTCAACAAGAACGATGGGTGATTTTGCCTCGGTAATACCTGTTGAGCTTGTTACGATAACAGCACCTGCAGTAAAGTCTTCCTGAAGGTCATAAACTATAATGTCATAAGGTGTGTTGTTCGAGAACATTGTATTATTTCTTACTGCATATTTTGTTGTGTCTGTGCCCGCATCTGCAGGAATATCAAACACTACGGTATTTGCTGTTACTCTCACATTGCCCAGCATACCTGATGCACTCTTATAAACCTGGTCGGCTGCAGCTAAGTTCTTTGTAAATACTCCCTTGTTTACTGCACCTGTTCCTGTTTTATCAACTGCAATATCAAGACCAGTGAGCTTGCCTGCTGAATTTACTTCATAGGTTATAAGCTGAGGCGATACAACCCCATCCTTGCCAAACTGTGCCAATGCCTCGGTTGGTGTAAGACCATAGGTGTTGTTTACACGGATTTTTGCTGCACCGTCATAAATTTGAGTTTCGCCTTTTGCTGTGAAAATCTTGAACTGGATTGTTTCGTCGATTGTGCCTGTTATAGCAGCGTTTGTCAGATAACCATAAGCACCGCGGATTGCTGCACCTGTTGATGTTGCAGTCTGGTCTACTGCCGCAACATTACCCTCGACGTCAAGATAAAATCTTCCTTCATCTCTCAGGTTGATTTCATTGGGATAATTTGCCGCCTTTTTATAGATAGTGTCTGAATCGTTAATCTTGAATCCGTCGTTTGTTATCTGTGTTACACGCCCAAGAACGCTCTCGGTTGAAACATAAGCCTTGATGAGCTGTTTATCCTGACTGACTGTATATGAAATTACGTTCCATTCAGCCAAATCCCTTGGTTCAATTTCTACCCCGTTTCTTACAAGAGTATACATAATCTCTGTGTTTTCAGGGTCAAGAAGAAGCGAGCCGTTGTTATACTTGTCTGTTACTCTGCCGGTAACTGTTGAAACTGTTTCTACAACAAGGTTTGTAAAGTGATTTACAAACACTATATCATATACATTGTTCACGTCTGTGTCAAGCAGAATCATATTTCCCGTTGTGGGTATAAGCTGTTCATTTGTCATAGTTGCAATATACTTGCCGTTGTAAATATATACAGGCTCTGCAACAATGCTTGCTGTCTTTGCATTCTGGTCGTTGGTGTTTGCTCTCCAATAAGTTACTGTTTTGTTTTCCCCTGTCTCGCCTGTCACCGAAACAATGTCTTTTGCATTTATGGTCAGAACATTGTTTTTACTGTTTTGGGGTCTTACAAGAATTAATGTCTTTTCGTCGGATGTTGAGTCAACTCTTGCATAATATACTACGTTGTAGCCAAGGTATTCCCTTGCCATTGTAGTTCCTTCGATAAAGGTGCTGTCGTTTATCATTATGCGGTCTTCGGCTGCTGTGCTGCCGCCTGTAAGAGTTGTTTCACTTGTGCCGGTAACCTGTCCGTATGCCTTTTCAACATTCAATCTGTCATAAAGCAATGTTTTGTCAACAACCTCATATACAACGTTGCTGCCAAAGCCTGTCTGTTCCATAAGGTTAACCGTAAGTGCATTAAATACAAGCTGAGCTATATCGCCTCTTTTTGCATTAGTGGCACCTGCGGCTGTTATTCCCTTAAGAAGCTGATTTTCAGACGCAACTGCCATATATCCGGCAGGATATCCGCCACGGTCGCCTGCCACGGGTTCATAACCAAGTGCTCTTACAACAATTGTTACCGCTTCCTGAAGAAGCACGGGGTCGTCAGGACGGAATGTTCCTACATCATCGCCCACAACCATTCCCTGCTGCTCTGCAACATTGATTGCGCCGTTTGCCCAGTGATTTGAAACAACATCAGGAAATTTTGTTGGTGTGTTTGCACCGTTTGCAACATCCTCAAGACCTACCGAGTATACTGCAACCTTTGCCATTTCTGAACGCAAAATACTGTCGTTGGGGCGGAAGGCACCATCTTCGGCGTCACCTACCATAATGCCCAACGCCCCGAGAACCTCGGCTGCTTCCTCGTACTTTGTTCCCTGAATATCGGGAGAAAGTGCAACTCTTCTGCTGCTGTATCTTGAGAGTGCAACATTTTCGCTGAGCTCACCATTCATCATTGCGTTGTTCTTTGTTTTGTTTTGTTCAACGATTGCCTCGCTGTTATCCATTGTCCGTGTTGCACGTGGCATTGTGTTCTGTCCGTCAGCAGTCTGTGCTGAGGTCTGTCCGTTTGTACTTTGTTGTTGTGTTTGTCCTTGTGCTGCATCACTGCCCGGTGTGCTGCCAGAAGTTTTACCGATGCCGCCTGCTGCAGCATTTCCTGCGGTCTGGTCAAGCATCTCGGCTGTTTCACCTGATGCAAAATGCATATCCGCATTTGCAGCAAAAACATTTATGCCCAATGTGAAAATCATTGTGAATACCACAAATAAGGCAATAAGTTTTTTTGACATTTTTATTCCTCCTTATTAAAATTTGAAAATGTTTCGTGTTTATTGTGCGTCGATAAAAGGAATTTACAACACCAACTTTTTGGCTCAATTAGCAAATAATTACGGCATCTTAAATTTTTAATGCTTTTGTAACAATTATTTAAAAAAATTTTCCTTAAATATAGTTGAAATATATAAAAATGTATGATAGAATAAAAATGTATTATACTATATGTTGTATAAATATTAATTTTTCATATACAATAAAGGGGGAACAACCAATGATTAACAAAAAAATACTGAGCATAATTCTTTGCACTGTTTTTCTGCTCTCCACGGTATCTGTATCCGCACTTACTTTTTCTGACGTAGAAAGCGACGCAACGATTGAATGGGCAAAGCCCTATATCAACGCCATGGCAGATGCGGGATACCTTAAAGGCTACGAAGACGGTACCTTTAAACCCAAAAACACAATTTCAAAAACCGAAGCACTTATTCTTCTTGCAAGAATGATTGGTGTAAATGAAGATAGCTTTGCAGATTCACTTGAATATGCTGTCGAAGAGAATGCAAGCCTTCTCAACAAATTTTCAACAAACTACAAAAACGAGATTTCTTTTCTTCTTTATTCAGGCATATTAAAAGAATCCGAGCTTGATACATATATCTCAGCAAAAAACAAGAACTCGGCTCTTTTAAGATACGAAGCTGCAATTCTTCTTACCAAGCTCCTTGGTGCCGAAGAAGAGGTTCAAAGCAATGCTTTCGTTTCATCGTCTTATGCCGACACTGTTGAAATTCCTGACTCTGCCCGTGCATATGTTGAATATGTCAAGGACGCAGGCATTATGCAGGGTATGGGCAATAACGCACAGGGCAAGCCCGAATTCTGGCCCAACACCGCAGTAACTCGTGCACAAATGGCAAAGATGCTTCACAGCCTTATTGATGTTCTTGATTTGTCGGTACAGACAGGCGTTGTTGTTTCGATTGACGAATTCAACGAAAATGTTACAATCACCATTGACGGCAACGATATAGTTAATTCAATCGAGAAAAACACAAAAATAAAAATCAACGGCGAGGATGTTGCCCTTGATGATTTGAGCGCAGGTATGCATGTTAAAATCACTCACCTTGCAGGCAAGGTTAAAATGATTGAAAACAATGTAGCAATCGATGATGCCGTAATTTACGGTCTTGTTTCAGGCACAAAAGACTCTGGCGGAACAAAATCTGTTACTATAGCTGACGCAAATGACAAGTCCATTGTTGAAACTTATGTTCTCAGCAATAATGCAAAGGTAAGGATTAATGGCGCAATCGATCTGTTCAGCAAGGTTAAAAACAATAACTATGTTGCACTGACAATAGTTGACGGCGAGGTTGAAACCCTTGAGGTTGTTGACAAAACCAGCACAGTCGGCGGCACACTTATTTCTGTTGATGCATCAGGCGAATATACCATTCTCAACGTTAAGCCTTCAGCGTCCGGCGAAAATGTTAAATACGAAATCTCTGCCGATGGCGTTCAGGTTTCACGAAACAGCCTTGACAGCAAGCTTTCAGACCTGATGAACGGTGATACACTTTCATTAAGACTCACCTATGGCAAGGTTACAAAGATTTCTGCAAGCAGCAAAAACCACTCCTTCTCAGGTAATATTTCCTATATCACTCACACAACATCAGGCACAGTGGTTGGTATTGAAAACAATAACAAGACAACAGAATACAAGGTTAACAAGGGAGTTAAGATTGTTATTGATTCAATCGAAGGAGGAACAGTCTTCGACCTTCGCCCCGGTTCAAATGTAAATGTTGGTCTTCAGAGCAACGAAATTATTTCGGTTGAAGCTGCGGGCACAGCTTTAAAATCACAGCTTACCGGCACAGTTAAGAGTGTCAACGTCACTTATGGTCTTATGATTGTTGAAGAAAATGGTACCGAATATAACGTATTTATAAACGGCAACACCAAGATTATAGACAGTACAACTGGCAGAACTGTAGTACTTAAATCTGTAGAAAAAGGCAAGTCAGTTAATGTTACCGGTTCAAACGCATCAGGCGTGCTTGAGGCAAGTGTTATCGTAATTCAGTAACTAATATATCAAACATTAAATGGCGGATGCATTTTGCATCTGCCATTTTTTTTATTTATAAATTTAAAAAAATCTTGTAATTTATATTTATTTGTGCTAAACTATAAGAGCAACGTTTCAAACTGAATAATTGGTTCTCGCGGAAGGTATGCTAAGGTAAAAACGTACCCTCTGATTTTATATCTCTTCTGCGGGAATATTTAGTTTGAAGCGTTGCAACTTAAAACTAGTCAGAGTTGTGCGTTTTTCGGTGTACAGCTCTGGCTGTACACTTTTTTATTTGGGAGAGATACAAAATGTTAAACACAGGTTATATGGAATTTTTCTATAATGAAAATTTTTCCAAAACTAAAGACATTGATTTTCTTAAATCATTTTTTACCGATGATGAAAAAATTCTTTTCTGCTTTTCGGGTTTGCGCGACCGACTTGCCTTTTTCACAACAAAACGGCTTGTATTTATGTATTCCCCTGATAAGCTCTCTCGTCAGCTTGATTTCGTTCAATATAACAAAATTACTTCATACAACGTTGTCACCTCTGCTGAGTATACCAACGTAAAGTTGGAACTTAATCTGCCTTATATTGGAATCATTGGCTTTAATTTCAGCAATATTGATACTTTGATGAAGTCTTTTGCATTTTTAAGCAAGGTTATTTAGAAAAAAATTACATATTTACGGGGTTGCGAATTTTGCAGTATTGTGATATAGTTATTATAATACTTACAATCAGGATGTGAATAAAAATGTTTTTCTCCAATTATAACAAACCAGGCAAGGGTGTTAACAAGCGTGACCCCAATCAGCCCAGATTAACAACTTTTTTTGAAATATTACCCCGAAAACTCTGGGATCTTTGCAAGCTCAATTTGTTGTATATGATTGCAGCCATTCCATTTTTTATTGTTACAATGACTATTACAGGGATAATATCCTCAAGGATTACCACCTCTTTGTTTGAAGCACTTGGCGGCTCCTCTCTTGAGTCCGCTCTTGTATTTCTGGATTTGGCACTCAGAATAGTTCTTTCTTTACTTTTTACTGTTTTTTATGGTTTGGGTCCTGTTACCGCAGGAGCAACCTACATTGTCCGCAATTACGGCAGAGAAGAGCATTGCTGGCTTGTCAGCGATTTCTTCGAAAGGTTTAAGTCCAATTTCAAGCAGAGCTTTTGTTTGTGGATAATTGACCTTGCCGCTCTTTATCTGCTGACTGTGGCTGTTGATTTTTATATGAATACAGGTATATACTTACTGTCATTTATTCTTATTGCTGCCGCTCTTGTATACACAATAATGCATCTGTATATTTATCAGATTATTATTACATTTGACCTATCTCTAAAGCATATAATGAAAAATTCTCTCATTTTTGCTTTTGCAAAGCTGCCCAAAAACTTTCTGTTGCTGACAATAACAGCTTTGTCACACATAGTTATTCCAATAACGGTTATATTTATTACACAGTCTGCTGTTGCTGTGCTTGTGGTAATTTTGCTTGAACTCTGCATTTTACCATCTCTCACCAGTTTTGTAAATAACTTTTTTATTTATTCTGATATTGAAAAATATATCAATATAGCTCTCGAGTCAGAACATGCAAATTAAAACAAGCAATGGGCTTTGGCAAAAAGTTTTGCCAAAGCCCATTTTCATTTATTCCTCAGGCATTTTCAAGTCTAATCTGCACAAAACTGAATATATTTTAACAAGGAGATAATTTATAAGAAAGGATTGACTTTATGAAAATTTTTGTTATTTCAAAAAGGACGGGGCTGTTGTGTGTGATTGTGCTTATTCTCACTTTAAGCCTTGTATACATAGGACGTTATGATGCAGTAACTGTTTCAACTGCAAAACGTGATTTACCCATTTACTGCGTACAAAAGCCTGAGACCGAAAAAGTAATTTCCTTTTCATTTGACGCAGCCTGGGGAAATGAGGATACAGGTCAGCTTATTGAAATTATGGATAAGTACAATATAAAAACCACCTTTTTTGTGGTGGGCAGCTGGGTTGACAAATTCCCCGAATCTGTAAAACAGCTATCCGATGCGGGCCACGAGATTATGAACCACTCAAACAGCCACCCACATATGACCCAGATTTCAGTTGAAAAAATGAAAGAAGAGGCCAATAAGTGCGACGAAAAAATTAAAGCAATAACAGGTGTAAAACCGACCCTTTTCCGCGCCCCCTACGGCGATTACAATAACGATGTCGTCCAGGCAATGCGTGAAACCGGGCACTTCACCATTCAATGGGATGTTGAAACACTGGCAACATTTGGAAACCCTTGGTTCACAAGGGCTTGGGCGATGTAAAAAGCGGCTGATTTTTGATAAATCAGTCGCTTTTATTTAGGCTCTAAACACCTTGCTTCTGCTTCCTTAAAAATCACTTAGCTTTGTGCTTTGTACAGCCGGATTATTGGCTTTTTATGTTTTTTAATAAATTCTTCAACACACATTCCTCCACGGTTAGTTCTGTTTGTGATGTTTTCTAATTCACCCATTTATTACACCTCAATTTTTCAATCTAGCATTCTCTTGTTTTTTTAGCAAATATAAAATCTTTCTTCTTTTCATCGTAATGTATATCAATTTTAGAAACATAATCTTTCCCTATAAAATCTAGATATTTTATCCAATCATTCATTGATATCATATATAAATACTGCAAGACAAGGGGACGTGCAAGACAAGGGGACGGTTCTATCGTCTTAGCGAATTTTTTCGACGACTCCCTTACTTATCCCCGTTAGCCTGCTTATCTGTCTTATGGATAATCCCTTTTGCCTTAATTTTTTTATAAATTTATCCCGTTGTTCTTGTGACAATTCCTGAAATTCCGTCGCGTTATTGCACTTTGAAACTTTTTTAATTATCTTTCTTGCATCACTATCATTTATTCTAAATTCCTTAGGGTCTATATCCAAGCAAATATCGTCATTCTTTTCAATATTAAAAGCTATAAACTCATCCCTTTTCATCATTGACAACGCAAAATCAAAATCGACAATTTCACTATCTTCATCTACATAATCATTATAGCTACTAAATAGGTAATCGTCAATACTTTTAACAATCCCCGCCTTAACTGGATTTTGATGTATGTATCTAATCACCGTTAAAAAATACGAATCATCTTCAATAGGCTCACTTTTAAACCGATCTTGGAACAAATGACCCTTGCGATAATATTTCCAATTATACCAGTATACATAACTCCCTGCTATTCTTTTCATTATCAAGTCTAAATCTTCTTTTTCTACTTTAATCAATATGTGTATATGATTAGACATAAGGCAGTAAGCGAACACCTTGTATCCGCTTACTGCCTTATAATTTTCTAATGTCTCAACAAATTTGAAGTAATCTTCATCATCCTCAAATATAACTTGTTGATTAATTCCTCGAAGCATTATATGGTATATTCCGCTATCGCTTTTTTGTCTTGGTAATCTTGGCATACCCTATCACCTCAACAAAATTATAGCATAATACACTTAGTTTGTCAAGACAACAGAACCGTCCCCCTGTCTTGGGTCCCCCTGTCTTGGCGCGTCCCCAAATGGCTCTTTTGTAACAAAAACTGCCCCGTCCCCAAACTGTTCAAGGGGACGCAAAACACAAGGGGACGGAGATATCGTGACATTGAACTATCACAATAGAACCGTCCCCCTGTGTTCGTTGAACTATCACAACAGAACCGTCCCCCTGTGTTCGTCTCCAAAAGGCTGTGACTTCTAAAAACTATCAGTATCTTTTCTAACAGAAACTTCTATCAAATTTGAATCGCGATCAAATCCAAGGAAAACAACGACGCCAGTCTCAAAAGGATTAAAGTATTTACCAAGATACACTCGTATATATTTATTTCCTACATAAATTGTACCATCTTCTGTAGGTATTCCATTGGAATCCACCCCATATCCATACTCATTACTTATGGTTCGTATAGTCCAACTTTTGTAATCTGACCTAATTTTTTCTATGGTGTAATCCATTTTGCTACCCTTTGGAAAGATTGTGAGTAACATATTTCTAATTTGCTCGTTTGATTTTCGCAACGGATTTTTAACTATTATGGTTACATTTATTATTGCTGTAATCAATACAATGATTAATATTGCCAAGAAAAAATATTTAACTTTCTTTTCCATTTACTACATCCCCCTAATCAAAATATGATGTTGGCAACGGTTTACCCCATCCTGGTACGCTTTTTTGAGGATTATTGTGAATAGATATTCCAGCAGCATTTAGCAATCCATGTACAAAAGAATTTGAATTGTATCCTTTACTGATAGCTGGTATCATATTATAGCTAACTGAACTACTTAAACGAAATTTACTTTCCAAGACAAATAAATTATTAATCGCATCAAGGCTATTTACATTAAGATTGATCATTTCTTTTTTAATATCTAATATAACATCTTTTTCTCTATTGGGCCGACTACGTAGTACACCATTGTCATCACCAGCACCTAATGTTGCATATTTAAGTTTTCCTCCATAAGCAGAATTTACAAAATTTTCATTTGTGTACAACGGACTACCTTCAGATGCAAAAACTATTATACTTGTATGATATTGTCGAGTATTTATATCATTCCATATAACTGCATGTACCCCAACAAAAGTCATAACGCCTTGCCCACGTGTATAATCAAAGTCATCTATATAACCATTAGCATAAGCTTTCTGGCGAGCTACAACAGCTCTATATCGAGCATTGTTCTCTTTGTAAATATCACCTTTAGCATCTTCCCAATCCTTTGTAGCACCGTCAATTTCTTTTTTGAAATTCCTTGCTTCTTTAGACCAAAATCCTCCAAGGGCATCATAAGTTGACTGATCTTCATCTGTCCATGCCAACCCCCAAGGATCAACATACATAATCGGATTATTACTACAATACACATACCAATTAAGCCCATCTTTTATAGGGTCTTCATTGATAAAGCGACCTGTTGATGTGTCATACATTCTTGCACGAAGATAAATCAATCCGCTTTCGGAATCTGTATATTCACCACGATAACCAAAAGGATTATATATGGTATTTTCTTCTGATTGATTACCATAAGCATCAAACACATAATCTGCGATAGATGTACCGTTAGAATCAATTAAAAATGCAACATCACCTTGTCCGTTATAGAGATAGTAAAGGTTATCATCATTCTTTATAATCTCAACACCTCTATAATATTTGTTTGTACCGTCTGATGTTATTTCTTCAACCACATTAGCATTATCATATACAAAGGTTATTGTGTTACCACCAACAGTTTTTGAATGTCTAAGACCATCGGGAGCATACGCATAGCTTGAAATAACACCATCTGTGTCAACGCCTATAAGCTGATTATAACAGTTATACTCAAAAAGTGCAACAAATGAATCAGATATATTGGAAATTGTATAATCTCCCGACATACCTTCTGCATACGGCTGATTAACCATAACAGCCTTTGTAGTCTGATTACCGTTATTGTCATAAAAGAATTTAGTGTTGGTGGTTATATCTCCGTTGACTTCGTTGCTTTCAGAAAGGCGATTATTCAAATCGTATGTATAACTTGTTGTTACAGTTCCATCGGTCATTGATATTCTATTACCAAAATCATCAAAGGAATAGTCAGTATCATTTTCACTTATCAAACGATTCATTTTGTCATACTCATAATTTGTAGTATTTCCGTTTGATGTCTTTGATTTCTGATTTCCGTTAAGGTAATATGTGTACTGTTCCGACAACTTATCGCCTGTGGTTTGACTTGTCAGCATATTTGCAATGTTATATGCGTAGTTTGTTGTTTCGCCACCTGTAACGGTTGTCTGAGTTCTGTTGTCATTAGCATCATAAGAATATGAAGCGATAACAGCTCCGTTTTCGCTAACGCTTGTCAAACGGTTGAGCAAATCATAAGTATAGCTTTGACTTATCTCTGCTGCACCATTTCTTGTAAGCGTAAAACCTGTACGGTTTCCGTTTGCATCATAAGCAAACGTTTTGATTGTTCCGGCAGCAGAATTACTTTCAGACACAAGCTGTCCTTTATCGTTATACACATAGCCTATTGTGGTTGTGCTATTTTGTTTTGAAAGAACTTGTCCTGTTAATCCATAAACCGTTGTTTCGGCATTAGTTCCGTCTGACAATGCTTTTGATTTTACTTTACCTGAACCATCGTAAGTAAAGTTGAATGTATTGCCGTTTCTGTCGGTAGATGAAAGCAGTAAGCCATTCGCTGTGTCGTATGTATTGCTTTCAACATTGCCGAGTGCATCAGTGGTTGTTAGCAATCTACCTAAATTGTCATAACTATATTTTGCAACTGCATATTCAGCATCTCCGTTTGCCACCACATCATCAAGACCATTGATTGTAAGCGGTGAATGAAGCCCTGTATATACACGAAGTAAATAGCCTTTTGCATCATAGTAGTTTTGAACATAATTTGAGTTCGTTCCGTCATTGGATTCGGTCATCACAAGACGATTACGATTATCATAGGTGTATTTTACTTCGTTATACTTTGACGATTCACCTGTAGCATTTGTATAAACACGCTCTTTGACGGTGTTTCCATTGTTATCATACCACATCTGTTTTGTTGAGTAATAGACAGTTCCGTTCTTTTCTTCAAACGGTATTTTCTGCTCAATTACTCTGCCGAGATTATCGTATTTATACTCAGTTGCATAGCCTGCCTTATCATATGCTTTAACGAGTCTGCCAAGCTGGTCATATTCTGCTCTTTCAGAATTTCCGTATTCATCAGTTTCAGTTACGACATTACCCATAAAATCGTATGCGGTCTGGCGTGTTTCTGTCCAGCCTTCGCTGTTTGCCCTTGCTGATTTTACAGAGGTGATATTTCCTGCATAGTCAGAAGTGTATGTTTCATAGTCATTTCCAACCTCAGTTTTAATCTTATTGCCGTAAATGTCGTAATAAACACTTGTTACAACCGATGGATTATTTTCTCCACCAACCACAGTTACAGTCTCCTTGCGATAATCGGCAGTAACATCATAGGAATATGTTTCTTTATACATGAGTGTTCCTGCGTTGTCATAAAGCTCTTTTGTCAATGGTCTTTGCAGGGTGTCGTAGGTGTAGGTTACAGTGGATTCATTATTACCGCTACTTCGGGTAATTTCCTTAATCAGATTATTATAACCGTCATACCAATATTCTTTAATTTGATTCTGCCATCTATCAATGGCCTCCTCTAAAAGATTCCCTGAACCATCATAATAATAAATGAAATCTGTTCCTAAAGCATCGGTTTTCGTTATTTCGGCATCTCCGTAATCGTATGATGTAGTTTCTACAGAACCATCAGGAGCAGTTGTCTTAATTACTCTGTTGAGTTCATCATATTCGTACAATGTTGAATTTCCGTTAGCATCAGTAACCTCTGTAGGATTGCCTCTCCAATCATACTGATAGCTAACAGAGACATTCTTTGAAGAATCATCATTATCTGTCACGCTATATACAGTTTCATTCATCAAATTGGAACCCGTGAATTGTCCGTTATACTGCGTATCTGTATACGAATAATCAGTACAAACATAATCGGTATCATTCAGGAATTCTTTTTTCTGAGTAATGTTTCCATAAGAATCATATGCATACTCTATTGTCTTCTTCAAAACATCATTTTCATATACTTTTTCGAATTGAACAGATAAACTATCCGATGTGGGAGTATATTCTTCAATAATGGTTGTTGCAGAATTCTGCTTATATGTCCTTTTCGTTGGATAATGATAGAAAGAATTATACTCATAAGAGATAGCTCTGTCACTATCTGAATTCGGTGTTACGCTTAATAAATCACCATAATCATCGCTGTCATAAGTGTATGCTTCATTGTACTGCATATATTCAGTTGCAGATGCTGAGTCATAATTTTTAGTCAAGCTGTTTGTGACAAGACTTGTATCTTCGTTATAGGTATAGTTCACTGTTGTTTTGAAATCCACGCTACTTGACACACTGTTATCAAGAAGAATCGTTTGTGTATCTTCTATTCCTGTATAACGATATGTATAGGTGTTTGTAACAAGCTTGTCTGCCAAACCGCTTTTATCTCCAACTATATCCCTTGATACTATTCTAAAAGTTGCTGGTATCCTTTCAGTTCTTGTATATAATGGATATCCATCATATTCATTATCATTATTGATAAAATATTGATAGTTATGCTCGTTCACTTCATACTGCACATTATTCTCATCACGGCGTACATCATCACACATATAATAAGCTTTGAAGAAAAGCATAGAACCTGTAGGTGTACAGTTTTTCAAAAATCTCGAATAATGGAATCTGCATTCTCTGCCATCTGGTTCGCGAGCTGAAGTTAAAAGAACATAGCAATTTAATTTACCATTAATCTCTTCTATATTACCACTCGTTATATAACTATTTCCTGTGTTTGAATTTTTATAGTTGGAATATTCATTGTAAAAACTATCATTTCTATCAAAGAAATTCACAGGAGCATCTAAACACGAATAAGTGTATCTGTATTGTTCCTCATCTGGTCTTGTAACGCTTTCAAGTACATATTCTTGAATGTCATCATCCAAAGAACGATTTGGAAGTTGTTTTAGCTGATATGTATATACAAGTGTATTAGATGCATCGGTTGGATCCTCAATCGTCAATGTAATATTTTTATAAGTTATATTTGATGTCGTATAGTCACTACCATAATTTATCGTTATATTTCTCCCAACAGAATCTGTTATTCCAGTTAAAAATGGATATTTTCGTCTTGTTCCTTCTGTATCACGATAATATTCCCAATCACAATAGTATTTTATCTCGTTTGCAAACCTATCTTTTTGCAATAGCAATCTTCCATCATCAGCAAAATAAGATTTTGTTCCATCTTTTTCAGTCACGCAATACTTGGAATTATATCCATCATGTGTAACCGTATTGTCATAATCTAAAATGATATCATTTAAGGTATAGCCTAAAAGACCATTTTCACCACCATCAGACGATGTGTCAATTTCCCATACACCTTTTTCACCAAAATGCAGATATTCAAACCGACCATCTCCGTATCGCTTTTCGATATATGGGAAATCAAACTCCCAACCCGCACCTATGTTGCCATGTCTTTCGTTAGAGGTGTCCGGCAGAAGCCCGGTTTCATATTCTGGGGTGTATACATCAATATAAATCGTTTTTACACTAAAATTTTTGTAATTTGCCCAATAATATCCCACATTTGAAGTAGGGGCTGTTGCTGAAATATCCGGATTAGTACTATTTAAAGTATTCGCCAACGCAAGAGCATCACTTTCATTTGTAAAAAAGTCATTTTGCGTATACGCAGTTTCTGTATATTCAAATTCAGCCAAATTTAAGTATTTCTGTTTGCCTGTACTATAATCATAATAATTCGGATTAATACATACACTTTCTCCATAACCGGAATCTACCATTGTATTACTTCTATCGGTTTTTTCGAAGTCTTTCTTGCCTGTTACCATATAGAAACGTGTAGACGTATACTTTGGCACTTCGATCACATATGGTTCATAAAGATTTGCAGAAAAAGAATTATACACTCTGGACACTTCCAGATTAAAACCATTCTTTCCGGGTAAAACAAAATCTGTAACTCTAACTGTTGCATTTCCCGTAGCAGGACTCACATAAAAATCATGTTTGCTTTTCTGTGGAGCCTGATTAATTCCTCCATTATTTACGGACTGAGGATAGTATTGATGATTATATAAATCTCGTTCCGCAGCCGTCATTGCGAATACATTAACAGATAACGCAACCGTAAAGAGCACAAATAATATAATAGGGTACAAAGTTTTCTTCATTACGGTTCACCTCGCAATCTACTGTGCTTTTACTTCTTCGACTTGTTTTCTATATTCCTCCACCGGAATGTTTAACAACTCTGCTGTAGCGGATACCCAATCATCATTCTTTAATTTTGATGCAACAACTTTATCAAGCGGCACATTATTGCCTTTAGCAATATATTTTGCTTGAAACATATCCATTGGATTTGTCATACCCTGAGCTTCACAGTAAGCAATTTCTTCATCGGTAATACCGCTTTGTTTTCTGTGTCTATTTCTAACATCGGTTCTTAACTGTTTTACCTGCATAAGTATTTGTCCAATTGTTACATCATCGCCGCCTTTAATTTCTGAATATGCCTTCAAATATTCGCTTTCAGACATATCAGTCATAACGTATGCGGTATCCAATTCAGATATTTTATCGTTCTGTTCTTTTTTCTCTGCAATTATCTCTTCTGTTGTTTTTCCTGATTGATATTGCTCCCAAGCATAGTCGAAGTCAATATCCATTATATTCATTCGATTAATGAAGTAGTTTATTTCCTGTCGTGTCATCGTTTCCTTCATAACTGCCATAAATTCATTCGGAACTCTATCAAGAATTGCCTGCCATTCAGCTTGAGCTTTCATATGATTCTCATAATCAGTTTCATTAATGCCATATGCTTCTCTTACTTTTTTCCAATCTCCAAGCTCTTCATATTTTTGTATAACAAAGTCAGGTACACTTTCCTCTGACAAAGCTGTTATAGCATCTATTTCTGCAAAATCTTGCTCGGTATATCCTCTTTTTATCAATATCTGTCCATTTCTGTCATCTGCAGATATGGCAAACACTGTTACAGTTGTTGCCACAACTAACAGTAGTGATAATAAAATTGCTATTCTTTTTTTCATAATAAACTATTCCTCCTATTGAATTGTATAAATAATTACTTCATCGGTTAAATCCGAAAGTGCTTTAAATTTTACTAAATTTGTTATGCCTGTATTTCTTCCAGATTCAAGATTAAATTTGTATTCTATCTTTCCGGCTGATAAATCAGCATTTTGAACTGTGATATTTGTATTTGTAATTTCTCCTGATGTAAGTTCTTTATTATATGTGAAACCACACAAATCAACAGGAGTGATTTTTGTTGAATCATATTTTAGTGTATGTACTGCATCTGTATTTGTACCTTTAACTGTTGTTGCGTTCATATATACATTAAAACCTACATTTGCGGTTGATGTGATATACATATATTTCTCACGGGTATAGTCATCTAAATCAGCTACTTGCTTTGCACTTCCAATAGGTCTTAAGGTACTCATCCCGTCCAAAACCATCAGTTTCACAGTATAATCCTCATGGTTATTGGGGATAGGAAGAACAATGTTATCCGTATAGCTCTCTAAAGCATTAACACTCAAACTTTGTGTCTTGATATCACTTAATCTACCATTTTCATATAATGCAGCTATAAGTGATACGGTATCATTTTCTGAGTTGCCGTTATATACATTGTAGTCAATATCCATACTTAAACTGCCGTCAGAAATAATGCTGTAAGTTACATCATATTCAATAAGCTGTGTAGTGCTTATTGTTAATACTTGTTCCGCATTTTCAGTTCTTATTGAGTTCAAGTCATCAGCATTTTGATTTTCGGGTGTATTATCCTCCTCGGGCTTTTCTGCAAGCAATACAAAATAGCTATTTTTAGTCTGCCAGTCATATAAAATCAGTGGTTTATTATCTGAAAAATCAATATTTATCCATCTACCGCCATCATATTCGCCAAACAGTCCTGAATAAAAATGACTTGCCGTTCCGTCCGGAGCTATTTTGGTTACTTCTACCCATAAATCAGAAAAGTCATTTTCTGTATTTATTTCTTTGGGCGTAAGTGTTGTTTCACCTGTTTTTAAATCAAGTGATGCATCAAAATATAAATTAAGCAATTCCTCCGCATTTACAGAAACTAATAACATTGATAAAACAAGAACTGCTGCTATAAATCTTTTCATAATCTTCATCTTTTGTAATCTCCTGTAGATATTAATAACATTTTTATTTTTTTATGGTTTAACCATCCACGATTTCTTACAATTTCTATCTCTATATATCTCACCTACTTATTTACCACAAATTGCCTTTTTATTTTATTATACTTATTTCTCCGCATATAATCAACCTTTTTATTTCCCAATACACAAAAAATAATAGCCACCATCAAAACGACGATAGCTATTATATAAAACTACTTTTTCTTATTTTTCAACGGATTTTTAACCCCACGGCTGACAAGATAAACCGAGGCAGCAAGTATTGCTCCCTCGGCAAAGCTTGCAAGTTTTGTGCCGACTACTGCAAATAATATAGGCATATCGGTCACCCCTTTTTTATGCCCATACCTTACGGTTCTCCATAAGGCACAGTATTGTTAATGTCAATCCAAATCCAAGTAATGTCCAACCCATTACATCATATCCTTCACTTTCCTATAGAATGTACTTGATTTCATATCAAGCCGTTTCATTGCCTCAACGGCGGTTATACTGCCGTTTTTCCATAGCGACACAACCGACCGAAACTCCGGTCGTTCAATTGGCTTTCTGCCTTTATATACTCCATTTTCTTTGGCTATGGCAATACCCTCCTTTTGTCTTTGTAAAATATATTCCCGTTCAAGCTCTGCCACCGCACCGAATACTGTCAGCATAAACTTTCCTGTAGGCGTGGTGGTATCAATAGCTTCTTTCTTTGAAATAAACTCCACTTGCTTTTCGTTCAGCTTTTCAACAAGGTCAAGTAAGTCCCTTGTATTTCTTGCAAAACGGCTGATTGATTCTACAATGACCGTATCGCCATGGCGGACATAATTCATCATCCTCTTTAGCTCGGGTCTGTCGGTGTTCTTACCGCTTATTCGGTCTATATAAACCTCGTCAACCTCTAATTCCTGCATCAGCACCTCCTGACGAGCAATGTTCTGGTCGGCAGTGCTTATTCTTATATATCCAATTTTCAAATATAGACTCCTTTCCCAATAGGGTTGTAATTTTAAATGGCATATCCCAAATTAAGTAAACCAACCCTAACGGGACACTTTTCCCATGTCCCGTTAGAGTGTACCCTAATGAAACATTTTACTCGCAGCAATATATGTATTCCTCTATTTCTTCAACAGTAAAACCATTGCTGAGCAGATTATCAATATCATCTGCCGTATAACCATGATATACCGCCACAGATTTAAGATCATCTATATACGCTGTTCTTTCCTTTTTTGATGTTATTCCATATTCCCACCAGTTGAACCGACCCGAATATCCGTAAATGTCATACTCGAACTCACTGCGGTTTATCTGCCCATTGGGTAATATGCTTATAATTTCACCGTCTTTTATAGCAAGTTCTTCAAATCGACCCTTTTTAATGGCATCAAAAAGCTTGGTGTCAACCAAGGATTTATATAATATTTCATCTGTCGATGCATATATATACAGCTTGTAGTCAGGTAAATGTATTATTGAAAGTGGACTGTCGCCTTTGATTAACCACAATTTATCTTGGCTATCAAGAATAGAAAAGGAAAAGCTACCCTCAACCTGCTCTGCCATATATTTTATACTTTCTGTTGAAAGAATCTTCTTTTTCTCAATAAGCTGAACCGCCACATAGCTGTCAGTTTCTATTTTGCTTTTAGGCAGCTTGAGTTTCTTCTGCAGTTCACGGTCATTTATTAAAACGCCATTATGTGCAAGGGCAAAGCCCCTGTTTTGACACTGTCCCGAAAATGGATGGTTATTATGATTTCTTTTATGGCTGCCTTGGGTCGAATGGCGGGTATGCCCAAGCATAGATACAATATTGTCGGGATGCTTGAAATCTATTAATGCTGCAGAGCGTGACTCTTTATGTATAACCAATTTGCCGTTGTGGTTATAGGCTATCCCTGCAGCATCAGTACCCCTTGCTATTGCTTGTCGGGCAAGACTGTTTGTGAGTGCCGAGATATTTTTAATTGGCTCACCGCTATAATTATAAAAACCAAACAGACAACACATTTATATCACCTCGGCTTCCTCGATTGGCTCATTTACATATAGTCGTTTTGCTTTCAAATACTCAATCAACTCTGCTTTCTTAGGAAGTACCATTGCCGCAAAGTTTGACCAGGACATTCCTTCCAATTCCTTATCCGATAAATTGATTGCATAGGTGCAAATTTCGTCAATGATTTGAAGGGTTGCCACAAAGGTTTTGTAATTAAGCGTTCCCCGGAACAGCCTGAATTCCACGGTGTCGCAGTTTTCAAGATTAACAGCCACATATCTGCCAAGCCGTCTGCTTTTTGCATTTTTATAAGTATCCTGAGCCGTTGTAAGAATTCCATAGCGACTTGCCCAGCGGTTTATATTTTCCTCTGTCCGCCTTGAAAATTTAAGCAGCTCATTCCAATGGTTTTCCACAAAATACACTATCCTTGATATAACCGCCTCTTGCTCTTCATAGGTCTTGCCAAACGCACGTCGGCTTACGTGGATATGCAAACCACAGGTTTGTGTCTGGTGGGAGCGATAACCCATTTCCGATGCTGTTTCAAAAATCTCTCTCCAGTTCATCTTGTTTAAGTGATATTTAAGACTCATTGGATGGCTTACCATTTCAAAGCCGTCATTTATGCTGCCGTCGTGTTTGCAGTAGATATGTTCTGCGGAGCGGTTTGCCACATCAAGAATTTTCTCTGCATTACGGTTATCCTCGCCGCCTTTGTCTATTTCAAGTTCTACCCCCATAAACAAAGGACCCGAACCGTAGAATATCGGTTCGGGCTTATAGTTATACGATTTGATTGCCGCATTTATTCTGCTGTCATAACAACTTTGACAGTACGGATAATCCGAATCATCAGATTCATAATTTGCATCATCATTATGTATCAGCCTTCCACAAGCTTCGCAGGTTGTGTAGTTGTATTCATAGCACCTGTTGCATAGTGTAATACCGTCATCCCCTTGCGCATCTGCCTCCCAAATCCTTTCGCCGCAACAGTCACAGGTTGTTGTACTCTCATCAAAGCATTGCTGACACATTATCTTGCCGTCAAATTCACAAGTTTCGTCTTCTCTCAGCTCTGCTCCGCAAACAGAGCATAATTTCTTTTCGTTTTTCATATTTGGTTCCTCCAATACTTAAATATACATAACAAAAAAGAAGTACCCGAAGATACTTCTTAAATGTTATACACGGATATAATATGTGGTTAAAATTATTAAATCACACATCAATGGCATTGAGTTAAATCTATTTATAATCATCGTTTTCCCAGTTGCCGTTGTAAATCAACTCACCATTTTCGTTATAAAGTTTTCCTTTGCCATTACGCATATCATTCTTAAAATGCCCCTTATACTCGATTTGCCCAGAATCATAATACATGATGCCTGAACCATTCATTTCATCGTCTTTCAGTTTACCCGAAAAAGTTAGTATACCGTTTACATATATTTGACATTTCCCATTCGCCTTTCCTTTGCGGAATGTACCAACCGTTATTTTATCATAAACAGGTGTTAAAATGTCGGTTTTGCCTATAATATTTTCCAAATCCACTCTAAATGAAAGATCCACCTCATATCTATTTCCTTTTCCGTTCCAAAGACTTTGTTTGAATTCACCCTCGTATTTGACATAATTCAGCCACAATTGATAATAGGATTTATATTCCTCGCTTTGAGGGTCGTAATGACAGATATGATTAAAGTGATTCAGGTCATTCCCCTGTGGTTGGTTAAATTCAAGTCCGTATCCATTATATCGTCCTTCTGAAAATTCTCCTATGTATAAAATATTGTAATACATACCATCAACTTCGTACATTCCATAATGTACGTCAGATTGTTTTAAAAGCATTCCTTTCCCCGAAGGGCGATTATCTTTTAATTCTCCTAGATATATAAAGTCACTGCTATTGGTAGTAAGTTTGTATCTGCTACCCGAAAATATATTATCTTCAACAACATAAAGTAAAATTTCTGAAGCAGATGTATAGTCATTTATGTTGCCCTTATTCTTAGAAAAAGTATTTAACTTAATATTCTTTTCATTTGCAAATTTATATTGACCCGATAAATATAAATTATCTTCTGATGACTGGATATTTTCTTGGTTGTTAGATGTTGAACTATTCTCGATATTAAAATCATCTATAGAACAGCCATTAAACAACACCCAACCAATTATAAATATGCAAATAATTGAAATTAAGTTTTTGAAACATCCACCTTTGCGATTTTCTTCATTCATATTAATTATACCTCTATACGTTAATAATTTAAACTTTAGTTTCCTTTTCGTGCTTTTCTATATATAGAACTTTCTCCATATATTCACTCCAGTGTTTCTTCTCCTTTTCAGCCAAGTCTTTATCCTCTGCATATTTTTTAAATGTGGTATCGGCCTCTATAAAGATTTTTGTAAGTTCTTCTTTTAACTTTTCTTTACCGGACAAGCAACTAGCACCCCATATAATACCTACAAAAATTAAAATTTCAGTAATTGGACTCATTTCCGCAAAAAACGCTAATATGCCTAAGATAAATATGGTCAGCGATAATGCGCAACCCAGGTTAGTCTTTTTGCTATACTTCCTTTTATATTTCAATGCAATTTCATTTTTATCAGCAAATTGTTCCACTAGCTCCGTAAATCTACTTTCGTATATTGTTTCAGCATCAGCCAGCGCCTTTTGGGCAAGTTCATATTGGGTTTTAAAATAATTTAAAGGTTTATCGCCTAATTGTTCTTTGTATTTTTTGCAGGTTTCTGCAATTCTCCTTTTTTCTATTTCTTTTTCATTCTTTCTGAAAGAAATATAGGAATCTATATCATCAAGTCTATCTTCAAGCCAATACTTACTATCCTCAACGCAATCTTTAAAGGAATCTCCAATGTTTAAAACGCCTTGTTTAATAGGATTTTTAAAATCACTCCAACTATCTTCAATGGTGTTTTTCAAATCATCTTTTTCATTTTTGACATATTCTTTAAATTCGCTCATACTTTCAATAGATTTTTTATCTTTCATAATCAATATCTCCGTTTTTATATTGAATATATACTTTAGAATTACTGTAACTATTGACTGATTGTATTGACGGATATTTTTCTCAAAACTGAATTTGCAATATCGTATATGATGATTTCATCTTTTGAATTTATATACATCTTGTAAGCAATATTTTCGATATCAAAAGACTTTCTATCCTTAATTTCAATATCGCTTACTGTAATTTCAAAATCTTTTTTTCCATTAAAATCTGTGTGAACAAATGCACCTTTTACAGATATAGCAAAAATACCATTTTCATTTATACCTATAGGGGTGTAACTACATTCTAAAACAGACTTCATTTCTTGGTCACAAACACCTTTTTCTGTTGTAAAATACAGTGTTCCACTCTTTTCAATGCAATCATATATATATCCAAAATCGCTGTTATAATTAAAATAGTTTTCTATATCATTAATATTATCAGAACCCTGGTCTATCAAAATATTATCACGATAATATGTCCAGAAGGATGTGTCATCGTCAACATAGAAAATTGGATAATCCGTAATAAGAGTACTAAATTTATCTGCATTTTCCATTACCACATCTTTACTTGAAACATCCAATAGCAAATCAATTTGCGTATCCTCTAAAAAATCGTTTTCTGCGGTAATTCTGCAAGATGCTAAGACTCTATCGTTAATACTATCATAAAAAACTTTGTAAAAGCTTTTTATAACACCGGTTGCACCATCTACAGTAAACTCATCACCGGCTTTGACAGCAGTAACCTTCTCCCCTGAAACTGTATCTATTTTATAAACAACAGTACTGTCTTCGTCGATATAGTATAAGGTGTCATTTGACTTTGCAATATGATTATAATTATAATATTCTTTTATCGGGCTCTTTAGTTTGGCTATCGTCTCCATTTTATAGGGTTTTATTTCTTCAATATTCTCAGTATTATCATTTTGGGACATAGTTGTCTGGCTAGGCTGTGCTTGCTGAGTATATTCATTTTCTGTTGTGCTTGAAGGTCCACTACTTGCGCCAGGTGAATCAGTAACGATTGGCTCTGTTGGAGTGTTTACAATTTTATCTGCATTACCATGTTGGAATGCTCTGTATAGTAGTGTAGCCGCTTCCGCACGAGTAAGTGTAGCTTGTCCTCTAAAAGTATTGTCCTCAAAACCTGAAATAAGATTATTCTGAACCGCAACGGCTACATATCCTTTAGCGTAATTTGAAATACTGTCAAAATCAGTAAAATTTGCAAGATATAAATAATCAACATCTGACAAGTCATAACCCTTTAGCCTAACCATAGCAACCGTAACATCTTCTCTTACGGCAGCCTGCTCCGGTCGGAATGTCCCATCTGTATACCCTGTAAGATATTTTTTAGCAGAATTCACATACTTATTTGCCCAGTGATTTTTCATATCAGTAAAATAAACAGCATTGTCATTTGACTGAACACCTGCGGCATCTACCATTATCTTAGACCATTCTGCACGGGTAACAGTTCTCTCTGGTTTAAAAGAACCGTCTTCATAGCCATTTATAACTCCTCTGTCTGCCAGATCAGCGATATATGTAAATGCCCAGTGGTCTTTTGAAACATCCCAGAATTTTTGAGGATATTCTTTTGCCGTTACGATACTAAACAAAGAAAGTAATGTTGTTATGCTTATTATTATGGATATAGCTTTTTTTGCGTTATTGTTGATTGCTTTCATTTTGTTCTCCTTTTCTGATTCGCATAAAAGTATAGGTTTTGGTGAAAATAATTTTTTATATAAAATCTCCAAATTATCTTAAAATAATTGACTAAATATAAAAAGTGTGCTACAATCAATCTAAGATTTTTGGAATAATTTTCAAAAACCAAAACCTATACCTTTTAGAGAAAATCACTTTATTCTGTTACCATATTTATAAAATGCCCAAAGCGGCATTTTACAGTTTTCAGCGGCCTTATGGGCTGTTATTTTTTTGTCCTTCCATAGCCTATAGTTCATAGCGTAAGCATCTGTAACAACAAATCTGGGCCTACCAAACTTCACTCCCCTCTTGTGTGCTGCAGCAATACCCTCAGCTTGTCTTTGTAAAATATTTGCCCTTTCATTCTCTGCTACAAACGATAAAAGCTGCAATACAAGGTCAGCGATAAGAGTTCCTAGCAAATCCTTTGATTTTGTAGTATCAAGGAGCGGCATATCAAGAACCAATATATCAGTATGTTTGGTTTTCGTAATTTTCTGCCATTCGTGTAAGATTTCGTTGTAGTTGCGTCCAAGCCTATCAATACTTTTTATAACAAGCAAATCATCCCTTTTGAGTCGTTTATAAAGTTTTAAATATTCCGGCCTCTTAAAATCCTTTCCGCTTTGCTTGTCTATGTAGATGTTCGACAGCTCGATGCCGTAGGCGGTCAACTCGTCAAGCTGGCGATCTTCCTTTTGTGTGATAGACGATACTCTTGCATATCCTATTTTGATGGTGAATCCCTCCTTTCCGGCGGCGAAATGCGATATAATATATTATATCATAAAGGGATTTAACAAGTGTTCGCTTTGTGCGTCTTTTTGTAGCTGAGATAGATATCCACAAGCACCTCTATCACGGCTAAAATAATCAGCTTCAGATATTTCATAATACTCCTTTCGTTAGTAGCTGTAACAGCCGTAAATATAGTCCTCAATTTCATCGGGGGAGAACCCCTCGGCTACGAGCGCATCGATCTCTGAGGACTCATATCCCTCCATCAGAGCAGCTTGTTTGAGCATAGACAGGTAATCGTCCTTACTGCTCTGACTCTGCGTTGGTGTGGCAAAGCCCCACCCGTAATCGTACCAACGGCACAAGCCGTATGCCGCATATTCGTCATAGTCGAACTTGGAATAGGATAGCTCGCCCCGTGGCGTGATCTTCAAGATCTGTCCTTCTTCGAGAGGGATTTCCTCATAGTGACCGAGCTTCAAGG
>JAZNCI010000045.1:0-21428 GCA_045587485.1 Clostridia bacterium
ACCCTGCTTGTATTCTTCGGTATCAAACACCCAGTTTGCAATATCTGATATAGTTCCTGTTTTTCCCATTGAATCTTTTCTAAACTGAGCCAGCGCTTTATTGTCTGTCTGATCAGCACAGAACATCATCAGTGAAATTATAGCATCCTCGGCCTGACCGTCTCCATAGGAATATGCGGTGGTTGCACCACGCATACGGAACGGGAAGGTCGCTGTTTCAAGTACGCCGGGGATATCTGTTCTGCCCCAATCGGTGCCCATTGATGTCTGCATACCCTTATAAATTTGAGGGAAGAGTTCGCCCGCATAACGCCAATAGGATATTCCTTCAACATATTCGCCGTTGGGGAAGTAAGGAATTGTACCACCCTCTTCTCCTCGAAGAGCACCACGGATTATATCTCGGAAGTATTCGGGGTCTTCCTCGTACATTGCAATAGCCGCCAGCATAAAGCCGCCGTTGATTATAAACGCCTGGTTACCTTCGCTATAATTCAACTGGACGTGATGATGATACCACATTGAACATGTGTATGCATGAAGTGCATCGTCAAAGACGTTTCGCTTGCACATCTCAACTATCAAATCTTTTTCTTCCTGTGTCCAGTCAACCCAGTCAAATGCGTAAGCAATTCCGTACATACCATTGCCGCTATCAAGTGATGTGTTCAAGTGTAGATGCCAGTCGGGGAAGAGCTCCTGATCGTTAATGTGGCAAATCTGACGCCAGATTTCTGCTTTATACTGTGCCTTTTTCGCTTCGTCGTCGCTAAACAGATAGCCAAATGCCAAAGTTGCTAATTTGCCGCCTGTGCTATTGATATATTGCGGACGCTTGCCGTCGGGGACTTCACGTTTTGCCAAGGATGATCCTATGGTTTTATCCGCGGATAACAAGCGGCCTTGTATTATTGCGTTCAGCTGCGAGTCGGTTTTTGCTCCTTCTTTAATGCGAGCCACTGATTCAGGTGTGAACTCGATACGCGGATGCTGATTGTTGGGGTTGGTTGTTATGATGGCAGTATCAATCTCCTCATCTGAAGGTCTTTCGAAAAGGAACGTTCTTAACATACGGTCATAAACTTCGTTATTA
The DNA here is from genome assembly GCA_045587485.1 of Clostridia bacterium. Taxonomy (GTDB): domain Bacteria; phylum Bacillota; class Clostridia; order Monoglobales; family Monoglobaceae; genus SIG440. The sequence goes on from JAZNCI010000045.1 coordinate 1,094, forward strand.
ATCACGCCTGCACCGCCAATCTCTGCGCCGTCGACTATAGGTCTGCTCCAGTTGAGATCTCTTGGCTGGTCAAGCCACAGAAAATCTTTCTCAATATAAGATTGCTTATCAAGGAAGTTGAGCAAAATATCAAGATTTATACATGCAGAGCCGTCAACCATTTCAACGGGATAAATAAGCTTTGAAGGTGTGCCGTTGATATAATAGATTTCTTCGTTGGGAGCCACCGAAAGGGTTTTGCCGTTGTATTCAACGGTTATCATCCCCTTGGCATCGTCCCATGCAACCTTTGCGCCACAGCTTTCTGCAATAGCACGAAGGGGAACCATTATCTCGTCGCCTTTTTTGTAGGACTTTGTGGGCATTTCAACCATCTTGCTGCCGTCAAAAATTTTGTTTGTGTTTATAACAGTATACTTTTTGCCACGCGCTTTCATGTATCCCATATAGTTATACATAAATCCTCGGCTATCCTCGAATTCGTATCCGGGATAGAAATCACTGTCTCTGTATTGCGCCCACTGAGCATCGATAATCTCGTCATCTACAAGGCCGTCTGCCACATAGATACGAAGGTCATCTATATACCACGCACTTTCTCTGCCGCCAAAGGACAAAGGAAGGTTGAACCGAAACTCAGTAACGTTGTATGTGCCTGCAGGTAAAGGCGCACTTATGGGCTTGCCGTCAAAGTAAAGAGTGCCCTGACCTGTTGTTATGTCAAATGCGTAATCAATTCTGTACCAGGTTTTTGGCAAAATGCCTGATGCCACTAATCTGTTGTCGGCAAAATAAACACTGCCGTCTCTAATCGCGATAAAGTTCGCATAACCGCTGTTGTCAGCATAGGTCAAATGTCTTTTCTCACTTGCATTACGGTTAATTAAGATAGTTTTGTCTGTAACAAAATCATCGACCATGAAGGAAAAGCTTATAACACCCTTCTCTTTCATTGGGTAATAGTGACACAACGCACGCGCAACACCGTTACGGCCATTGTCTCTTGTGTCGGCATTGAGTTTTGCTGCTAAATTGTCGCTGTTGCCATCTTTTTCGATCTTAACAATTTCTGAATTGCTCGAGCTGTCTTCCCACATAGCTCTTTCACCGTACCAGTCATAGATATACTGATGATAAGTAAAAGCATGGGGGACCTCGCCAATTCTATGTTCGTCAAAAGAGTGGTTCTTATATATATGGTAGATTTCTTCTTCTGCAGCTAAGCAATTAACTGCGCAGAAGGTTATTAACAGCGTCAAAAGCAGAGAACAAAGTATTTTTTTCTTCATATATTATACATACCTCCATTCTGCTTTTTGTCGTTTTCGTTGATTTTGTGTCTTGTTTAGTATTTATTATCCAAGTGTCTGTAGAAAAACAAAACAACATCGCTTTTCGTTATTTGTTCTTCCAAGTTTCCATAGGAACGTATTTCGGAACTACTTTGCTGTCGTAAGGCTGGATTGCAACCGAAAGTCTGAAACGAGTGATGTTCTTGCCCACAGCTGTTCTTACCGCCAATTTTCTTATGCCAGTGTTAGGAGTTTCAACAAGTGGTTTAACTTCGCTACCGTATGTTGTGTCAAACTCTGCAGGAAGATTCTCGAACTTAAGATCACAGTCATTAAGAATTGTTGCCTTAATCTTCTTGCCGTTTTGGGTAAGAATTGCAGATTTGCCGTCAGCAGCAACATCTATCTGTGCCCTTGTGTGCATTGACCACAGGAAGTCTGTCTCAGTTGATGCTGCAAAGTCGTCCTGAATTTCAATAATATTGTTTACCTTGTCAAGCTTTACACCACGGATTGCACAGCTTAATATGTCATTTGTTTCTGTCATATTAAGCTTAGCATATGAGACCTCGTCACCAAATTTCATATCTGTGAACTCTGATTTTGCCGAACCCTTCATATCGTAAGTTCCTGTTGTCGCATAGTTACAGGTGCCGTCGGCATTATAGAGCTTCTTTGCGTTTATCACGCTGAGGTTTGCAACAACCGTGTTGTGACCCTCGCCCTTCGTTCTATAATAGTGAGCGCCGGTGTAAGGAGAGCCGTTGGGGTATATATCCTTGGGATAGTTTTCTTCAACCTTATTGACGTCGGTGTGACCATAGATACGAAGGTTATAGTCCTCACGCTCTAAGTCCACGCCAAAGCGAACACCGTTCATATCAAACTGGAATGTACCTATATCAAAGTGACCATGCTCGTCGTTGTTTGCACCGCCGTGTAAAGCAACAGATGTATCAGATTCTGCCCAACCGCTTTTGAGAATAACGGTTGCATTTTCATGATGATAAATATCTTCTTCATAGGTGTTGTCAAGTGTCATACCTTCGCCTTCGGGTTGTTTGGTATCAAACACCCAGTTTGCAACATCAACATGTGTAAAAGTACCGTCGCCGTTTTGCTTTCTGTATTCAGCAAGGGATTTGTCGTTTGTCTGACTTGCCGCAAACATTTGTATGGGCCTGTTGGCATTTTCAGGCTGACCGTCACCAAATGCATAAGCTTGTTTTGCTCCTCTCATCTTAAGAGGAAATTCCGCAGTCTCAATTATACCTGGAACATCTGTGATGCCCCAGTCGGTATTCATTGATGTCTGCATACCCTTAAGCAAACGCGGCAGATAGGTTTCGGCATATCTCCAGTAAGAAACACCTTCACTATATTCGCCATAGGGGAAGTACGCGATGGTGCCGCCCTCGCTAGCGCGAAGAGCTCCGCGGATTACATCGCTGTAATATTCTGGGTTGCGTTCATAGAGTGCTGATGCAAGCAATGCAACACCGCTATTGGAAATAAGCGCAATATTACCTTCGCTGTAGCACATACTGTGATGATAGTAGTTTAGTTTACATGTGTATGCGTGGAGTGCGTGGTCTGTGATGTTGCGTCTGCACGCTTCTTCAAACATAGCACGTTCGGATTCTGACCAGTCAACCCAGTCATAAGCGTATGCAAAGCCGTATGCCATAATACCGGTGTCAAGTCCATAATTGTACTGAATACCCCAGTCACGAAATTTCTCGGTATTCTTCAAATAATCCATATGATGCAGTATTGCTGCTTTGTATTCAGCCTTTTTAGCTGCATCGTCATTGAACAGATAGGCAAATGCCCATTTCTCAAAGTATCCGCCTACTACGTCAAAGTCTATACGCTTTCCGTCGGGAACGGCGTATACTTGATCTTCTGCGGTATTAAGCAAATTGTTTGCAGATGTTATTTTCGAATTAATAAGGGCTGCCAACTCCTCGTCATAGTTTTCAGAGTTGGGATTAATCCTATCCTTAATTTCTGCAACAGACTCAGCCGTAAACTCAATGCGCGGATGTGTTAATGTCATTGCCGTCTGGATTTCTGCATCGGTAGGTCTGTCATAAAGAAACATCTTGAGAATTCGTCTGTCGATATCTTCATTCAGTGTATTCTCATTTAAACCACCAAGCTCCTTGCCGTTTGTACCAAGAGGCATATGCCAGTCATACTCGGTAGGACGGTCAATCCACAGAATTTCACCATTAATTAAATAGGTTTCTTCAAGCAAACCAAACAATACATCAATCTGCACGCAAACAGTGTCGTCAACATTTTCTGCGGCATAACGCAGTTTGGCGGGTTTGCCGTTTACGTAATATGTTTCCGATTCGGGAACAAATTTTATTGTTTTGTCGTTGTAGTTAACTGTAACCTCGCCGGTTGATGCATCTCTGCTTGTTGTTGCCCCAAGGATTTCTGCCATGCCGATGACAGGAACCATAACTACATCGTCCTTGTAGTAAATTTTCGTCGGCAGCGACTGAATCTTGCTGCCGTCGAAAATTCTGTTTGTGTTCATAATTGAAAATCTCTTGCCGTCGCATTTAAGGAATGCCATATAGTCATAGCTTGTTGCACGGCTGGATTCAAATTCGTAACCGCTGTAGAAGGAGCTGTCGGTATATTTCTTCCACGCTGCATCAAGAACTGCTTCTTCAACAAGTCCATCTGCCTCGTAAATGCAAAGGTCATCAATATACCACACATCGTCCGCAACTTTGGGTAAATCAAATCTTACCTCGTAGATGTTACATGTGTTGGCGGGCAAATTCACGTCATTTGGCGTGCCGTTAAAGTAAACCTTACCTGTACCCGCTTCAATATCCACGGTAAAATCAATGTTATACCATTTGTTTGCCTCTACTGTACCAAGTTCAACAGAACCATTGCCTGTGTAGTATGCCTTGCCACCTGTAATCTCAACAAATGAACGCCAGTTGCTTGAAATGTATCTTTCATCACTCACACTTCTGTTATCAACATACGTCAGATGTATGCTGGTAATAGCATTTCTGCCCATTTTTACAACCTTCTTTGTGGTTGTATTTGTTACCATGAAGGAAAAGCTGATAACGCCTTTTTCCTTCATAGGATAATGTGTGAAGATCGAGCGGACGGTACTTGAGTAGTCGCTGCCCTGTTGATGGAGGTCAAATTCTGGTAAATTAAGGTCAGGATTTAATCTTACAGCCTTATTCTCACTGTTGCCATCCTTTTCAAGCTCTACAACTTCTGTATTGTAATAAGCTTCTCGACGCATCTCCTCTTCAGCATAAAACCCGTTACCTGTGTACCAGTGATAGTTGAATGCAGCAGGAAGCTCGCCAACTCGGTGATCTTCAAAATCTTCATTGCTATATATAAGGTAGGTATCTTGTTCTGCAGCAAAACAACTAGCTGCACCGCAGAGCATCAATATCGCAAGAAACATAGAACAAAGTATTTTCTTCATATTTGTGTATACTCCTCTATTCTATATAAATCTGCTGGTATTAGTCAATGCTCATATATCTGTCGTAACCTGTCTGCATAAGTTCAACAAGTCTGTCTATACCCATTCTCTCAATATCCTTAATAAACTTTTCATAAGTTGCATCAAAGTTTTCTATGCCCATAACCCATTTCTGGAAGATTTCGTCATAGTGTGTACTGATTGCAGTGCTCAAAGTTATATATTCTTCTTTCTCTTCGGCTGTCAACTGCTTGCTTACAGAAGGAAGAACTTCTGCAAACCAGTTGCCTTCTTCATACAGCTTCATACCGTCAAATGCAATCTGATTCATCCACTGCAGTTCGTAATCAAAGTTCTGCTTAAAGCCAATACCCATCTGGGCACCGAAATCTTGGATTATTTGCTGAGGGCTCTCCTTCGCAAGAAGCTCTGGCTTGAACACGGGTTTGCCGTCAACCATATCCCAGTGTTCGCCTTCCTTACCAAAGTTGATGAGGTTTGAACCTGCTTCTGAGAACCAGAAGTCAAGGAACTTAACTGCTTCGTCGAGATATTTTGTTCCGCTGTAGATACCCCAGCCATAGTTTGCGCTTGCAGAGCGCTGACCAAGAATAATGTTCATAGGAGGCGCAAAAGGTGTAAATTTGAAACCGGGAATTTCCACTGTGTCATTATAGCGTGCTGTTGACGCAACCCAGTCAAGTGTCATACCACCGATGTTGTCCATAAGCATTCTGTCACGGGATGCTGTCGTAGCTGTAAGGATTTCCTTGTCAAAGAGACCTTCCTTGTACCACTGAATAATGTTCTGCATAGCTGTTTTGTATTCGGGATCAAGAGGACCAAATTTAACCTTGCCATTCTCAGCATACCAGCCCTGTCTTGCGTTCCAGAGAGTAAAAATTTCGCCAAGCTTATTCTTTGTAGGAGCAAAGTAAGGAACTTCGTCTGCTTTGCCGTTGCCGTTGGGGTCCTGAGTTTTGAATGCTTTAAGTACTGTATAAAGCTCTTCTGCATTTGTTGGATTTTTAAGACCTAATTTTTCCATCCAGTCTTGTCTTACAAACCAAACGCCTGTTGTCTTACCTGCCTGGCAGAAGGGGGTGTAGTAGATGTGGCCGTCGATTGCTGTGAGGTTACGCTTAACTTCTGGGTTTGCATCAAGGAATGCTTTGAAATTGGGCATCTTGTCAAAATGCTGATCAAGCTGAACAAAAGCACCATCCATACCGTATTTTACAAACTGATTTTCGTCCTGGGTAAATACAATGTCATCAATTTCACCTGACGCAAGCATCAGATTGAATGACTGTGTAAGGTTTGAGTTACTCTTTGAAACGGTTGTTTTTGCAAAAATACCTGTCATTTTTGCAGCTTCTTTAAAAATTCCCCACTGACCGTCATCATCCTTTGATGCACGGAAGAAGTATGTAAGTTCAATAGGTTCTTTTGAAATCAACGAATCTGATTCGAGGTCAATCTCGAAATCTGCGTTGCCTTTGCTTTTGTTGCCGCAGCCGGTGAACTGAAGCACCATTATAGCTGCCAATGCGAGCAAAAAAATTCTTTTAATTAAGTTTTTCATTGTGAAAATCCCCTTTTCTTTTTAATTTATTTATTATAGAATACAAACATTATTTGGCTATTCGCATGAACTGCAAAAATTCTTGTGTAATTTTCTTTATCATGAAGATAGTCTATAACACCCTGTGAGCTGCCCAGATAAACCTTGTCTTCTGATTCGTCATAGAACGCAAAGGTTTTAGCCGCATCGTTAACCTTACCTTGCTTCTGACCATGCAGGTTCAAAAGAAGCATACGGTCTTTTTCGGGTACACCAAGGGTCAGGTCTTCCTCAAAGAATTCCAGTCCGTAGCCGTCGTCGGGTTTGTTGTAGGTGTGAAGGATAAGCGCGCATCTCTCGCTGCTGCTATCGCCACTTACATATACCGAGTTCTCGGGCCACATATCTGGGTGAATGTTTCCTGTTTCACGGTCATACAGCTTACCTATGCGAATAATTCTATTTATTGCATCAAGGCTAACCGTAGCAATATCGCCTCTAGTGAAGCCGGGCTCCTCCGGATTGCCTTCGGAGTCGAGCTTGGTGTCACCTGTTAACAGAGCTTCTATATAATCAGCAGATACCTCTGTGCTGTCTGTGGTGTAGGATACAGATGAACCTCCTGCAGTCAGACCCTTTATCACAAAGTCAACGCCATCGTCATTGTTGAGTGACTGATATGTGCTGTCTATCAACACAAGAGTTCCTGCCTTTAGAACATTGCTTGGTGTTTCCTCACTTTCAATGTAGATAACCGCTGCTTTGGGAACAATGGCATTTTTATCACTTGTATAAGTTTCAAGAGCGAGTGTTTTGTCTTCATATTTTGTGAAGGCACCGCTTTCAACCCTGTACCAGTCATCACGAGAAAGCTGTTCTCCCATGGGAACTATAAATCTTGTAGTTGTTGACGGCACCATATACTGTCTTTTGTAGAAGTTGTGAACTACACCACTGGGTATCCTGCCGCTGTAGGTGTAGCTTGCACCGGTGAATAATCCTGTGCCGTATGCAGCAGATGTGTAAATTTGCGCTTTGCCTTCGCTGAGATAAGCAAATTTCAGGTAAAGCGGATTGTTTTCGTCTTCATCGTTCAGTGTGTAGATGTGCGAAAGATTGCCGTCGTCATCCAGCTTGTATCCGATAAGCTGAGAAACTACACCGTCACCGCCAAGCTGATATTCTGCTTTAACCGCTGCAAGCTTATCGGCGAGTGCCGAAACGTTCACTGACTTGCCGTTTAAAATCATCTTTTTCTTGTTTGCAGGCTTGTATGCCTTGATACTGCCGGTGACATCAAATATTCTTGCACCAACCAAAAAGGTTTCGTCAAATTCAGTATCGGTTGCTATATTAATAAGGTAGCCTATTGAAACTGTTTCGCTTGCAACACTTGCCCAAACTGCATAATAGCCATCAATTGCAACAATAGTTACCATTGCGTTTGGTTTAATCAGATTTTTGTGTTTTTCACTGAGAAGGCCTGAGTTGTACTCTACGCCTTGGTCGGTAGTAAAAGTATCCTGAGAAATGCTTGCTACCTTAACCGTCGCATTGGAGCCGATATAATCAATCATCAGCTTGCTTTCGTCAGAGCTTTTTGCATAACCGATAATTCCGCCTTCTAAAACGCCTGACAAGTCTATGGTTTCGCCAGTTTCAGCATAAACAATATCTACGGTTTCATATTCATTAAGGCTTATAATTTGGTTTTCGGTATGAATTGCATTGTCATCAGCTTTTATTGCTGTTACCTTGTCATATTCATATTTTTTAGCAATAACAATTTCTGCCCGATTGTCGTCATTATTATCAATCAATGTTAATGTGCCTTCAAAGCTGTTTATCGCAGCTGCCACGTTTGTTGTAACCTCGCCGTTGTAAAGAACAACTGCAGAGCCTGACAATTTAACGTCTTTTTCTTTTCCTGCTTCGTTATAGTATGTAATTTCGCCGTTTGCAAAGCCTGCAAAATCAACCTTTGAGATTCTTGTTACTGTGTTGTCATCAGTAGGAGTAACAGTTACCAGATAATTGGTTTCAGCTTTTTTATCGTATCTGTAGTAGTATTTAACACGATAGCCAAGATAGGAATATACACTGGTTACACCATTTACATTAAGCTTTCTGCCGCCGATGTATACAACTTCCTCAGTATTCTCAGGAACTGAAATTATTGACACTGATTTATTGCTTTCAACAACATCTTCATCAATATAAATGTCATGGTATTCTGAAAGAAGGGTTACGTCCTCGTCTATCTCAAAATCTATTGCGTCGCCTGAAATGCTTTTCATTCTGCAAATCGGTACATCCAGCGAAGCATTTACCAGATTTAAAAAGTCAACTCTGGTTGCAGTTTCGTGTATCCCCTTTGTGAGGACGTCTGTAATTTCAAGCTCGGATGCAACCTTTATGTAACCCTGCGGATATCCGCCGTATGCTTCTGCCTTCCAGTTGTAGCCAAGTGCAACAACAAGCGCCTTCAGCACGTGTGCAATTTCCATCGAGTCATCCGGCAGGAACAAGCCCGCACCGTTAGCTGACATAATTCCAAGACTTGTAACATAATTTACAGCATTTGCGTAATCACTATACTGGGGAACATCAAAGAATTTGCCTTCAGCCACGCTATCAGAGCCAGAATCCTTCATACCCAGCATATTGCCTATTACAACCGCCGCTTCGCCTCTTTTTACGTCGGCGTTATCGTCAAAGAAGAGCTCTTCATCAAACTTTTCAAAGATACCAAGCGCATTTAGTCTGTCTACAAGCATCTTTGTGTCTTCTTCGCTATAAACCTGGTTCGTTGCTGCAAAAGAAACAGTTTGAATCAGCATTAGCATTATAAGTAATGCAGAAACTACTTTTTTCATATTTTATCCTCCTTTTTAGTTTAATGCACGAAGAGAATGAATTATCTTTGCCGCTTCAGCTCTCGTTGCATAATCCATAGGTGCAAATTTATCGTTGCCCTTTCCGTTGATTATACCAAGTCCGCTAAGTGCATCCACCGCTTCTTTTGCATAACCGGAAATCTGGCTTGCGTCAGCAAAATCTTTTTTAGCTTCTGAGCTTGTTTCTATTCCCAGTGACTTCAACACTCTGTAGCAGATTGTTGCCATATCCTGTCTGGTAATTTTTCCGTCAGGATTAAAGCTGGTAGCTGATACACCGGTAACAATATTTTCCTTCGCTGCTGATGCTATATATTTGTAGCTCCAATGGCTTTTGGGTGTGTCTGCAAAATTTATCTCTGCAGAATTATCCACAAGACCAAATGCTCCAATAATAATCTTTGCAAATTCAGCTCTTGTAACGTTGTCGCCGGGGGCGAATATTCCCTCGCTCTTGCCGTTTACGATACCGTCTGCCGTAAGCATCAGTATTGCAGACTTTGCCCAGTCATATCCTTCCAAATCGTTAAATCCAAATACAGGTGCAGGTGCAGGGGGTTTAATAAGCCCTCCTGATACAGAAACCGAATCTCTGTCACCTCTTTTGTTATTGTCTCCGTCATCCTTTTTGTTCAGGTTGGTATAGATTGTTTCTGCGCTAGATTTCATTGCAGAAAGTGATGTTATTGGTTTTGCAAAAAGTTCCTCCTTAAGCTTTGTGAACTTGGATAAGCTTTCGTATTTATCAATAGGCATTTCAAGATAGTCGTTGTTGTTTGAAAGCACAGCCCATTTTTCATTGTCTGTTGATGACTTTGAAAGCTCGTTAATTATTATAGCTTCTGTGAAAGCTTTTGTGAAATCAGTATCATTTATGTAGGATTTACCTCTCATACCACTCAACACATCTGTCTTTTCACTTTCATCGTAAGCTGCAAATTCTTCAGAGGCATTGCCGGTAAGCAGGCTTTCAATTCCGCTCTCTGCCATCAGCGCATACAGCTCAGCGTCGTCTCCTGTTGTCTTCGCAAGCTCCTGCTGAAACAGACCTTTTTTATAAATGCCGAGAAAACCCGAGAGTGTGTCATAGGTTTTGTTGGCATCCACATACTTAGCGAGTGCACCGTTTGGAGCAACTGTGCCATCAATCTGCAAAACCTTTGCATTAACTGCATTAGCATCTATGGCCGCGCAGATACCGTCTGTTTTAACTTTTGTGATTGCAGCACTTAATTGTGCAGTAGTGGATTTATAGTAATCCTTAGATTCGGGTGTTTCACCCTCGTTTACAGTGATTTTTATATCACCGTTCCCGCCTTCCAAGACATTAAATGTGAATGTATATTCACCTAATTCATCTGTTTCGGTCTGACGTGTGTATAGCAAGGCGTCGCCTTCATCTTCCACTTTCAGCGTAACAATCTGTCCTGGTGTCGCATCACTCATTTTGCCCGAAAGTGTGAAATCAAGGTCTCCGCCGTCGTAATCAATCCGGTATGCAAAACCAACAATTGTTGATGCTGCAACCGCAAAGCACACCAATGCCGAAACAGCCATCTTTAAACACTTTCTCATTTTCGCATGTTTCATTTACTTCCCTCCAAAAAAATTTTATGCGTTAATTTTTCATTTTTGATTATACCTCAACAGCCCTTTTTAAGCAATGGCAATATGCAACATTAATGATACTTTTCAACCTTATTTGACATAAATATAAAATGGGGCAAAACGCCGTATCGTGGTGTTTTGCCCCATTCTTCCTCTTGGGTTATTTTTTGCCATAAACGCACATTTTGCCTATAGAGGTGTATATGATGTTGTATCAAAAATACCGCACCACAACATCTGCCATTTTCTACTTTTGCGTTGTTCTTTTTGTTACCCTGTTTTATTCTAAAAACTCCGGGACTTTCATTTTGTATTTTCGTTGTGACAGCCGTACAAAGCTTTTGATTTTGCAAAAATACAAATGCGTAAACAAAACAACAGTCAATCGCGGTAAGCAGCATATCGATTTGTTAAACCAACCACACAGACTTAAATCATTCTGTATTCATTCGGAGTTTGGTTTGTGTATTTTTTGAAAAGTCTGTTAAAGGCACGTATGTCCGTATACCCTACACTGTTGGCAACATTGAGAACTGTCATGGGTGTATTTTTCAGTAGACGTTTTGCCTCGTTAATACGTACGTCATTCAAATACTCTTTGTAGCTTTTACCAATTTTGCTTTTCAAAACACGGCTCACATGGTTTTGCGAAATGTAGAATATCTTTGCCACCTTTTCAAGGGATAAATCCGAATCACCAAAATTTGCTTCGATATAGTTCATAATATCTCTGGCAATCTTATCCTGTTTTGAGTCACCGCCACTTTCATTATAGGCGCAAAGCATACCAAAAACCGACCTGACACTTTTTGCAAATTCCTCCTTGTTTCTGCTGGCACCAATTTCCAGATACACAGATGAGGTTGCACCAAAAATATCACTTACCTCTTTATTCATTCTGTTGATTGCCCTGTTTATCGTGCCTACCATCACTATCTTGAGTTCACGCATTTTTTCGGCAGTAAGAGAAATTTCATACAAATTTTTAGCAAGCACCTTGCTCAGAATTTCATCCACCACCTCGTGATTTCCAATTAATATATTATCAATAAGCTGAACCTCCACATCTATCGGATAATAGAAGCTGGTAAGCTCATTTGTAAGCTCGCTTGAAAATACAATAAAATGCGGTGAAAACATATTCTTTCTCTCCAGGCAATCAAGCGCATTTCGAAACGACGATTTGACACTCTTTAAACCCTCAACTCTTTCACCCACAGCAACAAAAGCGTCCATCCTGCACGCCGCTGCAAGATCCAGAACACCCGCAAGTGTTTTTCGCAACCTTTCCTTGTCGCAAACACTTGTTATATATACATATCTGCCTTCATTAACAGATATAAGCTCTCCGGGTATATCTTTTTCAACCTGCTTTTTCAGATTTTTTTCGAATTCTTTATCAGACGTTCTCTCCTTTACAGCAGAAAAATCATTTTTGTTTGAGTAATCTATCAGAATGACTCTACATTCCCCATCCAAATATTTTAAATCAAATTCTTCCAAATATTTTTCATGATAATCTTCAATGTCATACAAAAGATTTCTTAAATATGTTTTTTTGCGAAAACTCGTGCTTTCCTTAATAGTATTCCGCAAAAGCTCACTGTCACCAATAAGCCTTTTTGCCGAAGCCTCCCACGATTCCTCTCCTTTCAAGATTTCGTTTTCTGCAGACGTTTGAGACCACTTGATCACAGGTATATATAAGACATTTAAAAGTCTGTCACAAATCCTTCTGTTAAAAAATGCACTCACAAAACAGAAAATACTGCAAATAATTAAAAACATAAGTGAGAAAATATTGTTGTATTTTGCATTATATTTATAAGCCAACCCTGGGATTATTACAGACTCTTTAATATATGTTTTTCCGAAATTCACATTGCCCGTAACACCCGCCTTGCCCCAAAACCTGTCATTATCATTGACGATGGCAAAGTTTTCGTGCGGCAAAATAGCACTGACATCCGCCGTTATAATACAATAAAGCTTAACATCGTAGTCTTGTGCGTTACAAAAAACAAAACTTATTAATTTATTTTCTTTGCTGTAAACATAAAATTTATTTGTAGCATGATTATTCTTTATGGCATTGATTGTTGAATCACTCAGCATCAGTTCTGCACACACACTATCAAATTCGGCACTGCCCTCGCCAGACGCACACGTATTGTTCTCAAGATTCGTCAGAACAATACTGCATTCACCGCCGGTGAAAAACGTTTCAAACAGTCTTATCATTTTAGCCACAGGAATTATCATATACGGTTTATACTCACCGCTTAAACCCTTAGCAAAGTTTTTCACATCTCCATTGGCAAACAATGCATCGCTTATTTTCTGAAAGCCATATACTTCTGCCTCAACAACATCGTAATAGCTTTCAAAATTTTGGTCCATTTCGGCTTTATTGTTGGCAATCATTTTACAACTCAATCCCAACAACAGAATTCCGGCAATCAAAAAAATAATTACAAGCACCGTTCTGCAGCCAAAACGTATTTTGGCAAAATTATCTCTATTCTTAGTATTCACGCCGTTTTCTGCTCCTTTTAATCCTTTTATTTTTCAAATATAAGGTCTCCAAAGTATTCAGGTCTGTGAAAATCCGGGTTTTCCGTTTCAATTACATTCCACATTCCATAATGTCTGTGCCCCGTATTGCTACCGCATTTATAAAAATTGCCCTTCATTTGCGCCGTACAATCCCCGGCATATTTCTTTATAAAGTCAAATGGCAATTTAAACGAAACCTTCCATCCTTTTTCACAAAGACAGGGTTTTATGTCAAACAGCTTTTCGTCATCCATACAGCGAATTCTGTCACCTTTTTTGCCTGCGCCTATAAGAAACGCCCCAAGTGCATTAACCTCAAAATTCATATAGAAATCTTTGTTTATGTCAGGAGAAAAGAAAAATTCCATACAGCTGTCTGTGCATACGGGGGAATTTCTCTCGGTGTATTTTGCCACCACAGGCATTTCATCCGACTCCATCCGTACATATATAGCATCATCATCATACAGCATCTTTGCAAAACTATTGAACTTAAAGGCGAATTCTGTCCAATGGTTCTGATTCATTTCTGCAATATTGGCTGCCGCCCAATCTTCTTCGCTTGGTATACCTTTTGTTTTTTTGACTACATATTGATTCATAGTTCTGCTCCTTTTCAAACAAACGCAACAAAATCAGCGTTTGTGCTTATTCTTTCAACTCACTTTATAACATTTATTTGCCAAGAACAATGGCAAAAAACCACATTAATGATACTTTTCAACCATTTTTGAGTTATCTGGCACATTTTTTATCATCTTTAGGTTAATTATTGTCTATAGTTTTTTGTTGTTTAAATTTAATTGCTCATTAATAGACTTGTCAAATTTGGTTGGTTTCCCACAATAAATGCAGAGCAGCTGATTAAACCTTGTCATATGAAAGCGTTTTTCTGCCTCGTTGAATTTTTATATATCCATTTACTTATATAAAAACTTGCTTTTTCCTTTTTAAAATGATATAATTCTTACGTAAATCGTTTTAGTGTAATTACATCAAAGTTAACGGAGTGATTATATGAAAAAACTGACCGTAAAGGACATCGCAAAAAAAGCAGGCGTGTCTGTTACAGCCGTATCCTTTGTTTTAAACAATAAACCTGGAGTAAGTGATGCAACGCGTGAAAGAGTGCAGAAAATCATCAACGAAACTGATTTCAAGCCATCTCTGAGTTCAAAAAAGCTTGTTTTAAATAAGAGCTTTAACATCTGCCTTATGATGAATGCATTTTCTTCTCCGTTTGAGGATTTGTTCTATTTTGAAATCACTCGAGGAATAATAAACAGAGGTATGAAATGCAATTATAACGTCATAATAAGCAAGCCAATAATGTCACAAAGCGAGCTTCCCGACCTTATATATTCAGGCGATGCTGACGGCATAATATTTATGCAGGATATAAATCATGCGCTAATTGACAAGGCAAACGCAAGCGGTGTTCCGTTTGTGATTGTTGACTCTCATTCAAATAACGATAATGTCACATCAATTAACCCTGATTACCAAAAGGCTACTTTCGACGCTACATCGTATTTAATAAAGCGCGGACACACTGATATCTCAATGATTGCATCCAACGTTGTGACCGATTTTTTTGTCCAGACCTTTTCGGGCTTTAGTAAGGCTATGGCGATGCATAACATAACACCTAATCCTGATTTTTGTAACATCTCTGCCTCAAGCGAGGATTCGGCATACGAGGAGGCTAAAAAGCTTTTTGAAAGAAAAAACCGTCCATCTGCCGTTTTGTGTACTGTTGACAGCTTTGCTATCGGTGTTATGAGATGTGCTAAGGATATGAATTTGAAAATTCCTGAAGATGTTTCTATAATTGGCATTGATGACATACTGCTTTCACGCTACATTGAGCCAAAACTTACGACTATTGGCATCGATAAAGCAGGAATAGGAACACTTGCTATGGATATGATAGTTCAAAAAATAAAAGGAAAGAACGTTGAAAGCATACTTCTTCCAATGGAATTAATTGAGCGTGATTCTGTAAAAACTATAAAATAAAAGACTGCCTGCGGGCAGTCTTTTATTTAACTTTATTTTATTTGTCATACTCATTACACAAAAGATAAAGCGGTGCTTCGTCTTCTTCGATTTCAGGAAAACGTCCTGTTTTTTCATAGAATCGGTTGTCATTAGCATCATCATTGCACATAGATACTTCCTGAACAATTATAGTACCTTTCCCCTCTTCGCCCCAGAACTTGTGATAAAGTCCAGGTGTTAAGGTTACGCTGTCACCAGGCTTTAGGCAAAGCTCGTAGCCTGCAGGGAAGGTGTGCTTTACTCCGTCAACTGAAATTTCAACATCCGTATCTGCAAGTTCTTCATTTTCAGTTGAGTTGTAAAGCTTAATTATAAGGTTTCCGCCACCGCGGTTTATAATGTCCTCCATCTTATTCCAATGAAAATGCATGGGTGTAATTTGCTTTTCCTTTACAACCATAAGCTTCTCTGCGTAAGGCTTTGGATATTTATCTTTAAGTTTCTGATTTCCATTACGAAGAGTGATTAAAAATAAACCTGTGTCATAAAAATCACCACTTCCAAAGTCGGTTATATCCCAGCCAAGCATATTATCTTTAATTTCCCGAGTTTCTTCTCCTTTTGTTTTCCATTCATCCGCTGTCCACAGAACGAACTCAGGAAGAGAAATTTTATATTCTTTAAACAAGCTAAGTGCATCTTTCATTATTGCATTTATTTCTGAACGTTTCATTTTTTACCTCCAAACGTTATATTTCATACATTAATATATTATTTATTTTGCAGAAGTATCTAAGCTCTTCCATATAATCGCCGTAAGCCACCATCCAGTGATGTCCTATTCCGTTTGCCATAATTTCTTTATTTATATCAAATACAGATTTATCAAACTTAATTTTAACAGGGTTTCCTGGGAACTCCATAGAGCACGGAATCGCATCGCCCACCATTGCACTTAGCCTAAACGTATCTCCGTGACCGCAAATATTTACCGCAGTTACCTTTCCTGTTTTAACTAAGAACTTTGTGCAAACGCCTGTTTCAGCTAAGCGTACAGGGCATAAATCTATCTCGCCCTCTGCTATCGAAAATCCTGATGAACCGCAATGAGCAAACAATATGCTATTCTCTTTCTCGTCAAGATATAAAAGGTCGGTATTGTTTATCGGCTTTCCAGAAAGCTCATACATCAGTTTCATTGTAAGAGCATTTGTTACATCCCCTTCACAAGAGCCTACTATCCCCTCTTCTGAAAGAAGTGAGTAACCTAAACAAATTTTTCCCATATATGTAGTGTAGCATTTAACAGAAAGTGCCTCTAAATCATACTCTTTTGAAAGCTCCTTTAATGCACTGTAATACTTAATTGATTCTATCATTGATTCCTTTGAAGAAGAAACCTTGCAGGGAGATAAAATATCTTTTTTCTCCTCTAAAATTTTTTCAGCCTCGCTATCGGTCATAGCAGCAACTTTATTGAGCATTTCTTTTTCGTCAAGGTTTACAACTCTTGCACCCAGCTTTTGTTTTATTGAAAACTCGTCATAAGCAATCTCTGTCATACCCTTAACTCTTCCGCCTATCGCACCGACTCTTGTTCTGCTCATAACAGTTTTAAGTGCGTATGCCGTGGCAATTTTTTTTGTTTCTTTTGCACACTCTACACTATCAGCGTCACCATAGATAAACTCATAGGTTTTTCCAATATCTGTAAACACAGCCCCAATTTGATGAGCACAACAAAGCGAGCCTGTTTCTTTAGCGGGATATGCTCTTAGTATTACAGGCTTATCGATATATGAAAGAAGGTCTAAAAGGTGATGGTCTTCGCTCCACGTTGCGATACAAATCATTAAAAGGTCAACATCCTTTGTTTTCAAAACCTCTGCTGCCTTTTTGACTGTATCTAAGTCGTGCATAATCACGCCGGCATTTTCGCAAATCACGCCTGCATCTTCTAATGTTTTTGCGGTTTGGTTTAAAAGGTTTTCGGCATCATCATATCCTACCTCAAAGGGATGAGCCAAACCCACAGTTGCAATACTTAATTTCATAGTTTTTCTCCTAACCTTGTTTTTTTAGTCGCCATTTTTCACAAAATTCTGCCGTATCCCCCGCCTTGACTTCAAAAAGCGGCGAAAGACTTTCAATTTCCACCATATGCCTGCACATAAAGATTTCAAACGAAACTCCCCCGTCAGGATACTCTAAAGATGGATTGATTTCATACGATTTTTCAAAAACTACCCCTTTATTTTCATAGGTAACAGGGCCGTTTGGATGTCCTATACCAATTTTATACTTTTGCAGAATTGGTTTATGCGAAAGAGTTATTAACTCACGCTCATATTTTGCTCGTTCGTCACCCAGACTCGTATAATCCCACATCGTTATTTTGTGAAGCGGGTCATATCCATTTTCGCGGTATCTTAAAGGAATAAGAGCTTTTCCGCAGGGAGCAACCGAGGTTACTCCCCATATTGAAAATTTCCTCTTTAGCTTTTCAGTGTTTAACACTTTGTGTCTTATGCAGATTTCTTCGTCATCTGAAAACTCTATCTCTATGCTTTTTTTAACACTGAGATAAGGGTCTTCCTCTTGAAAAAGTCTTATCTTGTTGCCCGAGATTTCATATTCTATGGGACTGTTGTCAGGAAAGTATTCTTTTTCTGACTCAGGAGCAATCCAAAGCCTGTGCCCGCCACGCACTCTAAAACCTTCGGGCGTGCAAAGGTCATTTAAGTCGTTTGGTTGCTCATAAAAAAGATTTTCTTCATCTTTATACGATAAATGCCCTATTCTTATTCCAAACTCAAGCGGAATACCTATTTCAACAACCCCGTTATCCGCAAAAAGTGCCTTTCCCCATACGGGATGATTTATTATCTTCGTATTCATAGCTTTACGGCAAAACTCTACGGGGAACTACTCTGAACGCATCATTTGCCATACGGAAGCCTTCTGCGTATTCAACACCGCACTGAATGCCTCTGTATCTTGCTATTGTGTAATAATCTTCAAAGAAATCCTTGTCAGAAAGCGTGTCCTTATAGTTATCAGACATCCAGGTAACCTGGCTTTTGTGTTCTCTGCACATAGCCATTTTGATTTCCATGGTGTCAGTTATGTCAACATACTCTGTCGGAACAAAGCCTAATCCGTTTACGGGCTCATAGTATGCAATAATCGGAATTTTATCGTAGGCAGGAGCCTGAGTCTGTATCTTAGCAACAGGAATCATAACCGCAATATCATTTATGATTTTGCTTGTAAGCTCGTGGTCAGGGTTATAGTCCTCAGGGTTATGGGTAAGTATTATATCCGCCTTGCAGTATCTTACCAAGTTAATAAAAGCAAGTCTTGCAGCTCTGTCTTCAAAAAACATTTCATCGTCATAATCTAAGCAGATGTATTCAGCTCCGATTATGGCAGCAGCACGTCTTGCCTCTTCTTTTCTAATTTTTGCAATTTCATCCATAGGAAGTGTAGCAGAGCCGATATTTCCATTAGTTGCAGTTGCAGTAAACACCTTGTGACCCTGTTTTGCATATTTTGCAAGCGTTCCGCCGCAAGATGTTTCAATATCATCAGGATGTGCACCGATTGCTAATATATTCATAAAAAACCTCCACAATTTAAAAATATGAGCCGCATAAGCTTTAGCTTGTGCGGCTCATGCCCGACTATTTATCGTACTGATTTTTAGTAACTACATAATCTACCCCATTTGGTACATAGGTCGTTCCTTACAAAATATTACATCATGCTGATGCAACATTAACCCTGTTTCCATCTCTGAATTACGCAGGTTACTCTTCCGCCCTCTTCGTTAATGATTTCATAATCACCAAAAGATGCGGGAATTACTAAAGTCTGGAATTTATCACAAACTGCATAAAGGTCGTTGTTTGCTTTTGAGCGAACTGTAACCTTTGAGCCTACAGTGAGTGTAAACATATGCATAAATTTGCCCTCTGTTGAGTATTCACCTGTCTTTTCAAAGTGAATTCTTTCAACGTGGTATGGCATTACAGGTGTTGATTTATAGCGGTCAATGAAGTATTCCTTTGTCCACTTAACAACAGAAGGAGTTGAAAGAAGGTGGTCTTTTACCCAAGATGCTCTTCTTGTTTTTTCCATATTTCTGCCATGCTCTAAGTGCATTTTTAAAGGCTTGCCTGTCATTGTTTTCTTCTCGTCATCCCATGACGGTCTTGCAAAGTCATATTCAAAGAATGAATACTCTGTTCCGTTTATTGAGGGGTTGGTATCCATCTCCAGTACCATCTGGTTACCGCCGTGACCGTGCATTGTTCCAGGCGGGATGAGATAAAGGTCGCCTTCTTTGCTTGACCAATTAGCGATAAAGTCTTTCCAATTTTCAATTGGCTTGATGTTCTGTGATTCTTCACAGAGTCTTTCCCATTCTTCAATATCTGCATCATCGTGGAAGCCCATCCAGGTGTTTGCGCCTTCATAAGCTTCAGCTATGTAATATGTTTCATATCTGCCAAGGGGCTCGTCGAAGTTGTCTTCAACATATTTGCTGCTTGGGTGAATATGCATAGGCATTGAAATTCTCTCTGCAGGCTGAGGTGTTGGATGCCAGCCGTCATCAAGCCATATATCGAGTGGGAATAAACCAGGATATTTTTTGTCTATGAGTTCACCAACTAATTCCTTACCATACTGCATAGCGTTGAGCATAGGCATAGAAATGCTTCTTTCACCGCCAAAGTCAATAAGGATACGAAGTTCAGGTCCTGCGATTTTGTTCCAAGCGTTATTAGCTAAGCCTTCTACGCCATAGTCCATATCATTGTATCTGTAAGCTCCCCAAGGACCGGGGCTAAAGATTTTAACTTCGTGGATAGGATATTTAACAAGTGTTGACATTATTTCGTTATAAGCTTTAACCGGAACGAGAACAAGG
>JAZNCI010000046.1:0-4905 GCA_045587485.1 Clostridia bacterium
GACCGGAATATAAAGAATTTAAGGAGTTCAAGGAGGTTCGTGCTGAGGTTTACGATTATGATGCCATTCCCGGATATTATGAAAATATGCCGTTCTATGTATCAAATGACATAAACGAAGTTACATACAGAGCAATATCAAGACGTTTTCTTGATATTGATGAAAGTGTAAACACCGAAAATATGACAAAAATTGCAGACTATATGAAAGAAATAAAGGTGAACGCAAATCATATAGGACAAAGAA
Organism: Clostridia bacterium; assembly: GCA_045587485.1. GTDB lineage: Bacteria > Bacillota > Clostridia > Monoglobales > Monoglobaceae > SIG440. The sequence continues at coordinate 247 of JAZNCI010000046.1, forward strand.
TAGTTGACGCATTTCAAAACGGTTTATCCAGATGGTTCAAATCCGATGATGAAACAGTAAAATACTGTTCTGTATATGTTATGATTTTGCTTGCCGCCTGCATTGTACTATCGGCACGAAAAAAGAAAAAGGATATAATTTTCATCTCCACTGTTGCCGGATTGTTGCTTGAAATTACATTCTTAGAATTTAACGGACGTGTAATGGCTCGCCTTGTTGACCTTATGATTCTTGCAATGGCTGTAATCGGAACGCTCACATTAACGGATTTAATCGATGTTAATGAGTGCCCGATGAAAGGATTTATGAATCGTTCGGGAGAAGAAAGGTTTTCAAAGACTTGGCAGTTTATAATTACCTGTGCAGCAGTTTTGCTTGTTATTGCAGGTGTTTCAAATATGCAGAGTGACCTTGATGATAAATCGACTGTCCTCAGAGAGACTATCAATCCCAGACTTGAAGCGTTGAACAAATATGCACAGAATTACCCTGATAAATTTTTCTTTTATGATACGAATGATTTTATTTCCTGCACAAATTATGTGTTCTTAACATATGATGAGGGAACTGTTTTGAATACCGAATCTGCTGGCTCATGGAATGTACGCTCACCAAGCTATTATGAGAGAAACAGTAAATTTGGTTTTTCAACCTCTATCGAAGGATTAACGAGCCGTGACAGCGAAGTTTACTTCGTTACACGAACTGATCCTAAAATGGGGATAAGCAAAACTCTCAAAGATTTGTATAACAAGAAGCTTGCCATGGTGGATAAAATTCAATCGGCAAAGGACGTACTATATGTATACATGGTGGTAGATGATGAATAAAAAGAAAATTTCAGTAGTAATTCCGTGTTATTATTCGGAAAAGTCTATTGCAGATGTTGTAATTCAGACAGCAGCCGAATTTGACAAAACAGATAGATTTGACTATGAGTTTATTCTTGTAAATGACGGCTCACAGGATAATACTTATAACGTGATTAAACGACTTGCCAACGAATATTCGTGTGTGACAGGAATAGACCTTGCAAAAAACTGCGGACAGCATAATGCAATTTTAGCAGCTATGAAATATGCAGACGGTGATTACATTCTCGGTATGGATGATGACTTTCAGACGCACCCCTCGCAAATTTATAAGCTGATTGATAAGCTTGAAGAAGGCTATGATATGGTTTATGGCAGATTTCCTCAGAGACACCATAGCCTGCTTCGTAATATCGAAAGTAAATTACATAATATGACGGTACGGTATTTAATTGATAAGCCGAAAGACTTGAAAGCGTGTCCTATGTATATTATCCGCCGTTTCGTCCGTGATGAAATTGTGAAAAGCGAAAGTACATATACAAATTTGCAGGGATTGTTTTTGAGAACAACAGCAAAAGTGGCTAATGCCGATATTGAACACTTTGACCGCAAGTTCGGAAAGTCCGGTTACAATTTCAAGAAACTGATGAAATTATGGTCGGCATTTTTGAACTACTCAGCAAAGCCAATACGACTTGTTGGAAAAATCGGTGTTTTGATTGCTGTAATCAGCATAATCATACTTTTATACGGAATTATGATTAAAAACGAAATCGTCCTTTTGTGTTCTGCTGTTTTTTTCTGCACAGGGCTTATAATAACGGCACTTGGCGTAATCGGAGAGTATATTGTACGAATGTTTATGATTATTACGCACGAACCGCAATACATCATACGGACAGATACAAGAGATGCAAACGAGGTGGTCGAAGTTGAAAAAGAAATTGCTTATTCTGGGCGCAGGTAATGCACAGATTGATTTAATAAAATATGCAAAAGACAAAGGCTTTGAAGTACATGGTGTCAGCTACACCAATACCGATAGCGGTATTCCTATGCTTGATTATTTCGAGCAGATAAACATTATTGATACCGAAAAGGTTGAAGAATATGTAAGGAAAAACAGCATTGATTATATTTATTCCGTAGGCAGTGATATAGCAGTTCCTACCTTTTGTAAGGTTGCCGAAAATCTTGATATGTTTCATTTTGTATCAAGCAAAACGGCTGAAATTTGTTGCAATAAGCATATGATGCGAGATGCCTTGGGTAAGAGCAATTTTAACTTGCCTTTTATGTATTGTTCAAATTTGGATCAAGCGAAAAAAGCGGATTTTTATCCGTTGATGATAAAACCCGTTGATTCACAGGGACAGCGTGGTGTATATTCGGTAAAAACTTATGAAGAACTTGAAAAATGCTTTGAGCAGTCTATTTGCTTTTCAAAAAGCGGACAGGTTATTCTTGAAAAATTTGTTTTGGGCGATGAGGTTTCTGTAAATGCGTATGTATATGACGGAAAGGTTATATTCAGTATGCTTTCTGACCGTGAATCATTTAATAATTTGCCCGGCGGAATTATCAAGGCACACCACCTTCCGTCAAAATATGAGAATACCTGCACAAAACAGCTTGTGGAAGAATTGGTATCTGAAGCGGTTTCTAAGCTTGAAATAAATAACGGACCGGTATATTTTCAAATCAAAATTGAAAACGGACATCCGTATCTTATAGAAGTAACACCCCGTCTTGACGGATGCCATATGTGGCGTTTGATAAAGGAATATACAGGAGTTAATCTTCTTGACATAACAATGACTCATTTTCTGGATGGAACTGTAGCGGATATTTCATATAATGTAAGCGATATACCGATGCATACAGAGTTTTTCTGTGAAACTCCGGACACAGAGTTTGATATTTCAAAGTATGAGAAATACACAGGCGATATCAAGTGCTTTTATTATAAAAACGGCGACAGGGTTCGCAGAATGAACGGATATATGGAAAAGTGCGGATACAGAATTTTTGCAGCTCCTCACAGGCTCGCTCTTATCGGCGGCAGTGGTTTTATAGGCAGCACATTCAAGTCAATGTATTCTGAAAATTTTGAAATAACAGACATTTCAAGAAAATCAGGCAATGTTGCACATTATGATTATAACGAGCTTTTAACGGCACTCACCGGATGCGACAGTGCGGTTATTCTTGCGGCAAAGAAAGTAAATGCAAAAGAAAAGCAATCACTTGAACTTTACGAAGATAACATAAAGATAGTTGAGAATTCTCTTGAGGCTTGCAGAACTCTTGGAATAAAGAATGTTGTGTTTATTTCTTCGAGATGTGTTTATTCTAACAGTCAAGCTTCGCCTATACCTGAAAGCGGTGATATTGCACCTATAAATTATTACGGTATATCAAAATATACCGGAGAAATGCTTTGTGAATACTATAACAGAAATTACGGTATGAACATTAAAATTCTTCGTCTTTCTCAGGTCATCGGCAAATCCGAAGGCGGATATATGACAGAGCTTTTTGTTAAGAATGCCCTTTGCGGTGAAAAGCTTTCTCTTTACGGAAAATCCGAAGGAAAACGTGATTACATTTATGTAAAAGATGCCTGTCTTGGAATTAAGAAAGCACTTGAAGCATACGAGAAAACCGGTATTTACAATATAGGATCAGGTATCGGCACAACATCGAAACAGCTTGCTGAGTCGGTTATCAAAGGATTTAATTCTGTTTCCGAAACAGTTCAGCTTACCGACAAAAAGGAAGATACTTCAATCAGCTTTCTTGATGTTACAAAAGCAAAAAACGAATTATGTTTTGAGTGTGCATATAGTCTGGAAGCAGCATTCGCTGATTTGAAGAAAGAGTTGTAAAGGAGATACAAAAGCTAATGAGCAGTTTTAGAATTCCGTTTAATATTCCTGCGGTTGTAGGAACCGAAGAAAAATATCTTGCCGATGCAATCGCTTCAAAAAAGCTTTGCGGCGATAATAAATATACAAAACTTTGCAACTGTTTGATTGAAGATATGTATAAGGCACAAAAGGCACTTTTAACTCCTTCCTGCACCCATGCTCTTGAGCTTGCAGCTATCCTGTGTGATATTGAGCCGGGTGATGAAGTTATTATGCCATCATTTACTTTTGTGTCAACTGCCAATGCCTTTGTGCTGAGAGGTGCAAAAATTGTTTTTGTTGATATTCGACCTGATACACAGAATATTGACGAAAAGCTGATTGAGGCGGCAATTACCGATAAAACGAAAGTTATTGTTACCGTTCATTATGCAGGTGTTTCCTGTGAGATGGTCGAAATACTTGAAATTGCAAAGCGTCATAACCTAAAGGTTGTTGAAGATGCGGCACAGGGCGTAAATGCTTTTTATAAAGGAAAAGCACTCGGTACTATAGGTGATTTTGGTACATACAGTTTTCACGAAACAAAGAACTATACCATGGGCGAAGGCGGTGCCTTGCTTGTTCGTGATGAAGCAAACAATATCCGTGCTGAAATAATCCGTGAAAAAGGAACAAACCGTGCAGAGTTTTTATTGGGAATGGTTGATAAGTATACTTGGGTAAGTGCAGGTTCTTCCTATCTTCCAAGCGAACTTGGTGCAGCGTTTTTATACGGTCAGCTTCTTGCGGCTGATAAAATCAATGACAAGAGAATTGAAATCTATAATTACTACAGCGAATATTTGAAAGACCTTGAAGAGAAAGAGGTTATCAATCTTCCGATTGTTCCTGAGCATTGCAGGCATAATGCACATATGTTTTATATTAAGGTCAAAGATATTGATGAGCGTACTGATTTAATAGACTATTTA
>JAZNCI010000047.1:0-7941 GCA_045587485.1 Clostridia bacterium
ACAGGGCCCATTGAATAGGGAATAACATACATTGTTCTGCCTGCCATTGAGCCGTCGTACAAACCATTGAGCTTTGCATACATTTCAGCGGGTGCCATCCAGTTGTTGATGGGGCCTGCCTCTTCTTCTGTTTCTGTACAGATAAATGTTCTGTCTTCAACACGCGCAACGTCGTTTTCTGCTGTTCTGTGATAGTAGCAGCCGGGGAGTTTTTCCTGATTAAGCTTAATAATTTCGCCGCTTGCAACTGCTTCTGCACGAAGTTCTTCAAGCTGAGCTTCTGAGCCGTCAATCCATACTACTTTTTCGGGCTTACAAAGAGCTTTCATTTCTTCAAGCCATGTGAGCACCTTTTTGTTTGTCGTCATTTTTTTTACCTCCTGATTATATTAAGGTTAATAAATTTACAACTATAATGTTAAAACAGAGTTAAAATATTCCAACTCTTCTCACATATAACATAATATCATATTTGACGCAATATTTCAATATGTTTGTGTCAAAAGTTTAACGAAATTTAACATTTATAAAAACCATTCATTGTTAAAATTTCACTATTTGTTTCCCATGAACAAGGTTCCTGTTGGTTTGCCCTCAAAAATATCATAAATCCTTTCGGGATTAGCGCCATTGGTTATAATCATATCGATGCCTTCCGGATTTACAATTTCCGCAGCCTTGAGCTTTGTAACCATTCCTCCCGTACCTCGGTTGCTGCCGGCCCCTCCTGCAATAGCATAGATTTTATCGTCGATTTTTCTAACCAGCGGAATAAGCTTTGCATCCGGATTGGTCTGAGGATTACTGTCATAAAGACCATCAATATCCGAAAGAATAATCAAAAGCTCTGCATCAACAAGCCGAGCAATATGCGCTGAAAGAGTATCGTTATCGCCAAATTCCAGCTCGTATGTGGAGATTACATCGTTTTCATTAACGATGGGAACAACACCATATTCAAACATCGTTTCAAAAGTATTTTTTGTGTTTATATAGCGCTCCTCAACATCAAGAATAAACTTTGTCAAAAGCACCTGTGCCGATGAATGCCCATACTCCGAAAAAAAGCGGTCATACATAGAAACAAGAGTTGCCTGACCGATTGCGGCAAGAGCTTGCTTTTTCCTTGTGTCCGAAGGTTTTTCAGCAAGGTTCAGTTTTCCTACCCCCGCACCTACTGCTCCACTGGATACAAGCACCACCTCAACACCCCTGTTACGAAGGTCTGATACCACACGAACAATACTTTCAATTTTTTTTATATTTAATTTACCGGTTTCATAGGTCAAAGATGATGTTCCCACCTTGATAACCACTCTGTTTACCTTTGTTAACTCTGAGCAATCCACAATATGCCACCTTCCCCAGTTTCTTGTATAATGAGCAAACGTCAACCTTCCCCCATTTTAATTCAGTATACTAATTTACACAAAAATTGTCAAGTTAGAATTGCAAATGTTGAAATGTATTAATTTTTGTGATAAAATATATTCGACCATAGACGAAAGGAATATCTTTTATGAAAACTTTATTAAAACTTTTTATTATACTGCTTTGCATAACCCTTGTTTCAGGATGTGGAGCAAAAACCCCTGCCGAGCCGGCATTGGTAGAAAATAAAACATTGCCCGAGACAGCGACCGACCCATCCTTTGCAGAAATCGAAAACTTTTTTAATACATATGTAAATACCAACGAAAGACCTGTGGCTGTAATGGTCGACAACGACGACAAAAACGCCAGACCCCACGCAGGACTTGAGGATGCATACCTCATATATGAAATGGTTGTGGAAGGTGGTGCAACAAGGTTTCTTGCTCTGTTCCGCGGAACAGCTACCGAAAAGATTGGTCCTGTCCGTTCATCACGACATTATTTCCTTGACTACGCAATGGAAAACGACGCCATATACACACATTTTGGCTGGAGCCCTAGGGCAATCACCGACATTTCAGCATTTGGCATTGACAAAATAAACGGAATCTTAGGCACAGATGAAAGCATCTTCTGGCGTGAACAAAAATACAAAGGCGACTGGCATAGCGCATATACAAGTATCGAAAAGATTAGGGCTATGGCAAAACAGAAGGGCTACCCTACCGAGACAGACCACAAAAACGGAATGAAATACTCGAATGAATACATAAATCTTCCATCGGAAAACTCAGCAAAAACTGTTAGACTCGTATATTCAGGAGGATATAACACAGGATATGCCTATAACGCCGTGAAAAATATTTACCAAAAAACTATTAACGGTGTTCCTCATACCCTGCAAAGCGGCAAAACGGTTGAGGCAAAAAATATTCTTATCGTTCTTGTGCGCGATTCCTCCCTTGGTGACGGCACCGCCCGCCGCAATATCAACACAACAGGAGGCGGAAAGGGTTACTATATAACAAACGGAGCCTTTGAGGAAATAACCTGGTCAAAACCGTCACGCAGCGCCAACACAACATATAAAAAAACCGACGGAAGCGACCTGCTTGTCAACCCCGGCAAGACCATAATAAATTTAATCAGCCCATCGGCAAAGATAACAATTGAATAATTTTTGAGGAATTATATATGAAAATAAAAAACCTTGAACTAAAAAACAACGTGATTCTTGCGCCTATGGCAGGTGTAACAGATAAAGCCTTCCGAATGATAACCAAACCCTTCGGTCCCGGACTTATGTATACCGAAATGGTATCAGGCAAGGGTCTGTTTTACAACAGTAAAAAAACCTCCGACCTGCTCGAAACCGAGGAAGATGAAAAGCCCGTTGCAACTCAGCTTTTCGGTCACGAACCCGATGTCCTTGCCTCAATTGCCGAAAAGGCTTTGGAATATGGTGCTCAGCTTATTGATATTAATATGGGCTGCCCTGCGCCAAAAATTACAGGAAGTGGCGACGGTTCGGCACTTGCAAAGACTCCGCAGCTTGCTGGCGAAATTGTCGCAGCTGTTGTTGCAGCGGTAGATGTGCCGGTAACGGTAAAAATCCGCAAGGGCTGGGATGACTCACTTGTCAATGCCGTTGAAATGGCACAAATTGCTGAAAAAAACGGAGCCTCTGCCATCACCGTTCACGGCAGAACACGTCAGCAATTTTATAGCGGCACAGCCGACCTTGATATAATCAAGGCGGTAAAGCAATCGGTTTCAATCCCCGTTATCGGCAACGGCGATATAACCGATGAATACAGCGCAAAACATATGCTTGAATACACAAACTGCGACGGAATTATGATAGGCAGAGGTGCCCAGGGCAATCCCTGGATTTTTGAGAGAGTTATCCACTACCTTGAAACGGGCGAAAAGCTTCCTCACCCCACTCCCGAAGAGCGTGCTGCAAAAATGACCGAACACCTATGTCTGCTGATAAAATATAAGGGCGACTACCGTGGAATTCAAGAGGCGCGCAAGCATATGGCGTGGTACATCAAAGGCTGTCGGGGCGGCGCAAAGCTGAGAGAGGCAATTATGCGAGCATCCACACAGGAAGAAATGCTGAAAATTATAGATTTGGTAAGATAATTTTAGTGCATAAATATGGCAAAAACTCCTTGACGGCAGGGAGTTTTTGTTGTATTATGTTATTATCTATCTTTTTAAGCAAATGAAATTGCTTTGTGATTGATACAGATTTTTCAGAAGGGACTGATAATATATGAAAATCGCAATTATGGGCTTTGGTGTTGTTGGCTCGGGCGTTGGCGAGGTTATCACCAAAAATCAGGATAACCTGATTAAAAAGTGCGGTGAGCCTATTGAAATTGCTCACATTCTTGACCTGCGTGACTTTCCTGACAGCGAATTCAACTGCTTTACCAAGGACTTTAACGATATTTTAAACGACCCTGAGGTTGGCATTGTTGTTGAGACAATGGGCGGCACAAAACCCGCTTATGAATTTTCAAAAAAACTCCTCCTTGCAGGCAAAAGCGTTATCACCTCCAACAAGGAGCTTGTTGCTGCACACGGCACAGAGCTTTTGGAAATTGCAAGGGAAAGAAACCTTAACTATCTGTTTGAAGCATCTGTTGGCGGCGGTATACCCATTATCAGACCTATGTTCTCATGCCTGACAGCAGGCGAGGCAACAGATGTGTTTGGTATCCTTAACGGCACTACCAACTATATACTTACACAGATGTTCCAGAAGGGCGAAACCTTTGACAACGCACTTCGTGCCGCACAGCAAAAGGGCTATGCCGAGGCAGACCCCACAGCCGATGTAGAAGGCCACGATACTTGCCGAAAAATTGCAATTCTTTCGGCTTTGGCTTTCGGAAATGAAGTACTTACCGAGAGAATCCCCACCGAAGGCATTACAAAAATCACTGCTGAGGATGTGGCTTATGCCGAAAAATTGGGCTATTCAATCAAGCTTATCGGTCATGCAACCAAGGCAAAGGACGGCGGTGTTTATGCCGCTGTATTCCCTGCATTTGTACCAAAGAGCAATCCTCTTGCAGGTATAAACGATGTGTTTAACGGCATTATTGTAAAGGGCGAAGACCTTGGCGATGTTATGTTCTATGGCAGAGGCGCAGGTAAACTCCCCACAGCAAATGCCGTTGTCGCCGATGTTGTGGACGCAATCAAGCACCAAGGCGTTAACATAATCATAAAATGGAATAAATACTCTGTTGAAAATCAGTCGGAAGGCAAGCTGCAGGAATATCCCTACTATATCAGATTTTCAGGCAAGCCGGTTGCAGGACTTGAAGACTGTAGTATTGTTACCTTTGACGAGGAAGAATACAAAAACGAATTTGCAGTTATTACCACACCTATGACAGATGACGAACTGTCAGACTTCATCAAAGGTGTCGAATTTGAGGGCGGCAAAGCTCTTGGCAAGTTGAGGTTGATTAGCGAATGATAAAAATAAGAGTTCCCGCAACCAGCGCCAATATGGGTCCCGGCTTTGACAGTCTGGGGGTTGCCCTCGAGCTTTATAACTATATCACCGTGGAGGAAATTGAATCAGGGCTTGAGATTGAAATTCTTGATGAATCTGCAAATTTTCTCCCCAAAGACGAAAGAAATCTAGTCTACCGCTGTATTAAAGATGTTTTTGACAAAGTTGGATATCAACCAAAAGGGTTGCGCCTCACTCTGGAAAACAATATTCCCGTAACACGTGGTCTTGGCAGCAGTAGCGCCGTGATTGTAGGCGGCTTATACGCGGGCAATCTTTTGGCAGGCAATCCTCTTTCGAAAGAAGAGCTTTTGTCTATGGCGATTAAACTGGAAGGTCACGCTGATAATGTCACCCCTGCAATTACCGGAGGTTTTACTGTAACTGTTATGCAAAGGGATAAACACCACTATGTTTGCCACCAACTCAAAGACGATTTGAGATTTGCAGCACTTATACCCGATTTTCCTCTTGCAACAAAAAAATCGCGTTCAATTCTACCCCGAATGGTTTCACATCGTGATGCCGCATATAATGCAGGTCACAGTGCTCTCCTTGCATCAAGCCTTATTTCTGGGGATTATTCAAACATACGTGCAGCCATTGGCGACAGACTGCACCAGTATTACCGGAAAACTCTTATTCCTTCAATGGATGAGATTTTCAATATGTGTTACTGGCATGGCGCCCTTGGGGTTTATCTCAGCGGTGCCGGACCTACGCTGATTGCGATTATCAGGGATACAAATAAAAGTTTTTTCCCCGACGTGAGTCGCATATTGGCACAAAAAATGCAAAATTGGCGTCTTAAAATCCTTAAATCGGATAATATTGGCGTCACCGAAATTTAATATGTATCGGAGGTTTTAAAATTGGCAATTATTGTTCAGAAGTTTGGCGGCAGTTCTGTTGCAGATGCAGCCAAAGTAAACAACGTTGCAAGTCGTGTTGTTGATACTTATCGTGAAGGAAACTCCGTTGTTGTGGTTGTTTCCGCACAGGGCGACACAACCGATGACCTTATTGACAAGGCTTACGAAATTAACTCTTCACCATCAAAGCGTGAAATGGATATGCTTCTTTCATCCGGTGAGCAGATATCAATTGCGCTTCTCGCAATGGCAATTGAGAAAATCGGCGCTCCCGTTATCTCTCTCACGGGCTGGCAGGCAGGATTTCAGACAAACAGTTCCGCGGGCAATGCCCGTATCAATAAAATTGATACAGAAAGAATTCTGGCAGAGCTCGACCAAAAGAAAATTGTTATTGTTGCAGGGTTTCAGGGTGTTGACAAATACGACAACATCACCACCTTGGGTCGTGGCGGAAGTGATACATCGGCAGTAGCAATTGCTGCGGCAATACACGCAGATAAATGCGAAATATACACAGACGTTGACGGTGTTTATACCGCTGACCCACGTATTGTAAAGACAGCAAAAAAACTTGACGAAATTACTTATGATGAAATGCTTGACCTTGCAAGTCTTGGTGCAAATGTGCTCCATAACCGTTCGGTTGAAATGGCTAAAAAATACGGTGTAAAGCTTGAGGTTAAATCCAGTTTCGAAAAAATTGATGGAACAATTGTTAAGGAGGCGGTTTCCGTGGAAAAAATGTTAATCAGAGGCGTTGCTCGTGATAATGATGTAGCACGTATTGCAATTATCGGTCTTGAAGATAGGCCCGGCATTGCGTTCAAGGTATTCTCACTGCTTGCAAATAAGCACATAAATGTTGACGTAATTCTCCAGTCAATCGGCAGAGAAGGTAAAAAGGATATTTCCTTCACCGTTACAAAAAATCATCTTAATGAGGCAATTGCGCTTCTTGAATCTGAAAAAAATGCTCTTTGCTATGAAGAAATTTCACACAGAGAAGATATCAGTAAGGTTTCAATTGTTGGTGCCGGTATGGTTAACAACCCCGGTGTTGCAGCAAAAATGTTCGAGGCACTTTATGAGGCAAACATCAACATCCATATGATCTCAACATCTGAAACAAAAATCTCTGTTCTTGTGAATGTTGCAAACGCGGAAAAAGCTGTTCAGGCAATTCATGATAAGTTTATTGTTTAATAAAATTTTGTATCAAAATGAAGAAATGCGGTAAACTAACAACAGTTTACCGCATCTTTTTTGCCATTATGCTTTCCCCAAAATTTTTACTTGTATATCCTCCTGCGTATTCAAATTCACCAAAACGGGAGTATATACATTTTTTGAAATTAAAACCAAAAAAACTATGGCAAAAACAATATTCCTTAAACTTTTTATCATTGGACCAATTCTCCCTTCACTTTTATTTTCCCTCAAAAAAATACCGTTACTCTGCAAAAAATACGGCAACTGATACGGCAATTAACAAAAAAATTAAAAAATTTTAATTTTTTTTGTAAAAGTACTGTAAATTTGCAGAAAAGTATGGTAAAATAAAGTATCTTGTTAATTAAAGAAGGGATTTTGAAAATGGAAAAGATTTATCAAGGAAAAACAAAAGATGTTTACAAGCTTGAAAACGGCAACGTATTACTGAAATTCAAGGACGATTGCACTGGTAAAGACGGGGTTTTTGACCCGGGCGAAAATACAGTTGGTCTTACCATCGAGGGCATCAGCAAGGCTAATCTCAAAACATCTGTTTACTATTTTGAAATGCTGAAGAAGGCTGGCATCAAGACCCATTATGTTAATGCTAATCTGGAAGATGCAACAATGGAGGTTCTTCCTGCAACAGTTTTTGGCCACGAGCTTGAAGTTATATGCCGTTTGGTTGCAACCGGAAGCTTTATCCGCAGATACGGTGAATATATGGAAGACGGAACCGTTTTAGATGGCGGATATGTTGAATGTACCTTTAAGAACGACGAAAAGGGTGACCCGCTGGTTACATCCGAAGGCTTGGCTGCTCTTGGCGTTATGTCTCCTGAAATGTTCGAAAGCATGAAGGAACAAACACTTAAAATCACTAAGATAGTTGCTGATGACCTTAAGACCATCGGTCTTGACCTTTGGGATAAGTCGGGCCAA
>JAZNCI010000048.1:0-44111 GCA_045587485.1 Clostridia bacterium
CCTTGCAACACAGTGTGTTGCAAGGGTTTTAAATTAAGTTAAAATCCAAATTGATTTCTCCCTATGTGAAGACGCCTTTATTGCGGTTTTTTTGTTTTTATTGTCTTTTTGCTACGCACAAACCTCGTCACTCGGTGTACACAAGTGCACCGTCGGGTAGCCCAAAGCTTCGGCTTTGGCTCGGTTTGTGTGTTCCGAATCAATTTTACCTATCCCCTGATGGAATGCGTGCAAGAGATAAATCAAAGTACGCTGTACATCGAATACAGCTTGGCGTATTCGCCGTCTTTTTCCATAAGTTCGGCATGGGTGCCTTCCTCAATAATGCCTTCCTGAGTTAAAACAAAAATTCTGGTGGCATTTTTAATTGTGGTAAGACGGTGGGCAATGGTAAAGGTGGTTCTGCCTTTTGAGAGCTTTTTCAAAGAATTCTGAACAATAAGCTCGCTTTCGTTATCCAGAGCCGAGGTCGCTTCGTCAAGAATAAGTATCGGCGGATTTTTAAGGAAAAGCCGTGCAATTGAAATTCTTTGCTTTTGTCCTCCTGACAGTTTAAGACCACGTTCACCCACATATGTATCATATCCGTCCTTGAGCTCGCAGATAAATTCGTGAGCACCTGCCGCCTTGGCGGCTTCTATAACTTCATCGCATGTGGCATCAGGTTTGCCGTAGACAATATTCTCATAAACCGTGCCGCTGAACAAATATACGTCCTGTTGCACCATTCCAATATTATTGCGCAATGAACTCAAAGTGATATCCTTTATGTTTACTCCGTCAATCAGTATATTACCGTCGTTCAGGTCATAAAATCTTGGGATAAGATTACACATTGTTGTTTTGCCGCCACCCGATGGGCCGACAATGGCAATATTTTCACCGGGCTTGATATCCAAAGAAAGAGAATTGATAACGTTTTCGGCGTTGTCGGAATATTTGAAATTTACATTTTCAAAAACTACATTACCTTTAATGTTTTCAAGCTCAACCGCACTTTCGGAGTCCTTGATGTCAACTGGCTCGTCCATGACTTCAAGAAAACGTTCAATGCCGGTAATTCCGCGCTGAAACTGTTCGGTAAATTCAACAAGACGACGGATTGAGGTAATGAGGGTCTGGATATAAAGCAGATATGCAACCAGGTCTGCAGGGGTGATAAGCTGCCTCAGCATAAACATTGAGCCAAGAACAATTACGGCAATATACATAACAGCATCAAAAAATCTTGTTCCTGACTGGAATAGTGCCATATATTTATAGGCATTCTTTTTTGCCACGAAGAAATGGCGGTTACCCTCGGCAAATTTCTCACGTTCAATGTCTTCGTTGGCAAAGCTCTTTACAACGCGAATTCCCAGCAAACTGTCTTCAAGCTCTGCATTAAGTTCGCCTATTTGCTGACGCTGTTCTTTAAAGGCTTTTTTCATATTTTTCCTGAACATAAAAACAGAAATAAGCATCAGTGGCAGAAGAAGGAATATAAGCGAGGTAAGCGACAGATTAATTCTGCCCAGTATGATAAATGCACCTATTATTTTAATTGATGCAATAAAAAGCTCTTCGGGACAGTGGTGGGAAAATTCGGTAATATCAAAAAGGTCAGAGGTCATTCGTGACATAAGCTGACCAATTTTGGTATTGTCAAAATACTTAAAGGGCAGCTTTTCAAGATGGTCAAACATATCACGGCGCATATCAGTTTCAAGCTTTGCACCCATAACATGTCCTGTGTTTGACATATAAAAGTTTGCGCAGATATCGATAATACGCAACAACAGATATAATGCGCCCAGTCTTAGTACGCTTGAAATTAAAAATTCCTGAGCGGGGTCAATTGCCATATTGGTGATGCGACGGACAATAAGCGGAAAGACCAGCTCGCATACTGTGGTAAGAGAGGCACAAAGCAGGTCAAGAATAATAATGCCTATATATGGTTTGTAATATACCGAAAACCTTTTAAGCATAAAATCACCTATCTTTTATTGAACTTCTTTAACATCTACAATCGTTCCGGAGGTGTTTGCATATTTGGAAGTAAAATAAAGAGTAGAGCCAATATTAATTGATTGATTGGTAGATGTATAATATCCGGAGTTGTTTACGTTGCCGTCGACTTTGATTTTTACTGTTGCGGTATATCTTTCGGGCAGGGGAGTTACAACAATTCTGCCGTTTGCAAGCTCACGGGTATCAACAGCGTCTTCATATGTTACCTCAACAATGTCGCCGATATATTCCTTGGTTGATAAATTTGTTACAGGGCCAAGCTGCTGCAAAGCCTCAACTGTGCCTAAACGAACACCTTTTACCGACAGGGTATACTCAATCTGCATTTTTTGGGTTGACACCTTGGTTTCTTCGCCGCCAAAACGCACATAAAGTCCAAAGGCAAGAACTGCAATCGCAAGAACAACAACTATGTCAACAATACTTATTTTGCCAAATAATTTTCCTTCTTTATTTATAAACATATCAAGTAGCCTCCGTTATTTGATTTTAAGACCGGTGATATATCCAAACCCGGCAGATTTTGTGCCCTTAACAACTGCATTTTCGCCAACCCTTAAAGGCGTATTGCCTGCCATAATGGCAGAATTTGTCTCTGTTACCTGAGATTCAAGGGAAAGTATTATATCAGAATAAATCGGGTCTTGGGCAATAACCTCCTTGCCAGAGTTACTGTTGGTAATAAGTTTTTTTGATGGAACAACTAAAACATCAACCAGCTTTGCCGGAAACCGCTCTTTTTCGCCTACCATAATGCTTTCACCATTTTTCAGGGCATCAATGAAAGCATCGGCAACCGCTTTGTCATATTTTGCAAGCTCGATTGTATATTGTGCTGTGGCGTATTGCTGAGTG
The DNA here is from genome assembly GCA_045587485.1 of Clostridia bacterium. Classification (GTDB taxonomy): domain Bacteria; phylum Bacillota; class Clostridia; order Monoglobales; family Monoglobaceae; genus SIG440. Next base: position 2,869 of record JAZNCI010000048.1, read on the forward strand.
TTTCCTGTGCTTTCGGGCTTGTTAAACAACAAAAAGGCTGTTGACACAATTACTATAATCAATGCAATAAGAAAGCCGTCCATAAGATTGAATTTCGGTTTATCCATTTTTCTTACCTCCCAGGGATAAATAAATATTATCTATGTTTTCTGAATATTTTTGAGCAGTAAAGACTGAATTGAAAATTTCTCTGCTCTTTTTGCACATATCGGAATAAAGATTATCATCAGAAAACAAAAGCTGTAATTTTTCTGCCAAAGCCTTGGGGTCGTGGGTGGGAACAATAAAGCCGTTTTCGCCGTTCTTTATAACACCGGGATTTCCTCCAAAGTCGGATACCACGGCGGGTTTACCCAGACTCATACCTTCAAGGAGCGAAAGACTGGTTGCCTCTGTGCCGAAGGAGCAATTGCACTGTACATCAATAAGGTTCATAAGAGGTGCTACATCGGTAAGGAAGCCAAGCATAACAACATAATCCTCAAGGTTATTCTCTATGATTTGCTTGCGGATTGGCTCTGCCATATCGCCTGTGCCTGCAATAAAGAATTTTGCCTTAACACCGGCAGACTTAAGAATTGACGCAGCTTCAACAAAATATTTGTGACCTTTTACCTCATTTAGTCGCGCAACGATTGCGGTACATTTAGTACCTTCGGGGACATTGAATTCTTTCCTTAAAGACTCAAGTTGTTGCTCAGTATAAGGGTTCAAAGGCTCGACACCGTTAAGAATAACATCAATCTTCTTTTCAGATACGCCGATTGCAGTGATATTATCTTTTGCGGCCTCTGCGACGGCAATTATCTTATCGGCAGTAGAGTTGTTTGCCAGCCCGCAAAGAGCCTTGCCGACACCTTTTGTCAGCCGTGGTGACGGTGGGAACACGCTATGTCGTGTATATACAATTTTTGCACCATAAAGACGTGCTGCAATACGTGCCGACATACTTGCGTGGGTGTGAACAACATCGGGCTTGAATTCTTTAAATACAGCAAGCAAACGGCCTATTGCTTTGGGGTCAAGAGATTTGTCTGCCATAGCTGAAATTTCATAAACCTTAAAGCCCAAAGCCTCTACCTGAGGTTTTAAAAGACTGTTCTCAGGAAGAACAACTGCAATATCTAATTTCTCCCTGTTGCAGTATTTAAGATAGGTAAGTATGCATTTTCCTGCACCGCCAATATTGGTGTCAGAGCATACCTGAAGAACATTAAGCATTTGGGAATTCCTCCGTTTCGTTATATTCTGTACGTGCTATGCGGCAGCCGGCAATTCCTATTGCTAAAACTGCCCAGAAAATCATAAATACACGATAGTTGTAAAAACAGTTATCAAACATACCCTGCAGTAAAAATCCCGCCACAGCAGAGGCAATGCCAACAATGACAACCGAAAATTTGTTGCCCTTGCCAAAATACTGACATCCAACAGCTAGATTTTTAAAGAACAGAAAAAGCAACAAAAGAAATGCTGCCAGACCCAACACTCCGGATTCTGTTATAATTTGCAAGAACAAATTATGGGGGTGAGGGGCTACAATTCCGTTATATGAATAAAAGGGATAAACCTGAGTAAAGGCTTCGGTTCCCGGACCTATTCCTGAAATCCAGAAATCCTTAAGCATAAGCAAGGTTCCCATCCAGATATAAACACGGTAAGAGGTAGAAGAGTCAGACATATCGCCGATGCTTGTGAAACGGTTTATTATGCTCTCAGGCAGGATAAATGGAATAACAGGGAGTGCAATCAGCGCAAGCCCCCACAGCTTGCCTGCAACAAAGGTAATAAATATTGCTGCAGCCGCCATAATACCAAGCCAGCACCCACGTGAGAATGTAAGAATTAAGGCAAGCGCCAGTATCAGTGACATTCCGCCGTATACGATACGGGGCAGAGTTTTCTTTGCTGTCCACATAAGGGAAATGCAGACCGGAAGAGTCAGCAGTATATATTCACCAAGAACATTGGGGTTTTCAAGGGTTGAGTATATACGCATTTTGATGTCTTCAAACATTTCTTCATCCATCCACGCCTGAGTAACATTCCAACCAAAGATATATTGTGCAATTCCGTAAAGACATACAAATACGGCAGATATGGCAAATACCTTGAGGAGATTAAAGAACTGGCTTTTGGTTTTTATTGTATTGATAATTACAAAATAGAATAGCATAAAGGCAAGGTATACTGCCCAAATCTGAACACTCTTGAAAGGGGCAAAGGAGATAACAGATGCAAGCAGATAGATTAAAATCATAACAATAACCATAAGCCCCATACCATCAAGCTGCCAGGTGAATTTTTTGGTTGTAAGCGCTTTTGTTAAAAGCGACATCAAACACAAAAGGCACAGACCAACGACAAGCATTGTGGGGACAATAGGTGCCAGAAACAACGTGACAAACACACCGAACTCCACTTTGTAAAAAACAAGGGATATAAAAAGGAGGCCCGCAACAAATAAAAGTGCAAGCACAGGCGAGGAAAGACCGCAGATGATACCACAGATTGCTCCAAAGACACCTGCACAGTAAAGTCGCGACTTTCCTTCACATTTTGTAATATAATAAAATTTAAATGAAAATTTGGTATCCAGACACTTTTCTGCGAAGGTTACAATATGCGAATTTTTAAAGATAGCCGTAACGTTAAAATCAATTAAAGAGATGACAAACCCAAACACCATTGCGATAGCGGACAAAAACAGGCTTCCGCCCCGAACAATTGATATAATAAAGTCAAAAGCCGCTGCAGTTGCCGTAAATATGCCTATAAATCGCAGGTTAAGAGCAAGAAAATTGTGAAGTAAATATTTGAAAAACCGTATTATAAAGCTTCTTTCCTTTTGAGAATTCAGCTTTTCAGCATACCTAAGTTGAATTTTTTCAAGAAGAATAAAGGGTGAAAAACAGATTTTACCCCAAATACTGTCTTTGACAGCATCATCTGAGAGAAAAACTCTGCGAAAAAGCCCCGTCAGGCAGGAACGCTGCCATTGTTTTGAAATAAATGAGTATAGTCCGGTTAAGGCTTTATAAATGATGCTGTTTTTTATAAGACTATTCCATATAAAGAGCCACAGGGTTAAGAAATATCCGTTATTTTTCATCACCAAACCTCCTGAGTTGTTTAAATTCATCGGTTTTCAAAACAAAGCCAATTGCTATATATACCAAAAGTGCGCAAATCGCTGAAATAGCAGCATTGACAAGAGTTATAAGAATTCCGTCCGAGTCGGGAATAACTGAATATATAAATCCTGCCGTGATTGAGCTGAGTACAGCCGCAACAGCAATTTTCAGCAAATTTTTCACAAACAAAAATGTGACCGTTCCGGGCTTGCGTCTGTTTATCATTAAAAGCAACACAGGCGCCATAGCCAGAGAACTGATTGCGCTTGCCAAAGCCAGACCGCCTATACCCATTTCTATAAGCCTTACGCAGATAAAGGCGGATGCCAGATTGACTGCGATTCCAAAAATCGAGGTATACATAGGAGTTTTACCGTCACGAATAGCGTAAAAGCTTTTATTAAGAGTTTCGCAGATGGCATAACCAACCATACCGAATGAATACCAGAACAGTGCCGTTGCTGTAACTTGTGTGTCATTTGCGGTAAAAGCTCCGTATTCAAACACCACCTTTATGACAGCTTGGCTTAAAGCGACAAACATTGCAGAAATATATGCAATGATAAAAATGGCCCATCCAAGAGATGTTCGTGTGGTTTCTGCAAAGCCCAGATTATTTTCTCCTGCGCTCAGACGCGAAAGTCTGGGGAAAATGAAATTCGTAATGGCATAGGCGAAAACCCCTACCATTATAATATATATCTTGTTTGCGAGATTAAGAGCAGTTACGGCACCATCACCCATTGACGAGCTGAATGCCATATTGATAACAGTACACAGTGGCTGCACCCACGAGCTGATAAGAACAGGAATGGCCAGCTTTACAGCATCATAAATGCCTTCATCACTCAGATTAAGGTGTGGGCGGTAGCGATAGCCGTATTTAACGAGATGGGGTATCTGCACGGCAAGCTGTGCAGCCCATGCAAGCAACATTGAAATTATTACACCCACAAGCCCGAATTTGTTGCCGGCAAATATCAGATACAAAATCATTATCAGATTTGATACAACACTGATTATTGCAGGAATGTTAAATTCGCCAAAGGATTGAAGAATTCCCACAGAGGTGTATGCCGCCGCTGTAAATATAATTGACGGAAAAACAATACGCAAGAGTTTTGCGGTTTCGTCAACCTTGACAGCATCATAGCCAGGAACCATAGCATGAACAATCTGTTTGGCAAAAATCATACCGATAATTGCTGAGATGGTGGCAAATGAAACAACAACGGTCATAAAATTATTGGCAAATTCCATTGCACGCTCCTTGCTTTCACGTTCAAGGTATCTGTTGAAAACAGGCACAAAGGTAGAAAGAATTGCAACTCCAAGAGTCATATCAAAAAAAAGCAACGGAATTTGTGTTGCCGTATTCAAAACGTCAGATGCATAGCTTCTGCCATAAACACCGACAATAAGATTTTCTCTTAAAAGCCCCATCAGCTTGGCGCAAAAGGTGATTACTGCCATAATCCCGATTGTGCGGACAACCCTGGACTGAGATTTTTTCTTCAAGAAATCACTTCCTAAAAATTGCAATTACCATAGATATTTCCATTATTATACCACACTTCATTGCAAAAGTAAAGCGGATTGACGTTAAATTATATTTGTGGTATTATAAACAAATAAGGAGAGTTGGTTTTATGAAAAAGGCAAAGTGGATTTTTATTTCAGTTCTGGCGATTACACTTTTCACAGGACTTCTTTACAGAGACAGACATAAGAATAAGGGCTTTGAAAAAACCGAATTTATGTTTGATACACAGTGCACTGTGACGGCTTACGGCGATGAGGCACAGGAGTCAGTTAACGCTGTGTTTGACCGCCTTGCAGAAATCCACGATATTACCAATTATTATTCGACAGATGCTCAGATAACGCAGATTAATAAGGCCAAGGCTTTTGATAAAATATCTATCGAAGAAGACCTTGCCAATATTATACGAGCGGCGCTTGAGGTGGGAGAGCTGTCAAAGGGTGCTTTTGATATAACGATTGCACCGGTTATGGAGCTTTGGGATTTTTCGCACGGAGGAAAAGTGCCAAAGCCGGAAGAAATACAAAAAAATCTTGACTTTGTGGGATTAGACAAACTGCAATATGATGGAAAATCAAGCATATCAAAAATGACAGACGGTGTAAAGATTGACCTTGGCGGAGCAGCCAAAGGCTACGCAGGCGATGTAGCGATAAAAATTTTAAAGGGATATGATGTTACAGGAGCGGTGGTTGACCTGGGCGGAAATATCACCTGTTTTGGCGAAAATCCAAACAGCAGTGATGGTAAATGGCGAATAGGTTTGCAAAAGCCGTTTGCTCCTGCAGGTGAGTATGATGACGTAATTGAAATCAATGAAGGAGCTGTTGTTACCAGCGGAATTTATCAAAGATATTTTGAAAAAGGAGAAAAACGTTATCATCACATAATCGACCCCAAAACTGGCTATCCTGCAGACAGAGAGTACAGCAGCGTAACGATTGTTGCTGACAGCAGTCTGTATGCAGACTGCCTCGCCACAGCCTGTTATATTCTGGGCAGTGATGATGGCCAAGAGCTTGCGAAAGAGTATGGGGCAAAGATTTATTTCCGCTAATCAAAAGTTAACAACAAATTCGATTGACAATTGAATGTCTAAATTGTATAATTTAAATGTAAATGTTTTTTGTTAGGGAGAATTTTGTAATGGGATTTTTTGAAACGTTTTTTGGAAAGATTATAACCACTTTTTTTATATCGATGATACCTGTTGTTGAACTGCGTGGGGCTATTCCGGCAGGTACGGCGGCCGGCCTTGATGTATGGCTTGCAACGGCAGTGTCAATATTTGGGAATATGGTTCCTGTACCATTTATAATCTTATTTATACGCCAGATTTTTGCTTGGATGCGAAAGGTTAGCAAAAAATTTGACAAGATTGTTCTGTACTTTGAAAATAAAGCTGAAAAACAGAGAGGTACCGTTGATAAATACAAATTCTGGGGTCTGTTTATTCTGGTTGCAATTCCGCTGCCCGGCACAGGTGCATGGACGGGGGCCTTGGTTGCGGCGATGATGGAGATGCGCCTTAAGGATGCAATTCCAGCTATATTTTTTGGCGTCATAGGTGCGGGACTCATTGTGGCGCTTGCAACGGCAGGCCTGGTAAATCTGGCGATATAACCCGGATACGGGGGGTGTGTTTGTGCTTTTTGGATGCGAAACATTTGAATTTGAAATTATGACAGCGGTTCATAATGCTCTGCAGAGCGACCTTATGGATTTTATTATGAAATCAATATCCGCTATAGGTAATGGAGGGGCGGTATGGATTGTTGCAGCGCTTATTTTACTGGCGACAAGAAAGTACAGAAGACAAGGGCTTGCGATGGCGATTGGTTTGACGATGGGCTTAGTTTTTGGAAACATTATTTTAAAAAATCTTATTGCACGCCCCAGACCTTGCTGGATTTTTGAAAATATTGATATGCTTATTGCAGTGCCACAGGATTTTTCGTTTCCATCGGGGCACACTCTGGCGTCATTTACGTCAGCATTTATACTCCTTTCCGAAAATCGACGGATGGGAATTCCTTCAATTATGCTTGCAGTTCTGATGGCTTTTTCACGAATATATCTGTTTGTGCATTTTCCCACAGACATCTTGGGCGGAATGGCTTTATCGTATATAATATTTGTTTTATTAAAAAAATTTAAAAAGACAAACGCCTTGGCATAAAGCAAGGCGTTTGTTGTGCTATAAGAACATTGCAAAAAATACGGTAATCAATCCGCAAAGTCCAACAGCGATTCCGCTGAGCGAGCCTTCAACCTCACCCAGCTCGATTGCCTTGGTGGTGCCAAGGGCGTGGCTTGACGCGCCGATAGCAAGACCTGTGGCAATGGGATTATTAATATTCGACCATTTGATAAAATAAGGAGCCATAATTGCTCCGAAAATCCCCGTTAAGCATACTGCAGCTATTGTTATGGGGACCATCCCTCCAAGCTGAGCTGACACTTCGGTTGCAATTGCCGTTGTAACAGATTTAGGAATGAGACTTGCTGTTACCTCTGCGGATATACCCATCATCTTACAAAGATAAATGATACTTGCAAGAGCACTTATTACACCAACTATGCATCCCACAAGAATAGGTATAAGGTTTTTCTTTATGGTTTTAAGCTGACGGAACATAGAAAGTGCCAGCACGGCAGTTGCAGGGGCGAGAAACATTGAAATCATATTTGCTCCGTTCATAAAATTGTTAAGGGGTATACGAAAGACACTTATTATTCCTATGCAAATCAATGCGGCAACAATCATAGGGTTTACAAAGGGATAGTTGAACTTTGCCTTTGTTTTTGCACCTATGTGATATGCAATAACACATAGAGTAAAGCCAAAGATAGGTCGTGCAGTAAATTCATTAAGCATTTTTGTTTGACCTCCTGTTTAAAAGATATATTGTCAGCTTAACAGAGTATGCTGTGCAATAGAAGGTAAATGCTGTTGTAATACAACAAATCAGTAAAAACTTCCACAATATATTGCTGAAAAAATCAAGGTAGGCAATGATTGATACCGTTGATGGCAGAAAAACAAATGCCATATTTTTAAGCAAAAAGTCGGCTACAATATTAATCTGTTCGGGATTGATTGCTTTAAATAAAAGAAGCAGAAACAGCAGTATCAAAGCTATAACATTGCCCGGGAAGGAAAAGGGCAGCATAGCAGAGATAAGGTCACCTATGCAGCACAGCAAAAATATCCGCATTATTTGTCTGAAAAATCTCAATTTCAACACTCCTAATAAAATATGTTAAAATTTTATCACACTAGAGCAGTTTTGTAAATTGTAATATTGACTAAAACTTATCGCTGATGATAAAATAATAATGTAATAAAAAACGAGAGAAGATGTTAAATATGAATTTAAATGAAGGTTATAAATCCTGCTGCTTTACAGGGCACCGTTTTTTACCAGCAGAAAAGGCCGATGCGATACAACGCTCCCTTGTATCTCTTATATACGAGCTTTGCGAAAAAGGATGTCGGGAGTTTTTTTCGGGTGGAGCCATTGGCTTTGATATGATGGCGGCAGAAGCAGTGCTTAAATTGAAAAAAACCTTTCCTGAAATCATGCTCGTTATGGCGCTACCTTGCCGTGACCAGCATATTAGATGGGGAAAGGCTGAACGCTTGCGTTATGAAAGCATCCTGAGCAGTTCAGACAAAATTGTATATCTGTGTGAAAGCTATGTTACGGGGTGTATGCATTTGCGTAATAAATATATGGTAGACAATTCGGAGCTTTGCGTTGCATATCTCAAAAACAAAGGCGGAGGCACTGAGTACACGGTGAAATATGCATATGAGAAGGAACGCAGAGTTGTTAATCTTGCTCACATTGTGTAGGTAATGATAAAGAAAACCGTAAGCATAAATGCGGCAGTTGCCATAGCGGTCATAAGTACAGAAGGTTTTCTGTCCCTTCTGTTTGTTTTAGCCTGCCCGTGAATGGTTTTAAGGCGTTCCACCTGTCTGATGTATTGGTCAATAATTGCCTGTGCTTCGTGTACAATGTTGTTTTCTGGTGTACACCTTGCGGCTTTTTGATTTTTGAGAATAAATATTGCCTGGTCTATTGTATCAGATTGAATATTATTAATTATAACAACCCGACGGGATTTTTTGTCAAGCATAGTAATAACCTCCATATTTTTATATGGAAAGTATTGACATTAAGCGTTGTTTTTATACAATAGGGGCTGTTGCTCATGAAATATATTTTTTGTATGATAAAATAAAAATATGGCAAAGATATAAAAAGCAATTGGTGTTCTAAAATACCTTTTGGTGAATATAAATAAATTATACATAACAAAGTACACCAAAGGTTCAGGGAGTGAATAATGTTGAATACCGAAAGCTATACAGAAAATAACAAAGTTATTATTGCGGGAACAGTAGCAAGCCTGCCCGAATTTTCTCACGAGGTTTATGAGGAGATGTTCTATACCTTTATGCTTGATACCCCCAGACTAAGTGAAGCTCACGACACAGTCAAGGTCACTATATCAGAAAAATTTCTTATGGGTGATGGCTTGCACGTGGGCGATAATGTATTGATTCACGGTCAGTTCAGGTCATACAATAATTTTACCAACGTGGGCAACCGTCTGGTTCTTACTGTTTTTGTGAAGGATATCGAGGAATATAATGAGAGCGAAGAAAAAAGTCTGAATTCCATATACCTCAACGGCTACATATGTAAAAAGCCGGTTTACAGAACAACACCATTTGGAAGAGAGATTGCAGATATTCTTCTTGCGGTAAACAGGTCATACAACAAATCTGATTATATACCCTGCATTGCGTGGGGCAGAAATGCCAAGTTTGCAGAAACTCTTAATGTGGGCGATAATGTTATAATAAAGGGAAGAATTCAAAGTCGTGAATACCAAAAACGCATTAATGAAACAGAGGTAGAGAGCAAAACTGCGTTTGAGGTGTCGGTTTCGCGGCTGGAAAAGGCAACAGATTTCGTTGAATAGTTTTTAAGCCTCCACACAGGAGGCTCTTTTTTTTATTGTCTGTTTTTACTGGTTCTGTTCAACTGTTCGGGCTTTTAAATTTAAAAAATTTTTATACTTTTTGCAATTTCCTCTTTTATATTATCAGATTTTGTGATATACTAATATGTGGATTTTGAAAAGGAGGCTCAAAACTATGGCAAGAATAGGTTTTGATAATCAAAAATATCTTAAAATGCAATCAGAGCAGATACGCAAACGTATTGCCCAGTTTGGGGGAAAGCTATATCTTGAATTCGGCGGAAAGCTCTTTGACGATTATCACGCCTCGAGAGTTCTTCCGGGCTTTGCCCCTGACAGTAAAATCCGTATGCTTCAGCAACTTAAGGACGAGGTGGAGATTGTTATTACAATCAATGCCGAGGATATTGAGTGTAATAAAATCCGTGGTGATTTGGGCATATCATATGATGCTGATGTTCTTCGTCTTATTGATACCTTTCACGAGATGAAGCTCTATGTGGGCAGTGTTGTTCTCACACGTTTTAACGGTCAGCCCTCTGCAAATGCCTTCCTTAAACAGCTTAACAAGCTTGGTGTTAAATGCTATAAGCATTATTCTATACCAGGTTATCCGTCTGATATACCCTTTATTGTCAGTGATGAAGGGCTAGGCAAAAACGAATTTATCGAAACCGAGCGTTCGCTTGTTGTAATAACAGCCCCCGGCCCCGGAAGCGGCAAGATGGCAACGTGTCTCAGCCAGCTTTATCACGAACATAAAAGAGGGATTGCCGCAGGCTATGCCAAGTTTGAAACCTTCCCTGTGTGGAATTTGCCTTTAAAACATCCTGTAAATCTTGCATATGAGGCTGCCACTGCCGACCTTAATGATGTCAATATGATTGACCCATTCCATCTGGAGGCATATGGAAAAACTGCGGTTAACTACAACCGTGATGTGGAGATTTTCCCCGTGCTTAATACCATGTTTGAACGTATTCAGGGCAGCTCTCCTTATAGCTCGCCCACAGATATGGGTGTTAATATGGCGGGCAACTGCATTGTTGACGATGATGCCTGCTGTGAAGCATCAAAAAGAGAAATTATACGCAGATATTATGCTACAGCAGCAAATGTAATTCGTGGCAAAGGCGACGAAAACCAAGTGCGAAAGATTGAACTTCTTATGAATCAGGCGGGCATTACTCCTGATTATTGCGCGGCAGTTCCAAAGGCTCTTGAAAGGGCGGAACAAACACAAAGCCCCGCAGGGGCAATGGTTCTTCCTGATGGCAGAATTGTCACGGGAAAAACCTCCTCAACACTGGGTGCAGCATCAGCGCTTTTGCTTAATGCCCTAAAAGCCCTTGGCGAAATTGATTCAGAGATTGATTTGATTAAGGCATCTGTTCTTGAACCTATATGTGGGCTTAAAACCACATACCTCAAGCACAAAAATCCAAGGCTTCATACTGACGAGGTGCTGTTGGCGCTGACAATATCAGCACTTTCAAGTCCGGTTGCGTTAAAGGCAAAGGAACAGCTTGAAAATCTTCGGGGTAGCGACGCACACTTTACCGTTATTATCAGCGAAGAGGATGAAAAGATTTTAAGACGCTTGGGAATAAACGTAAGTTTTGAACCCAGATACGAGCACGAAAGACTTTATCATAAATAAAACAGAAAGAATCCTGTCGTATTTAATAAATGTTGAATAATGAAAATAAACAATACAAAACAAAAAATCCTATCGCAAGATAGGATTTTTTGTTTTGGAGCGGAAGACGAGATTCGAACTCGCGACGTTCACCTTGGCAAGGTGACGCTCTACCACTGAGCCACTCCCGCATATATTCAATTTTTCAGCTGCAAGAGATATTTTAGCACAAACAATGATGTTTGTCAATACCTAAATTGAAAAAAATGAAAAAATAATAAATTTTAAAACAAAAAAGCCGCATCAAACAGCCAACATTCGATACGACTTCTTTCTCTGTGTAAAATTATGCCTCTTTCTTTACAACTTCTTTACCGTTGTAATATCCGCAAGCCTTGCAAACTCTGTGAGGCATTTTGTAGTCACCGCAGTTGGGGCACTCTACCATTCCGGGAATAAGGAGCTTCCAGTTAGCTCTTCTCTTGTCTCTTCTGGCTTTAGAAGTTTTTCTCTTTGGAACTGCCATAGTTAAATACACCTCTTTCCAATCAAAATAATTTGAACAGGGACATTCCCCTGCATAATCTACAAAAGTTTATTCAGAATGTCAAATCTGGGGTCTGTGGGTCGCGTGTCACAGTCGCAGGGGGATTGGTTAAGATTATGACCGCAATGGGGGCATAAACCTTTGCAACCCTCTTGGCACAAGCGTTTTGTCGGCAGATTGACAAGCACGTTTGCCAGAACAATGTCGTCAATCTCAATTGCTGTACCTTCCAGAACAACTGCGTCGGGATTTTTAACATCTTCGACCCGTGAGTCTTCTTTTTTAAAAATTTCCTTAAACGAACAACTGAAATCATCTTTGAAAGTTTCACAGCATCTGTCACAAGAGTATTGCATCAAACAAGAGGCGGTGCCCTCAAACTCGACGCTTCCGCCGATGTTGACAAATTCGCCTGTTACAGAAACGGGAGTCAAAAATCTTGCACCCTGCTCTTCATATTCTGCAAAATCAAGCTCTAAGTTGAGTGGAAGCTTTCTTCCGTCAGCATTTAAGATGGGCAATAAATCAAATTTCATTTCTGTTGTCCTTTAAAAAGAAATGTGGTGGGCACAATAGGGCTCGAACCTATGACCCTCTGCTTGTAAGGCAGATGCTCTCCCAGCTGAGCTATGCGCCCACATATACTGCCGATTTTTCAATATTGCTAAAAAATATGGTGGGCACAATAGGGCTCGAACCTATGACCCTCTGCTTGTAAGGCAGATGCTCTCCCAGCTGAGCTATGCGCCCATATACTTTTTCACAATACTGCATTTTTAATCAGCTTGATTATTATACACAATCAAAAGTCGTTTGTCAATACATAAATTGAATTTTTTTAATTTTTTTAATCTTTTAGTAAATGGGTTGTATTTGTAAAAAACTTATGATATAATTAATCTGATAAAATAGGATTGTTGTACTTCCGTAAGACAACTTTAGACGGAGGGATTGAAAGATTGAAGCCTTGGGAGAAAACAGACAGTCTTGAAGACTTTATGCGCAGGCAGGAACGGCTGTTAAAACAAAACGAATTTTATAAAAGGCTGATAATTATTCCTGTTATTATGATAGCTGTTTCAATCTCGGTCATTGCTTACAATTTTACTGCAGGTCATCAGCAAAGCACCGATAAGCAGCAGAAGAATGATACGGTGATTAAAACGGGAGAGCCATTGGGCGAAATTTCGGCAGAGAAAATAAATTTGAATACCGCAACGGCTGATATGCTTGATTTTCTTCCGGGAATAGGCTCGAAAAAAGCTGATGCGATTATTGAAATCCGTGATAAAATGGGAGGATTTCACTCGGTTGAAGATATTCTGAATGTCGATGGAATAGGCGAAAAAATTCTAGCCGAAATACAGAATATGATATATGTTGAAACAGAATAAAAATATATAAAATTGCTTAGAAATTTGAAAGGTTGTGTTTGAAATGATGAAAGAATATCCACTCTACGATGCTCCAATGATTAAGAGCCTTAAGCATCTTATTGAATATGCAGCAGAAAATTATGCTGAAAGCCCTGCCTTTACATTTGAAAGAGATGGTGAGGATATCACCGTAGACTTTATCCAATTGAAAAATGATATCTATGCTCTGGGCACCTATTTTTACAGTCTGGGTCTTAAAGATGGCGACAAAATTGCAGTAATGGGCGAAAACAGCTATGAATGGGTTATCACATACTTTGCAGCAACAAACGGCTCGAATGTAATTGTGCCAATTGATAAGGAGCTTGGCGCCCCTGAGGTTGCAAACCTGATAAAAAGCAGTGAAGCAAAGGCACTTATATATTCCGATGCAAAGAAAAAGATTATTGATGAGGCAAAAGCTGATATGCCAACCATTGAACATTATATTCCAATGTGCAATTTTGGTGATGTTATTGCCAAGGGAAGTGAAATGATTGATGCAGGAGATGATTCGTTTGAAAAGAACGAAATCGACCTTGAGGCTCTTTGTACAATTATTTATACATCGGGCACAACGGGCGAGCCGAAAGGCGTTATGCTCAACCAGCGAAATCTTACTTTCGATATGGTAAACAGTTGCCGCAATTTCCTTGAGCCGGCAGGAACGGTTGTTGTTTTGCCACTCCACCATACATTTGGATTTATGGCAGGTATTCTTTGCCAGATTCACCGTGGTTATCCGGTGTATATCAACAGCAACCTTAAAAATGTTCTCAAGGACATCCAAAAAGCAAAGCCCTATCATATCAGTGTTGTACCGTTGTTTGTTGAAACCTTCTACAAGAGTCTTTGGAGAACAGTAAGAAAACAGGGCAAGGAAAATTTGCTTAAAACAATGATTAAGATAAGCAATGTCCTACGAAAGGTTGGCATTGACCTGAGGCGTGTTCTGTTCAAGTCGGTCAAGCAGGGCTTTGGAGGCAATCTTGAAATGATTATTGCAGGCGGTGCGCCACTTGACCTTAAATACGCAAAGGGATTTGAAGATTTGGGTATCGCTTTGATAAATGGTTATGGTATAACTGAGTGTTCGCCTATCGTTTCTCTCGACAGAAATAAAAAATATCTTTTTGGTGCGGCAGGTGTTCCTGTACCGGGAACAGAGGTTAAGATTTATAATCCCAACGAGGATGGCGAGGGTGAAATTATTGTTAAGGGCGACCATGTAATGATGGGTTATTACAACAATCCCGAGGCAACCGAGGCAGCATTTGTTGACGGCTGGTTCAGAACAGGTGATATCGGAACGATTGACAAAAACGGGTTTGTTCATATTACGGGCAGAATTAAGAATATTATCATTCTCAGCAACGGCAAAAACGTGTATCCCGAAGAAATCGAGACAGTTGTTCTTCAGAAGGTTGAGGGTGTAACAGAGATAGTTGTTTATGGCGAGGATGATGTTATTTGTGCTGAAATTTATACAGAAACTCCCGAAGAACAGGAAAGAATTAAAAAGGATGTTCAGGCGCTTAACGCAACATTGCCGCCAATGAAACAGATAAAAAGAATTCATTTTCGCGATACAGAGTTCGAAAAAACAACAACCAAGAAGATAAAGCGACACACGATTTAAAAAGCTTTTGTTTGCGTTGCAGCAAATTAAATAATTACACAGAAGAAAAGAGGTGGCTCCTGCTGATGGTAAACATAGGTAACGAATGGGATAAGCTCCTTGAGGGTGAGTTTGATAAGGAGTATTATATAAAGCTCCGCAGCTTTCTTGCGAAAGAATACCAAACCAAAACAGTATATCCCGATATGCACGATATTTTTAATGCATTAAAATATACTTCATATAGCGATGTCAAGGTTGTTATCATCGGTCAGGACCCGTATCACGGTGCAGGTCAGGCTCACGGGCTTAGTTTTTCAGTTAAGCGCGGAATAGAACAACCGCCGTCTCTTAAAAATATCTTCAAGGAAATTCACAATGATTTAGGGCTAGAATTCCCCAATCACGGTCAGCTTACCTGTTGGGCACAGCAGGGAGTGCTTTTGCTTAACGCGGTACTGACGGTCCGTGCAGGTGAGGCAAACAGCCACAGGGGTATGGGCTGGGAGAATTTTACCGACCGAATCATTGAACTGCTTAATAGAAGAGAAAAGCCAATGGTTTTTTTGCTGTGGGGTGCAAACGCACGGCAGAAAAAAAGGCTGATATCAAATCCCAACCACAAAATTCTTGAAACCGTCCATCCCAGCCCGTTGTCGGCATATAACGGTTTTTTTGGCTGCAGGCATTTTTCTTTGGCTAACGAATTTTTAAAGTCCGCAGGGCATACAATTGTTGATTGGAATTTGGATTAGTTTTTTGTCTGAAAGGAAAAGGATTATGAGAGATACTGTTGAAATACTTGGAGTCAAGGTTGACAGAGTGACTTTTAAAAAAGCATTGAATATTGCCGAGAGTTTTGTAATGGAAGAGGGAGTTTCTACAATCTTCACACCCAATGCTGAAATTATAATGTGCGCTCAGGATGATGCCGAGATGATGAAAATTCTGAACAATGCCGATATGTGTACGGCAGACGGCATAGGTGTTGTGTATGGCTCGAAAATTTTAAAGGACCCTGTTCCAGAGCGAGTTGCAGGCTTTGACCTTGTGTGCGCTCTCCTTGAGCGTATATCAAAGACGGACAATGGAGTTTTCCTTTTTGGCGCAAAGCCAGGCGTTGCAGAGATTGCTAAAGAAAAAATAGAAGAAAAATATCCGGGTCTTTCGGTTGTGGGCTGCCGAAATGGATATTTCAAGACCGAGGATGAGCCAGATATCGTTCGTCAGATAAACCAATCAGGGGCAAAGCTTCTTTTGGTTTGTCTTGGTGCCCCCAAGCAAGAAAAATGGATTTCTGCACACAAGCACGAGCTTAATGTAAACCTTTGTATGGGTGTTGGCGGAACTATTGATGTTTTTGCAGGTGTTGCCAAGCGTGCCCCTGAAATTTTTATTAAGCTTAATCTTGAATGGGCTTACAGAATTATAAAAAATCCATCGAGAATGGGCAGATTTGCGGCACTTCCCAAATTTGTGATTAAGGTTATAAAAAGCAGATAAAGGAGATGATATTATGCTGTATATGTTTTTGACTGACGGCTTCGAAGAAACAGAGGCAATAGGTTGTCTTGATGTTCTGCGCAGAGCAAAGATAGATGTTATGACGGTTGGTGTGAGCAACAGGAAAATTACGGGCAGTCACGGAGTATGCGTTATGTCAGACATCGGTGCTGACGAAATCAGCTTGGATGGTTTAGATGGCGTTATTTTGCCCGGCGGTATGCCCGGCACCACAAATCTTCAGGCAGATGACAGAGTTATAAATACGGTAAGGTATTGTGCCGAGCATGGCAAGCTGGTTGCTGCAATTTGTGCAGCACCGATGATATTGGGCCAGCTTGGTCTTCTTGAAGGCAAGATTGCAGTTTGTTATCCTGGATTTGAGCAGCATCTTAATGGCGCAAAGGTTGACGAAGGTGCTTTTGTGGCAATCGACGGAAACATTATTACAGCCAAGGGCGCAGGTGTATCAATGCTTTTTGGTGCAAGAATTGCAGATTGGTTTAAGGCAGGTGCAGGTCAGGAAATACTTGACCAGATGCAACATCCGATAGTATAGCGTGGGATTGAAAATTGATGACAGAAAAGAAATATGAACTGAGAAAACAAATAAAGAGTGTTCGTTGGATAATTTTTTGGGTTGTGCTGGCGCAGTTTGCTGCAGAACTCGTTGTCGGTGCAATTCTGAGTTTTATGGAAAACCCTCCTCACGAATATATACGCGTTGCTCTTATTGAGCTTCTGGCGATAGGCGTACCCATAATTGTGTATGCCCGTTCGGTGTGGAACAGTGGTGTCAGTGATGCCAAACAGGAGTTCTGGCTGAAACCTTGCAAGGCGTATTTTTTAATTCTTGCGGCATTTCTGGGTTTTTTTGGCCAATTTGTGATGATATTACTCAATATGCCTGCAAATTTTTTGATGCAGACATTGCTTAAACAAACTTATGAAGATGTTATACCTATGGCGCTCAGTGGCGGTGAGGTGCTGCTTGGTGTTGTTGCTGTGGTGATTATTCCTGCGGTTTTAGAGGAATTTTGGATGAGAGGAATTATTTTTTCGGTATACAACAAAAGCAATACACTTGCGGCAGTTTTCTTTACCAGCCTGATATTTGCATTGCTACATCTCAGAATAAACGAGGCGCTGGGATTTTTGTTTATGGGCATTGTGTCATCTGTTGTGCTGATAAAGTGTAGTTCTGTGTATGCTGCTATGGTTTATCACGGATTCAGCAATCTGACAGCTCTTCTGCTTGGCGGATTTATTCTTCCATACGTGATAGATTATATATGGATAGTTTTTATTATTACCGTATTGGGTTTTATGTTTTTTTTCGCCTTGTTGTTAATACAAAAAAACAGGGTAGCAATGCACAGAAATTTCAAAGCTGGCACACTTGTGCTTAACAGCCTGTTCAGTATGCCGATAATTTTAAGTATAGTAGTTGTGATAATAAAATATTTTCTGATAAATTTTATAGGATGATTTGTTATGAAAAAAAGGATGAAAGACAGGATAAAGAAAATCTCTCCCCTGATGTGTTGTGTCTGCATTGCTGCAGCGGTGCTTGTCTTGTGGATGGCAACGGTTTTGGTTGATGTTTTTGGATTGGGTATCGGAAAGGGAAAAGAGGTCATGGTGACAATCCCCAAGGGATCAAGCCTGACCGAGATTTCAAACATACTGAAAGAAGAACGGGTTATAAAGCATCCGTTTCTGTTTCGTTTGCGTGTTAAGGCATCGTCGGGCGAATATATTTTTCAGCAGGGCGGACATTTTATAGGCAAAAGTCTCAGCTATGCCAATATTGCAAAAGAGCTTACCCAATATCCCGATGTGAGCATCGATGAAACAGTTCAGGTTCTTATACCCGAGGGATTTGAGGCGTGGCAGATTGCTGAAACTCTTGAAAAAGCGGGGTTGGTTGACAAGGAGGTCTTTTTAAGAGAGCTTGATAAGGGTGATTTTGACTTTGATTTTATATCACAGATTGAACGTGACGAAAATCGACTTGAGGGGTATCTGTTTCCGGCAACGTATGAGTTTGCCATATGGGAAACCGAACGAGATATTATAAATAAAATGCTTCAGGCATTTCAATCTTATGTCCTGCCGGTATACGAGAAAGCACAAACCGACTACACACTTGACGAGGTAATAACCCTTTCGTCGATAGTAGAGCGTGAGGCGGCAAATGAATCTGAGCGTGGCAGAATTGCGTCTGTTTTCTATAACAGAATGGAGAGGGATATGACACTTAGCTCTTGCGCAACAGTTCAGTATATTATAAAAGAAAGAAAACCAATTTTAAGCAATTCCGATATAAAAATCAAATCTGATTACAACACATATATTCACAAAGGTTTGCCAATCGGCCCTATTGCATCTCCGGGCGTAAATTCTGTTAAGGCGGTGCTTTATCCAGAGAAGAGCGACTATCTGTATTTTGCGGCAAGGGCAGACGGCAGCGAAAATGTCTTTTCGCGAACAGATATTGAGCATATGAAAACGGTGGAAATGTTGCAGAGAAGATGAAACAAAGGTTGAAAAGAGGTAGCTTTGACCAATGAAGGCATGGATTGAAGAGGATAATATAAATTATGAATACATAATCCGTTATCTGAGAGATACTATCCCTGAGAGTACGGGGCATATTGCGGAGATGGAACGGTATGCAAAGGCTAATGATGTGCCAATTTCACAGCCCGAAAGCATCAGGTTTGTTGAGGTGCTGATTAAAATTGCCGGCGCAAAACGTATTCTTGAATTGGGAACGGCTATCGGTTATTCTGCAATCAGAATGAGCAAAGCTTGTGATGCCGAGGTTGTAACTGTGGAATTGTCGGAGGAAATGGCGGATATTGCCGAAAAGAACTTTGATATTTCGGGGGTTTCTTCCAGAGTGACGCTTCTTCGGGGCGACGCACGGCAGGTGGTTTCGCAAATGCCGGGCGAGGGCATTTTTGATGTGATATTTGTTGATGCCGCAAAGGGACAGTATATGGAATTTTTTCCCCACTGCGAACGTCTTTTGAAAAAGGGCGGAATACTTATTTCTGACAACGTTCTCTATAAAGGGATGACGGCAACAGATGAACTGGTAGTAAGGCGCAAAATTACAATTGTTCGTCGTCTGCGTAAATATCTTGAAATGCTGAAGGAGAATAAAGAGTTCAGCACGGCGTTATTACCCGTTGGTGACGGAATTGCACTGAGCTTTAAGGAGTGAAAAGGTTGATACTACAAAATGATAATCTAAATAAGCATAAGGACTTTAAAAAGAACTTCGATTTCTGGCTGTTTTTTTTGACCTTGGCTACTTCATTTTTTGGAATTTTAATGATTTCAAGTGCTTCGTCAACACCAGGTCGCCACGTGGCTGTACAGCTTGGAGCATTGATAATGGGTATAGTGCTGATGGGTGTTTTGATGGTTCTTGATTATGAGTATCTTGCGGAAATTTCGGGATATCTTTATATAGGTTCAGTGATACTTTTAATTTTGGTGCTTATACCGGGTATCGGCACATATGACAATGGCGCACGCAGCTGGTTCCGCTTTGGACCTGTGGGTATTCAGCCTGCCGAGGTTGTGAAAATAGCATTTATAATCACCTTCGCCAAACACTTATCGGAGGTCGATTATCTGATTAACCGCCCAAGAAACGTGTTGTTTCTGTTGATTCATGCAGGATTTTTAATCGGTCTTATTTTGTTGCAGCCCGACTTTGGTACGGCTGTGGTTTTCGGATGTATTATGATTACCATGCTGTTTACCGCAAAGATAAGCTGGAAATATATTGCTGCAGGAGTTGGTGCAATAGCGGCGGCTGTGCCTGTTGCATGGTTTTTTGTTTTTAAAGATTATCAGAAAGAACGTATTATAAATCTCTTCAACCCCGAAAACGACCCGTCAGGTACAGGTTATCAGGTTGCACAGTCAAAAATGGCAATCGGCTCTGGTCAGCTTTTTGGAAGCGGACTTTATCAGGGAGGCAGTCAAAACAGCAATTTTCTTCCCGAAAGGCATACCGACTTCATTTTCTCGGTGGTATGCGAGGAGCTTGGCTTTATCGGGGCGCTGGTGGTAGTTGCTCTTCTGGTTGCAATAATTGTAAGGTGTATTATGATAGGAATGAATGCACGCAACAGCCTTGGAATGTATATCTGTATGGGTGTTGCGGCAATGTTTACATTCCATTTGGTTGAAAATGTGGGTATGTGCATAGGCATTATGCCCGTAACGGGCATCCCGTTGCCATTTTTCAGCTATGGAGGTTCGTCGTTGCTTACAAATCTTGTGGCTGTAGGGATGGTGCTTAATGTTAAATACCGAAGCAAGGCCATAAACTTTTAATGAAAAGAGAGCTGTTGCCTGAGGCAACAGCTCTTTCAATAGCACCATTATCCATACAATTTCCCTTGCGGGACATACTTTGAATAATGTTTGCTCTTTTAATAAGCGTTGGTATTCTGCATGTTGATATTGCCAACCTTGAACAGAATGAAATAGTGGTTTTGCATCAACAGAAAGCTTTTTGAACAAAGTATCAAGCATTTTCCTGATTTGCTATAGGTTTGGATTTAATGAAATATTAAAGTGTTTTAAAAACTTCGTCAAGGTCTTTATAAAGATACAGCGAGCCACACAGTATAACCGGCTTACCTTTTGAAAAAGCGGTCGTATATGCGGACATCAAATCGGGATGGGGGATTGCCTCAATTCCCAGAGCTTTTGCACATTCACATACCATTGACACTTCTGCGGCGCGGGGATTGTTTTCTACCTTCACCGCAAAAATTTCGGAATTTTTAAGCAGATTGCAGCTTTTAAGTATTTCAAGCTCACCTGAAATATCCTTGTCACCCATAAATGCCATTATAAAGGTTGCTCCCTGCCACTTTGGGAAATACCTGACAAGACACTTTGCCAATGCATTCATACCGTTTTTATTGTGGGCACCGTCGTATATCACTATGGGATTGTTGCTTAAAATTTCAAACCTTCCGGGGTTTTTGGCTGCTTTAATGCCGCTTTTTATATACTCTTCGCAGATTCCAAGAGCATGGGCTGTCTCTATGGCAATGGCGGCATTCTGCGGCTGATAAAATCCGGGAATTCCACACTGTATATCTTCAAATAGTTTTCCGTCAGATGCGGTATAGTCAAAAATTTCGTGAAAATCCACCGTGTTTTTTACAACAGGCAACCCTGCAAAAATCAGGCGGTTAATTTGCCGGGCACATACCCGAGTCAGCACATTCTCTGCATTAGCGTGCTGAGGAGCGGAAACAGTAAGACCCCAACGGTTATCTGTAGGAGACTTTATAATGCCTGCTTTTTCGGCGGCAATTTGTTCAATGGTGTCACCAAGATATTCGGTATGGTCGATGTCAATAGATGTTATAACCGAGGCAACTGGAGAGGGAATTACGTTTGTTGCATCACGGGTGCCGCCAAGACCTGTTTCAAGAATAACCATATCGCATTGTTGCTCTTTAAAATAACAAAAGGCGGCGGCTGTCCATATTTCAAACTGAGTCGGAAGGTCGCCAAGCTCTGACTCGACCTTGCGTGCGGCATCTTCTACAACAAATAAAATGCGGTTGATGTCCTCGTCTGAAATAATAACTCCGTCAACCGAAATACGTTCACACACCGAAACAAGGTTTGGTGATGTATAACGCCCAGTACGATAACCTGCATCAGTAAAAATGCATTGCAAAAAATTACATACCGAGCCCTTCCCGTTGGTGCCCGCAATGTGTATAAATTTAAGCTCGTTCTGGGGGTTGCCCAGATGCTTCATCAGGCAGCTTATACCCTCAAGACGAAGATTTGCAATTGCTTGAAAGCTGTTTGCAAATCTTTTGAAATTGTTACTCATAGTTCGCCCTCCGTGGCTTAAAATTGTCTGAAACGGTCAATATATTTGCGGGCCGCAATAAGAACGGCAGCCTGGAGAATCAACTTGATAATTCCGGCGATTATCCGTGCTGCAAATGCTACCGAAAAGGTGGGGTACCACTCAAGCCAGAAGGTAAAAAGCGATGTTGTGATAAACATATCAATACAGAACTGTACAATCACACATAGGATTGTTCGCAGAATGTACGCCCTTTTTGTAAGGTCAGGAGCAAAGAAAAACAGACCGAAAACCGCCCCTGACAAAAATTCAATAACTGTTATCTGTGGAATTAACGGACCCGAGGGTGCAAGAAAGCAGTTGAGCAAATCTCCGATTGCTGCAGTAAGCCCCGCAAGAACGGGACCAAACAAAGCTCCCGTAACATATACCGAAATAAATTTCAGTGGAATTTTCACAACTGTCCCGATACGCAAAGTGCAAAAAATTGAAAGCAGAGCTGTAATTGCCATAAGCAGACCCAGCACACAAAGGTTTTTTACTGTTAAAGACGGAAAAATTTTTTTCAAAAAATCACCCTTTCTGTAGAGTAGCTACAAAAAGGGTAATAAAAAAGTTTACGAATTTTGCAGCAACGGAATGCGAAACCAACACCGCAAGCCAATGGGGCTTTTCGTAAAGACGGCAACTTCCCGTCCGTCTTTCACTTAACGCATTGATTTCTACTTTGCTAAAATGCAGAATGTAAAATTATTTAAGCTGGTCACGACGTTCTTTAACAATGTTGATGCACTGTTCAAGATCGCGAATGGTTTTGTGGACAACGGTTTCCACATTTTCAAGAAGATAGTCGGCATACTGATATGATGATGTCTTTGCTGCCTGAGCCTCGGCATTTGCTTTGCCCGTGATTTCTTCGGCAGCAGCCATTGCTCTTTTTGTGATTTCGTTTTCGTTTATCATTGCGATAATCTTGTCGTTAGCCACCTTCATAAGTTCGTCGGCTTCTTTGTTTGCATCATTAATGATGTTCTGGCGTTCTGCGTTAATCCACTTTGCTTTTTCAAGGTCTGTGGGCAGCTTGAGACGGATTTCCTGAATAATTTCAAGGAGCTCCTCCTTGTCAAGCATACAACGACCTGTAAACGGAACAGCAGCACCCTTGTCTATTACATCCTCAAGCTCTGCCAGCAAATCCAAAGCATCCATAGTGTTGTCCATAATAAATCCTCCTTAGTATTATCAAAAATTAATATCCGAAACGGCGTTTGATACTGGGCACAAGTGCGTTTGGCACAAGTGCGTCAAGATCGCCGTTGTATTTTGCAACCTCTTTAACCACACTGGAGCTCAGGAACATATATTCCGAGCAGGATGGTATAAAAACTGTTTCGACTTTGTCATAAAGAGCACGATTGGTAAGTGCCATTTGAAATTCGTATTCAAAATCCGAAACCGCCCTGAGACCCTTTATGATAATCGAATAATTGTTTTTTCTCATAAAATCTGCAAGCAACCCCGAAAATGAGGTAATTTCCACATTTGGGATATGAGCTGTAACACTTTTAAGCATCTCAACCCTTTCCTCAAGGGTAAAGCTGGGGTGCTTCTTTTCGTTGATTAATACAGCAACGATAACCTTTTCAAACATTCCTGCTGCACGGGTAATAATGTCAAGATGTCCGTTGGTGCAGGGGTCAAAGCTTCCGGGATAAACCGCAATATGCATATTTTACCCTCCGTTTTAAGTCATGGGTATCAAACTCCATGAATCTTAAACTTCATAAATATATATTTTTAAACCTTATTGGGATTGATTTCCCGCGGCTTAAGGCTTGCGCAATACGAAAACTGTGGTTTTGCCGTATTTAGCATATTTTATTATGTCATAATGCCCGTTGTCGGGTTCCTCACCCATATATTCAGATTCTGCAACAATAATGCCGTTGTCTGACAAAAGATTATTTTCTGCAATTTTTTCAATAGCACTCGTCAAAAGCCCGGTGTTATATGGCGGGTCAAGAAAGATGATATCAAACTGCCCAATAGCACGACCTAGATATTCACAAAAATCGCCAAAAACAACATCTGCACGGTCTGAAACCCTTGCAAGCTCAAGATTGTGGCGGGTGATTCCGATAGCGGCTTTGTCATTTTCAACAAAGACTGCGCGTTCTGAACCACGGCTCAGTGCTTCAATACCCAAAGCACCACTGCCTGAAAATAAATCAAGAACCGATTTTGCAGGGAGGTAAGGTGAGATTATGTTAAAGATAGACTCCTTAACGCGGTCGGTGGTGGGTCTGGTGTCAAACCCCGGTGGTGCAATTAATTTCCGGCCCTTTGCTGAACCTGAAATAACACGCACATTCTCACCCCATTATCAATAAGTATATACTTATATTTTATATATTTTATTATTTTTGTCAAGGTTTTTTAAGAAAAAAGTTGTTATACCGAGACTTTTTCTGTAAACATATGGCAAAATGCAAAGTTTGGATACGGCTAATCTTTGAATTTAACCGACCAATATAAAAAAGCGCCTTTTCTGCACACCCGCAGCGGGCAGAAAAGGATACAGCTTTTTTTGTCCATGTGCGTTTCCACCACAGGTGGAAAATTCGCACGGATAATTTTATTTATGTTTTCATATAACCTGAAAATTGTATAATTCCCAGGTTATATAAAAAAAGCCCCGCCTATGCCGTATACAGGATAAGGTAAAAACCTGCATTGCAGGTGGGTAAAATCCCGAAAACATTACAAGTCCACTGGCCACAATCAGAGATTGGGGAGGCATGTGCGCCGAATTCGGAGAGAAATTCCCTTTAAATAAGTGTTGGTTTTACATTATTCCATATCTACGAACATCGCAGGGATACAAAACTGATATTAAATTTAACAGGCTTAGTTTAACACAAAACCAATAGAATTTCAATAGGAATTTTTTGTTTTTTAAGAAAATTTATCTTTTGGAAAGATTTTGGTCTTTTCAAATGTGACAAAATGTTGTATAATGTGACATAAGAGATAATAATTAACGAGGGACATCGCAAGGTGGAGGTGGAGAATTTGAAAATTGAAAGGCTCAGCGAAAATAAAATAAGGATTATTATAGATGCCTCAGATATTCGTGCGTGGAATGTTGATTTGAAAAACTTTATTGATAACACTCCTGAAGCGCAGGATATGTTCTGTTATGCTTTAAAGCAAGCAGAGAGAGATGTGGATTTTTACCGAGGGAAGTCTCAGCTTATGGTAGAAACGCTGCCTCTTGACGACAACGGTTTTGTTATGATGGTCAGCAAGCTGGAAAACGAGAGGGATGTTGTTGAGGCATTGGCGAAAGCGGGCAAACGCATAAAACAGACTGAAATTAAAATCCGACGCCGCCCCAGGGCGCACTTGCTGTTGAGAATATTTAAATTTGATGATTTTGAAAGCCTTTGTGACGGTGTAAAAGAAATTTTTGAAGCATATATTGGCGAGAGTCGTCTTATAAAGTATCAGAGTGCATTTTATCTTGAAATGGTCCCCAGTGATGCACTTGGATTGTTTGAATTTGAGAATATTCTTTCTGAATTCTCCACAAAGATGCTTGAACCTCTTGCTCTTCAGGGGGTTTTAAATGAGCACGGGCTTGTTTTGATGAAAGAAAAAGCCATTTCCATTATTGCAGAAAATTTTGTGAAATAAAAAGAAAAAACCATATAAGCTGCACATTGATGCAGCTTTTTTCTTTGCGTGCAAAATGGCGAAGCTATCTTTCGTAAATATAAGAAAAGTAAAACGAAAGCTTTGGGTAAGCGAACTGTTTTTAAAAGCTAAATTTGGGTATTGACTTATGAACAAGTTTGTTGTATAATGATAAACGGATAAAATTAGTTGGCAAAAGTTTGCCAAGATATATTATACGAAAAGAGGTTTTCATTATGAGTAATTATTGGGCAAAAATGGATCTTGCAAATGTTCCCAACATGGTGTCCGAGACTGTTCCGGGCCCCAAGTCAATCGAGTATCACGAAAGATGTGCTAAGCACTTTAAGGGTTACTCAAGTCAGGTTTCATTGTTCCCTGTTTCTTTTGAATCAGGCTATGGCTACACACTTAAAGACGTTGATGGAAATACATATCTTGACTTCTCATCAGGTATCTATGTTACAGGTCTTGGTCACTGTCATCCTAAAATCAGCGAAGCAGTTGCTTTCCACGCAAAGAACCTTATGAACTGCCACGACTTTACCACAAAGGTAAAGATGGAGCTTGTTGAAAAGCTTCACGAAATCACAGGCGGACGTTTCGGTGGTTTCCAACTTTATGATTCAGGTACAACCGCGGTTGAAGCAGGTCTTCGTTGCGCTCGTGCTGCAACAGGCAAGCAGGAATTTATCTCATTCTTCAGAGATTTCCATGGTAAGACATATGGCGCAAACTCACTTGCAGTAGTTGGTGCAGATACTCATATGAGAGCTCCCGGCTTTATGCTCGTTCCCAGACCTAATCCCTATCGTGACTTCTTTGGCAGAAGCGAAGAAGAAGCTTGGAAGGATTCATCCCCTTATATTCATATGATCGAAGGTATGCTTGACAATGCTTGTGCATCAGGCGGCAAGAATGTTGCAGCTATCGTTCTTGAACCTGTTCAGGGTTGGGGCGGTTCTATCATTCCTCCTGCTGATTTCCTTCCCGCACTTCGTGCTCTTTGTGACAAGAGAGGCATACTTCTCTTTGCTGACGAAGTTCTTAACTGTATGGCAAGAACAGGTAAGTACCTTGCTATGGATCACTGGAATGTTACAGCTGACATAACAACTCTCGGTAAAGGTTTTGGTAATGGTTTCCCTGTTACAGCTATGGCAGTATCAAAGGATCTTGCTCCTGCAATCGAAAAGATTTCAGCTTCTTCAAGCTACGGCGGTAATCCTATGGCTTGTGCTGCTGCTCTTGAATCAATCAAGGTTATCGAAGAAGAACAGCTCAACGAACGCAGTGCTCACCTTGGTGAAATTATGCTTAAGAAGATGAAAGAAATGAAGGAAGCACATCCCATCATCGGTGATGTTCGTGCTCTTGGTTGTCTCCAGGCTATCGAAATCGTTAAGGACCGCGACACCAAAGAACCGTTTGCTGAAGCTGGTACAATGATTTACCAGAAGGCATTCAAGAAGGGTCTTGCTTGGGTACCGTCAGGTCACATTCTCCGTATGTCACCTCCTATGATTCTCGACGACGAAGCAGCTCTCAAGGGTCTCGAAATCATCGAAGAATCAATCGCAGAGACAGAAAAGCACTTTGGTTATTAATTTTATGGGCAAGGGAATTTGAACCCAAGCCATATAAATTAAAAATTTAATAGTACTTTTGGGCGGGGCAATTGTTTTCAATTCCCTTTGCCCTTGATAAGAAAAAATAGGGGCTATTGCGGGATTCCCTGCAATGGCCCTTTGCTTAATAAAGAAAAGGAAAGGAAATTTAACTATGAAAACTGTAAGATTTGGTCTTATAGGTTGCGGACTTATGGCAAGAGAATTTGCATCAGCGGCAGCTCGCTGGTGTCATCTTACCGAGGATGTTCCAAAGCCTGAGATTGTTGGTATATGTTCGGTTGTTCCCAAGGAGATGGAATGGTTCCAGAAGAACTTCCCCGAAATTAAGTATTCTGTTGCAGACTACAAGGAGCTTCTTGATAAGGAAGACATTGATGCAATTTACTGTGCTGTTCCGCACAACCTTCACGAACAGTTCTATGTTGATATTATAAACAGCGGCAAGGCTCTTCTTGGCGAAAAGCCCTTTGGTATTGACAAAAAAGCAAACGAAAATATTATGGCGGCTATCAAGGCAAACCCCGACACCTTTGTTCGTTGTTGCAGCGAGTTCCCCTATTACCCCGCAATGCAGACAATGATTAATTGGTATAATGAAGGAAAGTTCGGCAAGGTTCTTGAAATTCACTGTGGATTTAACCATTGCAGCGATATGGATGTAAACAAACCTATCAACTGGAAACGTATGGTTAAATTCAACGGCGAATACGGTTGCCTTGGCGACCTTGGTATTCACACTCAGCACGTTCCTTTCCGTCTTGGTTTCAAACCCAAAACGGTTAGAGCGCATTTCAGCAATATCGTAAAGGAACGTCCTGACGGAAAGGGTGGAATGGCAGTTTGTGACACATTTGACAACTGCACGATCTTCTGCACAACCTTAAATGCAGATGGTGACGAAATTCCGATGACACTTGAAACAAAGCGTATGGAACCAGGCTCAACAAACCGTTGGTTCTTTGAAATTTATGGCACAGAATGTAGCGCAAAGTTCAGCAGTGACGATGCAAACGCATTTCACTATACCTCATCATGGGGTAAGGAACAGTCGTGGAACAGAATTATTATCGGTTACAAGCCAATGATTCCTACCATTACAGGTCCTATCTTTGAATTTGGTTTTACAGACGCTATTCAGCAGCAGATTGCAGCATTTATGCTTGAATATGCAGGAGTTGAAGTTCCCTTCGGCCTCTTTACACCCGAAGAAACGGTGCTTTCACATACTCTTGCAACAGCAGCTCTTAAGTCACACTATAACAAAACAGTTGAGGTTCTTGATTAATTTATGTCAGGTAAAAAGCCGTGGGTATTAAATTTCTCACGGCTTTTTCATTTAATAAGAAATTGAGCAATTTCATATTAAGTGAAAACATTAATTTGATGCCCGTGCAAGATTTTCGGCTATGCCGAAATGCACAGGGGCTAACAAAGCGTTATCACTTCGACCGCCGCCTGCGGCGAACGGCAAAGCCGCTTTGTTCTTTCACACAAAATAATTTGTATTTTTCTGTGAAATGTCTTGACATTTCTTTGTTTTTGTTGTAAAATAAAGAAAATATGACTGTTAATATCATTTTCGACAGCCCATACGGCTGTTGACTAAGGAGGAAGACAAAATGTTAGTTAATATGAACGAAGTTCTCAGACCGGCAAAAAAGGGTCACTATGCGGTTGGTCTTTTTAATGCTGTAAATCTGGAACTTGCCCGTGGTATTATTGCTGCGGCTGAATCAACAAGATCACCGGTTATTATGGGTTCTGCAGAAATTTTGCTCCCTTACGGCCCGTTGGAAGAGATTTCTTACTATCTTATTCCTATGGCAAAAAAGGCATCAGTTCCCGTGGTTATCCATCTTGACCATGGTCTTACATACGACACCTGCGTTAAGGCGCTCAAGCTGGGCTTTAGCTCGGTTATGTATGACTGCTCAACAGATTCATATGAAGAAAATGTGCGCAAGGTTAAGGAAATGGCAGACATTGCTCATTCCTACGGTGCAACAATTGAAGGTGAGCTTGGTCACGTCGGCGACAATGAAGGCTCTGCAGAAGGAAGCAACCACTTGGCTGACCCCTCTGCATTCTTTACAGACCCTGCACTTGCAAAGGACTTTGTTGAAAAGACAGGCGTAGATGCGCTTGCAATTGCCGTTGGCAACGCTCACGGTGCATACAAGCTGCCTCCCAAACTTGATTTTGAGAGAATTCGTACAATTGCAAAGACTGTTGATGTTCCTCTGGTTCTTCACGGTGGTTCAGGCCTTACGGATAACGACTTCCGTCAGGCTATCAAGGATGGTATCAGCAAGGTTAACATCTTTACAGATATAAACGTTGCAGCAGTTGAGGCAGAATTTAAGAAGTTCTCAAATATGGACAAGGGTATTATCGACCTTATTCCTGCAGCAGTTGAGGCCGTAAAGCTTGCTACAATGGAGAAGATGAAGCTCTTCAGCAGCGACGGCAAAGCAGATTGCGGCAAGGCTGCTTCAATGTCACCAGAGGATATGGAAAGAATTACCAAGCTTGTTGCAGCAGAGGTTGCAAAGTATCTTAAGAAATAGTCATTTAGAATTTAAAAAGGCTGCTGTATTAATCAAATTATAATTGAATTGATGAATTTTGTAGGGATGGATGCTTGCATCTGTCCAAAATACGGGACGATGTGGGCATCGTCCCGTACATTTTTATGTATTTATTTAATTTGATTAATTAGCAGCCTTTTTCATATAATGGGGGTTTAGCATCGATAGGTACTAAACCTCTATTATATGAAAACAAAATTTAAATTGTCCGTGCGAAAATTTTTGCCAATGGCAGAAAAGCACATAGACGAAAAAAGCTGTATCCTTTTCTGCTCGCCTGTGAAGCGCACAAAAGGCGCTTTTTTATGCCAAATAAAAAAGAATAAAGACTTAATTGCAGAAATATATTTGTATTATCTTAAAATAAAAAGTGAGGTTATGCAAAAATGGATGAAAAAAGAAACAGCGAACATAAAATTAGTATGATGGGGCGTGAAAAGCTGACAGTTACCGGGGTGGAGGATGTTGACAGTTTTGATGAGGATAAGATTGTTGCCTACACCGCCCGAGGTGTTATGACAGTGAAGGGTGCAGAGTTCAGGATAAATCGTCTTAATGTTGAGGATGGCGAACTTGAAATTGAAGGTGATATTGACAGTATTGAATATGCTGACGGTCATAAAAGTGATAAAGGTAGCTTTTTCAGCAAAATTTTCAAGTAGGGAGCAGTCTAATGTATAATTCTGTTTCAATGGAAACGGGCTTTTTTGCGGCAAGTTTGCTCGCAGGTATTGTTGCGGCATTTATATATGATTTACTGCGTGTCAGCCGCAGAATCTTGGGGCCCAGTGACGGGATTGTTAATCTGGAGGACATAGTGTTCCTTGCTGCTTCGGCGGTAATTGTATTCGGAGCGGCGTATCTTAAAAACAGCGGCGAGATAAGGTGGCAGGGCTTTATAGGCTTTGGAGCAGGAATAGGTATATATGCATCGGTGGTCAAAAACAGATTTCTCAATGTCAGCACAGCAATAATAAAGTGGCTGGTTAAACTGGCTGAAAAAATAATTAAAATTATAATCTTTCCGCTTAAGCTTATATTAAAAATATTCAAAAAGCCCGTAAATGTTGTTATGTGGTATACAGGATATGGAATTCGTAGGGTAAGAAGACTTGTCAGGCGCAACGGTGACAGACTTTCGGTGCGTTTGAAAAATGTCAGGTTTATGCTGAGAAAAAAGTAACGGTTGAGTATTGACAAAGGGGTTTTGATGATATATAATTACTTTAGAATACTGTAGGATTGGGGGTTTATGCCAATGCGTAACGATAAAAAGAAACAGAAGAAAGTTTCTGTAAAAAGATTGATTATCCTTGCGGTTGTATTGGCAGCGTGTATAGGTGTGGTTTGCAAATTTATTGAGCAACAAATTACACTTTCACGGTATGATAGCCTTGCCAATGAATACAAACAAAAGATTGCCGAGGCACAGCTTGAAAATCAAAAGCTGGAAGACGAAAAAAATAAGGCAGATACCGACGAATATATTCAGCGTGCAGCCCGTGACAAATTGGGTCTTGTAAAGCCTAACGAACGTGTTTTTGTGGATATAAGTCAGTAACAATTCAAAAGATAAAGTGAATGGAAATATACAAGCGATGTCAGCGGGGCATCTGAGGAGGATTTTTGAAAGCTATGCAGATTGAAGAAGGAAGTATACTTCGTGGAAAGGTTACAGGCATTGCGCCCTTTGGTGCGTTTATTGAGCTTGAAGGAGGAAAAACAGGTCTTGTACATATTTCTGAGGTGTCGACAGAATATGTTGATGATATAAACAAACATCTGACGGCGGGACAAAGTGTAAAGGTCAAGGTGCTTTCTGTTGATGAGCAGGGCAAGATAAGTCTGTCTATCAAGAAAGCCGTTGAGGAAAAAACAAAGAAAAAGAACAGCGAAAAACAGAAAAACAACGGTGGTCTCAAGGGCGCTCCCGAGGTTTTCGAATTTTCTCACAAGTCAAAGGATATGGAAACTATGTCTTTTGAAGATAAGCTCCTTAAATTCAAGCAGGACAGCGAAGAAAAGATACAGGATCTTAAACGCAACACAGAAGGTAAGCGCAACGGCGGTTATAAGAGAGCATATTAAAAAGCCCGACGGAACTGTAAAGGTTCCGTTGTGTGTTTTCAGGCGGTTTGTGACAGATTTTATAAAAGGAGGTTACGGTTATGGATACCTGGTCAATTATCTGGTTGATTACCGCAGTTGTACTTGGAGTTATTGAGGTTTCGACGGTTAATCTGATTACGCTTTGGTTTGCGTTGTCTGCACTGGTTGTTGCAGTAATTGCCGCATTTGGGGCAGGAACAATTGTACAGATATCTGTTTTTATAGTCGTTTCTGCGGTTATGGTTATTGCAACACGGCCTCTGGCAAGAAGGTTTTTAAACCGCAATACTATTGCTACAAATGCTGACAGAATTATTTCCGCAAAAGGTGTAGTTGTTGAAGAAATCAACAGTATCAAAGGCTGCGGACAGGTTAAGGTTATGGGACAGCTGTGGTCAGCAAAATCTGTAAACGGAGAAATTATAGCTGATGGGTCTTCTGTAACAATTGTGGCACTCGAAGGTGTAAAGGTTGTTGTTTCGGCAGATAATTAATTATATAAACAAATTATATTGCAAAGGAGTATTTTTATGCCGTTTTTAATTTTACTGGTCATAATTATTGTTTTAATTGCTTCAAATATCAAGGTTGTTCCTCAGGCACATGCATATGTCATTGAACGTCTGGGTGCATATAGCGGAACGTGGAGCGTTGGTCTTCATATAAAGGTCCCTTTTATCGACAGAGTTGCAAAAAGAGTTACATTAAAAGAGCAGGTTGTTGATTTTGCACCTCAGCCTGTTATCACAAAAGATAACGTAACAATGCAGATTGATACGGTAGTATATTTCCAGATAATCGATCCAAAGCTTTATACCTATGGCGTCGAGTTGCCAATGGCGGCAATTGAAAATCTGACAGCCACAACGCTTCGTAATATTATCGGCGATATGGAGCTTGATGAAAGCTTGACCTCACGTGATGTCATCAACACAAAAATGCGTTCTATTCTTGATGAAGCAACCGACCCATGGGGTATCAGGGTCAACCGTGTTGAGCTTAAGAATATTATTCCACCCGCAGGCATCCGCGAAGCGATGGAAAAACAGATGAAGGCAGAGCGTGAAAGACGTGAGGCAATCTTGCGTGCTGAGGGTGAAAAAAAGTCTGCAATTCTGGTTGCAGAGGGCGAAAAGGCGGCTGCAATCTTAAAGGCTGAGGCAGAAAAAGAATCCCAGATTCTCAAAGCAGAGGCCGAGAAGGAATCTGCAATCCGCATTGCTGAAGGTGAGGCTCAGGCAATCCTTTCGGTTCAGGAGGCTACCGCAAGCGGTATCCGTATGCTGAACGAGGCATCACCGACAGAATCTGTTCTTACAATAAAGAGTCTGGAGGCGTTTGCAAAGGCCGCAGACGGCAAGGCTACAAAGATTATTATTCCGTCGGAGATACAGGGCTTGGCAGGTCTTGCTACAGGTCTTAAATCGGTTATCGACGAAGAAAAATAAAATTTAAGACTGTCAAAGGAACTTTAGGAGGAAAAACAAAATGTCAGGACATTCCAAATGGGCAACTATAAAAAGAAAGAAAGGTGCACTTGATGCAAAAAGGGGCAAGCTTTTTACCAAAATCGGTCGTGAACTGGTAGTTGCAGTAAAAGAGGGCGGACCCGACCCCGACAGCAACTCAAAGCTGCGTGATGCTATTGCAAAGGCAAAGGCAAACAATATGCCCAATGACACCATTCAGAGAAGTATTAAAAAAGCAGCAGGGGAGGATAGCAACAAGGAATATTTTGAGCTTACCTATGAAGGCTACGGCCCCAGCGGTGTTGCATTTATGGTTGAAACACTCAGCGATAATAAAAACCGTACAGCGGGCGATATGCGCCACTATTTTGATAAATACGGCGGCAATCTTGGCCAGACTGGAAGTGTTGGTTTTATGTTTGAACGAAAGGGCCAGCTTGTTATTGCAAAGGCTGACAGCATCGACGAGGATACCCTGATGATGGATGCCCTGGATGCAGGGGCCGAGGATTTCGGTTCAGAGGATGAGTGTTATGAGGTTACATCATCACCCGAGGATTTCAGCAAGGTTCGAGAAACACTTGAAGCAAAGGGCTACGAGTTTGAACAGGCTGAAATCAGTTACATTCCACAAACCCTTACCGAGGTAACCGACCCCGAGGCGGTTAAAAATCTTGAAAAGCTCATTGATATGCTTGAAGATAACGACGACGTGCAGAACGTTTATCACACCTGGGATATGCCCGAGGATGAAGAGGAATGATTATTTTACCCCTTTCCGATTTTCGGAAAGGGGTTTTGTAATTGCTATGATATCTGTCGGGGCAGAGGCGGGCTGACTTTTTTCTTCTGTTTTCTTTGTATCGGCATTTTGTGTTTTGTTGACTTTTGCATTTTTCTGCTTATTGGGGATTTGCATACCACTGTGGTCGATGGTGTAGTCTTCGGTGAGAATTAATTCCGAAATAGGAACAATCTTGTACCCATCTTGTTGCAGTGTTTCGATGATGATTGGTAGGGCTTCAGGCGTATGAAGAGCGGCGTTGTGGAACAACACAATGCTGCCAGGCTTTACCTTGGAGGTAACACGACCTGCAATTTCGGTTGCAGATAAATTCTTCCAGTCAAGGCTGTCCCCATAGGCAGCGGTTGGAAGGCAATTTACTCTGCAAACCTTCTTAATGCCAGGCAACCTTGTTTCTTTGTGATTTTATATGGGAAATTTAGAAATTTTAATTCGTTATTTATGGTAGGTATACGCCGGTCTTTCCCTTTTCTAATACTGAGAGCTTTCTTTAATTTTTCGGAGTCAGTAATAGACACAGTGCAATGCATTTTGTATAATTGCTGAAAGCCGTTATATATATCTTCGATATCATCATCCGTAATTGTTTTATCCAAATATAGTTTTATAAAGTCGTCTAGTGAATTACAATTTGGCATAGTTATCGGGGATAATACTGGTTTTGAACTTTCTCCTAACCAATCTTTTATAATATTCAGGAAAAAATCTGCCTTATAATAGTTTTCTTTAAGGGCTTGATAAAAATTGCGCATTAAACCTATTTTAAGACAAGCTGGTACATTTATAACAAGATTTTTACTGTTGTTGATATAGAATAAACTATTTGTGCTTCTATCACAGTTGGTCCAAAGTTTTCTTAGTTGATTTAGCATAAATTCAGGATTGTGCTGTTTCTGAATAAAGATATTCATAGTTTTATCTAAATAAATTAATTGTTTAAGTTGCGCATTTAAAGCTTGAATTGTTGGAGATTTAATGTAGACATTTACCATTTCGTTCTTCTCTGTAAATCTTTTACGGCCAAGCATCTGAAGAAAATCAGTTTTACAACAAAAGGGCAAAACAATGTGTTTAACACTGGGGTCGGTTATATTAACACCGTTATCTAATACCTTTGTCGAGATTAGTATATTTTCTGCAAAATGTGAATCTTTAACTATTCTTTCCCACGTGATGGTTTTTTTCTTGCTTGAGTCTAAAAATGCAACGGTTTTGCCAGTACTTTCTCTAATTTTAGTTTTTAAGTTTTCACCGGCTTTTTTTGACGAAACAAAAATAAGCCATTTTTCGTTATCGGGGCAAGTTTTAATTTTACTAATAACTTCGTTATCTGTTTGATACGTATAAGGTTGATATCGTGTATTAGTAAAAGAATTATGATATTTTGTTGTAGTTATATTTAAATTCGGACTAAAATAATAATTTGATGAATCTTTTTTGGTTAAATCGTAAATGCCCTCAAATTCTATTATTGTTGCGGACATAAATATTAATACTGCTCTGGAAAAGTGTGTCATTATCTTATCGTATATTATTCCAGTCAAAGAATTGAATAAAGCATCTTCTAAAAAGAAATGCGCTTCATCTAATATGACATAGTAAAAAGGATTAAAGAAATAACCATTTTGTTGGTTTAGTTTTATAGATCTTAATAGTGATTGGTAATTTAATATCGTGATTGATGCTTTTCTTTCTGGAAAAAAGAAAGCGTTATTATCTGTACAAGGTATATCATT
The DNA here is from genome assembly GCA_045587485.1 of Clostridia bacterium. GTDB lineage: Bacteria > Bacillota > Clostridia > Monoglobales > Monoglobaceae > SIG440. The sequence goes on from JAZNCI010000048.1 coordinate 39,169, forward strand.
GCGTGCGGGGAGAAGTTTTTTTGCAACAGCATTCTTCATTTGCTTTTCAAGTGCGGTACGGTTGCAAAGATATAAAATATGTCTTTGTTTTTTGGCGGCATATGGTAAAAGTTTATTTAAAATAAAAGATGTTTTGCCAGTGCCAGTTGGTGACTCAATAAAAATATGCGAGGTATCAGTTGCATTATTTGGATCATTAGTTTCCCAACTTTTATATTCTTCACCTATACCATTAGATAACCATTTTTGATTAAAATTAATACGCTTCATCTAAACACTTCCTTAAAAAGTTGGATTTATTTAATATTATATACGGCGCAAAAATAAAATCAATAGAAAAAAGAAAAATGTTTTGTAAACTTTTACAACGCATCTAACCTTTTCATAAAGCTACCGTCATATTTATTTCGGTCAGCTACATATAATTTCTATGAGGAGGTAGTAAAATGAAAATTACTAATACTTTTTCAACAAAAAATATATCCGAGCGTCTGGTTCGTCAGGCTGAGGTTCACCGCAGATGCATTTTGCTTTTGCAGACCGTTAAAGGAAAGAGGTATGCTTAGTGAATGCAATATACGCCAGACAATCCATTGATAAAAAGGACAGCTTATCTATTGAAGGACAAATTGCCGAATGCCGTAAATTTGCCGGAGAGGACGCGAAGGTTTTTAAGGACAAGGGATATTCGGGTAAGAATATAAAACGCCCTGCCTTTACAGAGCTAATGAAGGCTGTGGAGGCAGGAACTGTAAAAAAGATATTCGTATATAGGCTCGACCGTTTCAGCCGTTCTATAGCGGATTTTAGTCGTTTGTGGGAAACTCTTTCGGTGAACGGTGTGGAATTTAATTCGGCAACCGAAAATTTTGATACGGCAACCCCTATAGGAAGAGCAATGCTTAATATTGTTATGACTTTTGCGCAGCTTGAAAGGGAGACTACAGCTGAGCGTGTTAAAGATAATTATGTTCATAGATTTCGGCTTGGAGCGTGGACGGGTGGACCTGCACCATTTGGATTTGAATTAATCAAGATTTTGGTTGATGGCACACGGGCATCTTCACTTGTGGCAAATGACAAATCCGAAATCGTCAAAATGATATTTGAAGAATATGCAAAGCCCGAAACCTCTCTCCGAGGGTTGGCAAAAGAACTGACAGAAAAAGGAATACACGGACCTAAACGGGAGGTGTGGGATAATGTCACATTATCCCGCATTTTGCATAGTCCGGTATATGTAAAAGCTGATAATGATGTGTACTGGTATTACTTATCTAAAGGACTTCAAATTCAGCAGGAGATTGAGGCTTTTGACGGAATACACGCTTGTAATGTTATCGGCAGACGAGACCGCTCCAAAAACAAATATAATTCACTAGAAGGACAGATGCTTACTGTTGCAAATCACGAAGGATTTATTGATTCAGAGCTGTGGCTTACGGTTCAGGAAAAGCTCTCAAAGAATCCGCAGATTTCAAGAGTAAATGTGGGCAAGTATTCGTGGCTTACCGGTCTTATGAAATGTGGAAAGTGCGGATATGCAGTGAAAATTAATTACAGCAAATCGGAGGATAAATATTATCTTATTTGCTCAGGAAGGTCAAATTTCTCAACTTGTAAATCTACAATTAATATCGACCTACGCGAGCTTGAAATGAAGATTGCAGAACAGATTGGTGAGATATTAAAGGAATCACCTCCCGGAGATTTAATTCCGGCAACAAAAGAGGTATCATCTGACATTCTGGCAATAGAGCAAAAGATAGAAAGGCTTGTAACAGCTCTTGCGGAGTGCAGTGAGATTTCTGCCACATATATTTCAAAGCAGATAGAGGCATTACATAAACAGCGCAATGACATAATGAACAGTATTAAAAACGAACCCAAAAAGATACGACAAATTGATTTTAAATCACTTGAATTTGATGAAAAGAAGATTATAGCAGCTGAATTTATAGAACGTATATTGCTGGAAGGAAATAAAGTAAATATCATATGGAAAATCTGACTTGTTTATTATTTATATAAATTAGTCGGATTTTTTGTATAATTAATAATAATCTTTTACAACTGAACAAACTATATGATAAAGAATTATGGGGGCCCCGGGGGAAGAAACAAGTGAGTTTTCTTCCCCTCGCTACAAATAAAGGACCACTTATAATTAATTAAATTATTTATTATTGTATATTTATATATAAATATATAGATATAGATATATACAATATATAAAAATATTATATTACGAAAGGAAAAATTATTATGGCTATTTTTGAATCATTTAACGGTAGTGGAAATTACCGTAATGAAAATGCAATAGCACTTGTCACTAGGTATATTTTTAATCCATATAAAACTTTAAGCAAGTGTTATGGAGGTTATGGGGTTGATTTTCAATGCCCGATTGAAAGCATGATAAATGTATCAGAGCAGTTTGGCAAAAGAACCGGTGTGCAGCTTCGGCATTATGCGGTATCGTTTGCATTATATGAACTAAACGAGCCCAAAATAGCTAATGAAATAGGCAGAAGAATCGCAGAGTTTATAGGACAGGAATATCAAACCTTATACGCTGTTCATGAAAACTGTAAACACCTGCATATACATATTGTTTCAAATGCTGTAAGCTATATAGATGGGCACAGATTCTATGGAAGAAGACGGGAGTTTTATGCTCTTATGGAAGGTATACGTCAAATATTATGGGATTACGGCATAACAAAATTTATGTATGTTTCAAAAAAAGAAGATATCCCGAGTGCTTAGCACCCGGGATATAGTCAGATTAACTTTTTATACATTCCATAATAAAGTCTTTAACGGATTGCTTGGGAATTCGCCAGACCCGTCCGTTACGGTAGGCTTTTAGCTTGCCGGAATTAAGATATTCATAAATCGCATTATAACCGATTCTGGGAACCTCGCAGGCCTCCTCTACTGTGAGAATATCAGGATAATCTTTAAACATCATTTATCTCTCCTTGGAAATATTTATTTAATATGATGTTGGGTTATAATGCATTTGATTTTACCTTTTAGATATTGAATTTGTTAAATCAGTCATTAAGAGGGATAAATTTATTAACGTTTCTAAACTTATCATGCTATACAAATTTGTTGTATAATAAAACCAGCACACTTATGATGAGGAGATGATGACTATAGTATTTGGATATGCAAGAGTATCTACTGCAAACCAAAAGGAGGACAGGCAAATTGACGAACTGCAAAACTACGGTATTTCGGTAAAAGATATCTACATAGACAAACAAAGCGGAAAGAACACAGATAGAGAACAGTTAAAAGCTCTTTTATCCTTTTGTCGTAAAGGTGATGTAGTCATAACGGAAAGTATCAGCAGAATAGCAAGAAATACTAAGGACTTGCTTACCATTGTAGAACAGCTTACAAATAAGGGCGTTGACTTTGTGAGCTTGAAAGAATGTATTGATACAGCAACACCGCAGGGAAAGTTTATGTTGACTGTATTCGGAGCTATGGCAGAGCTAGAGCGTGAGAATATCCTCGAGCGTCAGAGAGAGGGCATAGCGATTGCCAAAGAACAGGGACTATACCAAGGACGCCAAAAGATGAAGATTGATAGAGAACAGTTTGAAGCCGTTGTTAAGGAATGGAGAGCAGATAAGATAACTGCGGTTGAAGCTATGAAACGCCTAGATGTAAAGCCCAACACTTTCTATAGGAGAGTTAAGGAGTGGGGACTGTAATAGAGAAGAGGGAGCATAACGCTCCCTCTTTCTGCTTATACTTTAATCGTAGTTTTTATTGATGTAGTCTTGAACTGCTTCAGCACTAAGGTCTTGACCATGTCCCATAGTTTTGTAGGAAGGCTCGCTACCCCATGTGTGGATTTCGGGGTAGAAATTCTTCAAATCTTCCTTGCTTATAACCTCAGCTCCTATTTCATCGGCAACAGTGCCACCTAAACCATTTTCTGCGGTAAACTTAATATAAACAGAATACTTACCCGCATTATCGCCACTGGTAATAGCATGAGCCCAAGCAGACTTAACTGTAAAGGAATAGGGGTTCTTCAAACTATCCATATAAGCCATACAGTATTCTGCGGCAAAAGTTTCTAATTCCTCTGTCAAGGCCGCAGCTCCATTATCGGCAACTTGATCTGTTGTTCCCATGTCAGTCGGCATAATTACAACACTTACAATCAGCATAACGATAGCAAGAAGAACACAGAGAATAGCAGGCTTCTTCTTTTGGTGTTTGATTGCCTTGATAATAAATAGGACTACACCAACAATGAACAGTAAAAATGCTAACAACATTAAAATGACCGAGATGTTTTCCATAGGGTTTACTTCCTCTCATATTTGATAATATTAGTTTAGCAAGTAAAACGACTTGTGTCAATAGCATCACGCTGTTTAAGCAAGGTTTATAGCTACTGATTATCTCTCTAAAATATTATAGAGGTGATAAGTATGCGAAAAGAGTATAAAAGCCTTTATGAAAAGTTCGGACTTAATGTAGTATATTATCGCAAGAGAAAGAAGTTAACGCAACTACAGCTTGCCGAATTGGTAGACATAGACCGAAGCCACATAAGTGCGATTGAGTTAGGGAATGTAGGCGTTTCTTTTGATGTTATATTTAGGTTATGTGAAGTCCTAGACATAAGCCCCAAAGACTTATTTGATTTTAGGGACTGACCGAAGTAGGAAAGTAAATGTTGCTTCAAAAGAGCAAGAGCCACATCAAAACAAAGTCTAGGGTAGAAAATCGGAAACGCCCGTAATATACCCCCCTCTAGTCCCGCTCCACCCGCTCGGCTTAACGGCACAGATAACCTCCGCCGCCGGACAAAACTCTTAAAAGTATAAGTAAGAACTTTCTAATAGAATAGCGGAAGATAATAGTATCTTGATATAAGGAATACCGCCATTAGCTTAGTGCTAACGGCG
>JAZNCI010000049.1:0-30233 GCA_045587485.1 Clostridia bacterium
GTTGTTTTAAAGAGCAAAAAGGCATTTGATGAGATAAAGTTTGTGTCTTATGAAGTTTGTGATAACACAATCTACTATGCAAAGCGTAAAGCAAGAGATGATGAAGCAAGAGAAGCATTTAATGCTGAACTTGAAAAAGAACATTTAAACCGACTTTATATGAGAGATATTATTCGTGAGGAGGTAACACCTGATGATGCGCGCTTACGATGAGCAGTATTTAGATGATGCAATGCGAAATCTTGGCGAAGCTGCAGATTATGCAGTCAATGCTTGCAATATGACACTCCAGAAGTTTTTTGATTTATTTGTTACAACCGGGTTTGCAACACAGTTTGGAAATGGTGTACCTAAAATCATTTCAGGATTATCAGGAACAGAGCTTGTTCACGAAATTGTTGTAAAAGCAGGTATTGAACAAGACCTCCCGGAAGTACAGACAGAATATGATTGTTCACCTGAATATTGGTGCGGATGGATTGTAGCTTACTATCAATGGCATACAGGCAGAACATTTAAAGACATTTTTCAGAATGTATCTACAAAAGAAATTGAAAAGCTTTATCCAACACTTCACGAAGCGCACGAAGATAAATTTGTAGATGTAGTTAATTCAATTATAGAAAGAAAAACCACAACAACAAAATTACAGGAACTTCGCAAAAACATTGGCTACTCCCAAAGAGAACTTGCCGAAAAATCAGGAGTAAACTTAAGAACTTTGCAACAATACGAACTGAAAGCAAAAGATATAAATAAAGCAGCAACAACAACCCTTCTTGCTCTTTCAAAAACGCTCGGATGCAAGATTGAGGATTTGTTGGAGAATGTGTGATTTGGAGGAAAGAAAAAATGGCTGATATTAAAAAGTCGCAGGAACGTGAAGAATTGTTCCGTACCATATATAAAATAGCAACCGACCTTGTTCATGCAGGTCATGTTGCAGAATGGGATTTTAAATCATATGTTCTCGGAACAATGTTTTATCGCTATATTTCTGAGAATTTTACTGCGTATATAAATGCCGGTGAACATGCTGCAGGAAACAAGGATTTTGATTATGCAAAAATGTCAGACAGTGATGCTGAAGCCGCAAGAGAAGGTCTTATTCAGGAAAAAGGCTTTTTTATACTGCCGAGCGAACTTTTCTGCAATGTTCGAGAAAGAGCTGATAAGGATGAGAACTTAAATGAAACCTTGGAACAGGTTTTTGCTCACATTGAAAGTAGTGCAGCAAGTGGCGATGCTGAAAGCGACTTCGCAGGTCTTTTTGACGATTTTGATGTAAATAGTAAATCTATAGGTGAAACTGTTGCCAAAAGAAACAAAGTTCTTGTTGAACTCTTAAATGGTGTTGCAAAAATGCCTCTTTTTGAAACTGATGGAATTAACCCTGATATGTTTGGTGATGCCTATGAATACCTGATGAGTATGTATGCTGCAAATGCAGGCAAAAAAGGTGGTCAGTATTTTACGCCGGCAGATGTATCTGAACTTCTTGCCCGACTTGGTACTATTGGAAAAACAAGAATTAATAAGGTATATGACCCTGCTTGTGGCTCGGGCTCGCTCCTTTTGAAGGTTGAAAAGGTACTTGGTAAAGAAAATATCGAAAGAGGTTTCTTTGGTCAAGAAATAGACCTTACCACATATAACCTCTGTCGCATCAACATGTTTTTACATAATATTGATTTTGATAAATTTAGTGTTGTTCGTGAAGATACACTTCTCTCACCAATGCATTGGGACGATCAACCCTTTGAACTTATTGTTTCAAATCCGCCCTTTTCCGTGCCTTGGGAAGGAGATAAAAATGCGACTTTAATAAACGATCCTCGTTTTGCTCCTGCCGGTGTACTTGCACCTGCATCCAAAGGGGATATGGCATTCATTATGCACAGCCTTTCTTGGCTCGCTAATAATGGTGCAGCAGCCATCGTTTGTTTCCCCGGTATTATGTACAGAAGCGGTGCAGAGCAGAAAATTCGCAAATACCTTGTTGACAACAACTATGTTGATGCAATTATCCAGCTGCCGGCAAATCTTTTCTTGAATATCACGATTTCTGTTAACATTATGTTGTTGAAAAAGAACAAGACAGATAACTCTATTCTTTTTGTAGACGCATCCAACGAATTTGTAAAAGTAACAAAGAATAACAGACTTTCAGATGAAAATATAAGCCGTATTGTATCTGCTGTTGCGGAAAGAAAAGATGAAGAATATTTCTGCCGACTTGTCTCCAATAGCGAGGTTGGAAACAAAGATAACAATTATAACCTTTCAGTTTCTACCTATGTTGAGGCCAAAGATACCCGTGAAGAGGTTGACATTGTAAAACTTAATGCGGAGATAAAGGAAATTGTCGCACGCGAACAGATGCTTCGTGATGAGATTGATAAAATCATTACAGAAATCGAGGTAGAATGAAATGAAGAATTTGTTTATTGACTCAAATATCTGGTTATCTTTATATCATTTCACCAATGATGATCTTGCACAATTTGGCAAACTTAAAGAACTTAATGGTCGTGATATCAAACTTTTTATTCCTCAACAAGTTTATGATGAAGTACAAAGAAATAGGGAAGCAAAGTTAAAAGATGCATTAAAATCATTTGATGTACAGAAAATTAGTTATCCTGTTTTTTGCAAGGAGTACGAGGAATACAAACAATTTAGTGCCGATTTTTCTGCTTTAGAGAGAAGATATAAATTGTGGAAGAATAGAATAGATGAGGATATTCAAAATAAGTGTTTGCCCGCTGATAAAACGATATCAGATTTCTTTGAAACAAATGATTTATTAAATTGTGAATCTGTTGTCGAGCGTGCCTACATGCGTTATAGGATAGGTAATCCGCCTGGGAAAGACAATAAATATGGTGATGCGATAAATTGGGAGTGCTTACTTCAAGAAGTTCCATAGGGAGAAGATCTATACATAATAAGCATTGATAAAGATTATGGTTCTGAAATATATAAAGATAAACTTAATCCGTTTTTAGAAAGTGAATGGAAGATAAAAAAAGGATCAAACATTTTCTTTTATCGCAATTTAGTATCTTTTATAAATGAGCATTTAAAAGATATACAGCTCAAAAGTGAGGAAGAAAAAATATCTTTGATAGAACGATTAAACGATAGTCATAATTTTGAAACCACCCATGGAATAATAGGAATGTTAAACAAGCATTCAGGGTGGACGGATTCTCAAATTGAAGATCTTTGTTTGGCGGTTGAAAATAATCAGCAAGTTGGACGGATTCTTGGCGATATGGATGTGTTGGATTTTTATAGTAATTTGCTTTCGAAGGTTAAGTATGATGAGCTGCCAGAGTCCGCTACAAAAAAAGTGATGGAAGCAGTCTTCTGTATTCAAATTGAGGATGAAGCAGCAAGATATGCTGATGCACAGTCCGAGTTGTTGGAAGCTTACGAGGAATATTATAAGCATTAAAAATAGTAGGTGAGAATGTGATATTTAATGTAATAGCATCTGTTAACGAGATAATTGCATGGTATGATTTAACAGATATTCTTTCTGTGATGATTGGGTGTACGGCAACTTTTGTTGCAATTATTGGTGGTTTAATTGCCAATAAAGCAATTTCTGATGCTGCAGAGAAGGAACTTATTGATAATCAATTACAACAAATTGATGCTGAGATTAAAGTTAACAATGACAACATTGAACGTCTGAATAAGTGGTTGCTTGAATCGGATGCGGAGGATTTTATAGATTCAAATATAGACGAATTATTTGATAAAGCTGAATTAGCTGATATATACGATTCTGATGATGACAACAGAATTTCTTATGAAGAGTTGTTGCCGTATTGGATTAATGCAAAAAAAGCAATAAGTATGTTTGAACAAGCAATTATAAAAGGAACAGACAATCCTAAAAATGCTGAGGGAATACCGAAATCTATTATTGTTGATTTGGATGACTTTCAAAAGAGAATTTGTACTAATTATAGCGGACGAATCGAACAGGGAAAAAGTCCTTTCTCATCATTTAATTTTAATACAAATGTAAATATATATGCCACAAAACGATATAATGACGCTGTAGAAGAAATTCAAGAATGCACAAATAAAAATGAACTTTTGGTTGCAAAAGAACAATTATTACAAGAACGTCAGGGTGCAATAAGTATCAGCAAAGATATAAAAGGTGGTATGAAAATCTTTGCTATAGTATCAATTACAAATATAATATTGCCAATAATATTTATGTTGTTTAATCCTACTACAAATAAAGTATGGTATTACACAGAAACTATAATTTCACTTTTAACATTTTCTATTGGAATTATAACAATGATAAAATATATTTATTCGCTATTTCCTAAAAAGAAACCGGATAAGGAAGAAAGCGAGGGTGGTAATGATGAGTAAACTAAGTGAATTGATTGAACAGCTTTGTCCAGATGGAGTTGAGTATAAAAGTATAGGTTCTATAATTACCCGTGTAACGGAGAAAGGGAAAGATGATACTTCTGTGCAGCAGGTCTATGTTGTGAGTAACACACAAGGATTAGTGCGAGCAGAAGAATATAGAAAAAACACTATTCATAGCGAAGATACTTCAAATTATACTATCGTGAGAAAAAACATGATGGCATATAATCCCTCAAGACTGAATATAGGATCTATCGCAATGCTGAAGAATGACACCGATGGTCTTGTAAGCCCTATGTATATAGTATTTTCAATTGACAATAGCAAGGTGTTATACGAATATTTCAATTATGTTGTAAAGTCGTCAGCAATTGCTAACAAAATCTCATCTTTTAAAGAGGAAGGAGCTCGTTTTCGATTCGATTTTAGCCGATGGAATTGGATTGATATTCCTGTTCCACCACTGCCAATTCAAGAGGAAATTGTACGAATTCTTGATGCCTTTGTCCAGTATTCTAATGTGCTTACAGCAGAACTTACAGCAAGGAAGAAACAATATGCTTTTTATCTAGATGATTTATTTAAAAATATTGATGCGCCAATGGTATCGCTTGGTGAACTGGGAACATTAACACGCGGAAAACGTTTTGTTCATGCTGATGCGACTGAATCGGGTGTCCCTTGCATTCATTATGGTGAGCTTTATACATATTATGGAGTTTATGCCGAGAAAGTAAGGTCTCACATAAGAGAAGAATTACGTCCCAAAATGCGATATGCTCATAAAGGTGATGTTGTTATTGTTGGTGCAGGGGAAAACAACATTGATATCGGGATTGGTGTTGCATGGGAAGGTGACGAAGATGTTGCTGTACATGATGCTTGTTATACTTTGTGCCATTCCCAAAATGCAAAGTATATTTCTTATTATTTAAGATCTAATATGTATCATAATCAGATTACAAAGTATGTTTCCCAAGGCAAAATATGTTCAATATCTGCAACTAAAATTGGTGAAGCACTTATTCCAATTCCATCTTTAGATGAGCAGAGTCGTATAGTGTCTATACTTGACCGTTTTGATTCTCTTTGTAGTGATATTACCGATGGTTTACCAGCAGAAATTGAAGCAAGACAAAAGCAATATGAATACTATCGGGACAAGCTACTTACATTCGAATCTGCAAAATAGAAAGGATACACTATGCTCAGTTCAGATTCATTAAAAGAAATATCAAATATTTTCTGTGGTGATACTGCGGGCTTTTACACTTATAAGCAAGGGTATAAACTGGTAGAGTTCTTTAATGCTAATTTCGGTACTAAAGATGTCTATCGTTCCGGATTTCCGTCAAGATGGGCGTATGTTCACGATAAACTTGTAGATCTGCTCAACAGCCGCCAAATAGATAGATTTTTCAACATTGTTCTCGGTAAAAGTTACTTAATGCAAGAACAATCGCTATCAGAAGTAGAAGCTGCCGAAAAGATTGAAACTATATACGCCGAGTTCAATCGTATTATCCATAGAGATTTGTGCAAAATAACCCGCAGCAATGGGCGGTATCATCTTGTCAAGGAAAATGACGATTTAGAACCAATTGGGAATGGTGGTTTTGCGAACGTTTATCGGCAAAAATCGACGGGATTAGTAGTGAAAAAGCTGAAAGACGATTATTTGACAGATACAGGTATCAGAAGTCGTTTCAAAAGAGAATACAACATCACCAAATCTCTGCAAGATGCGTTCGGAATCATTAAAGTTTACACATTCGATGAAGGAAGCAGTTCATATACAATGGAGTATGCGGAAACAACATTGGACAAGTATGTTAAATCGTTTGATTTATCGGATGATATAAAGCTGAATTGTATTCGTCAAATTCTTCATATCATGACAGAAGTACATAAACGTGACATTATCCACAGGGATATTAGCGCAAACAATATTTTCATTATTTCCGGAATGATCAAAATCGCAGATTTTGGATTGGGAAAAGATTTGAATGTCTTTACTTCTCACCAAACAATGCATACCAATGCGGTAGGACAGTTTTACTACTGTGCACCGGAACAGTTTATGATGCTTAAAGATGGTGATAAACGTAGTGATGTGTATTCACTTGGTCGTGTTATAAACTTTATCATGACAGGCGATCCAAGAAATTCACACCACATCTACAGAAGCATTGCAGAAAAAGCCACAAATTCAGATGCGGCATATCGTTATGCTGATGCGGGACAGATATCCATCTTTTTCGAGAAAGCGGTATCCTATAAGCAAAAAGCAGAAAACCAAACACGGATAGATGAAAAAATCACAAGAAAAGTTTTCGATGATGAAGTTGAAAGCTACATCTATGATTTGAGCGCAGAAAAAATATCTACGGCAATTCTCCATGAGAAAAAGGGCTTCGTTGATGTGCTGTTAGCGTTTATGAAAACAAGCGAGGAACACGCATTATATGTAATCCAGAGTGTAGATAAATCATACCAGGAAATATGTGGACGAAGTTTCACTGCTTATGATCCATTTGCTTCGTTTGCATACTTGATTCTCCGTAACGGTTTCTCATATGTGGTAAATGAGACAGCGGCAAATATTTTGCGTTTTGTAGCCCGAGATGTCAACCGATTTAGTGCACAACACATGATTGAGGACATCAAGAATATCGGCGTTGAGCCAATGATAGAAGAAATCTTAGATTCTTAATGAAAGGAGTCGTGAAATTATGAGCTACTTTAACATTGTTGCACAAAGCAGTGAAAGCACTGTTGTAACTGAATATAAACCTCAGGATAAGCGCTCTGATGCCTATCAAAGCGAAGCTGAACTTGAAAAAGAGTTTATACGACTTTTGGGTGAGTTGGGTTATAAGTATTTAACTATTCACAAGGAAAAAGACCTTGTGGTAAATTTGCGTGCTCAAATTGAAAAACTAAATAATTATACATTTTCAGACAATGAATGGGATAGATTTTTTACAGAAATACTTGCCAACGGTAAAGATGGCATTGTAGAAAAAACTCGTCTTATTCAGGAAGATCATGTTCAAGTTCTTCGCCGTGATGATGGGACAAGCAAGAACATTCTTTTGATTGATAAAAAATGCATACACAACAACAGCTTGCAAGTAATAAATCAATATGCTGTTTCGACCGAAGAAGGAGCAAAACATGATAATCGTTATGACGTAACAATTCTTGTGAACGGTCTTCCTTTGGTACATATTGAATTAAAACGCCGTGGTGTACCTATTCGTGAAGCGTTCAATCAGATTGACCGCTATCAGCGAGATAGTTTTTGGGCGTCTTCCGGGCTTTATGAATATGTGCAAATTTTCGTTGTTTCCAACGGCACAAACACAAAGTACTATTCAAATACTACTCGTTTTAACCATATCAAGGATGCAAAATCAAATAAGGTGAAGAAAGAAAAAACAAGCAACAGTTTCGAGTTTACATCATTCTGGGCGGATGCAAACAATCGTATTATTCCTGACCTTGTAGACTTTACAAAGACTTTCTTTGCAAAACATACAATCCTTAACATCCTTGCACGTTACTGTGTTTTCACTGCGGAAAACATGCTTCTTGTTATGCGCCCGTATCAGATTGTTGCAACAGAACGCATATTGAATCGTATCGAGATTGCAAATAACTATAAAAAGTTTGGTAATGTTGCAGGTGGTGGATATATCTGGCATACAACAGGCAGCGGTAAAACGTTGACATCCTTTAAGACGGCACAGCTTGCTTCAAAGCTTGATTATATTGACAAGGTTTTATTTGTTGTTGACAGAAAAGACCTTGACTATCAGACAATGAAGGAATATGACCGATTTGAAAAAGGTGCAGCGAACAGCAATACTTCTACCTCTGTATTGAAGAAACAGCTTGAAGATGATAATGCAAAGATTATCATTACAACCATTCAAAAGCTTTCTACTTTTATAAAAAAGAATGCCGGACACACAGTGTTCGACAAAAGAATTGTTATTATATTTGACGAATGCCACAGAAGTCAGTTCGGTGATATGCATCTTGCGATTACAAAGTTTTTCAAGAAATATCACTTGTTTGGTTTTACCGGCACGCCGATTTTTGCGGTGAATGCAGGTGTGTCTAAGAATCCCACCCTTCGCACAACCGAGCAGGCATTCGGCGATCAGTTGCATACGTATACCATTGTTGATGCCATAAATGATAAAAATGTTCTGCCGTTCCGTGTTGATTATATCAAGACAATGGATATTGAGCCCGATATTGATGATAAGGATGTTTGGGATATTGACAGAGAAAAGGCATTCCTGTCTCCAAAAAGAATTGAATTGGTAACAAAGTATATTCTTGACCACTTTGACCAAAAAACATATCGTGGAGATAAGACATACACCTTTAATGTTTTGAAGAATATAGCGGATGTTGCATCGGTAAACGGCAGAGAGGCAATAGACGAAGTAAAACAGAAACAACGCTTAAGCGGCTTTAATTCGATTTTTGCCGTATCCTCGGTTGATGCTGCGAAGTTATATTATGCTGAGTTTAAAAAGCAGATGGAGGCAGAACCTCAGAAGAAGTTAAAAATAGCTATTATTTACAGCTATGGAGCGAACGAAGCTGAAACTGATGGAATACTTGATGAAGAAAACTCTGAGGATACAAGTGCACTTGATGCTACATCACGTGATTTTCTTGATGCTGCTATCAAAGATTATAACGAGGTTTTCCACACCAACTATTCTACTGACGGAGATAAGTTCCAAAACTATTACAAGGATGTTTCCCTTCGTATGAAGAACAAGGAACTTGACCTGCTTATCGTAGTTAATATGTTCCTAACAGGGTTTGATGCCACAACGCTTAATACTTTGTGGGTAGACAAGAACCTCAAAATGCATGGACTTATTCAGGCATATTCTCGTACAAACAGAATTTTGAATTCCATAAAAACATTTGGAAATATCGTTTGTTTCAGAAATCTTCAAAAACGCACTGATGATGCAATTTCACTCTTTGGCGACAAAGAAGCAGGTGGTATTGTATTGATGCGTGGATATAAAGATTATTATTTCGGATACGAGGATGATGACGGAAAATACCATCCAGGCTTTGTAGATATGATAGAAGAACTTGAAACAAAGTTCCCGCTAACCGAAGAACGTATTACTGGCGAACAGAATCAAAAAGAGTTTATTTTACTTTTTGGAGCAATTCTTCGTATGCGCAACTTGCTGACCTCTTTTGATGAATTTGTCGGCAATGAAATTTTGTCAGATAGGGATTTGCAGGATTACCTTGGAAGATATCAAGACCTTCGTGATGAGTGGAAGAATCGTAAACCGGCAGGTGAAAAAGAAGATATTACTGATGATATTATTTTTGAAATTGAGCTTATAAAACAGATTGAAATCAATATAGATTACATTCTGATGCTTGTTAAAAAATATCATGATTCTCATTGCGACGACAAAGAAATTCTTATCACAATCCAAAAGGCAGTGGATGCAAGTCCAGAGCTTCGTAGTAAGAAGGCCCTCATCGAATCGTTCATAGCAGGAATCAATGATGTTGACGATGTTATGACGGAATGGCGTACCTTCGTTGCAGAACAGAAAGAACGCGAGCTTGTGAAAATTATTCAGGAAGAAAATCTTAAAGAAGAGGAAACTCGTAAATTTATAGAGGTTTCTTTCCGTGATGGAAATGTTAAGACAACAGGAACAGATATAACTAATTTGATGCCACCAACTTCTCGCTTCGGCGGTGGTAATCGTGAAGAGAAAAAGCAAAATGTTATATCTAAATTGGTTGATTTTTTCGAGCGGTTCTTTGGAATAGGATGATAATGCAATTTCTGATTATAGAGAACGCATTTATGAGTATGTTTACAGTACATATCCTGCGGCGTAAATTTTGAGTTGTATGAAAATTGTACTAAATTTGTACTGTTTTTGAATTGCATTTGGTTGTCAAGGTATGTTACAATGTAAAATGTAAAGAGTATATGCAAGCGGCGGCTGACGGATGTCAGTCGCTTTTTTATTTTAAGAATCGGTTTATGCCGGTCTTTTTTTATGCTCGAAAACAAGCGAATGTCATATTTTGTCGGACGACTTTTTGATGAAATTTCAAAAAAGGGGTTGGAAAATCACCGTTTTTTCTGTTGGTATATGAGGGGTATTTTTGAACTGTTGTTAAAATAGCAATTTGTGTCGAACGATTTTTAAAAGTTTTTTTAAATAAGGGCTTCAAAAATTGCTTTTATTTGTCCTTACTTATGAGAGGGTTTTTATTATTTGTTAGCAAATGTCGTATTATGCCAAACGATTTTTTAAAGAAATTTCAAAAAAAGGGGTTGGAAAATGGCTGGTTTTTCTCCTTATAAGTGAAGGGTATTTTTATAAAAGAATTTTTCAAAGCTGAAGGTTTCGTTCACCTTTGGCTGATATCATTATCCTAAACCTAAAAAAGATGTCGAAAACTTTTTTAAAAAATTTTTTCAAAGGTATCACTTTTTGATACCTTTGACTGTTATGATGTGTTTGACAGATAAAAAATATTTTTGAAAAATTTTTTGAAACCACCCGAATAATGGTGGGTTTAGCTGTTATGATGGCAGTAGAAAGAGGAATTAAAAAAATTTTTGTTCATTTCTTAAGGTTTTGATGTCAAATATGATTTAATGAAATCATAAAGAACATTTTATTTGCACTTTGACAAAGAAAGCACGCAAGATAACGGCGTTGCAGTATAACACAAAAACGGATACACATAATGATACTTCTGCTAAGTCACAGTCCGAGCGTTAAGAGCGTCGCAGGCAATGATAGCAGTCCGGGCGGATGCCGGGAAGGTGAAATTCCTATGGAACAGTTTCGCAAACTGTCATCTGTTTTTTAGATATAAACAATCCGTATATGAGTTGTTATGCAAAGAAGAATTACATCATAAAATTATGAGAGGTGGTAGAAATGGATGAATATAAAGTTGAATTCTTCATAGTAAGTGATGATGAACAAGAGGTAAAACTCGCAAGCTTAAATGAAAAGGATATGGAGCATTGGAAAAAAGAGCTTGAAGAACAAGCACTCTTTGAATACTACAACAGAAAAATAAAAATTCAAAGCAAAAAAATTTGATTTCAAAAAGCGGCATTGATACAATAATCGTATAGAATAAATAGTTGCCGTTTTTTCAGGGAAGGAGGTTAAACAAAATGAAAGTAGCGGCAGCTTACATACGAGTTTCTACTGATGATCAGGCTGAATACAGTCCTGCCAGTCAGTTGGAGAAAATAAGACTCTATGCGGAAAGAAATCAAATTTTATTGCCAAAAGAATTTATATTTGTAGATGAAGGCATCAGCGGAAGAAAAACTAAAAACAGACCTGCATTTAACGAAATGATAGGTCTTGCGAAGCGTAAACCAAAGCCCTTTGATGTTATCTTGGTTTGGAAATTCAGCCGATTTGCACGAAATCGTGAAGACAGTATCGTTTATAAATCTATGCTCCGAAAAGAGCATAATATTGATGTTGTATCGGTCAGTGAAGACATTGGTGATGATAAGTTATCCATACTCATTGAAGCTATCATAGAAGCAATGGATGAGTTTTACAGCATCAACCTTGCAGAAGAAGTAAAACGTGGTATGACAGAGAAAGCCAAAAGGGGTGGTGTTCTTTCGATACCCGGCTTTGGTTACAAAGTGGAAAATGGCGAGTATATTGTTGTTCCTGAAGAAGCAGAGATTATACGAAAGGTTTTCAACGATTATGTGAATGGTAAAGGTCTTTTAACAATTGCAAAAGAACTGAATGCTATGGGAATAAGAACCCATCGTGGAAACAAAATCGAAAACAGAACCGTAGAATATTGGCTTAATAATCCGGTGTACATAGGTAAAACCCGTTGGAATCCTGACGGTAAGCTGTCACGAAATTATACGGCAGATACTGCAATTATAACCGATGGTCCACACGAGCCTATCATCGATATGGAAACCTGGGAGAAAGCTCAGAAAAAAATGCAAGAGCAAAAAGCAAGGTTCCGAAAGTTCTTTAATTCTGACAGAAAAGGGTTGTCCCATTGGTTGACGGGAATCCTCAGATGTGAAAAATGCGGTAAGGTTCTGTCTTATCAGGGAGGATACTTCGGTTGTTCAGAGCGAAGTAGAGGAAAATGTGATGGTGTTGGATATATAAAAGCCGAAAAAATTGCTAAAATCATTCTTAACATCTTATCAGAGATGGAACTTCCAAATGTTGAGCTTGATTTTGCTGAATCTGAAGTTTTGGAGCAATCGACCTATACAGATGATAGCAAAATAATCTCAACACAGATTCAAAGACTTGAAATACGTCTTGAACGAGTGAGATTAGCCTATGAAGATGGCGTAGATACTCTTGAAGAATACAAGAAGAATAAAAAAGCTATCACGGATGAAATTGATAAGTTAAAAGAGATGCTTGAAACAACTCAGGAGGAAGACCCCGAAGAGGAAGTTAAAATTGACAAAAAAGAGCTTCGCAGATTAACAGAGGTCTTGAAAGATGCTGATGTAAGTAATGTAGAAAAGAACAACATGGCAAGGACAATTTTTAAAGAAATTATAAAAGGAGGAAAAGACGGAAAGTCCCTAAAATGCGTATTTTGGAGGCGTTAGTAAGGCTACTCTAACATTTTGGTACGCTCCACCGTATTGCGACACGATAAATGCAGCGAGTTTGGGGTTGGGATTTTTAATGTTTATGGGGTACTGTAATCTTTTTTGATAATTCCACATATATCAATAATACCTCCTTAATTGTTCCAGGGCCAGGGGTCGCAGACCCAGGTCCATTCATGTGCGTTTTCCACATCCTCGGCAACAATGGGACCAAATTTTTCGGCGTACCGTTTTTTTAGTTCGGCAGCCTTGTCTGCCATACGACGAAACATCTCAAGAGCCATCCGGTCGGTGGGATGTGTGTTGAGATACAGGTTCCATTCGTGTGCGGCAAAGGTGTATGCCATTATTTCTTTCATAAGAGCATTACGGTCATTCATCTGTCCATTGCCTCCTTGCCAAGAGATTGCTTGCCGTAAACTCCAAAAGGCAGGTCAAGTGTCGGGAAGATTGTTCCACGGCTGAGACCCATCTCGGGGCTGTAAAGGTTACGGTCATTTGCGATTTGTATGGGAACATATGCATAGCCCTCAGGCATAACAGTTTGCATATTAAACATATACCTTCATTCCTTTCTTGAGGATACAAAGACTCCTCACTTTATCTTATGTAATCAGTCGACAAAAGGTTACAAAAAAAGTTTGGGATTTTGGTAGTATTACGTTTGAAAGGACAATAAACAAAAGCAGGAACATGGCGGGTTTCCGTGTTCCTGCTTTATGTTGACGGGTGTTTATTTTAACAAATCTTCTACTGATTTTTTGGGTGTTCGCAGATACCGTTTCAGCATATACAAATCCTCGGGGTTGCGGCTGATATGATTCATTCCGCTTTCGCAGGAAAGACTTGCCTTAAATCCCATTTCCTTAATAATATTAAAGGAATCGTTGCTGACACTTCCGAATGGATATGTAAAGGTGTTGGGTGCATAGCCAGTATTGGTTAAAAATGCATCCTGCAGCTTGCCTATATCCTCGGTGAGAACTGCCTTATATTCGGCAAGGGATTCACCCTTTTTCTTTTTTGTTCCGTTTCTGCCCTTGTCAGTGGTGTGCAGATTGTAGGAATGATTTTGAAATTCAACATAGCCCGATTTCATCATATTTTTAACGTCATTCCAGGTAATGTGGGAATACGACGGATTTTCGTCAGGAGATTTGGTGTAAAGGTCGGTATAGTAGCCGATGATTGAAATAACTGCCTTTGAATTGTACTTTTTCAAAAGGGGGAAGGCGTAAGCACAGTTGTTGAAATATCCGTCATCAAATGTAAGCACAACCGGCTTTTCAGGAAGGTCGCCTTTGCCCTCGGTATAGTTGATAAGGTCCTGCATAAATATGGCGGTGTAGCCGTTTTCCGAAAGAAATTTCAAGTCCTTTTCAAAGGCGGCCTCGCTTACTATGTAATCTCCATGAGTGTTGCCGCTCCTGAAGATGTTATGATACATCAGTATGGGGACATCGACATCATCACTCTTTGAGTCACCAAGCCAGGCAGAGCTTTGAGGTGCAGCATCGGTGGGGGCATCAAGGGCAGCGGTCGGAGCAGACGGATTGTCGTAAAGCTTGATTATACCAATACTGGCAAGGGATACCACAAAAATGGCAAAGTAATATATAATTGTCTTCATTTTAATAACATACATAGCAAAAGCCTGCCTCTCGTAAAGTTTTATTCCATATTTTCAACGGATTTTTCAAAGAAGTCATATTTTCGATGATATTCATTTGTACCATCACTTTTTATAACTGTGCTTGCATTTTTTGAAAGAAATTTTGAAATTTCATAGCAGTCAATCCATATTTCGCCATTGCCCTCCTTTTGTGATTCGTCAAATATAAGCTGCAAGCCCCAATGAAGATGTGGAGTATCAATATTGTTGACATTTTCCTTTGAACTGTATCCTGTCATACCTAAATAGCCTATCACGTCACCTGCCTTCACTGTGTGTCCGATGGATAAATCCTGTGGATAGGGGTGGTTTTTTCGCAGGTGTGCGTAATAGTAGTATCTCTTGCGGTCAAAACTGCGTATACCGATTCGCCAGCCACCATATTGATTCCAGCCGATTGCTTCCACAGTTCCGCTTTCTATTGCGATAATGGGTGTGCCCACACTCCCCATCATATCGTGTCCAAGATGTTTCCGTTTATAGCCGTAACTTCGGCTTGCCCCAAAATCATCGTAGTGGGAGTAGTTGTAGTTTTTTGCAATGGGCGAAAATGCTTTCAGCCCGTATTGTTTTTCCCAAACGGGATTGTTGTTTTCGTCGTATTTCTGAATTTGATATTCGCCTGCAAATTCTGAAAGAACTGCCGAGTATGCCTGATGATAGTATGAATAATATTTCATATCATGGGTTATATCAGAGATGCTTTCACCGTCTTTTATGCGCTGTGCAAGAGCAGAAAGGTCAGAGGTTTTAAAACGGTTAAAATCTCCGCCGTATTTTGTCCCCAAAACCGCAAGCAGTTCAATCCAGTTAAGGGGTGTTTCGGAATTCCTGCTTTCAATGTCCAGCTGTAATGCTGTCTGCATTGCGTTGGCTGTTACGCCAAAATCAACCCATTTAATATAATCTTTTTTAGCTTGATTTACAGCGGTTGTTTTTTCGGACTGAGGCAAATTATCCTTTGCGGTTTTTATAGAATGATTATGCCAAATGCCTGTCAGCATTGATGTTGATATAATAACGGCGAGAGCAACAACCAAAAGTTTTCTACTCAGCCTGAAAGATACAAACATAGGAAAACCCCTCCCATATATCTTATGGAAGGGGTTAAAAAAATATGTTCATTTTTATTCTATATTATTTTCAAAACCGCCCTGCAAAGCACCTATGGCCCAGTCACGGTTAATCTCGGATGTATCGTCAAATTTGTCGGCAGATGCCCTGAACTGATTTGTGATTGCCTCATAGGTCTGCATTGAAAGCATCGCACGGCAGTTTTCGGCATTTTCGGTAATTATAAAAAACATCAGATTGTTGTTTTCAAAATCTCTGCCTCCGTAAAAAATTCCTAAAATTTTTGAACCAGGGCGTTCGTCTTCAAACTGGTCTTCAAGCATTATTTTGTAAAGCTCGACAACCTTATCGTCAATTCCATCCTCGCAAAGAGCAATTTTTTCAACAAATTCATTAATTGAGGTGACAATTCTCAGTGTGTGACCTTCAACCTTAAGGGCTGATTTGTTTTCCTGAGCCATTCCCGAAACAAGTGCAATAATATATTTGTTATCGGGGTCAGTGTAGGTGCAGTCATAGGCTACCAAAATTTCCTCTCCACACATTGGACAGGTGAATTTAAATATCTCACGGCTGAAAATGTCCTCCTTCAAGCCGGGATTTTTGGATACATCAATTGATGAGTATATTCTGAAAGCCCTGTCCTCAAAGCAGGCAGGACAGTTTACCGTAATATTTTTTTGCTGTGTCATACAAGTCCTCCTGTTTTTATTTTATAGTTTTGATATCATAAGGCGTTGTCTGGTAAACATAATAGTTAAGCCAGTTTGAATAAAGTAGGTTTGCATGGGCACGCCAAGTTACCATTGGTTCCTTTGTCGGGTCATCATCGGGGAAGTAGTTAACGGGAACTTTAATATCCAGTCCCTTGGCAACGTCGCGGTCATATTCTTTTTTCAGTGTATGTGAATCATATTCCGAATGTCCGGTAATAAAGAAACGCCGTTCGTTTTTGTCGGTAACAATATAAACTCCAGATTCATCTGACTTGGCAAGGATTTCAAGAGCCGGAACCTTATTTATATCCCCTTCACGCACCTCGGTATGCCTTGACTGCGGAACGTAAAATACATCATCATATCCACGAAGAAGCATTTTGTGTTTCTTTTCGGGGACAACCCTATGTGGGAATACACCGAACACCTTTTCCGGAACTTCGTACTTGGGAACGCCGTAGTGGTAATAAAGTGCTGCCTGAGCACCCCAGCAAATGTGAAAGGTGGAGGTAACATTGGTTTTTGACCATTCCATAATCTCGCAAAGCTCTTCCCAGTAGTCGACTTCTTCAAATGCCATTTTTTCAATGGGAGCTCCGGTGATAATCAGCCCGTCAAACTTGCTGTCTTTAATATCATCAAAGGTTTTATAAAATGTTTCAATATGGCTCTTTGATGTATTTTTTGATTCGTGGGTTTTGGTGTTGATAAACTGCACGTTTATCTGCAAGGGAGTGTTGCCCAGAACACGCAGTAGTTGGGTTTCTGTTTCGATTTTGGTGGGCATAAGATTAAGCACCGCAATTTCAAGAGGTCTGATGTCCTGTGTCAAAGCTCTTGTTTCGGTTATAACAAATATATTCTCGTTGTTCAAGATTTCAATTGCCGGCAACGAGTCTGAAACCTTAATCGGCATAATATCACTCTCCTGTGGTTAAACTAAAACACAGTATATCACATTTGCAAGAAATTATCAACAATATTTTAAAGGAGAATTACAAAATGTCAGAAGAAAATAAAAATCACGAAGAAAAATCGCAGATAAAGGATATGGGCGGGGTCCTAGCCGAAGGCAAAAGAATGAACATATACTGCCTGAGCATAGTGGGACAGATAGAGGGGCATACCAATCTTCCTTCTGATACGAAAACTACCAAGTACGAGCACGTTATACCAAAGCTTGTTGAAATAGAGCAGGATGAAAGCATTGACGGACTTTTGATTATGCTTAATACCGTTGGAGGCGATGTTGAAGCAGGGCTTGCCATAGCGGAGATGATTGCAAGCATGAAAAAGCCCACCGTTTCGATTGTTCTTGGCGGCGGGCACAGCATTGGTGTGCCGCTTGCTGTTTCGGCAAAGCACTCATTTATTGTGCCCTCTGCAACAATGACCATTCATCCAATACGCACAAGTGGAGTGATTATCGGAGTACATCAGACATTTGATTATCTGGCAAAGGTGCAGGAGCAGATTTGCGATTTTGTGGAGCGGAATTCAAAAATCTCGGCAGAAAACTTCCTCAGCATTATGCTTGAAACCGAAAACATTGCCAATGATGTGGGAACAGTTTTGTTTGGCGAAGAGGCGGTAAACTGCGGCCTTATTGACAGCGTTGGGGGGCTTGGCGATGCAATAGAACTTTTGCAAAAAATGAAAGAAAAGAATTTTTAAAAAGCTCAAATTCACAATTCATAAGGCCTTGGAGATTTAGTTTGCAAATGTGCAAAAAAATATTGAAATTGGTCTTGACATAAACGAAAAAAGTCGTTATAATTGTTAAGGTAGAATTTTTTTAAAACTTATTTGACACAAGACAATCCACATTTCCAATTCATTTTGGAGGGAGGGAAACCGATAATGGCAGAAATCAGAGTTAAGGATAACGAATCTTTAGATAGTGCACTTCGCCGTTTCAAACGTTCTTGTGCAAAAGCAGGTGTTTTGTCAGAAGTTAGAAAAAGAGAACATTATGAGAAACCCAGCGTAAAACGTAAGAAAAAGTCAGAAGCTGCAAGAAAGCGCAAATTCAGATAATTTTTTACAGTGTACTTTAAGTCGCCGTCACGCTTTGACGGCGACTTTATACATTTTAAAAACGAAAATAAAGGAGGAAAAATAATGGATATCAGAGAAACACTTATGCAGGATTTAAAGGCGGCAATGAAAGATAAGGATACAATTAAAAAGAATACCGTCACAATGGTGCGTTCTGCAATTCTGCAATTTGAAAAAGACAACCTTACCGAGCTTGACGAAGATGGTATTATGGAGATAATAGCAAAGGAACTTAAAAAACGTCGCGACGTTCTGCCCGAATATGAAAAGAGCGGTCGTGACGATTTGATTGCTGACATCAACCGTGAAATTGAAATTCTTCTTGCGTATCTGCCCGAACAGCTCACCAAAGAAGAGCTTGAGGTAATTGTTGCAGAGGCGATTGCCGAGACAGGCGCAACCTCAATGAAGGATATGGGCAAAATTATGGGCGTTGTAATGCCAAAGACAAAAGGCAGAGCCGACGGCAAAATGATTAATTCAATAGTTAAAGAAAAATTAAGCTGACCGAGGACAAAATATGGCAAAAATATTACATCCCTCCATCTTTGTTGATAAGGTTTTTGATATTGATTTAAAAGCGCTTAAAGATGGCGGAATTAAAGCATTTATATTTGATATTGACAATACTCTGGCACGATATGCCGACGCCGTTCCTGATGAAAAAACAATTGGCTGGCTGAAGGGATTGCAGGATATGGGCTTTGGTGTGTTTTTTGCGTCAAACAATGACCTTCAGCGCGTCAAAAGGTTTGCAGAAAGTGTGGGCATCCCATATAAGGCAAGAGCGATGAAACCTTTGAGCGTTTATCTTAAAAGGGCTTGCCGAAGTATGGGTGTTGCACCTTGGGAAACCGCTTTGGTGGGTGACCAGCTTTTCACCGATGTTTGGGGCGGAAACTGGCTAAAAATGTATACAATTCTTGTAAAGCCCATTTCCGAGGTTGAGGACGGCTTTGTTAAATTCAAACGCAGGTTTGAAAAAAGAATACTAAAAAATATCAGATAATTTGGAGTGGCATATATGAGTGCAATATTCGGACCTGCAGGGAACTGCGAAGACTTTTATGCCGCAAAGCATAAATCGTCTTTAGAGGCACCTTTTTGGGTAAAGGAAAACGGTCTTGGTGCATATGAATATCAGTGCGGCAAGGGTGTAAAAATCTCTGACGAGGCAGCAGAAATTTTAGGCAAAAATGCAGAAGGGTGCGGCATAGTTTTGTCTGTTCACGCACCTTATTATATAAGTCTGTCATCCACTGACCCCGAAAAACGTGACAACAGCATAAACTATATTCTTAAAACATTGCAGGCTGCAAAGTGTATGGGTGCAAAACGTATTGTGGTGCATTCGGGTTCTTGCGGAGATATTACACGGAAAGAGGCACTTGAGCTTGCCAAAGACACGCTTTTGCGTGCGGTAAAGGCGGCAGATGAGGCGGGATTTGGCGACATTGCAATTTGCCCCGAGACTATGGGTAAGGTAAAACAGCTTGGCACGGTGGAAGAGGTTTGTGAGCTTTGCAGTCTTGACGAGCGTCTTATCCCCACAATTGATTTTGGACACGTAAATTCACAGACACTTGGCGGTCTTAAAACTATGGAAGATTTCCAAAGGGTATTTGATACAATCCGAAAGACCCTTGGTGAATACCGTCTAAAGCATTTTCACGCCCATTACAGCAGAATAGAATATACCAACAGCGGTGAAAAAAAGCATCATTGCTTTGCTGAAACAGAGTATGAGCCAGAGTTTGACCCAATCGCACAAATTGTTGCAGAAATGGATTTGTCACCCATTATAATATGCGAATCCCGAGGAACCCAAACCCGTGATGCTGCAGAAATACAAAGAATATACAGGGAGGCAAAAGATGCGTAGGAGATTGAGTATAATCCTTAACAAATACGACGGCGTTTTGCTGACCTCGCCCCATAATATGCGTTATTTCAGCGGTTTTTCAGGCGGCGAAGGTGCTGTGATAATTACAGCGACAAATGCTGTGGTTTTCACAGATTCACGGTATATTGAACAGGCACAGGCCGAGTCGTCAGGTTTTGAGGTTAAAGAAACGAACGATTATTTAAAATCGGCTTGTGAACTTTTTAAAGAGTTTTCTTTAAAAACTGTGGTTATTGAGGATGATTTTTTGAGTGCAGCAGAATATAAAAGACTGACAGAACTTTGTCGCGAAGGATGTGAGTTTATTTTTGGGACTGCTGATATTAGCAAATTAAGAATGGTGAAAACCACTGACGAGCTTGACAAAATCCGCAAGGCGGAGGATATTGGCTGCAGAGCTTTTGGATATATTCTTGATTTCATTCGTCCTGGCGTTGCGGAGCGGGATATTGCTCTTGAGATTGAGTATTTTATGCAAAAGCAAGGAGCAGAAAGAACTTCCTTTAATACCATTGCGGTTTCGGGTACAAGAACAAGCCTTCCTCATGGTGTGCCCACCGCAAAATTGGTGGAGCAGGGTGATTTTGTTACATTGGATTTTGGATGTGTGCTTGACGGATATTGCTCGGATATGACCCGCACTGTGGTTGTGGGCAAGGCAAGTGATGAACAGAGAAAAATATATAATACTGTGAAGGCGGCGCAGCAGATTGGTCTTGATACAATCCGTGCAGGGATTTTGGGCTGTGATGCAGACAAGGCGGCAAGAGAACATATTGAAAATTGCGGTTATGGTAAATATTTCAGGCATTCTCTTGGTCACGGTGTGGGAATTCTTGTTCACGAGCTTCCAAATCTTTCGCCAAAATCTCAGATTACACTTGATGAGAATATGGTGGTGAGCTGCGAGCCGGGGATTTATATTCCTTCATTCGGTGGTGTAAGAATTGAAGACTTGGTTGTGGTAAAGCGTGACAGCTGTGAAAATCTTACGCCAGTGACAAAAGAATTGATTGAATTGTGACAAATATTTTAGAATATCACAAAATTTTTCTTGATTTTTTTTGAATAATAGTATAAAATATAATACAGAATAAAATTATAGGAGGAAATACCAATGATATCTGCTGGTGATTTCAGAAACGGCATTACCTTTGAGTTTGAAGGCAATGTATATCAGGTTGTTGAATTTCAGCACGTAAAGCCCGGCAAGGGTGCTGCGTTCGTAAGAACAAAAATGAAGAACATCGTTACAGGCGGTGTTGTTGAACGAAGCTTCAACCCCACAGAAAAGGTTGAAAAAGCTCATATCGAAAGAAAGGAAATGGAATACCTCTACGAGGACGGAGGTCTTTACTATTTTATGGACGAAGAATATGAACAGATTCCTCTCAGCGAGGCTGAACTTGGTGATGCTCTTAAATTCGTTAAAGAAAATATGAAGGTTACTATTCTTTCATACAAGGGTAACGTTTTTGCTGTTGAACCCCCTACATTTGTTGAGCTTGTGGTTACTGCCACAGAACCCGGCGTTAAGGGCAACACAGCGACAAATGTTACAAAGCCTGCAACAGTTGAAACAGGTGCGGTTGTTACTGTTCCTGCATTCATCAACGAAGGCGATATGATTAAAATCGACACAAGAACTGCTGAATATCTTTCAAGAGTTTAATTTGTTGTGCACAGCCCGGACTTTTGCGTTCGGGCTTGTTTTTTAAAAGGCTATTTATAATTTCAAGGAGGCAACTTAAATGTCAGAATTAACAAATCGTGCGGCATACCTTAAGGGTCTTGCTGACGGAATGAAACTTGATAAGGAAAAGGATGAAGCAAAGCTGCTTTCGGCAATCATTGATTTTTTGGGTGACGTTGCAGACGAAATCGAAGCACTGGATGATGAACAGGGTTTCATTGCGGATGTGATTGACGATATTGAAGACGACATTGATACGATCTGTGACGAGATTTTTGATGATTATGATGAATATGATGAGGACGACGAATTCGAAGTTATCTGTCAAAACTGCGGCGAAGAGCTCGTTGTTGCAGAAGAAGAACTGATGGAGGGTGAAGTCGTTTGTCCCACCTGCGGTGAAACAATAGAATTTGATTTTGAATGTGAATGCGATTGCGATTGCGACTGTGATTGCGACTGCGAATAATATGTTTAACAAACACCCAAATCGGTTGACGATTCGGGTGTTTTTCTGCACATTGGAAAAAGTTTCAAAAATTTTTAAAAAATTTAAAAACCTATTGACAAACAAATTATTTTTGTTATAATAATAGTAACAGTTATCAATATTGAAATGAGGTGCTGTTATGGTTACAACAAAAAGGAGCAGACAGCGCGAGGCAATCCTTGAGATAGTTCGGGGTACAAAATGCCATCCGACTGCTGACTGGGTCTACTCTGAGGTAAGAAAGCAGATACCGAACATAAGTCTTGGCACGGTATACAGAAATCTTTCGATGCTGTCGGAGAATGGAACAATTCAAAAGTTAAACATTGGCACATCTGTTGAACATTTCGACGGTAATCCGATGCCACACTATCACGTTTGCTGCAATATATGCGGTAGGATTGATGATATCGAGGCAGAGCCGTTTGCGGATTTTAACAAATGGGCTGCCGAAAGGTTTAACGGTGAAATTTATGAGCACTATACCATGTTTGTGGGAAAGTGTTTGAAATGTAAAAGTGTTAAAATTTAAATTTTATTTTTAGGGGGAAATTTATTATGAAAAAATTTGTATGTTCAGTATGTGGTTATGTTCACGAAGGCGATGCAGCACCTGCACAGTGCCCGGTATGTAAGGTTCCTGCAGATAAATTCAAGGAAATGCAACAAGGCGCAGCACTCGCTGCAGAGCACGAATATGGCGTATACGGAAAAACGGTTAAAAATAATCCTGACATCAGCGAAGAAGATAAAAAGTATATCTTTGAACAGCTTATGGCAAACTTTAACGGCGAATGTGCAGAAGTTGGTATGTATCTCTGCATGGCAAGAATTGCTCACCGTGAAGGCTATCCCGAGGTTGGTCTTTACTGGGAAAAGGCAGCATTTGAAGAAGCAGAGCACGCTGCAAAGTTTGCAGAGCTTCTGGGTGAGGATTTAGAGCCCAATATGAAGGCTACAACCAAGGACAACCTCAGATGGAGAGTTGATTGCGAATATGGTGCAACTCAGGGTAAGTTTGACCTTGCATCCTGTGCAAAGAAGAATGGTCTTGACGCTATACATGACACAGTTCATGAAATGGCTCGTGACGAGGCTCGACACGGAAAGGGATTCGAGGGTTTATTGAAAAGATACTTTAACTAATCAATAAATGGCTTAAATACTATACTTTATAAAGATTGTGGGTGTGTTGAAAGACACCTCCACAATCTGCATTAAAGAGGTCTTAACAAAATTAAATTGGAAGAAAAGGTGGAAAATGATTATTATTTTTCCACCTATTTTTTTACTTTCCACCCACTTCTTGAAAATTTTCCACTTTTTCTTGACTACAGCCCTTTTAGCGCGATAAACTTATAGTGAAAAACTATAATTACTATAGGGAGGAGTATTTATATGAGTGTAAAAGATATGTTATGGTGTGAAATAAAGGAGGACAGCCAACCACACCTAAACCTTGAGTACCAAAGGACAAAAGCAAGATTAGATGACGGTGTAACTGCACTTTTTGAGAGTATGACACCAGCACAAAGGGTTATGATGGACCAAACCATACTGCAACAGATAGACAGCCTTATGGAACTCCAACAAATGCTGACTTTTGACGCTACTTTTTCTGTTCTTAATCGTGCGTGGAGAGAAATGCTATTAGGTGAGAGATATGAGCCTGAAGATTTCGAGGTGTGATATGTTTGATTTTGAAGGATATGAGAATTTGAGTGATTATGTTTTTACATATCCAGCGTTTGAAGTTTTACAGCATACATACAATGTAGCATTAAAAAGAAAAGAAGTTAGTTTGCCTGCTTGTTCTTTTCAAGATTTTATAATAAGACATACCAAATTCAGAATAAAACACGGGTATAGAAAGTATAGAGAGTTTGAGCCTGAATGGGTAAATTTGTATGATTATATTGTTGAGATAGAAAAAGAATATAGTGGTAAATCTGACACAACAAATCTTGAAAAAGCAACAATCTTATTTGACCAAGCCCTAATCTTATTTCACGAAGGCAATCCACTACCACCTTATCTACTTGCATAAATAAACTATCTAAATAGTGTACAATTATTTCTATAAAATTTATATCAGTAAAAAAGAGGGATACAATTCCTCTTTTTTGTTGCAAATTAGCCTTTTTTAATAAAAGCAAAAAACGACTTTGGACAGTTGTAAGAAAAAAATATTAATAAATTTTCTTGCATATTAATAAATCTAGACAGTTGAGTTATTAATAATAAGAACAACTATATAATATACATACTATATATAACAACTTTGAAAACTGTAAACAACCTAAAACACTTGGGAATATAATGTTTTTTCCTTTGTTTGTCAGGAGTGGTGTGTGAAGTTTAGTGGATGTTCTAATATAGTTATAGTCCATAATACCCTGTTTAAGACAATATACGGGAGTTTTCGCGAAAACTCCCGTATATTTTTGTGTGTAATGTGTAATTTTGGTGAATAATATTGATTTATTGACAGAATTATGTTATAATTTATTCTGTATATTTGCGTTTGGAAGGAGTAAGGTCTAATGCAGTATAAGAGTATAGATTTATTTGCAGGAATTGGCGGAATTCGTATGGGTTTTGACCAAGCCTTTGGTGATGATATAGAAACAGTCTTTGTAAGTGAGTGGGATGAGTATGCCCAAAAGACTTACACAGATAATTTTGGTGATACTCCTGCAATAGCAGGTGATATAACAAAGATAGAAGAACAAGACGTGCCAGAGTTTGATATATGTTTAGCAGGTTTTCCTTGCGTAGCCTTTTCTTTAGCTGGTAAGAGAATGGGGTTTAAAGACCTTTATAAAGGACAATCTCGTGGTATTTTGTTTATGGATGTTGTGCGTATTTGTGAGCACAGAAAACCAAAAGTAATCTTTTGCGAGAATGTAAAGAACTTGGTAAATCATGACAAAGGACATACCTTTAGAGTTATAAAAGAGGCATTTGAAACTATTGGCTATACTGTATATCACGAAGTGTTAAATTCAAAAGATTTTGGCGTTCCCCAAAATCGTGAGAGAATATATATGGTAGCATTTAGAAATGATTTGGGTGTAGATGGTTTTGCTTTTCCAGAGCCTACTGATACGACAAAGACAATCAGAAATATTATGGAAGAAAAACCTGTACCTGCTAAATATTATCTTTCTACTACATATTGGCAAACCCTTCTCAATCACAAAGAGCGTCATGCAAGCAAGGGCAATGGCTTTGGTTATGAGATAAGAGATTTAGATGGTATTGCTGGTGCAATCGTATGTGGTGGTATGGGCAGAGAGAGAAATTTGATAATAGACAAAAGACAAAAAGACTTAACTCCTACTACTCACATCAAAGGAACGGTAAATGACTTGGGCATAAGAAAAATGACACCTCGCGAGTGGGCAAGGTTGCAAGGTTTTCCTGATACATTCAAACTCACTCTTGCAGATACTCACCTTTATAAACAGTTTGGTAATAGCGTGTCTGTTCCCGTTATCAAAGCCATAGCAGAGAAGATTAAGGCGGTGTTAGATGATGTGGAAGTATAATAAGGGTGAGTGGAGTGAAATCTATACTTTTGCTTATATTTTGAGTTCTGGTATTCTTTATGCAGCAGATAAAGACCTTAATAAACTTGAAGAAATATATTTCCCTGTAATTAAGGTCATTCGTGAAGAAACAGCAGGACAGCCTATTGATTACAATACAGGTGACGTAATTCGTATATATAAAGGTGAAGAACTGTTAAAAGAAGTCAATAAATTAGATTTTGAAGAAATAGTAGCAAAATTGTATAGAGAAATACCCAAAGGAAGTCGTGCCTTTGAAATAGACGGTATAGAAGATTTCTTTAATGGTGTATATTGTGAAAAGGTAAAAGCAAACTCTACAAAAAAAGAAGATATAACACTACAATTACATGATATTCATACGGGTATTAGTCCTGTATGTGGTTTCAGTATTAAGTCATATTTGGGTGCAAATCCTACTTTGATAAATCCTGGTGAGAATACTAATTTTATTTACACCATTGAGGGCTGTACTGACGAACTTATGGCGGAAGTAAATGCCATAGATACAAGGACAAAACTAATTGATAAAATGGATGCTTTAACTCGTGCAGACTGCACCTTTAAGCTGCACACAGATAGTATATCAAAACAGTTTACGGAAAATTTGCAATTCATTGATACGATTATGCCTACATTCCTGAACTATATGGTATTATATACATATCAGTATGGTTTAAGACATACAAAAGATATAATTAAGAAAATGAAAGAACTCAATCCGCTTAATTTTTCAAACGTTGAGATGTACACATACAAATTTAAAAAACTGTTGTGTGCGTGGGCGCTGGGTTTAACACCAGAGCGTACAGATTGGTTAGGAAATGAAGATGCAAATGGTGGTTATATTACGGTAAAAGCAGACGGAAGTATTGTTTGCTATCATTTGTATAACAGAGCAGATTTTGAACAATACTTATATGATTACACATACTTTGACAAGCCTTCTACTTCAAAATATCATTACTTCGATATTTATAAAGAGAATGGCGAGTATAAGATAAAGTTATGTTTGCAAGTTAGATTTAGGTGATATTATGGTTTTGAATGTAGAAATATGGAATGACCATATCAGACAAGTCAAGGAGTTATCCTTGACTTGTGAAACTTTAGAAGAAAAATTAAAAGAAATGAAGTATACAGGCGAAAAGAGAGTTGTTGACGAACAGGTTGAAAACCTGCTACTACCACCAATCGCCCTGACATTCTATTCTTTAATTTATGATACAGGTAGCGTTCCAACAGAAGACATTTTGATAGAAGAATATTTAAATCAGGAAGAATGTTTCGGGTATTTGCCAGGGAACAAGATTGAAGTGACTTATAATGACGTGGTAACTGTTGTAAGTCTTGACGGTCTTATCTCCCGTATATTAAGAACATATCCTTCTCTTATTCGCGATTTCCACTTTTATCTCATGAGTAATGAGAGCGGTTTGTTTGAGGCGGTTAAATATTCTTTTATTGACGATTACAAGAATAAGATAGATTTAAAAATATTGTATAAAAACCAATGGCATAATGTAGGACTGCTCTTGGGTAGCAAGCGCAGTTTATTTTATCGATTTAAGAAGAAGTTTAGGCACAAGCCTGTTGAAGTAATTTATATTGAGTTAGATAAAAAGGATGCTAATTGGGTTGGCGACTTTATGCTCTACACTCAAAAACACATCAATGAATTATGGCGTAAAATAAAACATAATCAATCAAAACAAATATAAAACCCCTTACAATTTACATAATTAGCACCCGTTCCTTATCGGAACGGGTGCTAATTTTTTATGAAAAATTCACTTCTACAGTTGTGCCTACATTAGGGGGACATATAGTTTTTTCGATGCATAAAAATATATTTTATAGTGATGGTTAAAATATTTAATTTGTTGCGATTGTGGGGTTTTAGTGATGAATAGCGAAATTAAGGATGCTCACATTAAACTTCGTATTTCTAAAGAGAAAAAAGAAGAACTCAAAAAATATGCGTATTCCAGAGGGATATCTGTCAGTTCTCTTATAAGGTATATTTTAAGTGAGCAGGTAAATTGGTTGCAGGATGATAAGACTAATTCTACTATTGGGGGAAATAAAGATGAAAAATAAGTTAAGCAATTTTAGTTGTATTGAAGAAGAAAATGGGTGTGCGGGTTGTCAGAAATGTCCTTATATTGAAGATTGTGATTTGGATGATAAATGCGAAGACAATGAATGGTTTGATATTGGGTTTAGAAAAGGTCATCAGGTGGCTTGCGAGGAACTTATGGGCGATATTTACATTAATGGTTACAAGATTGACAGAATAGATGATATAAAGCAAAAAGTCATAACTCTCGGGAATTGCATACCTTTTGAATATAGGAAAGTAATAGATGAAATTTTGGAAGCGTTATCAGGGTTAATGAAAGATGTGGCTTTTGAAGCAGTTGAAGATTATCTTGGGTATAGGTAAGGCGGTGCTGAATATGAAAAACAAAAATATAAGATTTCCTTACGGAAAAGCAGTTAAGGTGTGCGAGGATTGTTGTACTCTTGATGTTGGTAGCAAAAGAAAATGCCGCGTTTGCGGTGGGAAATTGATAAAAATAGAAGGAGTTATGTACTATGGATATAAAGTTGAGATGTAATGAAACTGCTGATAGTTTAATTGCAAAAGCAGGTAGAGAAACGAAGAAATATTTAAAGATTTTAAGTTCTGACGAAGATTTTTGCAAGGCTTTTGTGGAAAGTAAGCCACGTTTGGCATTAGCAATTGCGACTTATGTTGCTTGTGTGAAGAAATTAAAAAATATAGAAAATACTGGCGTATTAAAAGAATTTACAGAAGCGTCAAAAAATCTTATTAGGGCCTTTGACTTTGCTGATTTAAGAACTGACAGAAGTTTTATTATCGACGCGTATGAACAGGGCAAAAAAAGCCCTGTATATCTCGCTTTGGAAGTGGTGTTTAATGCATCGCTTTTCAAGGAAGAGGGCTTGCAAAGGAGATTTAAGATTATATATAACATATGGAAAAGTATTATTGAATTCAATGAGAGTGAATATTTTTTATATGCCGTTCCTTATATCTACTACGTAAATGTAAATACGGGTCGCATTTTGAGATGCACAAAGAAAATTGATAATTTTGAATATTTTGATGGTAACGGATTTAATATATGGTACAACAGTAATTATGACACAGTATATGAAGACGGGGTGTTTTTGGGCAAATGGGTTGATGCAACTCACTCAAAACGTAGTGGTGGTAAGAATGGTACAGTCTATAAAAATGTAACTTTTTCAAGTAGTCCTTACTTGCTTGAGTATGGTGGTAAATCATTTGATATGCCAGCGCATCAAGTGGTTGTGTTGTGTTTTTATGGGCTCAACGTTCTTAAATATTGTATAGGTTCTGGCTCTTTGCTAAATCTAGATCACATTTCTGGCAATGCTTTTGATAATGGAATTATGAACCTTGCTCTCGTAACGAGAGTTGGCAATGCAAAAAAAGGTAGTGGAAGTAGCGAAAAACCTGTAAATTTTCTACAGCTTTTCGAAGCCTTACAGATAGCCAATACACCTATCCTATATTATTTTTAACCACATAAAGAATAAATGGTGGGTATATTTTAAGAAGAAAGCAGGGTTTAATTATGGATGATTTAGAATTAAAAGAATACATAGGTTTAGAAGATTGTGATATTATTGTTGCCTATCTTATGGGAAAAGCAGAACTTACATATGGTCAGGCTATGGAAGTAACAGAAATGCTTAGCAGAATGGTAAATTTAGCAGCAACCAGAATTGCCAAGGATATGGGGGCAATTTGATATGGGTTATATGATAAGGTTTTTAAAAATATACTGTCCATACTGCAAGACGGAACTTCCCGTTCAGATACACTATAAGAATATGGGGTATCTATGGACGTGTTGTGACAGGTGTAAAAAAGGTGTATATATTTATAAGCAGCAGGCAATAGACAGAAGAAAGAGATAATT
>JAZNCI010000050.1:0-35354 GCA_045587485.1 Clostridia bacterium
CGGTACTAAATCTTCTATGCTTATCATTTCTACTTGATATCTGTTTTCATAGCCTTTTTGCATCATCTTTCATCACCATATTTATTATACCACAAAACATAGAAAAAGCCCAGATAATTCTGGACTTTTTCGACAGTCTGACCCCCCGTTATACGGGGGGATATTTATTCTTCTGGGAAAGCAGAACCATAGAGATATTTTATATTTTTAATGAAATATCTCAGTTTGCTCGATATGAAATAATCCTAACGGATTATGAAATATTTTTCTTCGCAAAATGTTAAATAAAATTTGCCTTTTCATATTACGAAGCAATATTTCATACACAAAGTGTATTTCATAGCGAAGCTATTTCACTTGCCGTAGGCAAATTTCATTGAAAAAAGCACCGACATAGTCGATGCTTTTTTCTGGTGGATCTTCAGGGACTCGAACCCCGGACCGACCGGTTATGAGCCGGTTGCTCTAACCAACTGAGCTAAAGATCCTCGTTGAATTTACAACAAAAGTTATTATACAGTAAAATAATTCTTTTGACAAGAAAAATTTATATATTTTTAAAAAATGCTTGATTTATTTTTTAATATGTGCTATTATTTTCTAGGTCGCGTTAAAATCAAGATACACTTATTAAATTTTAGTTTTTTGAGATGTTTGTACCGACAGACAAGTTCTTCAAAGGAACTTGTCTATATTTTAGGTTTTATCTTGATTTTAATATATAAATTAAAAAAAGGAAGCGAAAAAATGAGTACATTATTATCTGTTTCAATTGCCCTTCTTGCAGGCCTTCTTATGACAAGGGTATTTAAACCCTTTAAACTACCTTCTGTTACTGCATACCTTATTGCAGGTATTTTAATTGGTCCTTACTGTGTTGGCAGACTGGGAATCAATGGTCTTGGCTTTAATTCGCACGATGCCGTATCGGCACTTTCTCTTGTTTCTGATGTTGCTTTGGGTTTTATTGCTTTTTCAATCGGAAACGAATTCAGATTGTCTGACCTTAAACAAACCGGTAAACAAGCTTTTGTGATTGGTATATTGCAGGCTTTGGTTGCAACCTTGTTTGTGGATATTGCATTGATTATTGTTCATCTTATTATGCCCGACAAACTGACAGTTTCACAGGTTATTACACTTGGTGCTATCGCAACAGCAACTGCCCCTGCTGCTACTTTGATGGTTGTACGTCAGTATAAAGCAAAAGGTCCCCTTACAGATTTACTTTTGCCAATTGTTGCACTTGATGATGCGGTTGGTCTTATTGTTTTTGCAGTATCTTTTGGTATTGCAAAAACCCTGATTGTTGGTCAGGTTGATATGGTTTCAATTATTGTTAATCCCATTGCTGAAATCATATGCTCTCTTACATTGGGTGCAATTATGGGTTGGATTCTCACGCAGCTCGAAAAGATGTTTAACTCAAATACAAACCGTCTTAATATGACAATTGCTTTTGTATTCCTTACAGTTGCACTTTCAATGCTTGATTTCCATATCGGTCCTGTACATATCAGTTTTTCATCATTGCTCGTATGTATGATGCTGGGAACAATCTTCTGCAATATTTGTCCCTTGTCCGAGGATTTGATGGGCCAGGCTGATAAATGGACGTCACCGCTTTTTGCATTATTTTTTGTTATAAGCGGTGCAGAGCTTGAGCTTGGCGTTTTCTCAGACTGGGCAATTGTAGTTATTGGTATTGTTTATATACTTTTCCGTTCATTAGGAAAATACGGCGGTACCTTTGTAAGTGCTAAAATGGCGAAATGCTCATCCAATATATGCAAATATCTCGGCATAACACTTTTGCCTCAGGCGGGTGTTGCACTTGGCATGTGTGCAACTGCAATGCAGTTGGGTGAAGAAGGTAATCTTATAAGAAATATTACACTTTTTGCTGTTCTTGTTTACGAGCTTGTAGGTCCGTTGCTTACACGTCAGGCACTTACTGCTGCAGGCGACATTAAACCTATACCTGATGATGTTAAAATGCGTCGTCACACCAAGCTGGCAGAAGCAAAGAATAAATCACAAAAATAAATACAAAAAATCCGGGTACTGAAAAGTATTCGGATTTTTAATAAAAATTGGAGATGAAAATGATGGAAACTGTAAAAAATCAGTTTAAAGCCTCATTAGAATATGTAAAGGCGTTGGTAAAATGGCTGATAATAGCCACGGCTGTTGGAGCCGTAGGCGGTGTAGTGGGTAGCCTTTTTCATGAAAGTATAGAATATGTAACCCGTTTACGAAATGATAATAACTGGTTGATAACTTTGTTACCTGTTGGTGGGCTTGCAATTGCAGCATTATATCAGCTATTTGGCAAAAAAGATAAAATTGATACAAATCGTGTAATTGAAGCTGTTCAAACAAATAATAATGTTCCATTGATTATGACACCGTTAATTTTTGTTGGCACTGTTATCACCCACCTTTTTGGTGGTTCAGCCGGCAGA
The DNA here is from genome assembly GCA_045587485.1 of Clostridia bacterium. GTDB lineage: Bacteria > Bacillota > Clostridia > Monoglobales > Monoglobaceae > SIG440. Next base: position 2,466 of record JAZNCI010000050.1, read on the forward strand.
GAGGGTGCAGCACTGCAGCTTGGCGGCAGCATTGGCTATAATCTGGGTAAGTTGTTCAGATTAAACAAAAACGATATCCATATTATTGTTATGTCAGGAATGAGTGCTGTGTTTGCGGCACTGTTTGGAACACCACTTGCGGCAGCTTTTTTTGCGATTGAAGTAATAAGTGTGGGAGTTATACATTATGCGGCGTTGGTTCCTTGTATAATTTCTTCGATAACGGCTTATCAAATTGCTTTGTATGGATTTGGGGTTTCTCCTGTTTCGTTTAAAATTGCTTATGTGTCCTTATCTGCTGATATTGTATTAAGGGTAATTATTCTTGCGATACTTTGCGCGTTGGTCAGCATTGTTTTTTGTGCCGCAATAAAAAAGAGTGAATATTACTTAAAAAAACTGATACCGAACCAATTTTTGCGTGCATTTACGGGAGGAGTTGCGGTTGTTTTGCTCAGCATTGCCCTGCATACAACAGAGTATAACGGTGCAGGTATGAATGTGATTGCAGATGCCCTGGCTGGTAATGTAAAACCCTGGGCATTTGCTGTTAAGATAATCTTTACCGCTTTAACAATTGCTGCCGGTTTTAAAGGGGGCGAGATTGTTCCGGGATTTTTTATTGGCTCAACCTTTGGTTGTTTTATTGGTTCGCTTTTGGGGCTTGACCCCGGTTTTGCTGCGGCAATCGGTTTTGTTGCCCTGTTCTGTGGTGTGGTAAACTGTCCCTTTGCGTCTGTGTTACTTGCGCTTGAGGTCTTTGGAGGAAATTCAATTCTTTTGTTTGCCATTGCCTGCGGAGTAAGCTTTATGATGTCGGGATATTTTGGACTTTATAAAAGTCAGAAATTTTTGTATTCCAAAATTAAAGAAGAATATGTTGATATGAACTTACAATAAAAATAAAACAGCTCGTTTTTGACAGATGTCCGTTTTATAGTACATATAATGCGGTATTATAAAGACATAAAACAAAAAGGAGTTGTATTTGTATGAAAAACTTTTATAATATTATTGCTGTAAACGGGCATTATGAGGTGTACAACGCAAATAATGAATTTGTTTTAAGCGGTGACACATACGCTGAATGTGAGCACGACCTTAATGAACTTGATTTTGTAAAAGCTGCGGCTTAAATTCTACTTTGTCGAAAAAGATATATGAAAATACGGCTAAGGGGTATTGACTTTTTTGAATATTTGAATATAATATATATTGTTAATTAAATATTCCTCCTTAGCTCAGTCGGTAGAGCGCATGACTGTTAATCATGATGTCGCTGGTTCAAGCCCGGCAGGGGGAGCCAAAAAACACTTCTTCGGAAGTGTTTTTTTATTTTAAAAGTTCATCGACAGTTATATTTAATATTTTTGAAATAGCCACGAGTTCTATGTCGGTTACGAATCTCTTGCCACATTCAATTCGCTGAGTTGCATTTTTATCCACATCAAGACCGGATAGTTGCAGTCTGTCAGCTAAAACTCTTTGTGATATCTTCATATTCTTTCTCATTTCAGCGATTTTTCTTCCGCAAATATTGTTCAGCCCGTCCGCGCTTTTATTAATAAACATAAAAAACCTCCTCTTTTGACATTTAGTGCTTGTCAACAAAGAAATTATATGATATAATGAATCAAAATATGACATTTATTGAATGTCAATAATGGAGGGATAAGATGTATTGTTCGAAATGCGGAAACGAGATTAATGATGAAGCAATAGTATGCACTAATTGTGGCTGTGCTACGGCTAATTACGTTTCATCAAAAGAGAAGGAACAACCTATTATTATTAATAATAACAACTCAGCATCATCATCGTCTTCAGCATCTGCTGCAGCAGGAATTGGTGGAAGGGTTAGAAGAAAGTATTCATTGTTATTTGATATTTTTATGATTTGTATTACAGGTGGTCTTTGGATAATTTGGATGATTTTAAGGCCAAAATATTATTAATTTTTTTGTTGATGTAATTATTTTACATTGAGTAAAGCAAGATGTTTCATTATAGTGTGTTGCATCTAAATCATTCGGCTCTTCCAGAAAAAAAGACATTTTTCTAAAAAAATCTGTCCTCTTTTATGGGAAAGCAGAACCATAAAGATATTTATAATTTATAATGAATTGACAACTTCGTTGTCATGAATTGGTTTCACCATGAATTGTTGCTATCGCAACATGAATTGAATTGCATTTTAATGCACCGATAGGTGCAATTCATAAAATCGCAGATTTCAATTCGTGCCGGCAGGTAATTCATTGAAAAAAAGCACTTCGTATGAAGTGCTTTTTTCTGGAGCTACCTAGCAGAGTCGAACTGCCGACCTCATCCTTACCAAGGATGCGCTCTACCTACTGAGCTAAGGCAGCATAAGTGGCGATCCGGATGGGGCTCGAACCCACGACCTCCAGCGTGACAGGCTGGCATTCTAACCAACTGAACTACCGGACCAAATTAAGACCACTCAAGAATGATACCACAAAGTTTAGAAAATGTCAAGAGATAATATTAATATTTACTTGTTAAAATGTATACACCTGAAATCTTTTAAAATAATGGTTGACATATTTATATTCTTATGATATAATAACTGACGGTGAAACGCAAAAGCGTTTCGGTTTGCGTAAATCGCAAACTCTTAGCAAATATTATATTTGCTAAGACCGTAGCTATTGCAATCAAGCGTAGCTTTCAAACTGAAAGTTTGAAAGTTGCAGAACAAGTTCTGCTAAAAACGGCATAATGCCATTTTCTACGTCATTGATTATAATACAAACTGTTGTAAACCTATTGCTTAGTTTAAGGGTTGAAGATTCACCGCCTTATACCAAGCTTTACGGGGATTAAAAATTTATGGAGGTGAAACCAAATGCTTAAAGAGAGAAAAGAAGAAATTATCAAGGCTTATGCCGTACACGAAGGAGATACAGGTTCTCCCGAGGTGCAGATTGCTCTTTTGACAGAAAGAATCAATCATCTTAACGAGCATCTTAAGACTCACAAGAAAGACCATCACTCAAGACGCGGTCTTCTTAAGATGGTCGGTGTTAGAAGAAGTTTTCTTAACTACCTTATGAAGAACGATATCAACAGATACCGTGCTATTGTTGAGAAGCTTGGCTTGAGACACTAAAATACAAACAATTAAGTCTTTGTTCTGCGGGGCAAAGACTTAATTTCGTATTTCAGCAATTAATTAACACGGGATATTTTCTGTGAAATTACAAAACAATAATATAAATTTGAGAGAGTTTACGCATTTAGCAGTTATAAATATGCTTTTGAAATGGAGTATACTTATAAGTGCTAAAAAGGTAGACCTCTTGAACAAAGGAGGAAAAATTATGAGTAGAATTTTTGAAACAGAGGTTGCCGGCAGAAAGCTCAGTATCGAGGTCGGCAAGGTTGCAGAGCTTGCAAACGGCTCTGTTATAGTAAGATATGGTGATACAGTTGTTGTTACTGCTGCAACTGCATCAGCAAAGCCTAGGGATGGTATTGATTTCTTCCCTCTCAGCATTGACTATGAAGAAAGAATGTATGCTGTTGGTAAAATTCCCGGCAGCTTTTTAAAGAGAGAAGGTAGACCTTCTGAAAATGCCATCCTTACAGCCAGAGTTATTGACAGACCTATGCGTCCCTTATTCCCGAAGGATTTAAGAAACGATGTTTCAATCGTTTCTACAGTTATGTCTGTTGAACAGGACAATGCTCCTGAATTCTGTGCGATGATTGGTTCATCTGCTGCAGTTTCAATTTCTGACATTCCATTTAACGGACCTATTGCTGCGGTTTATGTCGGTCTTATTGACGGCGAATTTGTTATCAACCCCACAGTTGAACAGAGAGAGGTAAGTGACCTTAACCTTACCGTTGCCGGTAGCCTTGCAAAGGTTGTTATGATTGAAGCGGGAGCAAACGAAGTTCCTGAAGATGTTATGTTTGATGCAATTATGTTTGCTCACGAAGAAATAAAAAAGATATGCACATTTATTAAGGGTATTCAGGACGAAATCGGCAAACCCAAGTTTGAATACGAACACATTGTTGTTAATGAAGAGATTTTTGATGCAATCTCTGCTTTTGCAACAGATATGGTAAAGGAAGCTCTTGATACAGACGACAAGGCAGTAAGAGACGAAAACCTTAAGGCTGTTTACGAAAAGGTTTATGAACACTTTGAAGAAACATATCCCGCTGAAGAATATGCTCAGGATATCGAAGATGCACTTTACAAGCTGCAGAAGACAATTGTACGTCGTTGGCTCCTTGATGAAGGTAAGCGTGTTGACGGACGTAAAATTCAGCAGCTCAGACCTCTTGCATCAGAAGTTGGTCTTCTTCCCAGAGCACACGGCAGCGGTCTTTTCAAGCGTGGACAAACACAGGTTATGACGGTTGCAACACTCGGTGCTCTTGGTGATGCACAGATTATTGACGGTCTTGACACAGAAGAATACAGAAGATACATTCATCATTACAATTTCCCTTCATACAGTGTTGGTGAAACAAAACCCTCGCGTGGTCCCGGCAGACGTGAAATTGGTCACGGTGCTCTGGCAGAACGTGCACTTGTTCCGGTTATTCCTTCTGAGGAAGAATTCCCATATGCAATCAGACTTGTATCCGAGGTTCTCAGCTCAAACGGTTCAACTTCACAAGGTAGTATCTGTGGTAGCACACTTGCTCTTATGGATGCAGGTGTTCCTATCAAGGCTCCGGTTGCAGGTATTTCTGTTGGTCTTGTTACCGAAGGTGAAAGATTTATCACAATTCTTGACATTCAGGGGCTTGAAGACTTCTTCGGCGATATGGACTTTAAGGTTGCAGGTACGAAGAAGGGTATCACGGCAATCCAGATGGATTTGAAGATTGACGGTCTTACACCTGAAATCATAAAGAACGCACTTGCTGAAACCCGTGATGCAAGATATTATATCCTTGACGAAGTAATGCTTAAGGCTATTCCTGAAGCACGTGCAGAGGTTTCACAGTATGCTCCAAAGGTTATTCATATGGATATCCCCGTTGATAAAATCCGTGACGTAATCGGCTCGGGGGGTAAGGTTATTCAGAAGATTGTTGCAGATACAGGCGCTAAAATTGACATTGAAGAAGACGGTCGTGTATTCATTTCTGCACCCAATGCTGAAATGGGCGAAGCTGCAAGAAAGATTATCGAAGGTATTGTGAAAGAACCTGAAATTGGTGAGATTTATGACGGTAAGGTTGTAAGAATTATGGACTTTGGCGCATTTGTTGAATTCCTTCCCGGAAAGGACGGTCTTGTTCATATCTCAAAACTGGACAAGGTTCGTGTTGAAAAGGTAGAGGATGTTGTTAAAATTGGCGATGATATCAAAGTTCAGGTTATCGAAATCGATAAGCAGGGTAGAATTAACCTTAGAAGAATTATCACAGAATAATTTAATAGTTATATCAAAAGACCGCAGAGAAATCTGCGGTCTTTTTTTAAAAAAACTATTGACTTTATCAATTTAGTGTGCTAAACTATTAAAGTAATTTTAATTTATTTTAAAGGAGATTCTAAATATGAAAACTTTTACAAAAGCATTAGCACTTATAATGGTAGCGGTCATTGCAGTTGCGCTTGTTGCTTGCAACAATCAAAACGAGGTTGCTGTTGATTATTCAAAGTCAGTAGACGGCGCTTTGGTTGTAGCAGAAGCAGGCTCAGCAGGTGAAGAGCTTGCAACAACAAACGAATATTTTGCAAATGCAAAGTTTACAGCGGTTGACTCAATGGCTACAGCTCTTATGGATGTTGCTGCGGGAACATCTGATATTGCTATTGTTGACTATGTTACATCAATTGGCTCAATCGGCGAAGGTACAGACTTTGCTGACCTGGCTGTTGTTGAAGGCAAGGATTTCAACCCTGAAGAATACGGTATTGCATTCCGCAAGGGCAGTGATGTTGTTCCTGCTGTAAATGCAGCGATTGCTGAACTTATGGCTGATGGAACAATGGATACAATTGCTGCAAAATATAAGCTCGGCGACCTTCTTATCAAAGATGGCAAGGCATATGACGATGCAGTAACAGAAGGCGACCTTGCATACATAAAGGATAAGGGTGAGCTTATTATCGGTATCACACTTTTTGCTCCTATGAACTACGAAGACGACAATCAGGAGCTCATCGGCTTTGAAACCGAATTTGCTGAGGCAGTTTGTGAAAAACTTGGTGTAGAAGCAAATTTTGTTGAAATCAACTGGAATTCAAAAGAAATTGAACTTAACTCCAAGAATATTGACTGTATCTGGAATGGTATGACAATTACAGACGAAAGACTTGAAAATATGAGCATTTCTGTTCCTTATATGGAAAATAAACAGGTTATGGTATCAAAGGCTCAGTAATGTAACACACAAATTCAGTTTCAGTGGGAGCGCAGTCTCCCACTGAACGATTTTTTAAGAAAGTAGTTAGAATTTTTTATGGATAAATTTCAATCGATTATTTCAGCTTTGTTTGAAGGTTTTGGACTCAACTGCCTGTTGTTTGCAGTTACGTTACTTGTAGCCATACCTCTTGGGTTGCTGATTACTCTTGGTACGATGGCTAAGTTCAAACCAATTAAATATTTAATGAAAACCTTTGTCTGGATTATCAGAGGAACGCCGCTGATGCTCCAGCTTTTTGTGGTTTTATACGCCCCCGGTCTTTTGTGGGGAATACCAATGCGTGACCGATTGATGGCGGCGTTTATTGCCTTTTCAATAAACTATGCGGCGTATTTTTCGGAAATTTATCGTGGCGGTATAGAAAGCATTCCCAAAGGTCAGTACGAGGCCGGTCAGGTTCTTGCTATGTCCAAGACACAGGTGTTTTTTAAGGTTGTAATGTTTCAGGTTATAAAAAGAATTGTCCCCCCAATGGGCAATGAAATAATTACTCTTGTTAAGGATACTGCGCTTGCCCGTGTTATCGGTGTGGTGGAAATTCTTATGGTGGCTGAACGTTTTTCAAAGCAAGGTCTTATATGGCCTCTGTTTTCGACTGCGTTGTATTTCCTTGTTTTCAACGGTGTATTAACCCTTTTGCTTGGTTATCTTGAAAAGAAGCTTGATTATTATAAGGGATAAGGAGGTACAATATATGTCGGTTATTAATGCTCAGAATATAAAAAAGAGCTTTGGCAAGCTTGAGGTTATAAAAGATGTAAGTATGGACTTGCAAGAAGGAGAGGTTGTTGCTATCATCGGCCCTTCAGGTTCGGGGAAAAGCACCTTTTTACGCTCAATAATTAATCTTGAAACAATTGACGACGGTACAATAATTATTGATGGTGAAACTGTTGTACACAATGGCACTTACAGAAAAGCTGAAGAAAACAGAATTGCTTATCAGAAACTTGGTATGGTTTTTCAGAACTTTAATTTGTTTCCGCATAAGTCAGTTCTTGAAAATATAATAATGTCACCAATGCTTGTAAACGGCAAGTCCCGTGAGGATGCCACAAACTCTGCAAAGGAGCTTTTGGGGCAGGTTGGTCTTATTGATAAAACCAATTCATATCCATACCAGCTATCAGGCGGTCAGCAGCAAAGAGTTGCCATTGCACGTGCTCTTGCCATGAATCCCAAGGTTATGCTGTTTGACGAGCCAACGTCTGCTCTTGACCCTGAACTTACAGGTGAGATACTTAAGGTTATCCGTGACCTTGCTGCAAAAGATATGACAATGGTAATTGTTACACATGAAATTGAGTTTGCAAAAAATGTTGCAGACCGTGTAATTTTTATGGCTGACGGATATATTGTTGAGGAAGGTTCAGCATTACAGATTATTGACAATCCTACTCAGGAACGTACACAGAACTTCCTTAAAGGCTTTAAAAGATAGGATAAAAAGGAGCAGACAAAATGTCGGCAACAGTAAACAGAGTACTACCGGATTCGCTTGCTGAAAAATGTGGTATAAAACCCGGTGATACAATTATAAGCATAAACGGAAAACAGGTTAATGACTATCTTGACTATATGTTTCTTTCCGCAAATCAAGAATTGAATATTGAACTGCAGAACAGAACTGTTGAACTGATTAACGAGGATTATGAGCCATTGGGGATTGAGTTTCACACTCTGCTTATTGACGAGTCCCGTTCCTGCAGAAATAAGTGTATTTTCTGCTTCATTGACCAGTTGCCGCCCAATATGCGTGAAAGCTGTTATTTTAAGGATGATGATTATCGGCTTTCGTTTTTGCAAGGCAACTATGTAACTCTTACTAATATGAGTGACGCAGATTTAGACAGAATAATTGAATATGCAATTCCAAGAATAAATGTATCTGTTCATACAACAAATCCCGAACTCCGCTGCAGGATGCTTAATAATCGTTTTGCAGGAAAGATTATGGAACAGTTAAAACGTTTTTCGGGCAGAGGTATGCAAATTAACTGTCAGATTGTTTTGTGCCGTGACTACAACGACGGTACAGAGCTTGACAGAACAATAAGCGATATATATTCACTTGGAGATTCAGTTGAAAGTCTGTCAATTGTTCCTGTAGGCCTTTCGGCACACAGAGACGGCTTGGCAGAGCTTAAACCTTTTGACAAAGAATCATCAGCACAAGTGATAAAGCAGGTTTCAAAGTGGCAGAAGATGTTTAAGGAAGAACGTAACATCAATTTTGTTTACCTTGCTGATGAATTTTATATTATGGCAGAGGAAGAAATTCCAAAACATAATGAATACGACGGTTTTCCGCAGATTGAGAACGGAGTTGGACTATGTTCTTCATTAAAATGGGAATTTGAGGATGCACTTGAAATGTGTGAGGATAAAACTGTCCATTCCGAAAAAACTGTTGTAACGGGTTATCTGGCCTATGATTTTATATGCGGACTTGTGTCACAGCTCGGCTCTGATAAAATCAGGATCGAGAAGATAAAAAATACCTTCTTTGGTGAGAAGATTACCGTTAGCGGTCTTGTTACCGGAGGAGATATTATAAACCAGCTAAAGGGCAAAAATTTAGGTAAATACTTACTCATACCTATTTCAATGCTTAAGCACGAGGAAGAAGTTTTTCTTGATAACATCAGTATCGCAGATGTTGAAAGAGAATTAAATATAAAAGTGCGTGTTGTAAACAACGACGGCTTTGATATGCTTGATGAACTTTTAATTTAAAAAAACAACAAACACCTGCAATAAAATGCGGGTGTTGTTGTATATATTATTAAATGTTTTTCGCCGCAAGAGCTGCGCCGATAATTCCGGCATCATTATAGAGTGTTGCGGCTTCAACCTTTACAGGTGTAAAGAATTTATTAAAATCGTGTTTTTTTACATATTCGGCAATGGGTTTGATTAAATAGTCGCCTTCCTTGCTGATACCGCCACCGATAACCAATTTTTCAGGCTGAAAGATATTTACCATTGCAACAACGCCACCCGCCACGTATTCTATGTACTTTTTAACAACCTCCTGAGCAACTTTGTCGCCTTGTTTTGCTGCATCAAAGGCTGTTCTGCCGTTTACAGCACCACGATTATCTGCAATTGCTTTCATAAGGCTTTCAGGGTGTTTTTCAATTGCAACCTTGGTCTGCTGAACAAGTGCAGTAACAGATGCATAAGCCTCCCAACAGCCGCGATTACCGCAACCGCATCTGATTCCGTTGTGGACAAGGGGAATGTGACCGATTTCAACACCTGCACCGTTGGAGCCGCGGAAGATTTGACCGTCAAGTATAATTCCGCCGCCAACGCCTGTGCCCAATGTAACTGCAACAAACACCTTTGAACTTTCGCCGTTAACGGCATATTCGCCCAGGGCGGCTGCATTAGCATCGTTTTCAAGAGCAACGGGAATGTTGTAGTATTTCTGAATTTCCTTAGCAAGAGGAATGTTACAGAATGAGGGAATATTTGCAGTATAAATAACCTCACCTGTTTTATTGTCAACAGCACTGGGACATCCGATACCAATACCTTTAACATCGTTCATTGTAAAGCATGCTTTTTCAACGACCTTTTCAGAAACTGCAATCATATCCTTAACAATTTCTGTATATTCACGGTCAGCAAGGGTTGGAGTTGAATCCTGAGCAAGAATCCTGCCCTTTTCGTCAACAAGACCAACTGCAATGTTTGTACCTCCTAAATCAATTCCTATATACATAAAATTTCCATACCCTTTCTGCCCACAAAAAGTAATTAAAAAACACATCTTATTGTGGTCAGATAAGGCGTGTAATGGAAATTACGCACATCACTATTTTGTGACCGAAGGGCATAAAAGTTTGGTGGTGCAATAAATTCCGCCGAAGGTGACTAACGTGATTTTTCACATTAGTTACTTCACTAAAATATATATTAATTATACTATTATGATGAAAAATTGTAAACAAAAAATTTTAAATATTTGTATATATTTTTTGAACATACAAAAAATAAGCTACAAAAGATGTACAGGAGGAATAAGCAAGATGTTTAAAGGAAAAATTACAGTAGTCGGCGCAGGTGCAGTAGGCTCTACAACAGCATATACCCTAATGCTTAGCGGATTGGTGTCCGAAATTGTTCTTATTGACATTAACAGGAACAAGGCAGAGGGTGATGCTTTGGATATGAATCATGGTATCAGCTTTGTAAGCCCCGTAAAAATTATTGCAGGAGATTATCAGGACATAAAGGGCTCAGATATGGTTATAATTACGGCCGGCGCAAGCCAAGAACCGGGGGAAAAGCGTACCGATTTGTTAAAAAGAAACGCAAAAATTATGGAAAGTATTGTGGAAAATGTAATGAAATATTGCCACGATGACACCATATTGCTTATGGTAACCAATCCCGTAGATATACTAACATATGTAACTTATAAAATTTCGGGCTTTTCAAGAAATCACGTATTAGGTTCGGGTACGGTGCTGGATACAGCAAGGCTGAAATATTTGCTTGGTGAATATACCAATGTAGATGTGCGAAATGTCCACACTTATATAATAGGTGAGCACGGGGATTCAGAGGTTGCAGCGTGGAGCAGAACCTTTGTTGCTGGAATGAATATAAAAGAATTTTGTTCATGCAGCGGTGTTTGTGACGCGGAGGAGCTGTCAAATAAACACTTTCATGAAACTGTAAAAAACTCGGCATACGGTATAATCGAGAAAAAAGGAGCAACATATTATGCAATAGCCTTATCCGTTAAACGTATTGTTGAAAGCATAATTGGTAACGAAAAATCCATTCTTACAGTATCAAGCCTTCTTGACGGCGAATATGGAATTAATGATATTTGCTTGTCTGTTCCCACAATTGTATCAGGCGAAGGAGCCGAAAAGGTTTTGCAGATAGACTTTAACGACGAAGAATTGCAGGGCTTGCATAATTCTGCACAAAAACTCAAAGAGCTTGCAAAAGAAATTGGTTATTAAAGATTAAAAACGGTAGAAATCAATCTACCGTTTTTACATATATAAAATTATTCTTTTTCAAGATGAGTGATTTTTTCAGTAAGTAACTTAAAAAGATTTGCCGAAACTGATACCTGCATAATAAGGTCGTTCATTCGGTCTTGATTGTTGCCTTCAAGTGTAAAAATTGGGTCAGCAACCGCACGAGTTTTTGTAAAAACATAGTTGAATGCAGTATGTTGATTTTTAACAAAGGAATCATAAGTTTTGCGCACTTCTTCTTCGTCAATTCCAACAGGTATAATCTGTTGAATGGTTGACATATCCAAAGTCTGTTTAAGTGTGCACACAATCAACAGATATGCAAGGTGTATTTTTGAATATTTTTTTTTGTTTGGTGCAGGCATAATCCCAAGCTTAACATAGTTGTTTATCATCGACGGGGTAAGAGGTCGGTTTAATTCAATTGTTGAACTTGGTACTTCAAGACATTTTGTCACCACAGACACCACCTGGTCCATATATAACTCAATATCAGGTAATAAATCCCATGTTGGAAGTGTATAATTTGTCAGCACCTGTTCAAGCTCTGTAAAGGCAGATATTAATTTTTCTTTTTTTACATACATTTAAAAGTCATCCTTTTGTTTTTTTAACATAATTATACAATATCTTTAAAAAAAATTCAAGTTATTTCTTGACAAAGTTTCCTTTATATGTTAATCTAGTATTATAAACCAGATTAAAAAGGGATTAAGATGGAGGATTAAATATGTACAAAAAGTATTCACATTTAAGAGAAATGATCGAAACTTGTGCAGTTAAGTATGAAAACAACATTGCATTTAAAATAAAGAAGAAAGACGAAAATAAAAAGGTTTATTATGATGAGATAACATATTCAAGATTTGCTAGCGAGGTGGAGTATCTTGCCCGTGCATTTATGGAAAAAGGATTGGCAGGCAAGCGTATTGCTGTAATAGGCAAAAACAGCTACGAATGGATTGTGGTATTTCTTGCGGCAATTTCGGCCGGCGGAGTAATAGTTCCCTTGGACAGAGGTCTTCTGGATTATGAAATTAAAGACCAACTTAAACGTTCTGAAGCAGAGGCTCTTTTCTACGGCGGCGAATTTAAAGACAGAGTAGGAAATTATAACATATTTAAAGTGTGCACCGAAGATAAGGAATTTCAGGACTTACTTACCTCAGGCAAAGTTGCAGATAATAAAGCTGAATATAATGCTATTGAAATCAACATACACGAAATGACAGTTTTGCTCTTTACATCAGGAACAACATCTGCATCAAAGGCTGTTATGCTTTCACAGAATAATCTGACCTCTAATATTTACGGTATGAGCCTTTGGGAAAAATTTTACGAAACAGATGTAAATATGGCATTATTACCGCTTCATCACACATTTGGTATGGTGCAGACTATGCTGTTCCTTTCTATGGGTATGTGTAACGTATTCTGCGAAGGTTTGAGAATTGCCAAATGCTTAAACGAATATGGTGTAACAATTTTTGTAGGTGTTCCCAGAATCATTGAGGAAATGATGCTTGCTGTAAACAGAAAAATTGAAGCACAAGGCAAGACAAAAATTATTAAAATTGCGCTTAAAGTGTCAAATGCTTTGAGAAAAGTTGGCATTGACATCCGCCGTAAGGTGTTCAAGCAGATTTTGGACGGTATGGGCGGAAGATTGCGCCTTATTATTATTGGCGCTGCCGCAGCATCACCTGATGTTCTTGACTTTTTTAACAATATTGGAGTCCTTTCTATTCAGGGATATGGTTTGACAGAAACATCTCCCGTTCTTACAGCAGAAAATGATACTCATATGCGTAAAGGCTCGGTTGGCCCTGCAATTCCAGGTGTTGAAATAAAGATTGACAATCCTGGAGAAAACGGTATAGGAGAAATTATTGCCCGTGGCGAAAATATAATGCTTGGATATTATAACGAGCCCGAAAAAACCGACGAAATCATCAAAGACGGATGGCTGCATACCGGAGATATGGGTATAAAAGATAAAGATGGTTTTGTGTTTATCTGCGGAAGGAAGAAGAATGTAATTGTTCTTTCGAACGGAAAAAACGTATTCCCAGAGGAAATAGAAACACTTGTAAACCTTTCGCCAGCCATAAAAGAATGTATTGTCTATGCCGAAGGTGATGATATTTGCTGTAGAATCGTTGAAGATGAAAGGTTTGAAGGCAATAGGAAAGAGGCAATAGAGGAGCATATTTCGACTGTCAATGAACAATTAATAAGATATAAACAGATTAACAGATATACCGTTCAAGAAACAGAAATGGCAAAAACAACCACAGGAAAAATAAAAAGATACTAATATAAATTTAAAAACCGTCGGTTTTAATAAACTGACGGTTTAAATACACAATTAAGTTTACATAATAATATTATTGTAATTTTATTCAACTTTTTCTTTTTTGATAGAAGAGAGGGGGTTAGCTGAAACCGCTTCTTTAAGCTGTTCGTTGCTTACATGTGTATAAATCTCGGTTGTTGTAAGTTGTTCGTGTCCAAGAATTTCCTGAAGTGCTCTTATATTAACGCCTGATTGATACATAAGTGTTGCGGCTGTGTGCCTTAATTTATGTGTAGTATATTTATGAGGGTCAAGACCCAGTTTTTTTACGTTAATTTCAACAATATATTGAACTGTTCGCCGGCTGATTCGTTGGTTTCGCGATGATAAAAACAATGCTTTTTTATCTGATGCCGTTGCAGTTTGATTGTTACGCACAGTCATATATGCTGAAATTGCATCAAGACACGCATCGTTAAGATAAATCGTGCGCTCTTTGTTACCCTTGCCGACAACTGTCAGTTTATCACCCCGTATATCAGTAATATTTATCCCAACAAGTTCTGCCAGACGCATACCGCAGTTTAAAAATAATGTTATTATGCAATAATCTCTTAAAGCGTTTTTCCCCTCGATGCCGCTAAGTAAATCAATGCTGTCCTCAAGGGTAAAATGAACAGGAAGGCGTTTTCTGAGCTTAATTGTTTCCAAATCTGTTGTGGGGTTAGATTCAAGAATGTTTGACTTGCAAAGATATTTAAAATATGAACGAATTGACGCAATTTTTCTTGCACGTGATGATGGAGAATTGTCACGTTCACGATTAAGAAAATTCATATATTCATAAATTAAATTTAAATCAACTTTTTTTATATATGATAAATCGACATCCAAAATATCCAAAGAATCAAAATCTGTATCATCAGAAAGATTATTGATTTTAATCTTCAGAAATCTATAAAAAGCACGCAAATCAAAATAATAGCTTTCAGCAGTCTTTTTGGATTTACCCTGAATGTTTTCGATATATAACAAAAAGGAAATCAACGGTTCAGGCGCATCTGAAAACTTATTCATACAAAATACCCTCTTTCTAATTGCACATAATTTTTATTATGTGCAATTACCTATATTCAAATTATACCACACCTTTTCAAAGAAATCAATACCTTTTTAAAAAAATATTGCTCAACATATCCGGAAATTTGTTGAGCAATAAATATTTCATTTATCCCTGTCGCATATCTCACAGCCACAGCATATCGAAAACCTGTCTTTAAAAATTGCTTTAATTGTTTTTGCGATGTTTTGATTTTCAAATTTTTCTGTGCTGTGCCAAATTATTCTCTTTGGCGACAATTTAATCAGAATACTTATCAGCATATCTTCATTTGTTAAGAAATTTTCTATTTGATTAAATGAAGTTGTTTTTTCTATACTAAGTCTTATATTTGTTTTTGTAAAATCAAAAAACAAAAATTCGCCATTTGATTTTCGGCTTATATGCAGTAAATCAATCATAGGCTGAGATTTATCAAGATATACACTTAAAAGATTGATAAATTCATCATATTCCTTCTCTATATAGAATTTTTCGGTTGCATCATACAAAAGGTTGTATAATTCCTGTCTGTATTCGTCAAGTCTGAAACGTACAAATCCATCTATATGAATTGAATTTTGAAACTTTAAATAATTTGTTATTTTTTTAACAATATATACTTTATCACAAAAGTACCTGATAAAATCCTTTTTTTCGATTACTCTTGAAATTATCTGCTGTTTATCATAATCGTTATCTACAAAATCTGAATGTAGTATTTCAGACAAAAACTCGGGTTCATAGTTGTGCAGTATCCATTCGCTTAATAGCTCAGCAATTTGTTCTGTGGGAAGTTTTCTATGGCTTTTAATCCTAAAAATGTATCTTTTCTTCTTCTTTCCCGGTATCTCTTCAACTATGAAATAATCCATATTGTTGTCGGTTGACTTGACAATTTTATCTATAACATCTTTTAAATTAATACCGGATGAAATTTCAAGACAGTTTAACAAGCCATTATCACCCTCCTTCTTTCACGTGTCAAATTTAAAAATTATTATTAAAAAATAATATACTTCCAAAATCTTTAAGCTTGGTTTGCGATAAACAAATTATGTCAACTTTCCTGTCATTTATAAATTTTTTTATCTCTTTAAAATAAGAACATTTTGAAATATCACCATAAAAGGCAATCTGTCGTTGGTTAACAAACCCTGACGCACCGCCTATAAAACCGTTATCAAAGTTTTTAAGCTCAACTTCTCCGACAGGGATTTTAAGCACATCCATGCCGTTTGCAGATAATGCCCTGTACAGACCGACATCCTCTGTTATAACGGAATTTTCATCAATAATACAAAGATTACACTTTGTATAGCCTTGATTAACATTTAAGAATTCATACCCCAATTTTGAATATAGATTCTTGATGACAGAATCTGTATATTCAAGGTTTCCTATTATTTTTTTACCCACTTTCGCTACATTATATGCACAATCACCGGGATATGTGCCGTCGGGGTCTTTTGCACCTTTATACAATATAATTTTGTCAAGAATAATATCTCTGTAATATTTGTATGCAGACGGAGCAACAACCGCAAGATTTTCTGTTATAAAATGTATCTGCATATCCGGATGAGTATTTACCGGTTTGTATAAAAAATCAAGGCTACAGGATTTATAATATTGAATTTTATTCATATCAAGAGCTTTAAAAAGCTCTAAATCTGCACATTTGTCAACAATAACTGCCATATATTATTTATCCTTATTAAAAAATTTAAATACTTTTTCTGCAACGTTTGACGGTAATTCTGTCTTAAGCTCTTCAAGAGTTGCTTTTTTTATTGCATCTAATCCTGCAAAGGATTTTAAAAGCTTTATTCGTGTTGCAGGCCCAACGCCGGGGATATTCTCAAGTTCTGAGTGTATGTTCTTTTTTTCGTGTTTTTTTCGACTTGCATTTATTGCAAAACGATGAACCTCATCCTGAATTCCCGCAAGAAATCTGAAAAGCTCGGATTTTTTATCAATATAAAGCTCTGTTTTTTCGTCTGTTATACCACGTGTCTGGTGTGTTTTGTCTTTAACAAGACCGAAAACAGGGATGTCTTCACCCATTGTTTCAAGGAGCAGTTTAACAGCCGAAACGTGCCCTTTGCCGCCATCGAGCAAAATAAGGTCAGGCAAGGGCAAAAACTTTGATTTCTCAGTTGAAAGTTCTCCGTTTTTTATCATATCTTCTTCTTTGTATGCCTCATTAATTCTGCGAAAAATAACCTCACAGGTGCTATCATAATCATTGGAGCCTTCAACTGTTTTTATATTGTATTTTCTATAAAGATTTTTTTGAGGAACGGCGTTGAGATACACAGTCTGTACACCCACCGAGGATGTCCCTGAAAAATTTGATATATCATACGACTCTATTTTAAATGGAGTTTTTGAAAGTTCGAGGAGCTCGGATAACTGTGACAGAATTCTATTCTGCTTTTCATGATTTTTATTTTTCATAAGCTGATACTTATACAATGATTCCTTTGCGTTTTTTACAACCATTTTTGTAATTTCAGCCTTTTTTCCTTTTTGCGGTACTGTAAAGGTGATTTTATATCCCATAGTTACAGACAACCATTGAGAAACTGCATCTTTATCCTCAAAATCCTCGGAAATAAGTATCTCTTTAGGTATTTTTGAGAGTGTAAAGTAAAATTGCTTTACAAAGTTTTCCATAACCTCTGCTGATGATCCGAGTTCGTTTTCAAGTGTAAAGTATTCTGACCCTACAACGTTTCCTTTGCGATAGTAGAACACCTGTATACAATAGTTTGTTCCTTCTTTGTACAGGCCTATTACATCCATATTATTTTGCCCTGCGGATGATACCTTTTGATTCTCTCCCAACACCGTAATATTATTGATTTTATCTCTGTACATAGCTGCTTTTTCAAACTCAAGATTTTGTGATGCATCCAACATTTTCATCTTCAGTTTTTCGACAAGTTCCTCATATTTTCCGTTAAGAACATCAGTCGCATCTGCTACCAAGGACTGATATTCCTCTTGCTTTATTATTCCTGCACAGGGTGCACTGCACTGTCCTATTTGATAATAAAGGCATGGTCTGTCGTTTATCTTGTTCAAAGTTTTTCTGCAACTGCGCAATTTAAACGCCTTGCGTATTTCCTCAACCGCCTCCTTTATACTAAGTGCAGTCATAAATGGCCCAAAATATATTCCTCCATCCTTTACAACACGTCGTGTCATAAATATGCGTGGATATGGTTCGTTTGCAGTTATTTTTATATATGGATACTGCTTGTCATCTTTTAGAAGTATATTATATTTAGGTCGGTGTTTTTTTATAAGATTACACTCAAGAGCAAGTGCTTCAGATTCAGAATCTGTAATTATATATTCAAAGTCATCTATCTGACTTACCATTGCGCGTGTTTTTGCCGTGTGGCTGGAAAGATTGACGAAATACTGACTTACACGGTTTTTTAAAGCCTTACTTTTGCCAACATAAAGAATATTGCCTTCCTTATCCTTCATTATATATACTCCGGGGCATAAGGGCAGCGAGGACAGCTTTTTTTTGATATCAAACATTTACACTCACCTCCTTGAAAAAGCTCCTTATATAAAATAAAATCACGTATTTTCCTTTATATCACAAAAATGCCTTACTTACGTAAGACATTTTTAACAAAGAAAATTTTATCAATTTATTTATGCAAAATCGGATGATATTAAAGATACAAGTTCATTAACTGCTTGTTCTTCATCAGAACCCTCAGCCATAATCGTGATGCTAACACCTTTTGTAACACCTAAGGATAATACGCCAAGCAGACTTTTTGCATTAACTCTTTTTTCGTCCTTTTCAACCCAGATGCTTGATTTGTATTCATTAGCTTTCTGGATAAAAAATGTAGCAGGTCTTGCGTGAAGACCAACTTGATTCCGGACAACAATTTCCTTCAAAAACATAAAAACGCTCCTTTAGTCATATCCAAATCATAAATCATCAATTTAAAACTGTTATTTATAGAATACTAAAAATTTCATTATAAGTCAACACTTTTTTTAGGTTTTGTGAAAAATTTTCGATTTTTTTGTTAAATTATTGTCATTTTCCATTTCTTTTTCACAAAGTATTTAATAGTTTCAGCATATCAGACGGTAGGTCACAATTAATGCACATTTCAATTTGATTTGCAGGATGTATAAATTTTATATATCCTGCGTGAAGGGCTTGTCTTTTAATTAGCTCTTTTTCATTATCCCCATTGCCGTAAAGCCAGTCGCCTACAAGCGGATGACCTATATGTGAAAAATGTACTCTTATCTGGTGAGTTCGTCCTGTTTCAAGACGTATTTCCTGCAACGAAAAGTTTTTTACGGATTTAACTGTTTTATATATGGTTTTTGCATACTTTCCGTCAGGAGAGACAATCCTTTTAATAACACTCTCGTTGGCACGTTTAATAGGAAGCTCAATATAACCCTTGTCCGGCTTGGGCGTTCCATGAACTATCGACAGATATCCTTTTTCAACAAGCCCCTCTCTCATCTGCTTTGAAAGTACACCGTGAGCAAATCTGTTTTTAGCGATTACACAAATCCCAGAGGTGTCTTTATCAAGTCTGTTTACGATGTGATAATTATGATATTCCCCGTTTGTGTGCCAATAATACATTACCGCATTTGCAAGGGTGTTTTCAAAGTTACCCAGACACGGATGTGATGCCATATTCCCCGGTTTGTTTACAATAAGCAGAAAGTTGTCCTCGTAAATTATTTCAAGTTCTTTTTTCCATGGTCTTATATTGCCAAAGCCCCCAATATCTTCTGATACATCAGCAACAAGTATATCACCGCAAGATAAACAGTCAACCGAACGGCATTTTTTGCCGTTTATAAAGAGCCTTGAATTCATCTTAAGATATGTCAGCAGAGCTGATGAGATGTTATATTTTCTTTTTAAAATCTGCTCAGCCGTTTTCCCCGAATCTTTTTCGGAAACAGTGTATTCAAGAAACGCTGTCATTTTACATTTCTCCTCAGTATGTCTGCAAGTTCAGTAATTGAATCAACAAGAAATTCCGGATTAAAGGCAGTAATTTTATCTATGGGGGTTAAAGTGTATTTTACTGCACAAAGTTGTGTACCTGCAGATTTGCCTGCCTGCATATCAAATATACTGTCACCAACATAAAGCGTTTCAAACGGTTTAACATTCAATTTTTCGCATCCGAGCAATACAGGTTCGGGGTTGGGCTTTGATTTTTCGGTATCATCCGGTGTTATGATTACATCAAAAGCATCCTCAAGCCCCATAATCGAAAGCCCTCTTTTAACCATATGCAAACGCTTTGCGGTAACTATGCCTGTTTTAAACCCCATATCCATTATAATTCTTACACCCTCAGAGGCTCCTTCAAAGCCTTTTGCAAGCTCATCGTGACGGGTTTCGTTAAACTCGCGGTAGGCATTATACAAATTCTCTCCCGGCTCGCCATATTCCATAAGGGAGCCGCGAAGAGGTCTGCCGTATAATGTAAGAATTTCTGCATCGCTTATATCGCGATTAAGAACACTTTTAAATGCTGTTCTGTATGACTTAAATATCAAGTCATTTGTGTCTATTAATGTTCCGTCAAAATCAAATAATACAGCTTTTATCATAGGTGAGGTTTTCCTTTCTATACTTTTATGGTAACATTATATTTTTTCAGCCAGTATTCAAGCTGAACTATATATGCATAAAGCTGGGGCATTGCCATAAGCTGGCCAAACCAGGGCTTGCCATAATCAGATGGTTGTTCCATAAGCTCACAAATATATTGTTCGTTTAGAACACAGTGAATGTGCGAATTTTTATCTGTAAAAATGTCATACACCATTTCTTTGACAACATTTTCATACTCAGGATTATGTGTCTTTGGAAACGGGCTTTTTTTGCGCCACAGAACCTCATCAGGAAGAATGCCCTCAAGTGCTGTACGCAAAAGACCTTTTTCTCTTCCGTTGTGTGCCTTATAATCCCATGGGACATTCCAGATATATTCAACTAATTTATAATCACAAAACGGCATTCTGATTTCAAGGCCGCAGTTCATACCTATTCTCTCGCTTCGCGCGCCCAGGGTGTACATAAACCAATTCAGATTAAGATGTGCAATTTCGCGCCGGCGTTTTTCCTCGGAATTATCTGCATTGCATACAGGGGTCTCCGTGATGCTATTGTTATATCTTGAGTAAATATATTCTGATATTTCGTCACTGGATAAAAGCTCTGGACAGACAAGATTGCGTCTTAACTCAATATTTTTTGCCCACGGAAAAATGTCGGCATCAAAATCATCACGACGGTGAAACCACGGATAACCGCCGAATACTTCGTCAGCACATTCACCAGAAAGAGCACCGTTATACGATGAGCCCATTTCCTTACACAAAAAATATAACGAGGAATCAACATCCGCCATTCCCGGAAGGTCACGACAATCCACAGCGTCGGTAAGATGTCTGACCAAATCGTCGTTGCTGACAGTAACAATATGGTGATTTGTTCTGCAGCATTCCCTCATCAGGTCAATATAATAATCATCCGATGCCGGCTGATACTCTGTGGGGGTAAAATAATCATCGTTTCCTTTGTATCGGAGCGAAAAGGTATTTATACCTTCACCGAATTTCTGGGCGGCCAACGCAGTTATTGCACTTGAATCCAGACCGCCCGATAGAAAAAACGCCATATTCCTTCCCTTTTCCTCAAGCTGAGTATTTACTGCGTTAAAGGTCAGACGTTTTGTTTCTTCAAGACACTCTTCAAAACTCTCTTTGAATGGCCGTGATTCAAGCTTCCAGTAGCGGTGCTGATTAAATCCTTTTTTGTTATAAACTGCAAAGTGTGCAGGCAAAATTTCATATATACCGCAAAAAGTTCCGCATCCCTGAGTTTGTGCAGGGCCAAGACCAAGGACCTCGCAAACACCCGTCTTATCAATAATAGCATCAACATCGGGGTGTGAAAGAATTCCCTTGATTTCGGATGCAAAAATCAGACATCCGTTTTTTTGCGTATAATAAAGTGGTTTAATACCAAATCTGTCCCTTGCCAAAAATAATTCACGGCTTTGGGAATTCCATATTGAAAAGGCAAAAACACCGTTTATCCTGTTCAGGCAGCCCGCACCCCAACGTAGATATGCATAAAGCACGAGCTCAGCATCCTCCATTTTTTCTGTACGGATACTCCTTTTACCGAGTTCTTGTTTTATTTCATCGCTGTTATACAAAAGCCCGTCAAAGCAGATGGTATATTCTGTTCCGTCACGCCTTATGGAGCAAGGAATTTCTTTTTCTTTATCACGACAAGGAACGTTTGATGTACAGCCAAAGACTCCATATTCAGAATTTTTAATCTTTAAAATTTTGCCGCCTCTGCCCGTCTGTCTTTCGGTCATAGCTTTGACTTTATCTAGGTCAGAGTTCAGTTTTCTTTGAAAATTGACAATACCTGCTATTCCTGACAAAAAATCGCCTCCTGAAATTTCACAATACTTTTAGATAGTATATGCAATATTTCAGGAGTTGTGAAAATTTTAGTAAAATGTTGCTACCGGATCTTCGGGCTCTGTGGTAACAGAGTAGTCTTTCATATATAAAACAGGGCCTTTTCCCTGATACAGCTTGTGATTTTCAATTTTAATCTTTGCAGTAAGAACAATCCAATCACCGCTTTTCATCATCTGCGAACGACCATTGCAAAGAATTCCCTTGAAGGCAATATCGTCAACACAACAGGTCATAACCGGTCGGCCTATTACAAAGCAGTTGTCGGGCATACGCTTGTCAATTGTCAATACACCTGTAAATTTCACAGTTTTTTCGTTGTATTTATCCATTTCTTCCACCAAATCTCTGTACCATATGGCAAAATCACGTATATCAACATTAATAATTTCGGCATTAATATCAAAAGGCAAGGGGTCTTCAATCTCATCAGGTTCGATTGCTCCGTCCTCATATTCATAGATTATATCTGTGCGCCGGCTGACACCACGAACAATCTTGTGCAGTTCAGCTTTATCAACGTCCTTTTTGCACCTGTTAAAAACAACAAGCTCGCAATTTTGCAGCTTGTCAACAACAAGACTGCGCATATTGGTGTTGTACGTAATAAAACTGTTCGAATCCATAAAGGCAATTTCCTGATACAAAATCCAATCGTTTGGCATATTGGCATATAAAACCGGCAATTGCCACATTCCGTTATACTCTATAACAACACGGCTTGCTTTATGCTTTTTGCAAAGGTTACGAAGATTTTTGGTGTTTATTCCCGAAATATCGTCAATAACCTCGATATAAACCTCTTTTTCTACCATTTTATCTTGGTGAAATTCAATCTCGCCTTCCTCGCAAAGCAAAAGAAGAGTTCTCTCACCGTTTGTAAATCTGTTATCCTCCATTGTTTCCTTTATGAATAGGGACTTTCCTGCTTCGAGAAAACCTGTAAATAAATAAACTGCAATATCCATATTAATCAGTCCTTCCAAAATTACCCTTAGTTAAGAGAAAACAGTTTTTCAACTGCCTCTTTGTTCAGTTCTGTACCGATAACACATAAACGTCCGGTTACCTCAGCAGCTCCAAGGCGCACATCGGCTTCACCTGGTATATAGTCAAAGTGTATCCACTTTCCGCTTTTTTCTGCAACAATACCCTTTGCACGCAACACCATTCCATATTTGCTCTCGTTGTCAAGAGCCGAAAGAGCATCTTGAATATCCTCTATCGTATATTTTGCAGCGGTTTCAGCACCCCAGCTTGTAAAAACATCATCTGCGTGGTTATGTCCGTGTTCATGATTGTGACCACAACAACACTCACTGCCATGATTATGGTGGTGATGTTCATGATGGTGACATCCGCAATCACAATCTTCGTCGTGATGATGGTGTATGTGATTGATTTCGTCATGACAGTGTTCGTAAGCAGTTTCGTGGTCGTGGTGGTGCTCGTGACAATCACATTCTTCGTCATGATGATGGTGGTGTTCGTGATGATGACTGCACTCACATTCTTCATCGTGACGATGGTGATGTCCTCCGCATTCAGGGCACACCTCCTGCTCTTCTTTAAGAGCGTCAATCTCAGACTCCAACGTGTGACTGCCTTCTATAGCCTCAAGAATTTTTTTGCCGTCGAGTTCCTCCCACGGTGTTGTAACGATTATGGCATTGCTGTTTTTACTTCGTATAATTTCAACACAGTTTTCGATTTTTTTAGGCTCGACACCGGTTGTATGGCTAAGAACAATACATCCCGCACTTTTAATCTGGTCATTGTAGAACTCACCAAAATTTTTCATATACATTTTGCATTTCTTTGCATCGGCAACTGCGGTAAAGCTGTTAAGCTCAATTTCGTCACTGTCTATATCACGAACGGCCTTGATAACATCACTCAGCTTTCCAACGCCTGACGGCTCAATAAGAATTCTGTCAGGAGCAAATTCAGTAATAACTGATTTTAAAGCTTCGCTAAAATCACCCACAAGACTGCAGCAGATGCATCCCGAATTCATTTCTGTTATTTCAACACCAGCGTCTTTGAGAAAACCGCTATCAATACCGATTTCACCAAATTCATTCTCGATTAATACAACTTTTTCATCCTTATATGCCTCATCAAGCAGCTTTTTTATAAGAGTAGTTTTGCCTGCACCCAGAAATCCTGAAAATATATCAACCTTTGTCATAAAATTTAATCCCTTCTTTGTTTAATAATTCTATTTAATATTATCAAATTGTAAGACTTTTGTCAACGCATAACAACTGCAAAACCGCAGTGTAAATTATTAAACACTGCGGTTTGGATTTTTTAGTTGTTAACGGTAATAATTCTTATAACGCCGCCTAATGTTGTAGAAGTATCGGCATACAAATTAACGGTTTTTCCCACAAGTTGCGAAATATCATTTTTAGAGATTCCCATATAAGTCGATGAACCCTTTTTTACAATCTGCAAATTATCGCTCAGCTTGTATACCTCGTTGCCAATCTTAACCCTGCTGAAATCTATTGCTGATACACACACGCCCGTCTCTGCAGCAACAAGTTTTTTGATACCAACCAGATTATTGCCGTCAAGCTCAAGTGCAACTGCTGTTCCGGGGCTTATGTTGTTGTAAAAGTTTGCAGAATACCTTTTTGTTGTTCCGTTTGAGAATACCTCGTATGTTCCATTGGTGCTTGTGGAGCTCACTCTTCCGTCAGCACTTACCAGAACACCATAGGTATACTGGTCATTGGTAACATTTTCAACAAACAACAGTGAAATATCCCCAAAATTACCGGAGGTAACCCCGTAAATTACTTGTCTTGGGGTAAGCTCAGGTGATGAAATATCTTCAAGCCTGATTACCTTTGCCTCAGCAACTCCCGACCTTGTATCAGGAGCATATGTTCTTTCAATGATTATACAGTCTGATGTCAGCCAGCGATTGCCAATTTTGCGATTGTTTTTGTCAATTTCACCTGTAAGGTTGCTTTGGGTTGTTATAGTTGCAAAGGATGCATATCCGTCATCGTCAAAAGACAGCCTGCCTACATCACCTATTCTCTCGCTGTAGTTGGATTTTGTCTTGTATTTCATAGTGTTGCCTTCACCATTAATTACAGTAATATAATTATACTGTTTTCCGCTCTCGGAGGCATCGTCTGACATCTCGGTAGTGTATGAAAGGAGAATTCCAAAATTTGCTGTACCTGATGAATTAAGGTCAACCACATCTACGACCTTGCCGTTCATACCAAGCAGAGCAGTCAATCTTGAACCTATTTTATAGCTTCCCTCTTTTTCGCCCAGTTTATATGCCGCTGTCTGTGTTTCCAGTTCAAGGGTTGTTCCTGAAATTTCAATACTTGTGACATTTGCCTTGTTGGGAAATGCATTGTTATATAAACCTGAAACTTTATCGCTGTATAGATATATTGTGTTGTTATCTTCAAGGTAATATACTACATCATACATTTTTGCATCTGCCAGTTTTGCGGCATAGCCGTCCTTTATAACCTTTGCAGAATCAGCCTGTGCTTTTGAAACACCTACCGAATCCAGTGCTGTGTATATATCTGTTCGTATGGCAACAGGCTCTGTATAGTCAGCATTGCCAAAAACCAGATAACGCACCTTTTTGTTGTTGTCATAGATAATTGAAACCGCTGCACCCTCGTCAATGTTGCTCTTGAAATTTCCGTATGTGGTAACAGTTCCGTCATTATAAACCGAGGTATTGTTCGAAATTCCAAGGCTTAAAGTGCTTGTTCCGTTTGAAAAATATGTTTCGCCGTCAACCACGCTGTCAACCGTTGTAATTGTGCGGTCAGATGTTGAAAAATCTGTAAAATTAATAACCTCGTTATCGTCATTAAGAACCAGTTTCACCTTTGACATGGGCTCAATTTTAAGTGATGAATTTTGGAGAGTGTATGTTCCTGCATCTGTTTTGATTTCATCGGATGCAAGGCTTGAATCTTCATTTCGTGTAGCTATAACCAGAACCTCATCGGTAATTGTTATATCCATCTTTGAAATCAGCTTTGAAGATGAATTTTTAACCTGTGTTTCAAGCGCTCTGTTTATAATAACGCAAAGGTCTGCACGGGTTATCGGTTTATTATCAGATACATTAAGCCCGTCAGTAAGGTCAAGCCCATCGGCTTTTACCATATAAGCATATGGCCAGTTATCGCCAAGCTCCGCTGTTGAATAGCCTAATGTTCTGAGCACTACAGTAACAGCCTCGGCAAAGGTTATACTCTTTTCAGGCTGAAACTTTCCGTCTGGATAGCCAACAATCAGCTTGTTATTTGCAACAGTATTGATATAACCGTTTGCCCAGTGTGTCATCGAAACGTCATCAAATTTTCGATTTCCTGCATTGCTGAACACCTCGTCTTCAAGTCCTGAAATCAATGCGGTTATTTTTGAAAATTCTGCTCGGGTAATGTTTGCATTCGGTCTGAAATTCCCCGCATAGCCTGAAACAATTCCATAGGTTGTAAGAGCCTCGATAGCCTCGGTATAATACATTCCGTTTTTTACATCATTATAAGACGATGCTTCTGCAGGAATAATAACCAAGCCTAAAACAAAGGATAATGCCAATAGGGCAGATAATAGTTTTTTAATCATTCTCATTTCAACTCTCCTGTATTATTTAATATTTTAATCTGCGTGCAGTGCTTCAATAGGATTAAGCTTTGCTGCCTTGTTAGCAGGTGCCCAGCCAAAAAATATTCCTATAGCTGCAGAAAAGGCAAATGCACCAATCATCACACCAATATGCGGAAGTGCGTTTATACCCATAAGATTGCCAAGTATTGCTGTTCCGATAACCGATAAAATAATACCTACCATCCCACCCATACAACTGACAAGTGCAGATTCAATTAAAAACTGCGCAAGTATACTTGAACGCTTTGCGCCAATTGCTTTTCTTATACCAATTTCTCGTGTTCGCTCTGTGACAGATACAAGCATTATATTCATAATACCTATGCCGCCTACAACGAGCGAAATTCCTGCAATACCTGCTGTAAGCAATGCCATCATACCGGTTATCTCATCAAGTGCATCCATCATACTTGCAACGCTGACAACATTGTATTCGTCTTCGTCACCAAATTTTGAAAACAGAAATCGTTCAATCATTTTTGTTGCATCCTCAACACAATCAGCAGTTGCAGACCAAACAATATATGAACGTATTCGGTTTGTTCTGAAAAGCTTTCGCCCCGATGAATATGGAATAATTATAATATTGTCGTCCGATGATTGCTCCGAGTTTGAAATTGCTTCAAGAACACCAACAACGGTGTATAATTCGTTGTTTATTTTTATCTGTTTATCTACAGGGTTTTCAAAACCAAAAAGTTCCTGAGCGTTATAACTGCCTATTACCGCCACTTTACGCCTGCGTTCAACATCAATATCATTAATAAATCTTCCGTTTGACACGTCTCGGTTTTTTACTTCAAGGTAATCAGGTGTTGTTCCTGTTACGGATGAGGTTAAATTTGAAGACCGATATTTTATCCTTGAGCCCATACTGCTCATATTGGGAACAACATACGATATATAATCGGGATTTTCTTTCATAAACTCCTGCATTTCCTCGTATGTAACATTTTTTGTGCTGTTTCTGCCAGTAAACGAAACCGTAATACTGTTTGCACCAAGAGACTCAATTGAATCGGTAATACTGCCAGTTGAGCCCTGAACTACACTTACAAGTACAATAACTGCACAAACACCGATAATAATACCAAGCATGGTAAGGAATGTTCTCATTTTGCTTGCAGCAATACTTTTTATTGCCATTTTAAATGCTTGCCTGAAGTTCACAAAATCCCTCCTTATACATTAACCTGTGACATATCGCCGTCCACCAGAGAGTCAAAGACAATCCTGCCGTCCATTATGCGAACAATACGTTCTGCCTCGTGGGCAATTTTGTTATCGTGTGTAATCAGAATAACGGTTTTTCCTTCCCTGTGCAATTCCTTGAGCATAGCAAGCACCTCTGCACCAGTTTTTGAATCAAGAGCACCTGTTGGCTCGTCTGCAAGAATTATAGGCGGTCGTGCCGCCAGTGCTCTGGCAATTGATGTTCTTTGCTGCTGACCACCGGAAAGCTCAGTGGGCTTATGAAATCTTCTATCATAAAGCCCAACCCTTTCAAGAGCTGTTTTTGTCATTTCGCGCCGTTTTGACTGAGGCACTCCGGCGTATATAAGAGGAAGCTCTACATTTTCTTCAACTGTCAGCTTTTGCAACAGGTTATATTGCTGGAAAATAAAGCCTATTTCTTTATTGCGAATCGCTGCCTGTTCATCTTCCTTCAACGTGGATGCCTCGTGTCCGTCAATAAAATACTCTCCTGAGGTCGGTGTATCAAGACATCCTATCATGTTCATCAGTGTTGACTTTCCCGATCCTGAAGGCCCGATAATTGCAACAAATTCACGTGGTTTTATCCTGAGATTTACGCCGTTGAGAGCACGAACCTCATTGTCACCCATTTTGTAAATTTTGTACATATCTTTTATTTCAACAATGTATTCAGAGACAGAAACTCTCTTTTCCATATCAATCACTCCTATATCTAATATCAGAAAACAGAAATTATCTTCTGCTGGTCATACCGCCACCTGCACGGTTGCCGCCCGCTCTGTTACCTCCGGCCGACATACCACCGGACATTCTGCCTCCGACGGGCATGCCACCCATCATTCCGCCCATCATTCTCATAAACCCATTTTGCGAGCTTGATGTACTTGGAATATAAATAATGGTATCACCTTCAGAAAGACCTGAAACGATTTCTATATTAGTTCCGTCTGAAACACCAATCTCAACCTGACATATTTCATAGCCTTCTGGAATGTTGCTGTTGCTACCTCTTGTCGGCATTCCTCCACCTTTAACATTACCGCCTTCGGGGCTCTGAGGCATACTTTTTCCGGTTTCTCTTTTGGGTCTTTGCGGTATTGTAGCGTTTTCAGCACCCTCAGGTCTTTGTGGGGTTTTACCTTTGTCTTTGTTATTAGCTTTAGCAGAAGCGTCTGATTTTACAAGAACGGTTGCTGATGTTCCACGGACACTCATAAGAGCTTCTTCGGGAATTACAACAACATTCCTTGCTTCGTTTATAAGAATATTGGCATTAACATTCATGCCTGATTTGAGATTTCCCGGTTCGTCTATTGTAAGCTCAATGTCATATGTTGTAACTCCGTCGCCCGAAGATACACCCTCGCTTGAAATAGATGAAACCTTTGCCTCAAAGGTTTCATCAGGTAATGCATCTGCATCAACGAAAGCAGTTTGTCCAAGATGTATGTCAGAAATATCAAGCTCATCAACGCTTATGGTAAACTTCATCTTGCTCATATCAGCAACAACCATCATAACAGTCTGTGAATTGCTGCTGTCAATATTATCACCCGCTTTACTGTTTTTTGTAATAACAGTTCCGGAAATTGGTGATGTAATATTATAATTATCCAATGTCTTCTGAGTTGATTTTACATTCAACCTACTGCTTTTTTGAGTATTTATAACCGAATTATTTGTAAGGCTTGCAATAAGCTGGCCCTTTGAAACATAGTCGCCGTTTTTGAAACCTACATACGAAACAGTTCCATTTACCTCTGCACGTATTTCTGTAACTGTTCCGTTTCCTATTGTTCCTGAGCCTGAAGAATTTACATCTCCAAGGCTTGTATGTACTGTTGCGGCAAAAGTCGTATTTTCAGCCAGTGCACCTGGATTTTCAAGTTCAATTTCAACATTTCTTAAAATACTGCTGTCTGAACCGGTTTGTGAATTTGCATAATATTTATGCGACACCCTTCCGGGAAGAGATGTCATATAAAGAGCACTTGTAATTGTTACTTTGTCGCCAACAGAAATTTTATTGAAATCATCCAATGAAAAAGGAATATCAACATAAAGATGTTCGGTATTTACAATATTGCCTATTAAACCATTGCCTACATTGTTGCCAACTTCAAGAGAAAAGTCCGAAAGTCTGCCGCTTGCAGGTGCATAAATATTTAATTTTGCAACATTGTCATTTGCCTCGTCAAGCGACATCTGAGCCTTTTCCATCGAAAGCTGAGCATCTTCATCATCTATTTGATACAAGGTGTCACCTTCATCTACAAAATCACCTTCTTCAAAAGGTGATGAAATAATTTCTCCACGTACTAAAGATGTAATTTCATATCGTTCATAAGGCTCAACAACTCCACTCTGCTCAATTGTTTCGGTAATGTTGCCGATATATGCCTGAACTTCAAGATATGATTTTTCTGTATTTTCAGCTTTCTTGTCTTTGCCAAGCAAAAACCAGCATAAAAGAGCAACGCACAAGACAATTGCAATAAGAACAAACAACTTCTTCTTTGTAAATGTTGCGAAAAAACCTTTGTTAAGTATGTTTTTTGGAGTTTTTTGTGCCATCCAACCTTTCAAGTCCATTTTTTTGCCTCCCAGATTGTATATTTTTTTTATTATAATACCAAAATAATACTACGAATTTGTTAACACCATATTAATATTTAAAAAATTTATTATAAAATTTATAAATTAATCAACCTTCACAAAAAACAACATATGAAATTATAAAAACAAAAACTTAAAAACGAGAAACTTTCTTTACAAAAAAATGTCATATTTACCATTATATGTGCTTAGTTTTGTAAAATTATAACAAATATGGATTTATCCTATTGCAAAATATAGCATTATGGTATAAAATATTAGGGAATTTTTTGTGTAAAATTCAGTGTAATTTCACTTAAAAATGTCATTACACTATTAGGAGGTATATATATGAGTGAAATTAAAAAAATTGCTGTCATGACAGGCGGCGGGGATTGCCCCGGTCTTAATCCTGTTATACGTGCTGTTACAAAAACAGCAACAATGAAATACGGTCTTGAGGTTGTTGGTATCAAACACGGTTATCGTGGTCTCTATCTTGGCGGCGACGAATTCATTAACTTAAATTATGATACCGTAAAAAACATTATTTCAAAAGGTGGTACAATTCTTTTCAGTTCAAACAAAGACAATCTTTTTGATTATACTTACGAGGATGAAAATGGAAACATTTGCCATGGAGATGTTTCTGATGTAGGAATTAAAAACCTCAAGGATAACAACATTGATGCACTTATTGTTATCGGCGGCGATGGAACTCTCACCAGTGGTCGTGATTTTTCACGCAAAGGTGTAAAGATTATCGGTGTTCCAAAAACAATTGATAACGACCTTGCAGCAACCGACACAACTTTTGGGTTTGATACTGCCGTTGCAAATGCTGTTGATGCTATTGACAAGCTCAAAACAACAGCCGAATCACACAGTCGTATTATTGTTGTTGAAGCTATGGGCAGATACGCAGGTTTCCTTGCTCTTGCGATGGGCATTGGTGGTGCTGCAGATGCTATATTAATTCCTGAAATCGAATACGATATCAACAAGGTTGCTGAAGGTATTAAAAACAACATTAAACGCGGTAAAAACCACGCTATTGTTGTTGTTGCAGAAGGCGCAAAGCCTAAAAACGGCGAAATTGTTGTTTCAAAAGTTGTAGAAGACAGTCCCGACCCAATCCGTCTTGGCGGTATAGCCAATGTGGTTGCAGAGCAGCTTGAAAAGCTTGTTGGTCTTGAAGCCCGTGCTACAATTCTTGGTCATGTTCAGCGTGGTGGTTCACCCACCGCAAACGACAGAATTCTTTCTACAAGATATGGTTCTTATGCAGTTGAACTTTTGATGCAGGGTAAATTTGGCAACATGGTTACTCTTAACGGAAATTCAATGAGCTATGAATCCTTGGAAAATGTTATCGGTTCAAACAAAGCTGTTGACCCCAACGGTGAGCTTGTTCAGATAGCCGAGGCAACCGGCGTTTCATTCGGCAGATAAATTCTAAAAGACGACCACTTGAAAAAAGGTGGTCGGCTTTTTCTTTTACTACTTGATTTTTACACATAAAAATAGTATACTTTTGGGGTGAGGTGACAATTTTTATGAACTCAAGAAAAATTATTGGCGGTGTATATTCAGATGTATCCGACCAGGTTACGCAAATTTGTGCGACTTGCAAATGGGCATCTCCATTTAACACTGTTGAATATGTCATATGCTCGAAAAAAGGGCTTGTTAAAGCAGACTTTATTTGCAAAAAATATGAATATAACCGTTTATTAAAGCGTTCGCCCAAAAGACGCAATATAAACCAAAACCGATTTACTGTTGATGATTTCAACATAGACTAAAGCCATTTCCGTGGTTACAGGAAATGGCTTTTAGGTGTTAAATTATTTTTTCTCCACTATTCATTTGTCTGTATTTTTCTCTGGTGGCAAGACCGCCGCGGATGTGCCGTTCCTGCTTGTTTTCTGCAAGCACTTGCTTTGCCTGACTTGCCAGGCATTTGTTTATTTTAATAAGCCTTTCGGTTATATCTTTATGTACTGATAGATGAACATTGATACTTTTAGTCAAGTCCTATGTCT
>JAZNCI010000051.1:0-20854 GCA_045587485.1 Clostridia bacterium
GGTTTGTGGATTTGCTGAATTACATAAGGATTTTATATCCAAAGAAGATGCAGAAAACTGGATGAAAACAGTTG
The DNA here is from genome assembly GCA_045587485.1 of Clostridia bacterium. Lineage (GTDB taxonomy): Bacteria > Bacillota > Clostridia > Monoglobales > Monoglobaceae > SIG440. The sequence continues at coordinate 75 of JAZNCI010000051.1, forward strand.
TTGAGCCGTATAGGGTAAAATATAATGAAAGGCTTAGAAATTTTCAAAAGCCCGTGTATGACAACAGTATTTTTGACAAAGATGGTTCTTATCGTATAGGGAACAATTATAAAAAGGATCAACCTAAACCTGTGGCTGACGTTGGGAAAATTAATAATAAAAGCAATATGATTCCCAAAAAAGAAGCTGATTGGGGGTTTATTACATACATAATAGCATTAATTGCGGCGGTGTTATTTTTTATTATAAGTTTAGCTACATGGGAATACGGAGAGCCTGAAGAAATATCAGCAATAGCTGCTATAACGCTTGTTATAGTTATTATAATTCCTGTATTTTTGGGAAGTAAAAAATGAGGATATATGAAAACGAAGCAAGGCATCTGAATCGTATAGTAGTTTGGAGGAGAAAAATAAAATGTCAGAAAAATGTTGGGTTTGTAATAGCGAGATAAATATAGATGATACAAAATGTCCTGTTTGCGGATTTGAAGAATTACATAAAGATTTTATATCCAAAGAAGATGCAGAAAACTGGATGAAAACAGTTGTTGAGCCGTATAAAACACAGTATTACAATAACTTTGACAATGGCTTTGATTCAGAAGGCTATAATAAGGAAGGCTTTAATCGTATGGGCTATAACCGTCAAGGCTTTGATAAAGACGGCTATGATATGGACGGATATAACAAAGAGGGATTTTATAAACTGGACGGTTTTAACCGTGAGGGCTACAATAAGGATGGTTATGATAGGCAAGGTTATAACATAAAAGGTTACAATAAAAAAGGTTTCGACAAGGATGGTTACAACAGAAAAGGTTATAATAAGGACGGATATGACAGAGATGGATATGATAGGGACGGCTATGACAAAAATAAGTTTGACAAAGAAGGTTATGACATAAACGGTTACGATAAAAAAGGTTTTGACAAGACTGGCTATAATATAGATGGATACGATAAAAAAGGATTCGATAAAACCGGCTACAACAAAAAGGGCTATGATAAGGATGGATTTGACAGACAAGGCTACGACAAAGAGGGATTCGACAAAGACGGCGTAACAAAATTTGGGGCAAAAAGAACAGATTTTGATGCTGATGGCTATCATAAGCTGACAGGATTTAATAAAGAAGGATATAATCGAGATGGCTTTGATGTAAACGGCTATAACAAAAAAGGGTTCGATAAAACAGGCTACAATAAAGAAGGATATGACAAGAATGGTTACGGGAGAGACGGCTTTAACACAAGTGGATACGATAGAAAAGGTTATGATAAAAACGGCTATAATATAGATGGTTATGATAAAAACGGTTTTAACAAAGCAGGTTACAACAAGCAAGGCTTTGGCGTGGACGGGTTTAATAAGGAGGGATATGATAAAAAAGGATACGATAAAACCGGCTACGACAAAAATGGATATGACATAAATGGTTTTGACAGACAGGGCTTTAATGAGCATGGTTACGATATAGATGGATTGGACAAGAATGGCAACTCCCAAAGTAAGATTTTTTCAATTACTAATTTTGTTTTAAAAAAATACAATGGGAATGTTCAAAGAGTTTGTATACCTAATGGAGTAAAAGAAATTGCCGATAAAGCTTTTGAAGGATGCGAAAAAGTTCAGGAGATTGTTATACCATATACTGTTGGAAAGATAGATGAGGGCAGTTTCCAATCGTGTAGAAATTTGGAAGCTATAATAGTGGATGAGGGAAATAAATTATATTGCAGTAGAGATAGTGTATTATATAGTAAAGATCAAACTACACTGGTGAGATTTCCAGAGGCTAAAAAGAAAAGCATTTTGAATATACCGAATACGGTTACGGGTTTTGAACATGGTGCGTTCTTTGGGTGCAAGAACATCCTTCAAATTAGAATTCCAAAACACGTTGCAAAATTAGAGGCTTTTGATTTTAACTGGTGCGAAAAATTGACAGATATAATAGTTGATGATGATAACGAGTATTATTGTAGCGTGGATGGGATATTGTATAATAAAGATAAAACCGAACTTATTAGGTTTCCTGTAGGGAAAAAGCAAGTTTTTTTTGATATGCCTGATAGTGTTAAAAATATTGGGAAGTATGCTTTTGAAAACTGTGAAGGTATACATAAAATAAAATTTTCCAAAAACCTCACCAGTATTGGCGATATGGCTTTTTGGAATTGTTGTAATATGAAAAAAATCAACATACCTAGAAGAGTGACCAATATTGGACACCATGCCTTTGTACACTGTCGTAATGCAAAGAAGATAAACATACCAAGAAAAGTTGCAAGTATTGGGTATGGAGCGTTTGGTTATTGCCCGAAAATGAAATATATACTAATTTCGGGTAAGGTCTTTCGGTTTTCAGAAGTGGATTTTGAAGGACACAAAGTGATTAAAAAAGGTAATATTATAAGAAACATAGTGTTGCTTTTATTTCTTGCTATATTCGGTTTAGTAGCAACATTTTTATTTAATAAAATATGAAAATATATATGAAAACAAAACAAAGCACGGCACTGGGTCCGTATAACAGATATATTTTGTGGGTGCAGGGGTGTAATCGGTATTGTAAAGGTTGCATTGCAAAGGATTCGTGGGATATGTCAGGTGGTACGGAAATTGCCGTGAGTGAATTGGAAAACGAAATATTAAGTACCGAAAATATTGAAGGTATAACAATCAGTGGCGGCGAGCCTTTTCTTCAGGCAGAAGAATTATGTACGCTTTTAAAAGCTGTAAAGGCAAACCGAGATTTGGGTGTAATTGTCTATACAGGCTATAAATTTGCTGAAATAAAGGATAATTCTTTGACTGCTCTGTGTGACCTTATTATTGATGGTGAATATATTGACGAACTGAATGATAATTTAAGCCTTCGTGGTTCGTCAAATCAGAATATTATTGAAATAACCGACAGATATTCCAATGTTGTCGGAAAGTATTACGGAAGAACGGGCAGAAAAACCGAGCTTTTATTTGGCAAAGACGGTGTCCACCTTGTTGGTATTCCAAGAAAAGAAGAACTAAACCTTTATAAGGGGGAGAAATAAATGACAGAAAAATGTGTGGTTTGCAAAACCGAAATAAATCCAAGTGATGCAAAATGTCCGGTTTGTGGATTTGCTGATTTACATAAGGATTTTATATCCAAAGAAGATGCTGAAAACTGGATGAAAACAGTTGTTGAGCCATATAGAGAAAAATATAACGAAAGTTTAAGAAAGTCACAATCACCAAAGTATGATGCTCAAGGATTTGATATTGATGTCTACAACAAATACGGTTTTAATAGAATCGGTTATAACTGTGAAGGATTTGATAAAGCTGGTTATGACCATTCTGGATATAACAAAGAGGGTTTCAACAAAATAACTGGATTAAACCATGAGGGTTATGCTGGACAAGGGTATAGCAACAGTGGGTATAGAGAACCAGAATGCAAAAACATAGAGGATATCCTTGTACCTATAAGAGTTGCGTGTTTGGTGATTTTTTTAATACTTTTGTTTATAGACACAATACCATTCTGGGTCCCTTTAATACCTGTGTTTGTTATAGTTTTTATTAACACGAGATATGAAAATAAATAATCTAAGAGGTGAAATAACATGAGTGGAATAAAAGATGTATATGTAACAATGACAAGTTCGCAGAGGGATAGTCTTATCAGAAACGCAAGAGTTGCACAGGAGACGGCGGTTCAGGCACAGTATAGGCAAAGACAGGCAGAAAATGCCCTTTATAATGCACAGGCAAAGCTGGACAAGCTTAACCAGACTTTAAATAAAGAAATCAGCGGACTTAATGAAGAGATAAGTCAAATGGCAAAGGCGCAGAATGAGCGTCTTGCTCGGCAGGCAAGGGACGTTAATAAAACTGTTGATGAGCTAAAACTGCAAATGGAGCAAAACAAGCGTGAACTTGAAGGTCAAATCGGGGATATCAATGCTCGTCTTGACAAAAAGGAACAGACACACAAGCAAATTGCTGAATTTTGGATTGGTCAGACGGAGGCTTATTTTGCAGATATCGCAGAGTATCGTCATGAACTGTTTACACCAAACGAGCTTGCTATGCTTAAAATGCAGCTTAGTCAGGTGGAAAGTGATATGCGAGCTGAGGCTTTTGAGGCGGCAATTTCTACATCAAGAAGCGTATTTAATAAAGCGGCACTGCTTAAAGAAAGTGTTGTAAGTGCCGAAATTGAGTGGAACGGACATTTCTCAAAGCTTCAAAAACAGCTTGCAAAGGTTAAATCGGATATAAATTACTCAAAAGAAATGCAGTTTGTTATCCCTACCGAAGAAGGCGATGTAACAATAGATGCCAATATAGACTACTGGACAGAAAATGCCCTGTCTGTTATTGAAAGTCAGGTGCAAGCACTTGAAACCAAGCTTGAAAATGCTGAGAATATGCGTTCTGATGAAATCGTTGCATTTATAAATGAACTTAGAATTTACGAAGAACAAATTATAAATGCACAAAACAGAGCAAAAGATGCGATTATATCATCACAAATGCGTGCGGATATGGCACAGAATATGGCAAATGCTCTTGAGAATGCCGGTTGGAGTCTTTGCGGTTGCACATATGAAGAAGGCGAAGAAAATAAGCCGCTTCATATTAAGTTTAGCAATGGTTACGGTGACGAAATAGTTGCGGTTATTTCACCTGATTGCATAACCGAAAATTTTGCAAATAACCTTGCGATAAACTTCTTTGACCCCTATAACAACGACGAATCTATGCGAGGAATCTGGATTGACAATATCAGAAATACCCTCAGCGAAGCCGGTTTAAATGTAGGTGAGGCAAAATGCCGTGAGGGTTATGAAGTAAAACAATCGGATAATGAAAGAATAAGGGATATTGAGAGAACGGCAAGAAAGGGCGTTGTTTAAATGAAATGTGTAATTTGTGATGAGGAAATTTTAGAAAAAAGTGAAGAGCACGTAATACCAGAGGCAATTGGTGGAAAAATTACTTTTAATGGAATATGTAAAACATGTAACAAGAAACTAGGAGCTAAAGTTGATTTTAGTTTTACTGAAAATGCCTTGATGGTATTCATTAGAGCATATCTTGGAATTAAAAATAAAGATAAAAAAACTATTTCATTTATTGACAGATTGAAATGGAAAGGGTTAGATGGCGAAAATAAAGAAAGAGTTGTGAAAAATGGAAAGTTTTTAGCAGAAAAAGTTGGGATTCATGTCTATACGCCTCCATATATTAGTGATGATTTAAGTATAATAAGATTTGAGAATATAGAAGATTTAGAAAAACATTTAGAGAGGGAGAAAATAGATATTAATTTAGATGAATATAAGATTTCTGTTAATATTACAAATGTGCAATTGCAATGTGATTTTGAAATAAACTATAAATTTTTAGCTCTAGAATTAATTAAAATAGCATATGAAATAGCAATTAAAGAGTTAGGAATAAATTATATTGACGATGAGATTGGAAATAAATATAAAAAAATACTGTTCAATGAATTATATAGTGTTAATGAATTAATTGAATATGCTGATTATGTACATGTATCTTTTAATAACGGAAATATACTAAAGAACATAATTAATACAATGAACATTACCATTTTAAATGATACAAACAATAAAGCATATATGTATATTAGATTGTTTAATATAATTACGGGAACAGTTTTGTTGTCAAATAATTCGAAAAAATTTGATGCACTAAAAAACAATGGATTAATTGAAGTTGTAAAATAAGTGGGGTATAAAATGCTGATAAAATGTATTGAATGTAATCACGAGGTGAGTGAATATGCGGACATGTGTCCGCAATGCGGTTGCCCGATAGATAAAATTAAAGAGAGTTTGCAGGCGGATGTGGTTTCGATTGGGGTTGTGAAAGAAACAGTTGCTTCTACCTCCCTTGATGTATCGAAAATCGTTTGCCCCGTTTGCAAAAACAAATGCAAAAGTGGAACAGAGAATTGCCCGATTTGCGGATTTAATGAATTACATAATGAATTTATAAGCAAAGAAGACGGAGAACTTTGGCTTGAAACAGTTGTGATTCCTTATTGTACAGAATGGGAAAACAGTCAAGTGGATTTGAGTGACTTTGAAATTGGCATGGGAGCTGGTTGTGGAATAAGCAAGGTCAAAAGCTTAAAAAAGTATAAAGGTAGCGACGAGGTTGTTCGGATACCTCATGATGTTTTAAGCATTGGGTGGGGCGCTTTTGAATGCAATGGACTAAAGAAGGTAATATTACCGAATAAAGTTGAAAGAATAAGTGAAAAAGCGTTTAGTGGTTGTCGGAAATTAAAAGAAATACAAATACCAAATAGTGTGAAACAAATTTTCAGTAATGCATTTCGTTCTTGTGAAAGTTTACAAAAAATAGTATTATCTAATAAATTAGGTTGTATTGATCCGTATGTTTTTGATGGCTGCAAAAAATTATCAGAAATAATAATACCTGATAGTGTAACTGTAATAGGAAACCACGCATTTAGTGATTGCATTATGTTAAAAGATATAGTAATGCCACATAGTATACGAAGTATTGGGGGATATGCTTTTGAACGATGCGAAAGCTTAGAAAAAATAATTATTCCTAATAGTGTGCAAAATATTGGGGGTGGTGCTTTTAGCGGTTGCAAAAGTCTAACTGAAATAACAGTTGATGGAGCAAATCTAAATTATATAAGCGAGGATGGAATATTATTTAATAAGGAAAAGAGTAAAATTTCTTGTTTTCCTGCCGGAAAACAAGAAAAAAAGTATAGAATTCCTGATGGTGTGCAAAGTATTAGTTCTAATGCGTTTTCGGTGTGCAGAAATCTGACCGAAATAATTATTCCTAACGGAGTACAAAATATTGGTTATGGTGCTTTTTGGGGTTGTACAAACTTAACTGAAATAATTATTCCAGATAGTGTACATGATATAGATGATTATGCCTTTTATTGTTGTAAAGGTTTAAAGCGAATCGTTATTTCCAAAAGTCTTGAAAGTATTGGGGAAAGTGTTTTTGGGTTCTGTGAAAATTTAACAGAAATAATAATACCAAATAGCGTGCAAGTTATTAAAAGTTTTGCCTTTAGGGATTGCACAAATTTAAATATAATAACTATACCAAATAGTGTACAGCGCATAGATAGTTACGCTTTTTGTCATTGTAATAGTTTAATGGAAATAAAAATACCTAATAGCGTACAAAAAATGGAAAATGATGTATTTAATGGTTGTAAAAACCTAAAAAAAGCCTATATTCCAAGCACGTTAAATATACAGTCTGATATTTTTAAAGAATGTCACCCTGACCTTGAAATCATCCGTTACTAAGGAGAATACAATGAATACATATTTTGATGAAAAGAATATAAATAAGAGATTTTTCTTTATCACAGGAAAGACTTCTGACACATTTTGTGATGAAGCTTTAAATGATGTTGATTTTGAGTTTTTATTAAACAGTGAGCTTGAAAGATGTGGTTACAGGCGTATTATATTTTACAGCAGAACGCAAAAGCTGTACTGCTTTAACCGTGAATCTTATGAGCTGACGCTTAACCCTAATCAGCCGAAAAAAGTTATGCATAAGGTAAGTCTTGGTCTTAAAGGCCCTCTTGGGGGCAAGCTTTTGTCTGGGAAAAAGCCTGAAGAAGAGAAAAAAGAAGAAAGTGGTGCATTGCATTTTGACAAAATGTCAGAGCTTGATGCGTTTAACAAGATTGATGTTTGCATGTGTGATAAGGATATAAAAACCGCCATTGTATTTTCCAATGCGGAGGATTTTATAACCTTTTTCGGTGAGGTACGTACGGAACGCGGCAGTGAAAATATCCGCAGCAAGGTTTATGACTCATTCAACGAATATGACAATCTTGGCTATCAGAACAGCAATATTATGATTTTTGTGTTTCCTCAAAAGCCGCTTAATTCCATTTCGGACGAGTATTCAAGGAATACTATCTGGAATACATTTTTTAAACCTAAACTTGAAGAGAAAAACGCAAATGTTATAAACATTGGTATATCATCAGAAGCAGAGGTCAGGAATGCTATAAACTTGATAAGAATAAAGCACCGTCTTGAGGTTGATTATTCAAGTCTTGATGAAATGTGCCGCATGCTTTACAGATATTTGTGCAAAAATCAGGAAACTCTTGTTGGACTTATGCAAAGACTTAGATTTTTGGCAGAAGATAACAGAAAGCTTGATATGGCTATGTGCGAGGAGCTTTGCGAAATGAAGAATAAAAAATCAGCCCTTGAGCGACTTGAAGAGCTTACGGGTATGGAAAGCGTAAAAGAACAAATCCGTACTTTTGTTAAAAAAGCTGAGATGAATAAAACGGTTAAAGATAATGGGTATATAGCAAGAATTGAGCCACAGCCGATATGCAACAATTTTCACGAGACCTTGCATCTTGCACTTACCGGTAATCCGGGAACAGGCAAGACAACGGTTGCAAACTTAATTGGTGAGATATATTATGAGCTTGGCTATTTGAAAAGCGGTCACACAAAAAAGGTAACAAGGGACGACCTTGTTGCAGGATATGTAGGACAGACTGCTATGAAAACAAAGGATGCTATTCAGGATGCTATGGGCGGAGTTCTGTTTATTGACGAGGCTTATACATTAAAGCGTTCTGATAATAATGATAACGATTTTGGTCAAGAGGCAATTGATACCCTTGTTGAGGCTATGACTGCACAAAACGGTCAGTTTGCGTGCATAATTGCTGGATACCCAAAAGAAATTGCAAAATTTATTGACTCCAACCCGGGACTTGAAAGCCGCTTTAAGAGGATTATCAACATTGACGACTATGCTCCGTCTGAGCTTATGGAAATATTTGAAAGGTATTCCGCAAAACAAAATTGTGTGACAGATGAAGAATTAGGTGAGCTTATGCCTTCGTTCTTTGAAAACTGGTACAGACAGCGAGATGAAAAATGGGGCAATGCCAGGAATGTTGAGAGTTTGCTTAAGGATATGTATGATCATTGGTGTATGAGGGGCGGAGAAAGAGATTCTTTGGGACGATATATATTAACAAAAGAAGATATTCCGGGAGAGCTTTCTGTGCATCTTGTTCCGCTTTCGGTATCGAAAAAAGCGGCTATTGATGAGCTTGAAAGCTTAATTGGTCTTGATGGAGTGAAAAATCAAATTGCTGCACTCAGAAGAAGAATTGCAATAGGCGGCAGCAGCGAGCCGGGACATTATCGCTTTGAAGGAAACCCGGGAACGGGTAAAACAACTGTGGCAAGACTTCTTGGAAGCATCTTCTGCGAAGTAGGTGTTTTAAGAACAGACAATGTTGTTGAGGTATCCCGTGCAGACCTTGTGGCAGAATACGAGGGGCAAACTGCCTCAAAAACTTTGAAAGTGTTGGAAAGTGCTCTTGATGGGGTCTTGTTTGTGGATGAAGCATACACTCTTTGTGATAGTAATGACCGTGGCGGTTTTGGAAAAGAAGCGCTTAATACGATACTTTCGTTTATGGAGAATAACCGTGACAGAATTTGCGTTATATTTGCGGGCTATCATGACGATATTCAAAGATTGATTGATTCAAACGATGGATTTGCATCAAGGTTTTCTGACCCCATAGTGTTTGAGGATTATAACTCTGCTGAGCTGTTGGAGATACTCAAGCTTTATTGCAAAAAAGAAGGTTTTATCTGTGAAGAAAAATTTTTGCAAAAATCTGCTCAGATTTTTGAATTGTGGCTTGAAAATAAATCAGATAGCTTTGGTAATGCGAGAGATGTGAGAAAGTATATGGAAAAGTGTATTGACACACTTTATGAGCGTCTTGAAAAACAGTATGGATTAAGCAATATTCCAAATGAAGCAAAGACTTTGTTTACCGGAGCGGATGTGCCGATTGAATATAACTTTTTGTTTGTGAAATAAACTATGATGGTAGGTAATACAAATGAGTGAAAAATGTTGGGTTTGTAAAAATGAAATAAGTATTAGCGATGAAAAATGCCCCGTTTGCGGATTTAATGAATTACATAAAGCTTTTATCAATAAAGAAGATGCAGAAAACTGGATGAAAACAGTCGTTGAGCCGTGGCGTAAACAATGGAAAAGAACACTAATTAAAAAATATACTTTTACTTCTGTACCAACAAATGCCCGTAGGCTTTATGGGTTAAAAACCTTAATAATAAATGAAGACGGCAGTCGTGAAATAGGTAATTTAGACTATGGTAATGCAGATGTTACAGATGTTTATAATGCATGGCTGCTTAACGATGATTTAGTGAAAAGAACAAAAAACGGATATAAGATTGAAGGTGACTTTAAAAGAGAAAAATTAGCCTTTTTCGGTAAAGACGGTAAATTGGTTGGTGATATTTGGGAAGGAGAAAAAGATGGTATTCCTATGTCTGTTGTCTATGAAGATATGAAAATTGATAAAGATATCAATGAAGATGTATTAAATAAATATTGTTGGATGGTGCATACGCATCTTACTAAAAATGGACAAGTTTTTGACTTTTCACAATCAGATATTAATGTTTTACTACATTCTCCGCTTTTGGGGCATATAAAGTATTTTTCTATTCTAAACATAGATGGTAAATTTAGGAATTTGGATCTAACTAAAATTGACAAAATAATAGAAATGGAAGGTGTTGAAAATTTTGGAGCTCTACCAAACGTTGAAAAAAGGAAAAAGTGGATTGAATTGAGTTTAAAAGAAATGATAGATGAGGAACAGGTAGATGCTTCAGGCGATGGGAATATATTAAGAAGCGTTTGATGTATAAGGAAATGTCAATTTCTTATTTATGAAATATACTGCGATGAGGAGTGAAATAGATGAGCGAAAAATGTCCTGTTTGTAAAAATGCGGTATCAGTTGCAGATGTAAAATGTAATGTTTGCGGCTTCAGTGACTTACATAAAGATTTTATCAATAAAGAAGATGCTGAAAACTGGATGAAATCTGTTGTTGAACCGTATAGGGAAGTATATAGTGAAAGCCTAAAAAAAGGACCTGAAGTTGAATATAACAGTGCAGGCTATGACCGAATGGGATATGATCGTAGCGGTTATGACAAAGATGGATATAACCGTCAAGGCTACAATAAAGACGGTTATCACAAGCTTAGTGGATTAAATCGTGAAGGTTACGATAAAGACGGATACAATAAAGATGGGTATAACCATAAAGGGTATGACCGTGACGGGTTCAACCGTAGCGGGTATGACAAAGACGGCTACGGGAAAGACGGTTATAATATGAAAGGCTATAATAGATATGGTTTTGATCGTAGTGGGTATAATTCTGCCGGGTATGATCGCAATGGATTTAATCGTTCGGGATTTAATAAAGACGGTTTCGATAAAGATGGATATGATTGTAATGGATTTAAAGACGGATATAATCGAGATGGGTATGATGAAGCCGGATTTAACAGAGCAGGTTATGATAAACAAGGTTTTGACAAAAGCGGCTTTAATAAAAAAGGATATAATCGTAACGGACTTGATAGAAACGGTTATTTTGTAAGTGGATATAATAGAAACGGATATGACAAGGATGGATATGATAGGAATGGTTTTAACAAAGATGGTTTAAACCGTTTTGGTGCTCATCAAAGTGAATTTGACAATGAGGGTTATCATAAACTTACCGGTTTCAATGTAAATGGGTACAACCGAGATGGCTTTGATGTTGACGGACGTGATCATAATGGGCATAAAAGGGGATATAAAAAGAAAAGAGCAATTTTAATAACAAGTTTAATATGTTCAGTAGCCCTACTTTTAATTATTATATTTTACCCTCAATTAGCTGCAAGATATAATCGGTCTAAATATGAAATTGAAGGAACAACCGTTATTAAATATATAGGCAAAAATAAGGTTGCCAATATTCCGGATGGGATAACTGTTATTGGAAATGATGCATTTCGAGACTGTGAAATTCTAGAGGAATTGGTGATACCAAATAGCGTAACAACAATCGGTAATAGTGCGTTTAGAAAATGCACTGCTATAAAAGAAATAATAATACCAAACAGCGTAACTGATATTGGGTGGGAAGCTTTTGCTAATTGTGATAATTTGACTAGTGTAGTGCTTTCTGATGGCGTAATAAATTTAAAAGAGAATACATTTAAAGGTTGTGTAAAGTTAACAAATGTAAAACTTCCTAATAATTTAACAAGTACTGGTGTTGGAACTTTTTACGGCTGTAGTAGTCTTGAAACGATTAATATACCTAAAAGTGTGAATAAAATTGATAATTATACTTTTGCAAATTGTGTGAAATTAGTTGATTTCGAAATTCCTAATAGTGTAAAAAGTATAGGTTATAGTGCATTTAAAGATTGCGATAGTCTCACGGATATAATAATCCCAGAAGGAATTACAGCCATAGGTCGTTGTGCCTTTGAAAGTTGTAAGAATATGTCTAGTATTGTATTCCCAGAGAGCTTAACGCAAATAGGAGATAATGCATTTGCGTATTGTCAAGTTTTAGATGATATTTTGGTCCCTAATAGTGTATCTATAATAGGAGATAGCGCCTTTTTAAATACAAAATGGTATAATAATCATACGGATGGTATGGTGATTGCTGGGAAAGTTTTGTATTCATATAAAGGGAATACATCACCAAGTGGGGAAATAACCATCCCTGATGGTGTTTCTGTTATCAATAAAGCAATATTTAAAGGCTGCAAAGAATTAAAAAGAATCACTTTACCCGCAAGTTTGACAAGTATCAGAGAAAGTGTTTTTGAAGAGTGCGATGGACTAACGGAACTTATTATACCAAATGGTGTAAATTATATTGGTAAAGCTGCGTTTTTGGGATGTGACAATTTAGCTAATATAGCATTGCCGAGCACCGTCACTCATATTGGATATAGTGCTTTTGCCAATTGCGATGCGTTAACTGAGTTAAAATTGCCTGAGAATCTGAAAAGTATAGAGTTGTTGGGATTAAAGTCTTGTGAAAATTTGAAAAAATTAATATTACCTAAAAATATTACAACAATACCTGAAGAGGCGTTTGAAGAGTATAAAAATTTAACGGAGATTGTAATTCCTTATGGCGTGGTCGAAATAGGAAGAAGTGCTTTTTATAAATGCGAAAATTTGAAAAGCATAACGATACCCAAAAGTGTAAAAAAAATAGGATGGCATGCTTTTGCTCAATGCTACAAATTGGAAAATCTGACTATACCAAACAGCGTAATTGAAATTGGCGATTGGGCATTTTCGTGTTGCTATGCGTTGACAACATTAAAAATACCAGAAAGCGTAATCACTATGGGAAAAGATCCATTTCGGTTTTGTAATGATTTGAAAACCGTTTATGTCCCGTCACATCTAAAAGCAGATTATGATGTGGAAAACAATACAGAAATAATCTATTATTAAGGAGGGGAAGATAATGAAATTCGGATTTAGGACACCGTCATTAAAGAAATCAATCAGTGCAAGGACCACCGGAAGGCTTAATCGTGCAATAAAGAAAGCCATAATTCCGGGATACGGCAAAAAAGGAATAGGGATGTTCAGCGATCCTGAGAAGGCACTTTACAACAAAGTATATAATAAAACAAGCTTTGGCCTTTCGGATATACTCAAGAAAATGAAATAATCACTTATTAAAGCGTGGGCAATAACTAAAAATTGCTTACGCTTTTTTAATAAAAATTTTACAATTCCCATTATATGTCCATCTAAGCGCTGTATAATTAAATTAAAACTAATATAAGGGGGATTATTATGTCTAACAGAATGATGAAGAAAAGTGAATTGGTGTATTGCGAGAATTGCCACAAATTTTGCACGATTGATACATGGATGGATAATTGGATGTATTTTTTTGATGTTGTTGAAGGGGGTGGTTTTACAAGGAGTCTTATACAAAAGCAGCATGCTTCCATCGGTGAAAATAGATTTATTCCCGGAAATTATCCTCATTATGAAGGCGTTTGTGATTCTTGTGCAAAAGAACTTAAGAATGCAACGTTTGTTGACACGAAACATCCGATTGGTCAGTACATTAAAGCGGTAGAAATGCTTAATGCCGGATTAAACCAAATGGAAGCTGTTATAAAATATGATATACAGAATAATCTATCTTTAGATTTGCTGGATAAAATTTATCATAATGGTTTAGAAAGTCTTAAAAACACAAAACCCAATGGGAAAAAACAAAAACGAAAAGCAGTAGAAAAATTTTTAGGACGCGCTCAGTGGTTTATTCAAGAATACATATCAATACAGATAGAACAAATGGCTGAGTATAAAAAAGTAATGGATTATTACGAAAATGCAAGAACACAGGCACAAAAATTTGTTGAAAAGTGTGACGGAGACATGTGTTTATATTTCTCAGCTATTGATTTCTATTATTGCGATGAAGGCGAACTAGACTATACTGTCCCGGGTACTACAATGCCGGTTCAATATAGAGATATAGAAATGGAAAGAAAAAGAAAGAAGATTCTTTCTGATTATTATATTCAAGAACCCCAAAAGGAATTGCTACAAACAGATAAAGAAGAAAGATGTCATTTTTTCAAGGGTCCAGTTTGTATGTCAAAAAACGAGATGTTGCGAATTATAAATAACGAAAGGCTTCTTAATTGCAGATGGAAAATACACTCATATTTTGATGATTTTAATATGTCATTGGTGAATAAGGTATTAAAGTTGAATCTGTGGAATGTGGAAGAATAAGGGGGGGGATTATTATGCCAAAAAGGAAAAGGCAAAAAGAGTTGGTTTTTTGCGAAAACTGTTTGAAGTTTTGTACAGTTTGTTATCAGCCTTCAAATAAAATTCTATTCAATAAAAAACCAATAAATTTTGATGGACGCTATTTAAAGAAACAAAAAGCTGTTATTATCGAAAACAAGATGATATCAGGAGTTTATCCACATTATGAGGGAGTATGTAGGGATTGCTTAAAGGAAATTAAAGATGCAATAATCGTTGATAAAGAGCATCCAATTGGTAAATATCTTAAAGCAGCAGAGATGCTTGTGACTGGAATCAAAAACCTTGAAAGAAATATAAAACAAGACATAAAAAAGAATCTTTCGTTAGAGCTGTTGGATAAAATTTACCATATCGGTTTTGAAAGCCTTAAAAAGAAAAAACAGATGGAAGCAAGGTTCAACGACGGGAGGCGATAGAAAACTTTTTAAATCTTGCTGAATGGTTTATTAGAGAATACATATCTGTGCAAATTGAACAGACAACAGAGTATAAAAGATTAGTTTTACAATATGAAGATGCGCAGAGAGAAGCTTTAAAATTTGTTGAAAGCATTAATGTAGGCTCTTTATATTTTTCTGCTATAGATTTTAATATCTATGATTTATGGGATTTCGAGAAATATGGGAATAGCATTGTGTATATTAAAGATATGTTATTTAGATATAGAGATGTAGAAGTCAAACAAACACGAAAAAATGAAAAAAGATTAAAAAATATGGGCTTAAATTGTAATAAAAAAGAAGTTTGTAATTTTTATAAAGGTCCAATTCATATGGGGAAAAAGGAATTATTAACCATGGTAAACAATGAACGAAAATTCAATTGCAGACGGGTAACAAGTATGGGGCGTGATTTTACTATGTCACTGGTGAGAGATATATTAAAATTGGACCCATGGCATTTGGCTGATTAAGAAAGGAGATATAATATGTCATTTTTAAATATTCGTGGGGAGAAAATACACTGTAAGAAATGTGGAGAGGTATGCACTATTGAATATGAGGGTGGTGCGAAGCCAACACAAATTGGGGATTTCTCAGTTATTGAACAAAAAAGACTTTCTAAAAAGTATATGAGAAACTATGATGCGAAAGATAAAGGCTATTATTATCATCATTTCGGTATATGTAGCAGATGCATCAATAAGCGGCATAGGGCAACGGAACTTTATGATAAACAGATAATAGATTATATTGAAAAAGTTAAACACTTTGTAGAAACAAAGGAATGGCATAAAAGTGAAACTTTAAAAAAGTTTGAGGCAAATATTAATGAAGATTTGTTGAGGCAGGCAAGTCCGACAGCTTTTTGTGTATTGAAGGATACTAAACATTTTGGCATAAAAAAGGAAAAAAGAAGAATTGTAGAAAGATATATTGAACAGGCAAAAAGTGAAATTTCTCAATATTTGAATGAACAGTTAGAAAAAATTCCTGAATTGAAACAAGCCAAAGAAGGACTTTTGAAGATAGAGAAGAAACTGACATTTATTCTTCCAAAATGTAAAAGGGTTATAAAGGGGTATATGCCGATAGACTTAGTTTCAGAACGAAATCTTAATCCGTATATTTGCTATGAGATGTCAACAAGAGTTCCAAAAGAAATTGATGCAACAAGAGGATTTTATAAACCAATTAAATACTCGAAGGAAATGGCAGAAAGCGTTATTGGTAGCAATGAAAAGTTAAATTGTGTTTTAAACGATGACGATCTGGAATATTTCTGGGGGAAATTATTCAGAATGGTGTTGAAATTGGATTTTTAAAATGTGTAAGATAGTTGTCGTTTTATATTGCAAGAAAAGCAAATAAATGATATAATATAAACGAAAACTGTAACAAGGGGTCGGAATATGGAAGTAGATTATAATGGAAACAAAGGCTTTCGCCTTATAAGCATTTATGAACGATTAAATAAAGGCGAAGTTTTATCCAAAGCAAAGCTTGCAAAAGACTATAATGTTACTGAAAAAACAGTTCAGCGTGATATTGATGATTTGCGTGCTTATATTGCTGAGGCTCACTTTGTCGAAAAGGATACCGCAATCGAATATAGTAAGACGAAAAAAGGATATCAACTTGTTCGTTTTGAGCGTGAATGGCTCACAAATGAAGAGGTTGTGGCTATGTGCAAAATTCTGCTTGAGAGCCGTGCCCTCAAAAAGGACGAGCTTGTGCAACTTATTACCAAATTATTGTCACAAGTTGCTCCTAATGACCGAATATTAGTAGATGAAATTATAAAAAGCGAACTACATAATTATGTTCCGTTAAAACATAACAAAGCTCTTTTGTCACCGATTTGGGAGTTATCCCAATATATTTCAAAGAATGAGATAATTACATTTTCATATACCAGAAAAGACGGCATCGATAAACAACATACTGTCAAACCGGTTGCAATAATGTTCTCGGAATATTATTTCTACCTAATTGCGTTTATGGCGGATGACAGCAAAAAATTCCCTACCGTATTTCGTATTGACAGAATTGAGAATATTAAAGGGACCGAGACAAAATTTGTTGTTCCGTATAGAGACAAGTTTAATGATGGGGAGTTTAGAAAAAGGGTACAATTTATGTTCACTGGAGAACTTCGTCGTGTAATCTTTGAATATAGCGGACCATCAATTGAGTCTGTTTTGGACAGGCTTCCAACTGCTGAGATTTTGTCGGAGCAAAATGGTACATATACTGTTAAGGTCGAGGTTTACGGAGATGGTATTGATATGTGGCTTCGAAGCCAAGGAGATGGAGTAAAGGTGCTGACCTAGAAAGTTTTTGCGTGCAAGACTAATTTACAATATACACGATAATTTCAGGAGGCTGTTATGACAAATTGGGATAAATGGGGGCTTGGTCTTTCGATTGGGTCAACGGTTGTAAACCTTATACGATCAAACAAAAACAAAAAAACTGCAGAACAACTTATTGATGATGCAAATGCTATTTTAAAAGAAGCAAGGGATGCTGTTGCAACTCAACGAGTATGTACGAATCAAAGGCTTCAAGAACTAGGCGATTTAAAAATTAAAGTATACGAAACTACAATGAACAAATTTTGTCAGTTGTTTTTCTTGTTTAAAAACTCTAAATTTGAAATGAAAAAGTTATCAATTAAAGTAGGCAAAATAACTCGCAAATTTGATATAAAGAAAATGAGAGCGGAATTGCGTAAATGTACTCGACTTGCTGAAATTGCCAAATCCAGCGGAAAAGTTGGATTAGGAGTAGGTATCGCCCTGTATGGTAGAGTTGCAATGTTTGAAAAAACACCTGATGGAATAAGAATACGAGATTTAAATTCATCAGACAAGATGCACGCTACTTTGGCATATCTTGGTGGTGGCAATGAAAAATTAGGCGGCTTGAAAATTGGTGGATATATGCTTGCTTCTTCAATTACTGCTGCATCGTTTGCTACGTATTCTGAAACAAAAGCAACTTTAGAAAATGCCAAAACACAGTTTTATAGTGCTCAACAATATGCCCAGGAGATGGACAACTTTAAATTAGTTTTGTCTAAAACAAGCGAATTGAGTATTGAGTATAAAAAGTTAATCAAGAGACTTGCCTCCAGAATGGATGAGATAGCTTTAACTGTGCAAGACCTATATGACCAGTACTATCCATTGTCTTACAATTCAATACCAAATAAGATACGAAGGTTTTTTAATATTAAAGTGAAAATAAACTGTAGAAAATACTTATCTGACTCCGAATTTAAAATCTTGCATATTTACTATACCATGTGCGAAGAACTATATGCACTCATGAAGGAACAGCTATGGGACAAAAATAATAACATAAATCCAAATGCACTGATTTTGTTAGATGAAATCACAAATACTTATCAGGAGTAAAAATATATGAGTAATTTTATAATTTTGCTAAAAGATTTTTTGTTTTATAAAGCCCGAAATCATCAGGAAGGAAGAAAGGAAATGCATAAAGGCCTTGACCTTCTTAATGAAAAAGTAGACTCATTAAAAAACTATGATTATAAGCAAAAAAAAGGTTGGCTCCTTGAATATACAGAGGCTTTAAAGTATAACACAAAAGCAGGAAACAAAGGAAAAAGAAGCAGAGCGGTTATCACAGACTCCGTTGGCAGACCTCATGATCCAAGTGACATTGATATCGTAAAAGATGGCGAAGTTGTTCAACAAATTCAAGCGAAGGTGTATGATAAGGCGAAAGATACAGCTTTTCAATTTCGTGATAAAAAATATCGCGGAATGAAACGCTTAACCACCAAAGATAAAGCTAAAAGAGTTAAAGAACTTACAAAATCCAGAATGGAATCCGATAGTATCTATGCAGATGATTATAAAGATTCTTATTATAACATTACGGAATCAGGCATTGAATGTGATGGTATAAAGAGCGGAGGAACAAAAGAATCTGAACTTAAATCAATAGATTCAAACATCAATAAATTTAACAGAGATACAATATTAAAACAAAAGAAAAGGGAAGTCGGAGAGTCTGTGCTATATTCTATGCTATATGAAGCAGTTGAGAATATACCATCGGATGTATGTAAATTATTAAATAGAGAAGAAACTTTTTCTGATGTAATGAGAAATTCTTGTAAATATATTGGAAAAGGATTAATGCGTGGAGGCATAAATGAGTCTCTAAAATTCGTAGGCGAAAAAGCAAACATTAGTAAGTTTACAGATGCATCGGTTAATGTGCCTATAACAGACTATATAATGAGGATTTCCCCTGATATTTATTCATTTATAAAAGGCAATGTCTCTGAAGAAGAACTGGCTAAAAATCTACTTAATTCAACTAAGGACACTGTAATCTCCATTTGTCTTTATAATGCAGGGGTGCCAATGTATCTTTATTCTATCAGTGTTTCTGGAATATCTGCTTATAGAGAAATACTTAGAACAAACAAACTTGAAGAGGAAGAGTACCAGAGAGCAACTGCCTTATATATTCAACTCTTAAACGAAGCTATTAAACAAAGAGAAATCATGGAAAATGATTTAAACTTGGTGATTAGCAGACAAAGGGATTGCTTTTTAAAGTTTATAAACGATTTCGAAAACAGTATGTATAATGAAAAAGACCTAGATAAAGCTACCGAAGCGTTAGTAACATTTTCTCAGAATTATGGTATTGAAATTACATACACTGATTATAAAGATTTTAAAAAAGATTTCTTGTCTAAAAAGAAAATGACGATTGGATAAAAAATACATCCCGCAACAATCGGAGTAATTCACTGCCAAATTAAAAAACACTTCAAATTGTAAAAAAGTACAGCCATTTTAGCTGTACTTTTTTCAGTGGTGCACCTGACAGGACTTGAACCTGCACTTCCGTGAAGAAATATGGACCTGAACCATACGCGTCTGCCAATTCCGCCACAGGTGCGAATATATTTAATTTTAAGTTGTTAGCATTTACACAAGCCGTTTTATGTTACTCCCTTAAAAAGGGTTCACGGACTTGAACCTGCATGAAATTGCTTTCACATGGACCTGAACCATGCGCGTCTGCCAATTCCGCCATATCCGCATATTAAGTTTTAACCTCATAATTTTTACACGGGAGAGGTAACTCCGAGGAGGAGCAAAACCGCTTAATCCTCATATATGAAAACGGACAAACCGATTTCAACAACTTTTCACAGATGTGACGCGAGCAGAACCATGCGCGTCTGCCAATTCCGCCACGTCCGCATATATTAAATTTTAAGTTGTTAGCATTTACACAAGCCGTTTTGTGTTACTCCCTTAAAAAGGGTTCACGGACTTGAACCTGCATGAAATCGCTTTCACATGGACCTGAACCATGCGCGTCTGCCAATTCCGCCATACCTGCATATTAAATTATAACCCCATAATTTTTACACGGGAGAGGTAACCCCGAGGAGGAGCAAAGTCGCTTAATCCTCATATATGAAAACGGTTAAACCGATTTCAACTACTTTTCACCGATGTGACGCGAGCAGAACCATGCGTGTCTGCCAATTCTGCCACAGGTGCAAAT
>JAZNCI010000052.1:0-3115 GCA_045587485.1 Clostridia bacterium
GTATAAAGTGCCTCTCTCCACCGAAACTGCTTAACGTCATCATTCATAAACTTGGGCATTTCATAACCGTAGTACTCCTCGAACTTTTTCATACATTCGGGACATCTGCACGCCCAGTCATCACCTGCACCGCCTGTAATTGATGCGTAAGACTTGGGGTACGCATAATGAGGCTCATCCCAGAAAAATCCGTCTACTTCTGTTTCCCTTGCAAGCTTCAGGCAAAGGCGCTTGAAATAATCACGGAATGAATTTGTGTTGAAGCACGCAGCATTCAGCACTTCGCCTGTATAGGCACTTACCTGTCTGTGATGAACGTTATTTTGCAAAAACAGGCTTACCTGCTCACCGCCGAAATATTTGCCGATACCCCATGTATCTGCAATAACTCTTAAGCCGAGCTCGTGTGCTGCCTTTACAATTTCGTTGATGTTAGGAAACCAGAAGTCCATGTCAAACTCCGTAATTGCGAGGATTACGGTGTCACAGCCGTGCTCAATCATTTCCTTAAAATCTTCTCTTGCATGCTCTACGTAATTAAGTCCGTAGTAGCTTACTGCAGTATGTTTTATAGCCATAATAATTCCCCTTTCAGCTTTATGATTCTATTGTAGCACTCACAAATCTGTAATAAAACCCACAAACCGACTTAAAAGGTGGATTAAACAAAACTTGACATTTTTACAGAACTCCATTAAAATAGGATTATCTGTAAAAAGAAGGTGTATAAAATGTTTTTCTCTGAAAATGAGCTTTCGCTGGAGCTTATCGGTGTATTCAAGCTCAGCCGTAAAAACTATCATAAACAAGCAAGTCACAGCCGCAACTACGACAGCGTAAGTATCCGTATGAGCGGAGCAGGTAATTTCAAAGCCAAAGATATGTCATTTTCCGTAAGAAAAGGAGATGTTCTGTACATCCCCAAAAATCTTGAATACAGTCAGACCACCCACGGCGAGACAATTTTTGCAATACATTTTATAAATTACAGCTTTTCATCAAAAAACACCTTTGAAATCCTTACTCCCGAAGATACGGAATATGTGGAGAATATCATCACAAAAATGTATGACGAATGGAAAGAAAAAAAGCAGGGCTACCGATACAAATGCACTTCTCTTTTTTACTCGCTTATTTATTACCTTAACTGCCATGCGGTGGAAAACAGTATCGGTAGTATAAGTCCTAACAATAAAATAAAAAAAGCACTGGACTACATCCATGTGCATTTCAGAAGTGAGCAAATAAGTATTTCTTTCCTTGCAGATATGTGCTCTGTTTCTGAAACGTATTTCAGGAAACAGTTTAAAAATCTCTATTCGGTGTCCCCTAATCAGTACATTATAAACCTGCGGCTTGAAAATGCATCGCAGCTTCTTCGAAGCGGGCTTTATACCGTAACGGAGGCTGCCGAAAAATCGGGCTTTAACGATACAAAGTATTTTAGCCGTATATTTAAAAAGCACTTCAATATGTCACCGAGGGATTTTCAGAGAAATCCAACAATACCGTAATAAAACAAACAGGTTTGACCAATGCCAAGACCAGATAAGGAAGTAATTTTGAAAAATTTAAAAATTTAGCTGAATTGGCATAGCAAAGGCAAAAGATAGAGCTGAAAACTCAGTAAAATGGGTTTTCGGCTTTTTCTTTTTTATCCGCACATTCGTCAAAGTAAATGCCTTCTGATACAATGAAGATACCAAATTTAAAGGAGGCGTTCATGCTATAAAAGAAAAACTTATTAAAAACGGAATTGAGTATGTAAGAAATGGTGATTACTACATTCCAAACCTAACTGTACCCGATGATAAAGTATATAACATCGGCAAGTACGGCAGGATGCACGCAAAATTCGTCAAAGAGAATCGCCCAACCGTTTACTCAATGAAAATGCTTAACAGGACTTGGCTTGCATATCTTGAAGAAATTGACACAACTGCAAAAGAAATGATTGATAAGCTCATAAAAGATATGGCAGTCAAGCAAGGCATTACAGAAGAATTAAAGGCAAAAGACCAAATGGCTTGGGTTGGCGCTATGAACAACATTCGTCACTCGGCAGAAGAATTTGTGTTGCGAGATTTTATATATTCGATGGAGGTGCGAAAATGAGCTTTCTTGATGAATTATATTATGGAAACATCAATCCAAATGAAAACCGAAACAGAAGACCTCTTCCTTATGAAAAAGCTGTAAGAACCTTTTCTGATATTGAAAGTAAACTGTCAAAGAAATTAAATGGAGAAAACTTGAAACTTTTTAATGAGCTTGTAAATGTAAGCGATGAAATAAGTGCTACAAGCAGTGTTGAGAATTTCAAAATAGGATTCAGACTTGGTGTTATGATGATGTGCGATAGCTTGTTTTCTGATAATAGCATCATACTCAAAGATTAGATTATAACGGAGGTATTTCAAAATGAAAAAATCAATCATATCAATCATATCAATCGTATCAGTTTTATTAAGTTCTTTTTCCGTGAGTGCTGCAGAGGTGCCGAGAGAGTCGGCACCCTGCAATGCCACAAACGAAGCAATTATTGTAGCAGAAAGTTTTATCGGTGATATTTTAACCGAAGTTCAGCACGGTTTGGGTTATGCCGATGCAAGAGCAAAATCAAATCGCATATTTTTCGATCCTTGGTTGAATGATCAAACAAACGGTTATAGCTACGGTGAACTTGTTGACATAGCCAATGCTGCAATATGGCAATATCGGGATATGTATCTGCGACCTGATTTTTACGCGAATAACCTTGAAAAAGTCAGAGTTATCATTGCTCCCGTAATCGAAGATTATAAATCCGGTAAAATTACTTATGCGGAAGCAGAATTTAATGCACGAACAATAATTTATCAATCTGTAAAACCTGATTTCAATCCAAATGTGGAATATATGAAAGATCCTCTTTCGAGAGATATTCCGTCAGTTGATAATAGTTTGTTTATCCTTGCAAGAAAACTAATTTTAGAAAGTAAATAGCGACAAATAATGCAAAAGGTGTAGCTATCAACGTGATGTGACCCCAAAAAGTTAGACTTTTTATAGCGTAGTAGTTTTGATGACTGCTACGCTATTTTTATGCAGCCAAGGCGTTGAGCCGATATTGTAC
>JAZNCI010000053.1:0-20778 GCA_045587485.1 Clostridia bacterium
TCAAGACTTTTTATTATCCACAATGCCATTATCACTTGAAACAAAGAATTTTGGATGGGGAACAAGTAAAAAACGGAGGTAATGCTTCGTGGCTTACCGAGTATTTTTGCAAAGTTCCACGCCAAAATACAAAGTTTCAAGTTGGTTTATCCCTATATGAAGAAGCCTAATGCGGTTTTTCTTCATTATATTCGTTTTTTACTAATTCACTTATATTGCATTAAATACTCTTGTCCTTTTGCAATCCGGGCAATTTTAACATCCCCCCAGAACATCCTTAAGATACATTCCTGTATACGATTTCTTTGATTTTGCAACCTTTTCGGGGGTGCCCTGTGCAACAATCTTTCCTCCCTTGTTGCCACCCTCTGGTCCAAGGTCAATTATATAATCTGCTGTTTTTATCACATCAAGATTATGCTCAATAACCACCACAGTATTTCCCGCGTCAACCAACCTTTGCAGCACGTCAATAAGACGGTGAACATCTGCTGTGTGAAGACCGGTTGTTGGTTCATCAAGAATGTATATGGTCTTGCCGGTGCTACGCTTGCTGAGCTCTGTCGCCAGCTTGACACGCTGTGCCTCGCCGCCCGAAAGTGTGGTTGATGACTGACCTATTTTTATATACCCAAGTCCTACCTCGTACAAGGTTCTCAGTCGGTTGGCAATTTTGGGAATGCTGTCAAAAAACTCCAATCCCTCTTCAACCGTCATATCAAGAACATCAGCAATATTCTTTCCCTTGAACTTAACCTCCAAAGTTTCACGGTTATAACGTTTCCCGCCACATACCTCGCAGGGCATATAGATATCCGGAAGAAAATGCATCTCAATCTTGATTATGCCGTCACCCTGACAGGATTCGCATCTGCCACCCTTGACATTAAAGCTGAATCTTCCTGAGGTGTAACCCCTTGATTTTGCATCGGGCGTTGAGGCAAATAAATTGCGTATGTCCCCAAAAAGCCCGGTATATGTGGCAGGGTTAGACCTTGGCGTCCTGCCGATTGGCGACTGGTCAATGTCAATTACCTTGTCTAAGTTTTCAAGACCGCTGATTGTTTTAAACTTACCCGCTTTCATCTTGGCACGGTTCAAATCGTTTGCCAGTATTCTGTATAAAACTTCATTTACCAACGAACTTTTTCCACTGCCTGAAACCCCTGTGACACAGGTAAAAGTTCCCAACGGAATTTCAATATCAACATTTTTCAGGTTATTTTGTGCAGCACCCTCAAGACGCAAAAAATTGCCGTTGCCTGTGCGTCGAACCGATGGCACGGAGATTTTCTTTATCCCGCTAAGGTAAAGTCCTGTTTCTGACTTTTCACATTTTTTTATTTCCTCAACAGTTCCCTCGGCAACCACATACCCGCCGTGGACGCCCGCGCCGGGTCCGATATCAATAATGTGGTCGGCTGCATACATTGTATCCTCATCGTGTTCAACAACAATCAGAGTGTTTCCCAAATCACGCAGTCTTTTCAGCATTTCAATTAGCTTGTGATTATCCCTTTGGTGAAGGCCGATACTTGGCTCGTCAAGAATATAAACAACACCCATAAGCCCCGAGCCAATCTGGCTTGCAAGGCGGATTCGCTGTGCCTCGCCGCCCGACAAAGTACCGCTCGAACGCGAAAGTGTAAGATAGTCAAGACCAACACTTATTAAAAATGATAATCTTGCCTTTATCTCCTTTAAAATCTGCTTGCCGATAAGCTCCTCGCGCTGAGTCAGCTCAATTTTATCAAAAAACTCCATTGCCTCGGAGATTGACATATCGCTTATTTCGTCTATGTTTTTGTCCTTGACAGTCACCGCAAGGCTCTCTTTTTTTAGACGTGCGCCCTTACATTCGGGGCAAGGGGTTACATACATCAGCTCTTGAATTTCTTTTTTTGCCCATTCTGAATTGGTTTCCTGATAACGGCGAAGGACATTGTTTACTATTCCTTCAAATCGTGCATAGTGCTCGCCTCTGGCATACTTTTTTTCATAAGAAAGATGCACCTTTTCACCCTTTGTGCCGTAAAGAAGAATATCTATTATATCATCAGGCAAATCCTTAATCGGTGTGTCAAGGCTGAATCCGTACATTTTTGCAAGACCACGGTAATACATTGCCGAAATACTGTCCTTGTCTGTTCCTGTCCAGCCATAGCAATTGATTGCACCCTCGTTTATACTTTTTGATTTGTCCGGAATCAGCCTTTCAGGGTCCAGAATTTCAACCTCGCCAAGACCCATACAATGAGGACACGCACCATAAGGAGTGTTGAAAGAGAACATTCTTGGCGTAAGCTCTTCAATGTTTATACCACAATCGTCGCAGGCATAGTTCTGACTGAACAGCATTTCATTGTCCTCATCAATAAGCTGCACCACAACAAGCCCTTTTGCCATTTTTAATGCGGTTTCCAATGAATCGGTAAGGCGTTTATCCATACCATCACGCACCACAAGACGGTCAACAACAATTTCTATATTATGCTTTTTTTGCTTATCAAGAACAATTTCATCGGCACCGGGGTCAAATATTTCACCATCAACGCGCACACGTACAAATCCGTCCTTTGCAGCTTTTTCAAATACTTTTGTATATTCTCCTTTTCTGCCTCGGATTACCGGCGAAAGAATCTGAATTTTTGTCCTTTCGGGCAGAGCCTTCACTGCATCTACTATCTGGTCTATGGATTGTGACTTGATTTCCTTTCCGCACTTTGGGCAATGCGGAACACCAATCCGTGCAAACAAAAGACGGATATAGTCATATACCTCTGTCACGGTACCAACCGTAGAACGTGGATTTTTGCTTGTTGTTTTCTGGTCAATAGAAATTGCAGGAGACAAACCCTCAATTGATTCAACATTGGGCTTTTCCATCTGTCCAAGGAACTGACGGGCATATGCAGAAAGAGATTCCACATAACGCCTTTGTCCCTCGGCATAAATTGTTTCAAACGCAAGCGAGGATTTTCCCGAGCCGCTGAGCCCTGTCAGCACAACCATTTTATCTCGGGGAATTTTCACATCAATCCCCTTGAGGTTGTTCTCTCTTGCTCCCTTGACATAAATATATTTATTTATCATTTTGTTCACCTATTTGTTTGCGTATTTCATCACGAATTTTTGCAGCCAGCTCAAACTGCAACAGCTCTGCCGCTTTTTTCATTTCAGTCGTAAGTTCAGCAATGGTCCTTTCCTTTATGTCCGCAGCAGACTCAATCTTTCCTCTGCCGTGTTTGGGAACCTTGCTGTCTGCAACAGTTGCTTCAATTATTTCGTGTACGTCCTTTTTGATTGTCTGAGGAACAATTCCGTGTTCACAATTATATGCTGCCTGGATTTCACGACGGCGCTCGGTTTCAGATATTGCACGTTGCATAGAGCCCGTGATGGTATCTGCATACATTATAACCGTGCCTTCAGCGTTTCGTGCCGCACGGCCTATGGTCTGGATAAGGGATGTATCCGAACGCAAAAAGCCCTCTTTGTCTGCATCAAGTATTGCAACCAGCGAAACCTCCGGAATATCTAATCCTTCACGAAGCAGATTAATTCCAACAAGAACATCAAACACGCCCAGACGCAAATCACGTATGATTTCCATACGTTCAATGGTTTCAACCTCGGAATGCAGATATCTGACCTTCAAATCCATATCACCAAAATACTCGGTGAGACGTTCTGCCATTTTCTTTGTCAATGTTGTAACCAATACTCTTTCATTTTTTTCAACTCTCTTTTTAATTTCACTATATAAATCGTCAATCTGGCCGTCAACAGGACGAACCAAAATTTGAGGGTCAAGCAATCCAGTAGGGCGAATAACCTGCTCAACCACACGACTTGAACGCTGTGTTTCAAATTCTGCCGGTGTTGCGCTAACAAAAATTGCCTGATTGATATGTTCATAAAACTCATTAAAATTGAGTGGCCTGTTGTCAAATGCCGAAGGAAGTCTGAATCCGTATTCCACAAGATTTGTTTTGCGGGCACGGTCACCGGCATACATTGCCCTTACCTGCGGAATTGTAACGTGAGATTCATCCACCACAAGCAAAAAATCTTTTGGGAAATAGTCAAGCAGCGTAAACGGAGGGCTGCCGGGCTGACGTCCGCTGATATGGCGTGAATAATTCTCTATCCCCTGACAAAAGCCAGTTTCACGCATCATTTCAATATCATATTTTGTGCGTTCTTTAATTCTTTGAGCTTCAATAAAGCAGTCGTTTGACTTAAACTTCTCTACCTGCGCCTCCATTTCGGCTTCTATTGCTGTAATTGCACGCTCCAGCTTGTCCCTGCCCACAACATAATGTGATGCCGGATATATTGCAACGTGCTTAAGCACCTTTATTACCTCACCTGTAACCGAGCTGATTTCTGCAATGCGGTCAACTTCGTCACCAAAAAATTCTATTCTTATTGCGTTTCCCGACGAATATGACGGAAACACATCAATAACATCCCCCCGAACACGGAATTTGTTGCGGGTGAAATTTATATCGTTTCTTTCGTATTGAATTTCAATCAGCTTGTCAATAATCTCGTCACGGTCACGCTGCATACCTGTGCGCAAGGATATTACCATATTATTATAATCAATTGGGTCGCCAAGACCGTATATGCACGAAACACTGGCAACTATAATTACATCTCGCCTTTCAAAAAGTGCAGCTGTCGCAGAATGACGCAATTTGTCGATATCCTCGTTGGTCTGGGCATCTTTTTCTATATAAGTGTCAGAATTTGGAATATACGCCTCGGGCTGATAATAATCATAATACGAAACAAAATATTCAACCGCATTGTTGGGAAATATCTCTTTAAGCTCGCTGCAAAGCTGCGCTGCCAAAGTTTTATTGTGAGCAATCACCAAGGTTGGTTTATTCACTTTTTCAATAATATTTGCCACGGTGAAGGTCTTACCCGAACCGGTAACGCCCATCAGGGTTTGAAATTTATCACCACTCTGAACGCCTTTTGCCAGAGCATCAATTGCCTGAGGCTGGTCACCGGATGGCTTGTATCTTGATACAACCTGAAAATCCATTTGCTGCACCCTTTGTCTTTATTTTATAGTTTGCTATATCTGTTATATATCTCATCAAGATTATCCAGATAGCCCATTTCACGCATACTGAAAAATTCTTTATCGGTAATAATCACGCTGTCTGCAAAAATAATATCCACCGCTGCAAATCCCCTTGCCAAATCTCTTGACAGGGTTACATCTCCCATCGACGGCTTAACCTCGCCGCAGGGATGATTGTGCACCATCACGGCAGAACA
Source organism: Clostridia bacterium (assembly GCA_045587485.1). Taxonomy (GTDB): domain Bacteria; phylum Bacillota; class Clostridia; order Monoglobales; family Monoglobaceae; genus SIG440. The sequence goes on from JAZNCI010000053.1 coordinate 5,299, forward strand.
AGCCTTGTCACGTATTGCCCGACGCACCACTTGTGCCGGATAAATATATGTTTCGTCGTGAGCACCCCTTGATATTCTGTTAATGGAAATTAATCGGTATGTAGAGTTGAGGCACAATAAGTATGCCTCCTCTGTGAGTTTGCCATAAAAATAAGTTTTTGCAAAGCCAACAATTTTCTCAATAGTATCCAGCATTATTGGCTCGTCAAAATTCAAACTGCGTTCTACAATTCCTAAAACAGACGGCAATGTTGTAAGAAACATTGCACATCTTGGACCAACGCCCTGTATATCCTCTAACTCTTCAGGATCCGCATTCAATACCGCAGCAATAGTTTTATACTTTTTCAATAATCTGTGTGCCGTATCATTGGTATCCCCTCTGGGAATAGCAGTATACAAAATATGTTCAAGCTGTTCGTGTGGTTCAAGCGCCTCAAGCCCATCTTTACGCACCTTTTTGTCCAACCTCTCCCTGTGTTTATCATGTAGGCTCACAGTGATTTCCTCCTCAGTTTTTCCAGGACATCTTCAAAATATTCAGGTATCTTGCAGGAAAACTCCATATATTCTCCGTTTTCAGGGTGAATGAATCCAATCATATGAGCATGAAGCAACTGTCCATTAAGTTTAAACTCTTCTTTTTTTGCACCATACACAGGGTCTCCTACAATTGGATGTCCGTTTTTTGACATATGAACCCTTATCTGATGTGTTCTGCCTGTTTCAAGACGGCAACGTATAAATGTATATTTATCAAATCGTTCCACCACAAAAAAATGCGTAACCGCATTTTTGGAATTTTTTTGAGTTATTGTCATCCTTTTCCGGTCTTTTTCATCACGGCCGATGGGTGCATCAATTGTCCCTTTCTCTTCTTTTATTTTGCCATGAACCAAAGCCAGATATTCACGAGTCAGGCTGTGCTCCTTTATCTGACTTGATAGTCCAAGATGTGCCTTATCGTTTTTTGCAACCATCAAAAGACCGCTTGTATCCTTGTCGATACGATGAAGAATTCCCGGCCTTATTTCGCCGTTAATCCCCGAAAGCCTGCCACCGCAATGTGCCATTAAGGCATTAACAAGTGTCCCGCTGTAATTCCCCGCAGCAGGATGAACCACCATCCCCTGGGGCTTATTTACGACAAGCATACAGTCATCCTCGTATACAATTTCAAGGGGAATTTGCTCTGCCTTGAGCTCGGTTTCCTTTGCATCCGGAATTTCCACACAGATTTCGTCGTGTACACGCAGCTTGTAATTTGAGCGTATGCCCTTGTTATTAACCCTTATATTATCGTCGGTAATCAGCTTCTGAATTCTGGAACGTGTCAAATCAGAAAGGACTTCTGTCAGAAATAAATCCAGACGCTTTCCCGCATCATCGGTTTTCACTGTTATATTCACGTTCTTTTTCCTTTCCTTCGCAGAAAATAAAAAAAAATGCCAATAACCCTGCGCCTATGCACACAAAAATATCGGCAACATTAAAAACAGGGAAATTTATTGCCCGGAAATCAAACATATCCACAACAAACCCCCGCCATATTCTGTCAATCATATTCCCCAAAGCTCCAGCAGTCATAAAACAAAGACCCAAATCAACAATTGCCGGACGGTTTTTGTATTTTAAAACCACATATATAACCGCCGCCGCAAAGATAAGTGCCATCAACACAAAAAGCGCCCGTTGGTCTTGAAGGATACCAAATGCGGCTCCGCGATTTTCAACATAAGTGAGATGAAACACGTCCTCGATTAAAGCAATCGTGCCAATTTCACGAAGACGTGTCTGTGCCCATATTTTTGTCAATAAATCTGTAACGAAAATTGCAACGCCAAGAGCAAAATAAATCATATTTCTCACCTGTAAGTCTGCATAAATTATGTCAGTCTATCTTAAAAACCCAAATCCTCGTCAATCTCTTCGTTCTTAGAGTCTGTCGCTGTATCCTCTGCGGCTACATACTCTCCCTTCTCATTTACGACAATCTTCGGGAGCTCCATTGTCATCTGTTCTAATCTTTCAAGTGTAGATTTAGCCTCTGTTGCTTCTGTTATACTTTCCTCATTAATTTCAATCGGGCTATGCTTAATTTTGTTTACAATTCCTTCTGCACACTTATCGACAGGCATACTGAATTCTTTAACAATATCAAGCTGAGATGTAAGCAACGAAATAATTCTTGTTCTGAAAACCTCAACATTGCGACGCATTTCCTCGTATTCATAGCTTACCCTGGTAACCTCTCGGCTTGCATCAGAAAGGAGCTGTGTTGCTTTGTTTTCGGCATCCTTTATTATATTTTCAGCGCTTTTTTTCGCGTTTTGAATGACCTCGTCTCCCGCACTTTGCGCAACCAAAATGGCACTTTGCAAAGTTTCCTCCATGCTCTTGTACTGCTTAATCGCATTTGAAAGCATATTGATTTTGTCTTTGTTTGCAAGATTTTCCTTGTAAATCAGCTCGTAATTTTCGGAAATTACACGCATAAATTCTTCAACTTCTATCTTGCTGTATCCGCCCATTTCCCTTTTAAATTTTCTGTTCTCAATCTCCAATGGTGTCAACATAATATCTCCTCCATTTTCCGCACAAATTTAGTGCCTGTTCTTATTTTTTATACTCTTTTATATATGTAAATGCCAAGTCTGCCTTTTTTAGTTTCCCTGACATCTTCACCCAGTTTGAAACGGCCGCTACCGCGTACAGAAAAAATATCACCCAGTTTTATTTTAAAGGATGGACTATCCTCCTGAATCCAATTTACAAACACGCGCCCGTTCTTTAACGCCTCTGCCGCTCCGGCTCTTGAGGTGCGAATTGCAGCGGCAACCACCGCATCAAGTCTGAGTGCCGAAACAGTTGCAGAGATTTCTTCAAGCCTTGGTGGTGGAATTTCTGTTTCATCCATTTGTATGCTTCTTACCTTTACACCCTTGCGACCAACCTTGTCAAGATTTTTAACTATATAATCAGCAATACCTTCAACTACAAAAACCAAACACCTGTCGTCAAATATTAATATATCCCCTATCTTTTCACGTTTAATACCAAGTCCCAAAAGACTGCCAAGAAAATCAGGGTGTTTGAGCTCTCCAATATCCCGCCCTGTAATTTCAATCACCGATAAAAGCTGCAACGAATCATCTGTTGAAAGATAGTCGGGCAATGCAACAAACAAAGTACGTTCGGCATCGGGATATCCCCCCGAAAACACAGTTTCAACCGCCGTTTTTTTCAGGTTGCGTCGTATAAATTCTGCTTCAGCAGGTGTTAAAAACCCCGTATGCTTTATACAGTTCTGCCTTTCACACAAAGTCACCGCGTCTTCGGCACGAGCTATAAGAAGCTTGTCTTCTGCACTGTTTGTCATTAGTTATTCCAAGGGAAAATGCCCTTGCTGCGCAGCTCATCCTTGAAATCTCCCATAATACCTACATTATAAGGAGCAATAAGGAATATTCCGTTTGCAACCTTTTGAATATTTCCGTCAAGTGCATAAACCGCACCGCTCAAAAAGTCAACAATTCTCTGTGCCGCATTACGCTCAACTGATTCAAGATTAATAACAACCGGCTTTTTATTTTTCAGGTGGTTTGCAATTTCTCTTGCATCCTCAAAGCTTTCAGGCTGCATAACAACCAATTTAAGCTGGGCCGTTGTATGTATCTTTACAACCTTATTGCGCTTGCCGCCATCAAATGTTTCTGTCTCATCTTCTTCAAAAACAGAGCTGTTTGAAAATTCACTGTTTTCCATCAGTTCCTCTTCGTAATCATTCTCCGATGTTTCAAATCCGATAAGATTCAACATTTTGTTTACAATACTCATTTTATTTTCCTCCATATTCTTATATATTAAGGGTTAAATAATTTGCAAATTTCCTTCCAGATTATATTATATCACATATTTTTTATTTTGTATAGTTCCTTTTTCCAAAAATCCCTGTGCCCACCCGAACAAATGTTGCACCACATTTTATTGCTGTCGGAAAATCATTGGTCATTCCCATGGAAAGCTCCTTCATATCAACCTTTGCAATAGATTTTTGTCCTATCTTCTGTGCCAGATTTTTCAGCCCTGTAAATACCCCTTTAAGAATTTCTTCGTCATCAACAAAGGGCGCGATTGTCATAAGACCCTCTATCTTTACATTTTCAAGCTCGCTTATTCGGCGGCAAAGCTCCTCACATTCCTCGGGACGGATGCCAAACTTTGACTCCTCGCCTGACACATTAACCTCTAAAAGAATTCGTTGTATTTTATTAATCTTTTTTGCGTGCTTGTCAATTTCCTTTGCAAGCTCAAAGCTATCGACCGAATGAATAAGCTCTACTTTATCTATTATATACTTTATCTTATTTTTTTGCAAGTGTCCAATCAGATGCCATCTCACAGGCTTAACCGCATCATATTTTTCCATAATCTCCTGGACACGATTTTCACCTATATCTGTAACGCCACAATCAATCGCTTCATTTATAAGGTCTTCCCCATAAGTCTTGGTAACAGCGATAAGCTGTATTTCGGTAGTTTGTCTGCCACAGTCTGTTGCTTCTCTTTTTATTTGCTCATTTATACTGATTAGATTTTCGTTAATGTATGACATTTCTATCTCACAACCTTATTATCATATAAATTTTTTCCGCTTACAATCAGCTCGTCATATAGTTTTATGGTCGAGCTCTCATCTGTACTTTCAGCAGCAATAACCCATTCCTTGTTGTTGTAAATAATATCTACGGGAATAAATCTCGCCTTATCGTTTCTTATAACATAGACTCCTGTCTTGCCGTCTGTTATACGGATGCTTCTGGAAGGAATTTTGTAGCCCTCATAATGGTGTTTTATCAGTTCTGCCTTAACCTTGGAAGTGGAGTATATCTTTTCGATATACTTGTTCGACTCAGCAACAATCACAACCTTGCCGTTCTTCTGAGGGGTAATTTTTGAAACAGTTCCTTTTATTGTGCGTATATCAATCTCGGGAAATCTGATATCAATGCTGTCACCCACATCCATATCCTCGGCAAAATCACCAGGCACAAGTGCCGCCACACTCCACGAAAAATTATTTACTATCTTTCCGATGGGCTGACCTTTTTTCACCTGTGTGTTTATATCAACTTTTGACGATTTTTTATTCATCTCCTTCAGGTATTCGGGGGTAATATTCTCAACAAGCTTTGGGGCAAGCATCTCTTCAAGGCCATCTATCCTGGCGGTAAAAGCCCCTGCTGTGGGTGCGTGAACTATGATTCTTTCAATATTATGTTTTGCCTCAAGCCCCGACCTTTTCTGTTTTAATTCCTTAAGCTCTTCGCTATTTTCCTTGGGCTGTTCCTCACCGGTTATAATCCTTCTGCCCTCGATAAGACTATTGACCTCCGCTTTTATCGTATCAACCTCTTCGATGTTACCTTCATATCCCAAAGCCGGCACTCGGCTTAGCTCTCTTGCAATATTTTGCTCAATTCTGGCCGTATCGTTGCTGTATATATCCTTCTTCAATAAGCCGTTTTCCAGTTTTAATATGCTTTCCTCAATAGTTTTAAGCTCACCCATAGCCGATGTGCTTATCTCATTTTTATAAATGTACGCTACCGTTTCGCCGATTTTCACGCGTTCTTCTTCCTCTGCCTCGCAGTAAAAATATCCATCTGTCGGTGCTGTGATTACGGTTTGTTCCCGAAAAAGATATCCTTCTGCCACGGTGCTTTCCTCTTCGGTTCCCGTGCGTACAATCATTGTTTCAAGACGGTTGTTAAAGCTCATCCCAACATTAACTGCAACACAGAGTATAAAAGCGCCTATCAAAAAGGTAATAAATCCTCTGCGGCTTTTTCTCTTTTTTCTTCGTTCCTGTCTTGACGGTTTTTTGTTTTCTTCCATTCTGAAAAACTCCATTCCGCTAAATTTCTAAAAATTCCCTGCATTTATCTGTAACAATTGCTATATCAGCCTTCGTTTCAACCCTTACCCATTGAATTTTTTCATTACGTCTGAACCATGTCGATTGTCTTTTTGCATATCGCCGGCTTTCCATTTTAATCTTTTCAACCGCAGCTTCAAGGGTTGCTTTGCCCTCAAAAAAATCCAGAATTTCTTTATACCCGATAGCCTGCATAGCAGTTGCATCTCTGTCTATGCCCATATCCTTAAGCTGTTGAACCTCGCCGAGCAACCCTGCCTCCATCATTTTATCGACACGTTTGTTTATTCTTTCATAAAGAATTTTACGCTCTGCATCAATCCCCAAAATCAATGCATCATACACAGGCTCTCTTCTTGACTCAAGATTTACCTGTGTAAATGTTTTGCCCGTAAGACGGCATACCTCCAAGGCCCGTATAACGCGCCTTATATTATTGGGATGGATTTTTTCCGCTGCCTCGGGATCTCTTTCTGCAAGTAGATGATGAACAGCATCATTCCCTTCGGAATTTGCCAGTTTTTGCATTTCATTTCGGAAATCAGGAGAACTGCCGAAATCCTCAAACACTATATTTTCAATAACACTGTCCATATAAAGCCCCGTGCCGCCGGCAAGAACGGGCAGTTTGCCACGCCTGATAATATCATCAATGCACTCTCTTGCCAATTTGACAAAGTCTGCCACGCTGCACCTTTCCCTTGGGTGAAAAATATCAATCATATGGTGGGGAATAGCCGCAAGCTCGCTTTGGTCAGGCTTTGCCGTACCTATATCCATAAACCTGTAAATCTGCATAGAATCACAGGAAACAACCTCACCGTTAAATCTGCGGGCAATTTCTATCGCCAGAGCCGTTTTACCCGAGGCTGTAGGTCCTGCAACTGCTATAATTTTTTTCAGCATAAGCTAAACAATCCTCTTAAACATTTTTTCGATTTCATGCTTTGTAAACTCTATTTTTATGGGTCTGCCATGAGGGCAGGTGGTAATTCCCAACTTTTCAAGCTCTTGTACATCCCGAATCAGGCTCTCCATCTCAATCATACTAAGCTTTTTATTCGCCTTGATTGCATATTTGCAGGATATTGTGTCAAGAAGCCTTTCTTCAAAACTCAAAAGCCCTGTGGGTCTGCCATCGCTCAATATGGATATTACCTCTAATACCAACTCTTTTATATCATCCTCGTCCGAAATAAGAGGGGTCTGGCGTATTATTACCGAATTGCGTCCAAATTCTTCAATATCAAAACCCATATTCTCAAGTGTGGAGTTGTTTTCCATAACCAGCTGAACATCACGGTTGTCAACATCCATAACAATTGGTGCAAGCAGCATCTGCCCCGAAACTCCGCGTTCCTTATAATCATTCTTAAGAACTTCAAATCTTTTTCGTTCGTGAGCTGCATGCTGGTCTATCATAAACATTTTATCGGCCTTTTGGGCTATAACATAAGTGCCAAAAATCTGACCTGCAATCATTATCTCTTCGCTGCCAGCAAGGCTGACTTCTTCAAACATCGTCAACTGTACGGGCTTTTCGCCGTCTTGCGAAGTAGCTGTGATTGCCCCGCGTGGAATATTCTCCAATTCAGGAACAGAAAACGTTGTAACACCACTTTTTGCTGAGCTTTCGTCAAACTGTTCTCTTTTGCTTTCAAAAATATCTTCCGTCTTTGGTGAATTAAACCGCCTGCCCAAGTTGTTTGGAACAGTATTTTTAAGAAAATCTGCAACGGTTTGTCTGTCAACCCTTTCAGGTTCTTTATTGACAACTGTTGGTGATGCAGCTGGCTTTGTTTCGTTTATTGCCTTTTCTGCCATCGCATCCTGCTCCTTTACGGGTATTTCAGGGCGGCGGTAAATAGCATTTTTTACTCCGTGATAAACAATATCGTATATTTCCTTTTCGTTTGCAAATTTAATCTCGGTTTTTGCTGGATGAACGTTTACATCAACCAGACTTGGTGCAAGTTGAATATTCAGCACAAAAAACGGGAATTTGCCTGTCATAAGAACATTTCGATAGGCTTCTTCAACAATTTTTGAAACAACATGGTTTTTGATATATCTGCCGTTTACAAACAAAGTCTGACGAGCACGATTGCCCCGTGCAAGCTCTGCCTTACCTACCACGCCCGAAACGGTCACGCCCTGTTCGGTATGGTCGACCTCTAAAACACCCTTGGCGTGATCAATGCCGTAAATGTTGAGAATTGCGTTTTTAAGATTTCCGTCGCCCGAGGTTGAAAACTGTTCCTTGCCGTCACAGATATACCTAAAGGAAATCTCAGGCTTTGCAAGAGCAATGCGGCTGAGTACATCCGCCACATACCCTGCCTCGGTAGAATCTTTCTTTAAGAATTTCATTCTGGCGGGAACCGATGCAAAAAGATTTTCAACAATCATAACTGTGCCTTCGTTGCAAGCCACAGTCTCTTTTTGCGATGGTGTGCCGTGGTTTACTGTGATATGTGCACCATCGAGAGCACCCTTTTCTTTTGTAATTACTGTGACATCAGAAACTGCACAAATACTTGCCAGAGCCTCTCCGCGAAAACCCATCGTCTGTATCTCAAACAAATCGTCTATCTCTCTCAGCTTGCTTGTTGCATGACGAAGAAATGCACACTCCACCTCGTCATAAGGAATTCCCTTGCCGTTATCCTCAACGGATATGTATGTGATGCCGCCTTTTTTTATTTCAACAGTAATTCTGTTGGCCCCGGCATCTATTGAATTTTCAACAAGTTCTTTAACAACAGCTGAAGGTCTTTCTGCCACCTCGCCTGCGGCAATTTTATCAGCAACCGCCTGTGACAATACTTTGATTTGTGCCATAATACTTTCCTCTTTTAAATATTCTCTGCCTTAGCCTTAAGCGCATAAAGCTTTGTAAGCGCCTCCATAGGCGACATAGTATCAAGGGCAAGGCCCTTTATTTCAGTAACAATCTCATTCTCCTCGAAACCGCCAAGGCTCAGTTGGTCATAGCTCACATCATCAATTTTCTTCTTTTGATTGTTCTTCACAGCAACATTTGACGCACCGCCACCATCACGAATTTCGAGTTCTTTCAGAATTTCTTTTGCACGTTTGGTAACTTCCTTTTTAACTCCTGCCAAAGCTGCAACTTCAACGCCGTAACTGCCGTCAGCACCACCGCGAATTATCTTGCGCAGGAAGGTAATGTCATCACCGTGCTTTTTAACTGCAATGCAATAATTCTTTACACCGCCAAGCCTGTCTTCAAGCTCGGTAAGCTCGTGATAGTGGGTCGCAAACAGGGTTTTTGCCCCGCATTTATTTTTGTTTGCCATATATTCAACCACCGACCAGGCAATCGCAAGACCGTCAAAGGTGCTCGTTCCACGTCCGATTTCATCAAAAATCACAAGACTCTTTTTTGTGGCATTGTCAAGAATATATGCAACCTCATTCATCTCAACCATAAACGTACTCTGCCCTGCAGATAAGTCATCAGACGCACCGACACGGGTAAAAATTTTATCTACAACACCTATTTCAGCAGAACTTGCGGGAACAAAGGACCCCATCTGTGCCATAAGAACAATCAACGCCGTCTGCCTCATATATGTTGACTTGCCTGCCATATTAGGGCCGGTAATAATTGCAATCTGACTTTCTGTGCCGTCAAGCTGTGTATCATTGGGAATAAACATAGCATCAAGATTTTCTACCACGGGATGTCTTCCATCTTTAATCACAATTTTATCCGATATGCTCATATCAGGCATAACATAGCGATTTTTCTCGGCAACGTAGGCAAACGAGCACAAAACATCGGTCATTGCAACAGCCTGAGCCGCAAGCTGAATTCTTGACACCTGGTCTGCCACAAGGTCACGAACCTTGCAGAACATCTCATATTCCATATTAACAATCTGGCTTTCTGCCTCTACTATTTTTTCTTCAACTTCTTTGATTTGAGGGGTTATGTATCTTTCACAATTTGAAAGAGTCTGCTTTCTTACAAAATATTCTGGAACATCCTTTGTGCTTTGCTTGCTTACCTCAAGATAATAGCCAAAAACACGGTTGTATCCAACTTTAATATTTTTAATTCCTGTTTTTTCCTTTTCTTCTTCAGCAAAATTATTTATCCAGCTCACACCATTTTGCATAAGTTCACGACGTGCATCAACCTCGTGACTGAAGCCGTCACGGATGAGATTACCTTCTCTAAGCGAAATAGGTGGTTCGGGATTAATTGCATCACGGATTACCCCTCTCACATCAGAAAGCTCGTCCATCTGCTCATAAATACTTTGCAGCACACCCGATGTGCATCTGCCTAAAAGATTTTTTATTTCAGGTAACTTTTCAAGAGAATCAGCTATTGCAAGCAAATCGCGGCAGTTGGCAGTTTTGTATGTTGCCTTTGCTATCAGTCTTTCAATATCCTGAATAGGCTTTAATGCTTCGATAATTTCTTCACGAAGAATGGGGTTTGCAACCAATTCTCTCACCGCACGGTGTCTGTTCTGAATTTTTGCACAATTGGCAAGTGGCATAGTAATCCACTTTCTCAAAAGTCTGCCGCCCATTGAGGTTTTGGTTTTGTTGAGCACCGTGAGAAGACTTCCCTTTGCCTTTTTATCACGCATAGTCTCTAAAAGCTCAAGGTTGCGGATGCTATACAAATCAAGTTCCATATACTCCTGCGACTCAATCACCTGAACTTCACGCAGATTTGCAAGTTCAGTCTTCTGGGTTTCGCCAAGGAACATCAAAAGCGCACCAAGACTGCATATCGCAAAGCCTTTTTCAAATAATCCCTGCTGTACCTCACCGAATTTCTCTGCAACACTCTTTTTTGCAGTTTCATGCTCAAATGCCCAGTTGTAATAATTTCGTATGGGGCATCCAAATCTTTCGGCAATCATACCAAGAAGATGTTCTTTTTCATATGCCTCAAGGTTAAGAAGAATTTCCGCAGGTGAAAATCTGCTTATTTCATTGAGAAGCTGAACTTCTACATCCTTGCCTTCAAATTCATTTACCGATATTTCTCCCGTAGTAATATCTACAAACGAAATACCGGCACCCTGCCCTTCAATATACACAGCTGCCAAATAGTTGTTTTTTGATTCATCCAACGCCGCAAAATCCATAATTGTGCCGGGAGTAATAACGCGAACAACATCACGCTTGACAATTCCCTTGGCTGTGCTTGGGTCCTCGGTCTGTTCACAAACTGCAACAGTATAACCGTTTTCAACCAGCTTTGCAATGTAGCTGTCCACCGAATGAAAGGGCACTCCGCACATAGGTGCACGTTCCTCCTGACCGCAATCTCTGCCTGTAAGGGTAATTTCAAGAACCTTTGACGCAGTCAGCGCATCATCAAAAAACATCTCGTAAAAATCACCGAGACGGTACATAAGAATACTGTCTTTATACTGTTCTTTTATCTCAAAATACTGACGCATCATCGGTGTAAATTCAGCCATCCATAATTCCCCCAAATTTAACTCATAAACAATTTGCCACTTTAAACTACACAAGATTCAATGAATCTTCACTTGGGCGGATACGCATTGAAAACTGCATGCCTTGTGCTTCAAAGGCACAAGGTCGCAAGAGTTTAAAGCGCGCAAAATTTTTGTAAGACAAGGCGAAAGCGCAGGGAATACTTTGTGTATTCGCGAGCATTTCAACGCCGTATCACGGACATTTTGCCGTTTTAAACCATGCAGGGTTCAATAAGTATTCGCCTATTACTAATGACAGCTGCTGCAACCTGCACAGTTGCCGCTGCAACCGCCCTCGGCACTCTCCTGCTCCTGACCCGTAATAAAATAGCTGAGCACAGCATTAACCTGCTGAACCATTAAATCAAATTCCTTGCTTGCTTCGATATATTCCGCAATCAGCTTGTTTTCTGCAATCTTTTCGAATTCTGCCTGAACATAATTTCTGTATTCCTCAAGCTCTTCCTTTGTAGGTTCTTTACCTCTTAAATTTTCTGTTGCAGTTTTGCGGTTTTCGTTATAGGTACGAAGAAGGTTTGTTGCCTCCTCGTTGTTGTTCATTGCATCTCCTGCTGCGGTAAGTCTTTCTCTTTCTGGGCTGTCCGCAATAAGCGCTCCAAGCTCCTGTGCTTTTTCAATAATAGTATTTCTCATTTTAATGTTCCTCCTTGATTATCTCGCCAATCAGCGACCAGGTTTTAATCTCTGTAATTTTTATATCAACAATCTCTCCGACCATATCTTCGGTGCCACGGAAATTAACAATCTTTCCGCCATCGGTCCTTCCGCTTAAAAATTCGGGATTGGTCTTGCTTAAACCCTCAACCAGCACCTTTTCACGCCTGCCGAAATATGCATCATTCTTCTTTTTGGAAATTTCGTTCTGGAAGGCAACCATGCGGTCAAAATTTCTGTGTTTTTCTTCATCAGTCAGGCAATCATCCATCTCTGCCGCAGGAGTTCCTTTGCGCTTTGAATAGATAAAGGAAAATATCATATCATACTCAACCTCAGCTAAAATGGACATTGTATCTTCAAAATCCTCGTTTGTCTCTCCGGGGAAGCCAACAATGACATCCGATGTCAGAACAATGTCGGGCATCCGTTCACGAACCTTTTTTACAATTTCAAGGTACTTTTCACGGGTGTAGCTGCGATTCATCTTCTTTAAAATTCTGTCCGAGCCGCACTGAACAGGCAGGTGTAACTGCTTGCAGATTTTATCCTGCCTTGCCATAACATCAATAAGCTCGTCCGAAATGTCTTTGGGATGCGAGGTCATAAAGCGGATACGTTCAATCCCCTCAACTTTGCAAACCATCTCCAAAAGCTGTGCAAAAGTGATTTTATCGACTAAATCCTTGCCGTATGAATTTACATTCTGTCCAAGAAGCATAACCTCTTTATATCCTTTTGCGGCAACCTCGCGTATCTCATTTAAAATATTTTCCGTACTGCGGCTGCGTTCTCTACCACGAACGTATGGCACAATGCAATATGTACAGAAATTATTGCACCCGTACATAATGGGAATTTTTGCAAGTGGTGGATTGTCACGAACAGAGGTAACCCCCTCAAAAATTCTGCCATCACTGTCTTCGATATCAATAACTCTGCCATCGGTCAACACTTCATTTAAAAGCTGCGGAAAACGGTACACAACATGAGTACCAAAAACCATATCCACATGCTTATATTTTTTCTTTATCTGCTCGGCAATATGCTCTTGCTGAATCATACACCCGCAAACACCGATAATCATAGAGGGCTTTTTGCGTTTAAGATGCTTGAGAGCACCTAAGTTTCCAAACACTCTCAGCTCCGCATTTTCACGCACGGCACAGGTGTTGTAAAGCACCAAATCCGCATCCTCTGCAGTATCACAAAATCCATATCCCATATCGCTGAGCATACCCTTTAAATGCTCAGAATCGTTTTCGTTCTGAGCACAACCGTAAGTCTCAACAAATGCCAGAGGGCGCCTGTTTGCCATTTGGTTTTCAAGACGGATTTTCTGTATAAAATCACGCTGTTTTCCCATTTCAATGCTGTCGATTTCCTTCAAACAAAAACACTCCCCTCAGTACATAATAATACTATTTTATTATACTATTTTTTGGGTGTTTTTGCAAGAGTTAATTTTTAAAAATTTTGCTTATTTCTGCCTTGGGTTGAAAATAATTGCAGCCAAAAAGCCAAAGAAAATTGATGCCGCAATTCCGCCAGCCGCCGCCATTGTTCCTCCCGTAAATACCCCTAAGAAACCTTGTTCACGAATTCCCTTGAAAACGCCCTTCGCCAGAGTGTTGCCAAAGCCAATGATTGGCACTGTTGCTCCTGCGCCTGCAAAATCTACAATTTTCTCATATATGCCAACGCTGCCAAGTATAACCCCCGCAACCACAAAAGACACAAGAATTCGTGCAGGGGTCAGTTTTGTTTTATCAATCAGAACCTGAGCAATGGCACAAAAAGCACCGCCAACCCAAAAGGCATTAAAATATTCCCAAAACATTTTCATTTTATCTATTTCCTTTCTGTAGAAATTGCCACCGCGTGAGCCACCGAAGGGATTGTCTCGCCCTGAAGTGTTGATGTCTGGCTGAGAAGTGCACCCGTTCCCATAAAAAGTACATTTTTCAGCTTCCCCGCCTTAATCATATCCATAATATATCCGCACAGGGTCACCGCCAGACAACCGCAGCCCGAACCGCCTGCGTGCATATCCTGCTTTTCAATATCAAAAATCATACAGCCACAATCGTCATAATTGTCTGATATCCGATAGCCTTTTTCATACATCAAATCAATTAATGCAGACCTTCCTACAATGCCTAAATCACCCGACAAAATCAAGTCATAGAAATCAGGCTGTCTGCCCGTATCTTTAAAATGTGCCGCCAGCGTATCTGCCGCAGCGGGTGCCATTGCCGCACCCATATTGTTGGCATCCTTTATGCCGAAGTCCACAATTTTGCCCGATGTGAAATGGGTTACATAAGGCCCCTTGCCCTCTTTAGAAAGCACCGCCGCACCCGAACCGGTAACTGTCCATTGTGCTGTAGGAGTGCGCTGACCGCCGTATTCCAAAGGGTTGCGGTACTGACGTTCAGCCGTGCAGAAATGACTTGATGTTACCGCTGTCGCAAGATTGGCAAAACCGCCGTCAATCATCATTGCAGAAAGTGCTATACTTTCTGCCATTGTGGAGCATGCACCATAAACCCCCATAAAGGGGATTTCAAAATCCATAAGACCGAATGTTGAACTGATACATTGATTAAGAAGGTCGCCCGCAAAAAGATAATTTATATCCTTGATGTCAACTCCTGCCTTTTCAATTGCACGGATAACCGCAGACTTTTGCATTTTGCTCTCGGTTTTTTCCCAGCTTGACTCCCCCCACTCGGCATCCTCCATAATAATATCAAAATGCTGTGCCAGAGGGCCTTGTGATTCCTTTTGTCCTGCAACACTTGCCACCGAAAGAATATTGACAGGATTATTCATTTTTACCGTTTGTGACCCAAGTCTTTTATTCATAACTACACCCCTAAACCAAAAAGATAATATAAAAGTCCAACTACAATAGAGACATTTATTCCATAAACCAGAACAGGCCCTGCGATGGTAAACATTTTTGCCGCCACGCCAAGAACATAACCCTCACGTTTAAATTCAATTGCGGGCGAAACCACCGCATTTGCAAAGCCCGTAATGGGCACTAACGTTCCCGCCCCTGCGTGTTTCGCAATTTTATGATACACATTAAGACCCGTCAGCAATGCACCCAAAAATATCATTGTTATAGGCACTGCAGTCTTTACACTTTCCTCATTAAGCCCAAAGAAATTTTTATAAATATTGCCTATTCCCTGACCAATAGTGCAAATAATTCCTCCAATTAAAAATGCACGCAATACATTTCTCCACAGCTTACTGTCCGGGGACTTCTTTTCTATATAGCTTGAATAGTCCTGATTGGTGAAATCCATATACTTTCCTCCATCTTAATTTTTTACTAGTATTGGCAATTTAATAGATTAT
>JAZNCI010000054.1:0-1847 GCA_045587485.1 Clostridia bacterium
AGACAAAACAGCATTCATACTTACCCCGAATTGATTTTTACGGCTATTTTATAAGAAAGTTACGGGATAGCGGGGGAATTTTTTTCAAAAAAAGCAGATTTTCTCGGGGAAAAAGTTTGCAATTTTTCTAAGAAGGTGTAATTTAATATTTATAAAGAAAATCCGGGGCAGTAGCTCAGTTGGCTAGAGCGATACGTTCGCATCGTATAGGTCGTGGGTTCGACTCCCATCTGCTCCACCATCCTTCGCTAAAGCTACGGATGGCAGGCCGTCAGGAATGCCATGCGTAGATTTTTTTGCGCAAGCAAAAAAAGCGGAGTGCAACGGAGCGTGCGAAGGATGCCCTCCATAGCTCAGAGAGCGGCGGAGGGCTGTGCGGCTGCGAATTGCGACAACCGTTCAACAGGAGCCACTGACAATGTTTTACACCTATATTTTACGCAGTATTGAACATCCTGAGCAGCGTTATATCGGTCATACAGCTGATTTACGGGAACGTTTGAAAAAACATAACAAAGGCGATGTGCCTCATACTGCAAAATTCCGTCCGTGGAAAGTTGAAACATACATTGCCTTTGAATCAGAAGAAAAATCTATTGCTTTTGAACACTATCTCAAATCCGGCAGCGGTCACGCTTTCGCCAAGCGGCATTTCTGATAGATTTTTATTTACAAGTATTACTTTTGTCGAAATTTATCGAAAATCTTAATCCGCTGTTGTAAACCTTTGCAGGATATGGTATATTATCTGTGAAACGGTTGTTTGAGTATGAAAGGGATGGCGGTGAAAAAGTTAAAATCTATATTGTGGGTATTGGCTTTGTTCCCTTATTTTTTGCTCGCGTCAGGTTATGCTTGCAACAGTACCTTGTCGGCATATTTGAGTTACTGTGCATTGGGAATGGAATTGTTTTTTGTAATTTATCTCACATACTTTTTAACGAACATCGCAAAAATCCGTTTGTGGAAATCTCTGCTGTGGGCAATCTGTGCGCTTATTCTTTATGCCGTGATTTTTATATTATCTTGGCTCATATGGTTTGAGTTCTTTGCAAAATGGGAATACAGACCAGGTCCGACAGAACAACCAATGACGATAACAAAACCCGAATTGCGGCGTTTTCACATAGAAAGAATTGCCAAGGGCTTTCGCTATTTTGAAATACAAATTCCTGATGATAGCAAATATAATACCTTCATCCTGTTTCAGAAGACCTTTCCGGATAAATTAAAAATATGCGGCAGTTTTTTTATCCCGCCAAAGTCAATTGACTATGTATCAGCAGAATTGTATTTAAAAGCAATAGACAATAAAAATCTGCAAATTTTCCTTCGCAGAGGTCGAACCGAAGGCGGCTGGTGTATGTCGCAAGTATTACAGGGCTGCTCCGGCACAAAATATAAAGAAAAAGATGTTCAATGGAGGGAGTTTTTCTTTAAAACCACAAGTGAATCTGATGGAAAATTTAAGTCAGAGTGGAATGACCTGGTAGAAGGAGAGGCCGGATTTTTTATTTATCCCTTGTGCAGTTCGACAAGTTTGTCTCCCGATACACTGGAAAAAATAAAAACAATGCTGAATAATCAGGAGAAATAATTATGTGGAAAAAGTTTGGTTCTTTATTTGTATTGCCCCCGGAAACGCAAAAAATTTTCCTTTTGCAGTTGTAAACATCTGCAGGATATGGTATATTACCTGCGAGGTGATTGTGGAATGAAACTTTTTGACAAATCCTTCCAACCTTATGCGGAATATTGTATCAGGACAACTTTTACGGAAGATGAATTGAAAGAGGTCTTTGAAAAAGAGTTTCCATGCTGTGGCAATTTCCTTTCATTCTGCAAAT
>JAZNCI010000055.1:0-1802 GCA_045587485.1 Clostridia bacterium
TTCTTCAGAGCCTGACCTCCTTTTTAAAGGAGGTGGCACGGCGTGAGCCGTGACGAAGGATTGCAAGAATATATGTTGATTTGATTTTATGACAATCCTCAGTCTTTGCCTTCGGCAAATTCACATAGATATAAAATAAAACTCCCTGCAAGAAAGTTTTTGCACAGGACCGTAAAAAACGTACAATGAAAAAAACACCCTCCTATGGTAGAATTAAGATAACTATCATAGGAGGAATTTTTATGCCCGGAAATTACAGACACATCAAGCAATATGAAAAAGAAATAAAAGAATTAAGAGAACAAGGATTAACCCAAAGAGAAATTGGAGAAAGATTCGGATTAACCAGAGAGCAAATAAAAGAGTTTTTCAAAAGAGAAAGAAAAAAGGAACGAAAGATAGAAGCAGGACAAGCTATCCATAAGAGAGGCAGACCTTGCAAAAAAGAAGATGAACTGCCACCATCAATACAAAAATTAGATAAACTTGCTCAGATGAGATATGTAATGGCAAGTAAAGACAGATATATCAAACAATTAGAAATGGAAATTAAATTGATGCAGGATTTTCTCTTGCTCACAGGAAGGAAGTGAAGCCGTCGGTAAAATACAGAGTAATATATCGCCATAAAGACAAGTATTCAATCAGTAAAATGTGCAGGTTCTTCGGGGTATCCCGTAGCGGATATTACGATTTCGTAGCACGAATGGAAATACCGGATAAGGATTTACCGATTGCTGAAAAGATAAAAGAATGCCAAGGCAAATGTGGTAAAACATACGGTTACCGAAGAGTTCACCTGTGGCTTGAAGGCGAAAGAATCTACAGAAATCCCAAGACAATATTAAGAATCATGCAAAAATATGACTTGCTGTCAGTAATCAGGCGAAAGAAATACCGCAAATATACAGATGTTATCCATAGATACCCTAATATTCTGAACAGAAACTTTAAAGCTGACAGACCAAACAAAAAGTGGGTTACCGATATATCGTATATACATACTTCTCAAGGTGTTTTGTATCTTACAGTCATCAGAGATTTGTATGACAACAGTATAGTTGCATACAAAACAAGCACAACACAAAACGTTGCTCTTGTTTTAAACACAATAAAAGCTGCCAAGAAAAAAGAGAAGGTCACTGCAGAGCTGCAACTCCACAGTGACCAAGGCTTACAATACACTTCACACGGGTATTTTAAGCTAACTCAATCTTACGGTATAACGCCTTCAATGTCAAGACGTGGAAACCCTTATGACAATTCATTAGCCGAAAATTTCTTTTCTATACTCAAAACAGAATGTATTAACAGAGTAAAACTTAAAACATTTAACGAAGCTCGTTTACTAATAGATCAATATATCTATTTCTACAACAATCAACGAATTCAACTTAAAACAAAACTGACTCCGCTTGAAAAACGAAGTCAGTTTACCGCTTAATTAAATATTTCTGCCTTAGGGGGCTTTTTGTACTGTCCGCACAATTTGGAGCAGTTCAATAAAATACAAGAGGTTTTGCTTTATCTTTTTCTGCTCCAGAGGCCAGGGCTGACAAGTGCCAGTAACGGGAATATTTCAAGACGACCAAGGAGCATATCCATACTCAGAATTATTTTTGAGAGATAACTGTAATGCGCATAATTTCCGGAGGCACCAACCAGCTCAAATCCAGGACCGATATTATTAAAGCAAGCTGTTACTGCTGAAAAATTAGTGCCTATTGAAAAACCATCTAATGAAATAACAGCAAAACTGATAAGTAATATTGCACAGTAAACCGCAAGATATGCGTCAACAC
>JAZNCI010000056.1:0-7374 GCA_045587485.1 Clostridia bacterium
ATATTTTATAGAAAAATATTTACAAAACGACTGGGGACTCATCCCCTTGATTCCGACGAAAGAGGAAGTTAAAAATTCCGGCAAAACTCCAGCAGGAAAAGGATTTTTGAAAAATCCGGTAAAATCGCCTGAAGTTGCACAAAGTTGGTGGGGAAAAAAGCACTACAACATCGGTATTGTAACCGGGAAAATGTCTGGAATTATCGTACTTGACATTGATAAACCTGATATTTTTGAAAGCTTCTTAACCAAACATCCTGAATGTAGAAATACATATATTGTTCGCCGAAACAATGCTCCCGAATGGAGATGCCATTATTATTTCCGATTGGAAACATTTAATCCGGGAGCGAGAAATATCAATTCCACTGGCTGGGGAGATATCCTTTCTGACGGCAAATATGTCGTTGCTCCACCTTCTCTACACTATTCAGGAGGTGTGTATGAAATTGTTAACGACGTGCCCCCTTTGCCATTCAAAGAAGAATATATCGTAGATTTACTGTTGGCTCCGAAGACAGAGAAAAAGAAAGTCTGCAAAGAAAAAAGTCTTGAGATTACAGGAGTGGCTGAAGGCAGACGTAATTCAACTTTATTTCTACAAATCAAACAAATGCGAGATGATGGTTGTTCGCAAAAAGAAGCTGAGGTTGCAGCTTTAAGGTTCTGTCAAAACTGCGAACCTCCATATGATAAATCCGAAGCACTGAAAACTGTTTCCAGTGTATATACACATATTAACCAGAAAGTGACGCAAGAGACACTTGCAAAATTGAATTTCTCCATAGAACCAAGTGAAAACCAATATGGAGAAATCGAATACAAAAGAAAACCTCTTGGATATGATATTGTTGTTGAACGAATAAAAAAAATTCTGCATTACAAAGTAGCAAACATAAATAACGAACTGGTTGTACTTCCTGAAAATCCAGACGATAAACTCTTTCAACTGAGAAATTCGACTGATTTATTTGGATACTTGGGGACAGAATTTAAGGGTACTCCAGATTGGATATCCGGGAAAGGATATATGACAAGAGAAGAATTATTCAGCACTTTATTGCTCAAACTTCCGGAATATGCAAGCGTTGAAAAGATGCCGCATTATCCATATTTGCGTCAAAGTATTTATGTACTGCCTGATATGCCCAAATCGGACATAGGTATCTTAAATGAGTTTTTAGATTTCTTTTCACCTGAAACTTCTGGTGATAGAAATTTGATATTGTCTATGTTTTTGACCACATTATGGGGAGGACCGGCTGGGCAGAGAGCTCCGTTCATAGTTACCAGTAAAGATGGTCGTGGAGTTGGCAAATCAACTCTTGCTGAAACTGCAGCAAAGTTATTGAATCAAGTTCCGATACAAGCATCTACACGTTTGGATTCGGACGGACTTACGACACGTCTTTTGTCATGGGATGCGATGAAGTCAAGAATTGTTCTTTTTGACAATGAAGTCGCAACAATGCAGAAAATTTCTAATGCCGGAATGGCAGCACTATTCACAACAAGTGCAATTTCCGGTAAAAGGCTATACAAAGGTGAAGGTTCGAGACCAAATTACTTGGTTTGGATTATGACACTGAATTCTGTAACATTTGACAGTGACTTTGCCAGTCGTTGTATTCCAATTTCGTTGAAACGCCCCTCAAGGAGTATCAACTGGCAAGAACGTCTTAACGTATTCATTGAAAATAATCGCTGGATTTTGATATCAACAATGCTTGAGTTACTTCAAACTCACACAGAAAATTCTCCAGCTGTTACCAGATGGGGGTTGTGGGAGAATCAAGTTTTGTCAAAAGTTCCCGGTATTAACAAAAAAGAAGTGCTGGATTTGATTGTCGAGCGTCAAAAGCAAAATGACAATGACCTCGATGAAAAAGAAATGATTATCGATTCATTGATGAACCTGATTCGAAAAGAAAACGTGGACATAAGCTTGGGGAGATTCTTTATCAGTAACGCTGATATGGCTGATTTGGCAAGAGACTCACTCCACCTGAAACAAGGGAACGCATGGATTCTGAAGCAAGTAAAAGATATTATTGCCAAAGGAGATTATCCCGCGTTAAGAATCCATAAAACCTCTTCTGCAAGAGGATTTATATGGGATGAAACTGTAAATGGGACATCTCCAATCGTTTACCTGTCGTATAAGACAGGTAGAATGCAATATTAGCTCTGATTGGGTGACAGTATAATTGTGATTGTCACCCTTTTGTCATTTTGTTTATACCGCATTTTGAGCTAAAGGCAGGTTGGGGAAGACAAAATGACGATGTGACAACAACAATAAAAAAATACTAACAAAAAAACAAAAAATAAAAATGCTTAAGGTGTCATTTATGTCACCGCCTGACACCTTTTTAGCCAAATAGTATGCCCGAAGGAGCTCTGCCGTTCCTGACGTTGTTCAAATTGAGGGGAAAATCCCTTGAATTGGTCAGGGACGGCATTCTTTTTGTTTCGGCATCCGATATCGGTATCGTTTCGGAGACGCATCGGAAAAAGTTTCGGAAAACTGGTATTATCTACTGTCGCAGATGGGAAAGTACAGTAGATACAGCAGATACCGTTAGATTTTTTATTGTGGCAGTTGTAAGCGGGATTTACGTTTTTCTCCCGGTTGAACAAATCCTGTGTCGTAAATGGAAATGCGGTTGATTTTCAACGGTGCATTGCTTTGGTAACGCAGTTCAAAATGTCCTCCGAAAAATGTCTGTCTGGTTCCCCAAACAAGTTTATCATCTAAATACACCCGGTAACAGGAATCAGCAGTAACGATTTTCAGATGATAATAACGGTCTTCAAGCGGAAGTTCTTTTAATTTTGAAGGCTCCAATAACCAGATTTCATCTTCACTTTTATCCTGTCCGCGCCACAAGATATCGGTAAAAATCATTTTGTTTCCGCTTAATGTTACCGGGAAACGCATCTGTTTTTTCCATTGTACTTCCGGCAATGGTTGTTTCGGTAAAGGTAAATATTCTGCCGCAGTCAATACGAACTCCATTTTTCCCTGTAACTGATAAGGATTGAAAGTGATATTGACTTCTGACATCAACGGCAGTTCCGGAAGATACTTCAACGTTTTGCGTATTCCGGCAGGGAGCAGCATAGTTTTGTTTCGCCATTGTGTGCCGCCAGGGACAGATAAGTTATCATCATTGAGTTTATCAAAAACTTTTTCATAGAGATACTGATATTTCAATGGCGTGCTTTGATTGATATTCAAAGAGTTCTGCTGGCGGTATATTTTTCCTTGTACACTGCCTTCTTCGTCTGGGTCTCCGATTGAAAATCCGATTCCGTAGTCCAATGAGCCGGGATTATATGTGTGTTTGGCTCTCAAATATTCATCCCGTGTTACCAAACGGCGTTCACCATAGTTTTTCAAGTAGAAATCACTTTTATATTGAAAGTCATACAAATCGTATTCGCCAATTTGCACATACCACTCCTTTAATGCCCGCTTGAATGCAGCTGCATGGAATCCGGTTTGATATGGGTACATCTCTTTTTCCAGCTGCCAATAGGTTTTTATGACCATACCGCCCCAAATGAGAAAAAAAGTTATCAACAGAAAAACAATCCATTTTTTGCTGAATATGTAATGAATAACAGCAAAAACAAGAAATATCGGACGCAGGGTGAGGTTGAAAAGGAATCGTTTCAACTCATATTTCCAACCGATATTGCCTTGTAACGCATTCCGGAATTCATCAATCGACTTTAAGCGAAAAGCTCTGTCTGATGCACAGGCAAGACGGACAAGTTTGTTAAAAGTGCGGTATTCCGTATTTTTCAAAATGTCAGGAGTAATTAAGGGGAATTGATTGGTATCATTTCCGGAAAATGCACAGTACAGCGTTTTCCCCAGAGCATAGAGGTCGATTTCCGCAGTCGGATTTTTTGCATCACCAAGCAGATATTCCGGAGGAACAAAATCCTGAGTACCGACCAGACTCAATGTATGTGTTGTTGTATCAAGCAGCCCGATATCGCTTAACTTTGCAACACCATCAACAAAGATTATATTATCCGGTTTTATGTCCCGGTGAATAACATCGGCATTATGCAAATGTTCCAAACCATCCAGAAGCCCGTCAAATATTGTACGTATTGTATCCGGAGACAAACTTCCTTGCATTTTTATCAGATTTGCCAATGTCGCAGGGGTGTAACTGTTTGTTTCGCCCCAATTATCTGCTGCCTCCATCGTGTAGTAAAAGAAATCCCCGCAATCTTCGATATGGAAAATTTTTATCAGATTCGGATGTTCTGCAACTTGATTTTTGTAATGCTTCAGTCCCCGGAATTCCCGTTCCCAGTTTTCAGAGGTTTTGCGGACGATTTTTAACGCATAGAAAGTTCCGACAGCATCACAAACCAGATACACTGAACCGTATGTGCCTTGACCGCACAGGCAAACCGGCTGATACGCCTTGATATTTTTAGGGTAGTTATACATCGAGTTCCTTTACGATTTGACGGAGTATTTCTTCGACACGGGATTTGTGCTGATAAACAGCATTGGCTTTTATATCGAGCATAGCAGCGACCTCTTTCGCCGGAAGATTCTGCCTGACAAACAAATCATAAGACTGCAAAGTTGTAACATCACAGCGGAGTTTGAGTTCTTCAAAGGCTTGAGTTAAAACTGTTTCCTGATATTCTTTTTCCCAACGGTCTTCAGAATCCTGCAGGATGGCGGCAAGTACATTTTCCAATTCATCGGCAGAAACGGTATCATCCTGTCTTTTACTCATCAAGTCACAGGCTTTGTTGTGGATTATGCGTTTCAGATAATCACGGAAACGACCTTTGCTTTTGTCGTAACAAAATGTTTGGGAAGTATTGAAAAATGAAAGCATTACCAATTGTACAAGTTCCTCTTTTTCGGTTTGATTGAGCCGTAAATCACCGCCTTTAAGCAATATGAGCGGCTTGTACATATCGTAAAACTGCTGCCACGATATTTCATCGCCCTTTTTTACTGCTGCAAGCAAACTTCCTTTTGTGGTAAATGCCATAAAGTCCCTCCGGATTATATATGGAACTTAAAATAGCACAACTTTTGCAAAATTCAAGGAAAGATGATTTGCCGCTATTTTCCGGTCGTGGAAATATCTTATGATATTCTGTCCTACTTGGCGATTTTTTCTATGGAAACGGCAGACAAATCACCTTCCGATTTACTTATGCCGCCTCAAAATCGAAATCTTACGCCGTTTTTCAAAATTCCGCATAAGATTTTGGAAAATATGCCGCATAAGTAAGCGATGATGAAAAAACTTGACAAACTCCCTATATATAGAGGGGTATTATTTTTTCGGGAGGTCTTTATGGGATTTTTACTTGTGATGTGGGTTGCTGTGATGGGATGGAAAGAGATTATAGAAAACATAAACAAATAACTCGAAAGAAGGTTGCTTATGTCATTGTTTAAGGAAGAACATCTTGAATGTCCGTTCTGCCACCAGGATGTGCCGTTTATTCTGCACCACAGTATCAATGTAGGAATACATCCGGAGCATAAGGCAAAGGTTCTGGATAACACTCTTTTCCGGTATCAGTGCCCGCATTGCAAACAAACAGACGAGGTGTGTTATCCGACGTTGTATCATGACCCGGAAAATAAAATCATGATTCAGGTTTTGTGGCGTGAAGAAGATTTCGGACAGCAGATGGATAAAGAATTGCAAAGTTTGATTGAAGTTATGGGGCAGAAGAATTACCGCCGCCGTGAAGTTTTCGGCTATTGTGAACTGGTGGAAAAAATCCGTATTTTTGATGCCGGTTTGGATGATTTTGCAATCTCTCTGCTTAAAACACTGCATAAAATACAGAATCAGGAGATGCAGTTATTCTTTCACGAGAAAACATATAAGGGGCTTTGTTTTATACAGTTCAAAGGAGATGAACTGTTGCCTGAATGCTTTATCCTTGATGAAAGTGCCTATAAAACTGCTTTGCAATATGCAAAAAAATGGCAGAAACATCACGAATTTTATGAATATCTGCGGGTGGATGAATCATATTTTTATGATGATATTATGAGAGCCTTACAACAGGAAATCTCCGGAAAATGAATAAAGTCAACTTGTATTTTAAGACATATTGTGATAGATTAAGGAAGTGTTGTAACCATGAAAGGAATTTAAAACAACAAAAAACAGTTTGCAATGAGCATTTGAATATCGAAGGCTTGCAAAAAGTCTTTACGTGGCAGTTCCATAGAAAAATCGCCAAATTATTTCATGACCGGAACCAGCCGCAAGTATACAATGACCATATGTCTGATATGGCCGTTTCTGCTTGCGTTTCCGGTCCGGTGTTTGGCGATACCGTCTATGGAGTGCAATAACAGAAACGGCTTTTTTATTTGCCGGAAAAACAGAAAATATGGAGATTGTATTATGAAAAAGATTTTAACTGGCGTTTTTTGTATTGCAGCAATTGTTTTTATCGCAGGGTGTGATTATATTCCTCAAGATGTCCCCGTTGAAGATGTTATAAAAATGGCGGCGGCAACCCATCAATTAAATGAGAAGAAAGGTTGGATTCCCAAAAATTTTTCTCTTCATTGGACAATAGATAATACTTACAACCGAAAAGTACGGGGAGAAACCTGGAACGGAGTTGACATCACTTTCTATTATGTGTCTCCTTCGTTGGGAGAGTCTTCTACATGGGATAAAGCTCAAAAAAAGCTGAATCCTTGGGGAGGACGTAATACGTTTTCGAACCATTCTGTTAGAGCATTCTCTGGTAAGATTGCGTATATAAAACGCGGAAGCCGTTACGATATAGAATATTTTGTTGGTAATGATATCGTAACCAATCCGGCGAGTTTGTTTCATCCTGTGCCGCGTTTATGGCAATATAAAACAATAAATATTCCTAAAAATGGTTCTTCTTATTCGCGGGCTATTGAGAAAGTTATCAAAGGATATTGCAGCCGGGCCGGTATAAAAGGAACTCCGTGGATGAGCTATGAAATTACAAATGTAACCAAAAATGAAAATGACGCTCTTTTTCCATACAAAGGAATTTGTAAATTTCAAACAGTTACAGAAACAACGGAGCAGGTCGGATTTACAAATCTTTCTATACCAAAACGTTCTTACGATAGGCATGAGGTTGAAGTTTACTGGAGTTCTATAACAGAAGATTGGTTGGCGTTTCGCTATGGAAGTACCATTTGCAGATGTGACCGTTGGATGTAACCGTCTTATGGAGCAACTATAAAACTAATATCTTAAAGCAGAATGTTCTATGCCGCGATACAAATATACATACATCAACTCATCAGGAAAAAAGGATGAGGCCACCATTGAAGCAATGAGTAAAGATATTGCTGTTTTA
>JAZNCI010000057.1:0-9817 GCA_045587485.1 Clostridia bacterium
CGTCCCCGCAGGCGCAATGATAGTTGTATGCAATTTGTGCGTGCTTGTCATTTGCACAGTAGTCGGAAAAGCGATAAAACGGTAAATTATAATACGGCGTGTGGCATAAACGGTTAATGCCTACGCTGTCATTCTGAGGCTTTGCCGAAGAATCTCAAACCCCAACATTTGTTATAGAACTTTAAAAATATGAGCCGCACAAGCTTTCGCTTTTGCGGCTCATGCCCTAATTTCTATTAATGAATAATTAATATCAGCCCTGTTTCCATCTCTGGATAACGCAGGTTACTCTGCCGCCTTCTTCATTTATGATTTCATAATCACCAAATGTTGCAGGGATAACAAGTGTCTGGAATTTATCGCAGTGTGCTAAAAGCTCAGGGTTAGCTTTTGAACGAACTGTTACCTTTGAACCAACTGTTAATGTGAACATATGCATAAATTTGCCTTCTGTTGAATATTCACCCAGCTTTTCAAAGTGAATTCTTTCAACATGGTATGGCATAACAGGTGTGCTCTTATAACGGTCGATAAAATATTCCTTTGTCCATTTAACAACGGAAGGAGTTGAAAGAAGGTGGTCTTTAACCCAAGATGCTCTTCTTGTTTTTTCCATATTTCTACCGTGTTCAAGGTGCATTTTAAGAGGTTTGCCTGTCATTGTTTTTGCATTGTCATCCCATGAAGGACGGGCAAAGTCATATTCAAAGAATGAATATTCTGTACCATTGATACTGGGGTTGGTATCCATTTCAAGAACCATCTGGTTACCACCGTGACCGTGCATTGTTCCGGGTGGAATAAGATAGAGGTCACCTTCTTTGCTGGACCAATTGGCAATAAAGTCTTTCCAGTTTTCAATAGGTTTGATGTTCTGTGATTCTTCACAGAGTCTTTCCCATTCTTCGATGTCTGCATCATCGTGGAAGCCCATCCAGGTGTTTGCACCTTCATAAGCTTCTGCTATGTAATATGTTTCATATCTGCCAAGGGCCTCGTCGAAATTGTCTTCAACATATTTGCTGCTTGGATGAATATGCATAGGCATTGATATTCTCTCTGCAGGCTGTGGGGTTGGATGCCAACCGTCATCAAGCCAGATATCAAGCGGGAATAAACCGGGATATTTCTTGTCGATGAGTTCACCGACTAATTCTTTGCCATACTGCATAGCATTGAGCATTGGCATTGAAATGCTTCTTTCACCGCCAAAGTCTATGAGGATACGAAGCTCGGGGCCTGCAATTTTGTTCCATGCGTTGTTAGCCAAGCCTTCTACCTGATAGTCCATATCATGGTATCTGTATGCTCCCCAAGGACCGGGGCTGAAGATTTTTACTTCGTGGATAGGATATTTAACGAGTGTTGACATAATCTCGTCATAGGCTTTTCTGGGAACTAACACGAGGTCACCCTCAAAATAGTTTTCAATGTAGAAGTCCATTGCTTCATACATATAATCTTTCTGACGTTTTAACATATAGTAGTCAGAATAGTTGTATTCTTTCCAGTTGTAGCCGGTAGTAGGGGTCTTAGAACCAAAAGTCAAAAGTCTTCCTTCCCACATATCCCACTGTACTTTCTGGTGAGTATTATCTATGTAACATTTTACGTCTAAAACGTCAGCGAATTCTTTAATTGAAGCACCCTCGCCGTAGATAATTGCGGCATTAGCGCCAGCAAGCTTAGCTTTAGCATTAGCTACCGCATCCTTATTCATGATATCTTCAATTACGCCCTCTTTATTTACTCTGCCGAAACCGGGGTCGTCAGTAACGTAAGGCTCGTTATATGCGATAATTTCATCTCTTGTTAAGTAAAGCTCATTTGCAGGGATTAACTCTGCATCAATTCCCTTTGCTTTTAAGCTTTCAGCTAAAGCTTTTGCGATTTTTTCAAAATCTATTCCGTACCAGCCATCGAGTGCGATTTTCTTTTTGCCGCCTACTGCTAAATCTGTAAGCTCTTTAATTACATTGTCCCAACCAAAGGTTACGGAATCTCTGTTTGCTGCCGAAATTACTATTCTGTTGTCAGCATTTTTAATGGATTCATATACCGGCATAATTCTTCCTCCTAAAATTTAATAATATTTTATACCTCTGTACGCCAAGAAAAAACATTTTACTCAGCTATGCCTATATTATACTAAATCGTTTTAGCTTTGTCAATATTTTTTAATAAATAATTCTTCTGCCATTTGTGCAAAATTTTTCTCAAACATCAGCTGTATTTGCCCATAAATTAATTCTAAAATTCAAGAATAGCAAATCCCGCTGCAGGAATGGTTACGTAGTATGTAAAATCATCTGCTTTTTCTATCGCGGTGTTTTTAAAGGAATCTTTAATAAGCTTAATATTGCCCGCTTCTTTTAAAGTTACCTTCACTCTTTTATCCGCCTCTTTGTGGATGATATCACCTTCTACAGTGCTGCGTTCATTACCCTCATTATTAAATATTGAAAGAAATCTTCTTCCCTTATTATCCTTTGACACAAGCCAGCAGAGGTCGTCTACAAAACACGGCATAATTTCCTTTGTCAGTTCATT
This sequence comes from Clostridia bacterium, assembly GCA_045587485.1. Taxonomy (GTDB): domain Bacteria; phylum Bacillota; class Clostridia; order Monoglobales; family Monoglobaceae; genus SIG440. The sequence goes on from JAZNCI010000057.1 coordinate 2,551, forward strand.
TATTTTTGCTTCAAGTTTATCTAAATCATTGCTTTGTAAAATCCTAAGACCACTTCCTTCTTTCGTTTTTACAAAGTCTCCGTCTTTGGTTGCATCAATTAAATATTTATACTGTGAGAAGGTCTTTTCGTCTGCATCTTCATAGATAATATCAAATATATCGCCAAATCGTGAATTTGTTATAACGTGACCTTCGTTTCCGATACATTCGCATCTTGAATAAATAAGTTTAAGTACATCCTCGATATGTCCGTAGTATTTTTTATCCTCATCGCTTAGAGCACATCTCATATAACTATCACGGTGTTTGCCTAATTCATAAGGTTCAAACATATCCTCCAGTTCAACGCACGAATATTTTTTGGGAAGAACTATTGCAAACGGAATTTCAGCCTTTAACCCATCAAAATCAAGCGATGTATTTATAAAGTCTCTCTTTACCTCTCCGTATTTAGAAAGAGTGAATTCTTTCATGTCAGTATAACTGCAATTTAATCCCCACTCTTCTGAAAAATAGTCTGCTCCTGACATAAGAGCATAATAGTAAATTCTGTTTTGCAAAAGTCTTGAGCTTCCGCCATTTTCACCATAAGAGGTGAAATCATCTCCGTGCTGCTCCTGAGATAAATACCACTCATTTGACTTATCGGAATTAAAGCAGGGCATACAGTATACATATTTTTGGCCGTCATCCCTGATTTCTCTCCAGCATTCATAATATGTTCCCCATGTTTTTCCGCTTGATTTTGCTGTTCCTCTAGCTAAGGCAACCTCAATTCTCATAAGGGGTATCTGGCAACCAACCTCAGGCATAAAAGTTTTCATTCCAAGGTCATTTTGAATCTTAGATGCTAAATAATAGCTATCGCAAGGCAGTATAAGACCACCCACCTCTGCCATTCTTCTTGTAAAAAGCTCTTTCATTTCCTCTATGTATTCTTCGGGCGTTTCTGCATAAACCATAGATGCATACATTTCGGGAGTATCCTGCGAAAATCCGGGAAGAACAGTGCCGTCGGGCATTTTGGCACTTGGACGTATGCTCAGTTTTCTCAGCTTTTCAGCGTCATTCGGCCCTTTGTTACCCTCCATAAGTCTTAGTACTCTCTGCCAGTCAGAATTTCTGCGGTTTGAGCCGCTTTCGTGAAGCTGAAAGCCTAAGAACCAGTCACCTAAAATATCCTTATACTCATCTATAAGTTCTTTATCAAAGTCATACTTATGATATGTAACTCCTCCTGCAATTCTGTCCGCATAAAACGGATAGCGACCGCTTTTTATGAGTTCATGAAGTTTACCGCCCTTTTGGGCAATTATATTAAATTTTCTGTCTATGGGAACAGAGAAAGCGTGCTGGATTTTAAATCCTGTGTTTTTGTTTATGAGTCCGTTTTTTTCTAATCCCTTAAAACATTCCTCGTTGTATACATGAAAAAATTTCATAATTCCGCCTCCTGTAAATCACCCTTTTTCTTTACTATAAATACAATTCCTTTGCCATTTCTGCAAGATTCTCTACCAAAACATCGCCTGCATCAGCTCGTAGCTTATTTGCGCCATAGCGCGCGGGGTATATAGTATCGTAACACAATAAATCCTTCGTAGGAATATAGCCAACTGCACGATTGCTATATGTTGCAATCATACATTTTTGAGTAGGAGATTTTTCCTTCAGCATAAGTCCATATTCCAAATATGGCTCTCCCGGCATTGAATAAAGTACAAAATCACCTATGCGTATTGCTTGAATTAGAACCTCAAAGCTTTTGGGGCCTTTTGCTGCTGCAAGTAATGATTTTGACATAGCAAGGTTATACTGCTCTGGGTTTGTTCCGTCGGCAGCAAGCTTTACTCCCTCTTGCATTTTTACTGTATCAACTATATGCTGTGCTTCTTTTATGGCCTCATCTGAAATTTCACGACTGGGCATATCTAACCATCTGGCTGATACTGACAACTTTTCATCATCTATTCTGTCTGCCTTTGTTATAGCCTTAATTGCCTCACCAAACATTGTTTCTCCCATCATAATGTAATGGTCAGGGGCATCCTCCTTTTTGGAAACATCAAAATGATTTACATTACCCGCAGGAGCCATCATAAATACCGAAACAAAGTCGCTGCCAAACTGTTTCTTCATATTTTTTGCAAGTATGGATGAAAAATCTCCGCTATATTCAGTGCCGCCTACGCAGTCTGAATGGCAACCAAAGTTAATAAGTGCTCCTTTTGGTGTGCCATTTTCGTCTGTTACAAACAAAACAGGCAGACTTGTATCAACATCAGCTACCGCTCTTTCTATATTTTCATCGCACCTTGTTGGGTTTGTTTGAGGTGTGCCGTTTTTCATATAATAATCTCTGCAAAAAGAAATTCCATGAACATTTCCGCATCCATAGCTTAAATTGCAATTTTCTAATCTTTTATACGCTAAAATAACACAGTCAGCTATAAGATGCGTCACCACATCAAAATATCCTTTCTCTGCATTCTGTGCTATGGGGCTTTTAGGCGGTGCAGACATTCTTGGAATGCCCGTATGAGTATGTATAAAATGAACTATTAAATTTTCTTTTTTTATACCTGTAAATTCTTCCACTCGCTCTGACACGCTATTATGCACAGATTCAATTACACCGCATCCGTCAATTGCTACCACAGCGGCTGTAACGCCGTGTGACTGAAATACCGCACTTTTTACATATAAGCGGTCTTTTACGTCTGACCCTAGTCTTTCATTAAAGTATCCCGGAATCGACGCCCCAAGCGGCGGGGTTATTTCTCTTTCATAAAATGCTACTTTCATCTTATATCCTCTCCTATACTCATATTTACTGTATTGGTTAAATTTACTTTTTATAATATCAACGACAACCATTCTCACAAAGACGTGCAACCGCTCTAAGAAGAGCAACATCATTTTTTAGTTTAGATGTGCAAATCTCTTCCAGGACGGTTGCTGAAAACATATTGATTTCATCAGAACTGCTCTGTTGAAATCAATATAAAGTCTTAAATTTTACCAAAAAAGTTTTTCAAAGCCTTTCAATTTATACATAGCTTCAACATAGAAGTATTCGCCGTAAACAGCAGGACGATGTATTTCTTTGCCATAGCAGCCGGAAGTGTTTTGCAGGATGCTCTGTTCCTCTTCTGACCAGTCACAATGATTTTCGGTTATAGCTTTCAGAATGTTTACTGCTGACTGCATATACATTTTCTTTTCAAAATCAGGAACTGCCTTAGCAATTTCAATCAATCCGCAAGCGGCAATAGCACCAGCGGAAGTATCAATATAGTCAGGTTCATCTGGCTGACGAAAATCTACTTTAGGAATGTAGTCTGTCGTGCAAACATTTGCAATAAAGTAATGTGCTGTTTTCTTTGCCATATCAAGGTATTCCTGATTGTTTGTATGTAAATACGCAAGTACAAAGCCATAGATTGCCCAAGCCTGACCACGGGACCAGCAGGAAGTTGCAGCATCATAACCCTGTGTAAACGGAAATCCTAAAAGTTCCCCTGTTTCAGTATCGTACTCAATTGCATGATATGCCGATCCATCAGGACGGATATGATATTTGAGTGTTTTCTCTGCATGTGCATCTGCTATCTGACGGAATGCAATATTATTCGTTTCTTTTGCTGCCCAATACAGAAGCGGAATATTAAGCATAGAGTCTATAATAACCCAGCCACAGGCATTTTCACCGTTCCAAGCCTTCAAAAACTGTCCCTTAACGTTGTAACGTGCCGCCAGAGTTGCCGCCGCATGCAAGTTGCGGTTCTTTGATTTCTCATTGCCTGTCAAAAGGTAATTCGCACCTGCAGATATGTGCCACATAAAACCAACATCATGATGCAGCAACATATAATGGTCAAACGCAGCATCTAATGATTTTTCACCATTTTCCGCTGTCTCACGGAAACACTCTTCTCCCGTAGCCGCATACATAAGCCACATAATACCAGGCCAGAATCCATTTGTCCACGAAGTGCAGCTTCCCTTGGATTTGTCATCATACACCCCATCAACTGTAGTAAAAGGTAGTTTATGTTTAGTCAGTTCGCTGACCTTTCTGAGTTTAATTGTCATTTTGTCCCAAGCATCATTAATCCAATAACTATTTTCATTCAAAATTTTCTCCATAATAATCCATTAACCCTTCTGCCCACAAAAAGTTATTAAAAATATACGCTGTTGGCTGTGGGCTGACAACTCGTACAGCATTATATTGCTACAAAATAATCTTCGCTAAAGCCTGTTTGCTTTAGTATGCCTTGCGTGGGAATTATTGATTAAATCCATATTTTGAATAACTCCCCAAACGGGAACACTGCCCGTGTGTGTTTCCGGCTTTACCAAAAAAACACACCGGCAATTAAATTCCACGAAAGCTAACGTGATTTATCACGTTGTTTCTCCTATACTCTATCAATACTATTATAATTATGAATTTTTCTCTACCGCTTTAAATTCACACGGCTCTAAAGTAAATGTTTTCTTATGAGTACCATAATCAATGGTGGCTGATATAGGGCTGTCAAAATCAGTGTTAAGAAGATAAACCTTATCCCCTTCATACACACTAAACCGCAGAGCATCGCCGCCGTAAACCTTAATATGAGCCGTTCTGTGGCTTGCCGTCAAAATTTCTCGAACCAGATTCTGATATACCACAGATGCCGCACCGTAGGGATACTCTAAATTTGTCATCAAAATTGCATATCCCTCGCCGTATTGATTTTCAACCAGAGAAATCGGCATTGCATCAACATCATTATCTCTAAAGGTGTTAGAAATTCTACCTGTACCAACACCTGTGGTAAGTTCTGCCTTTGCATAATTTACATAACCTTCTGCAAAATACGGATCACCATAGCCAAATATAATAGCGGGATATAATAATTCAGGTACAATACTATTGTGGAATTTAAATCCGTCTTCTCTGCAAAGAGGATTTTCTGCATCCAAAACGCAACCAAACAAATCGCTGACATCGCCATTGTTGATGAGGCTGATGCTTCCATCTCTTTGAGTGGATGTATTAAGGTGCGCTGCAGTCATAAACAGACGACCGCCCTGCTTAACATATTCTTTCAGATTATGATAAATCTCCTCTGTCATTGAGTTCCAGCCAGCAAAAATAAGGTAATCATACTTGTTGAAAACCTCTACCCCCACATTTGCGGGAATTACATCATAAAGACCATAACCCGGAGCTGCAGAAAGGTCAACCTCTCCATAATTATGTATGTCGCACCAACGGCGTTTTGTCTGAATTGTCTCTAAAATACGCCATACATACTCAGGCGTGCTGTAACCGTACTCCTTATGCTTGTGTCCTTTCCACAAAGAGCCTCCACTACGTCTGAAGCTATAGCCATCAAGATTACCTCTGACAAAAGCAACCCTCACCTTAGGGCCGCCTGCAGGGCGGAAATCATCTTTTGCGAATTTAGCACATTCTGCCATAACATCACGATAATTCTGACAAACAGGATGGTCAAAAGCAAACCTTCCTTCAGGGCGATGAGAACCAGCTTTTTCGTCACCACTTTCGTTTATGAAATGGTTGCAACCAGCAAGGTAGCAATAATCATATCCCAGTTTAAAGCGTTTTTGTTTAATGGTATCCCAACGCAGACCACCATACCATTCATGGGCAAAATACGCCCCCCATCTTCCGCAATTATATGCAGTAGAGGTGCCTCTGGTAAATGCTGCTGAAATTTCCATATCCCCGGGCCAGAACTCCATTGTAGGGAAGGTGACGCCTGCTTCACAGTTGTAGCTTATCATAGAAGTCGATTCAATTACAGTAGTATCAAGCAACCCGCCCATACTGTTTTCTTTTGCAAAGCGTTTAGCCCTTTCAATGTACATATCTTTTGCTTCTTGCAAGTCTTTGTATACGGGGCTCACAATTGGCGTATAGCCAGAGGCCTTACAGGAAAAAGTCGAACCAATTTCTGCCATACTGTAGCACAGAAAATACTTGCCGGCAATTTCCTTCATCTTTCTCGCGGTTTCCTCTGTAAAACCAGCATGCAGCCTGTTAGCACCACCGCTGAAAGAAAAATACATTTTTTTATCAGAAATATATTTTGCCAGTCTAATAAAATCTTCTTGTGGAATCGGCTCACCAGTATATGAGTCTGTTCCATTACAACCAACGCCTATAAAATTCATACCTTCTGAATACTTACTTTCAATCTGCTCAATTATTTCGTCCGTATTATAGTTATATTCACCAACACGATATCCGCTTAAAACCAAATCACGTTCCATTACTTTATCCTCCTTACATTTTAGCTAACAAATCAACATCGAACCGCACCTATAATAAAGCCCTTTACAAATTACTTCCAAACAAAGGGATACAGCAAGGGCACAGGCACGGAAGAAATAGCAATACTTGCATAAATAACCCATTCATTTGACGACTTTCCCATAAACCCATCGTCCTGAACCCGTTCTACTATGTAAACCATATTAAATCGTATCAAGCGACTGATGTGTATTTAATATATATTTCAATCACCTCCGTCTGAAGAATTTTATTCCATAAATTTATTATAAAACTTCTAAAAAATATGTAAACTGACTTTTCAAAACAATAGGTGGACTTTTCGTAACTCGGCAGGGTTGCGAGCTTTTTTTGTAAGATATGTATTAAAATTTAATTATATTAAACATCATTATATCCTATTTGTCAATACTATTGCTGATTTTTTGATATTTAATTATATTAAATATCATTATATCCTATATGTTGTCAAACCATATACAATAAATCAGAGTACGGGAATGTAAAAACGACAATCCCAAATTGAAAATTTTCGTTTTTCTCTTGATATTACTCTGCCTGTGACGGGCGCAATGCACTGTTGAAACGCGTGGCGTTTCAGCCCAATTACATAATGCTTTCGCATTTTGTAATCCTGCGCTGCCGATATGTCCCCGGCATATCGGCTTAACGCTCCGGCACGGACACGCGAAAAACCGCGAGCGAGGAGTTCAAGTCCCATTTCCACCATACAAAAACAAAAAAGACACCCAACAGGGTGCCCTTTTTGTTTGGCAGGGGTAGTAAGACTTGAAAGGCTGCGCCCTCTTGTGCTTAGCAAACTCCAATTGCACCGACAAGTCGGTTTATTGTCGTTTGATGCTTTATTGATGCTATCCAAAAATCTCCTCTGTAAAGCTGATGCTCAACTGCCAAAAAACGACGAACTTAACTTTATTTTAGTATAACATAAATTC
>JAZNCI010000058.1:0-1816 GCA_045587485.1 Clostridia bacterium
CTCTCACGAATGGACATCTTTTTCGCAGGATAGCCAAGCGGACTTGCACAAGGCATAATTTCGTCACTGTCAAGCTCCATTGCTTCTTCAAAAGCCGCGCGATTCATAGTTCCGCCAAGCCAGGTTGTTCCGATACCGATAGATTGGGCATATAACACGAACATTTCAAAGGAATAGCCAAATGCCACGCTTGCATTTTCCGTGCATTTGATTTTACCGCCGATAAACAAATCCGTTCCCACTGTAACAGGACAGTTAAGTCCGTGTTCTTTTGCATTCATAAATTTCAAGTCTACAGGTATTTTATATGGATTTTCTATTGTCTTTGCAAAAGATGCCAATTTTTCTATGTCAGCTTTGCTCAATTCTCTGCCATCGAATGTTCTGACACTTCTTCTGCTTTTAATATGTTCTGTGATATTGTTCATAGACAACCTCCTATATAACTTCTATGTAAAAACTGACAGGTCTGAATCCGTCATTACAGGAAATCATAGCCGATTTTTTGTTTTTCATCCAGCCATCATAGAAATTTCCGCCACCATTTGAAAGCTCTTTTACAAAGTATTCCATACTTTCCCAAGCAGAATCACACATATTTTCAGGCTTTTCGCCACCAACGGAAATAAACTCCTGACCGAGCCTCATATCGCAGGTGTGCTCAATTGGGTTTTCATATTTTTCTATCAAATCATCATACCGTGCCATTTTCATGACGGTAATTCTACAATTTTGCATTATCCTCACCGCCCCCGCAATTCTAATATTTTCTCTTTTATCTTATTCGCTGTTTTGATAAATTCTTCATCACCTTTGCCTGTGGGATCATCAAGGCCCCAGTCTGCACGCTCTTTGCATGGGATATTGGGACAATGAACATTGCATCCCATAGTGATAACAATATCAGGTTCAGGAATGTCTGAAATCAGCTTTGAATACTGGTCTTTCATATCAATGCCGAAATGCTCTTTCATAATCCGCACGGCATCTTGGTTTATCTGTGGTTTTGTTTCTGTTCCTGCAGAATAGCAGTCATATTTTTCTGAAAGGTACACTTTTCCAAATGCTTCTGCCATCTGACTTCGGCAGGAATTATGAACGCAAATAAATGCTATTTTAGTTTTTGACATGGAAAGGACACCTTTCTTCTATACATTGATTATTTTGCTTTGAGCGTGAACATTCAATTTTGTCAAGCTCCATATGTATGCCAAGGTTTTCAGCAGTAAACTTGACCGCCTCGCGAATTGCAAGATACGAATCTCTTTTACAGCAACGAGGTCCGCCGTTTTTACCGATTGCAGTAAGTGCTTGCCCCGTCATTTGATTGGAAAGTCCCCAAGTTTTGCTTGCAAGCGGTGTTGACTTTGTTATAATCGACATATACATTCCTGTGCTGATACCTGCACCGCATGCACCCCAAAATCCGCATGCTCCGCCTGGAACTTGCTTTCCCCTTGCATACATTTCGGATAGAGCAGTCGGCAAATCAATCTCTCCGCCTGCGTTTTTATATGCAGTAATAAGTGATGCTCCCACCATAACATGATGCTCGGGACCGTGCATATGACAAAAGTCCATTGACATCATCTTTTCTAAAATCTCAATTGGATTTTTGGACTTTTCATTTAAAGCTAACGCTATGATTTCGTCCATTCCGTTTGTGTGGCACTCGCTGCAGACATAATGCCCGTTTACGCATCTTGTTTTGCTGTTTTCTTTTTTGTGGCAAATCACACATTCCATCATTGTATCCGTTTCCAGATACTCAAGCGGTGCTTTGCAAATTAAACATTCTTCACTCATTTTTCTACCT
>JAZNCI010000059.1:0-4348 GCA_045587485.1 Clostridia bacterium
CAAGATCAGAGAGGTATAAAAAATGGGCGATAGATTAAAACCGAAATCAAGGGGAAAGGTTGTTTTTGTCCCCTACGCCGATTCATTCGGCGTGGGTAAGGACAGGAGCAAGGCAAAGCAAAGAAGAAAGCGAGGAAAAAAGAAATGAGCAATCCCCACAGCAAGCCGACACAGAATGAACGCATCATCGAATACATTGACAAGTTCGGCGGCATTACTCAGCTTGAAGCCCTTCGGGATTTGGGCGTAATGCGTTTAGCATCGAGAATTTCAGACCTTAGAAAACAGGGATATCCGATACAAAGCACCATTGAAACGGTAAAAAACCGATTCGGCGAAAAATGCCATATCAAGCGATACAGCTTCTATGACGAAAGGGGCAATGCGTAATGGCTGAAAGGCGAATGTTTACGCAGAAAATTGTTGATAGCGATGCATTCCTTGATATGCCTTTATCAACGCAGGCGTTATATTTTCATTTGAATATGAGGGCGGATGATGACGGCTTCGTGAACAATTCAAAGAAAATCCAAAGAATGATAGGAGCTTCCGAAGACGATTTGAAATTGCTGATTGTCAAGCGTTTTGTTCTTGCCTTTGAAAATGGGGTTATTGTTATAAAGCATTGGCGAATGCACAACCTCTTGCGAAAGGACAGATACAATCCCACGCAATACAAGGCGCAGAAGGCTTCCCTGTTGCTTAAAGACAACGGCGCATATACCGAAATTGAAGCCCCGATTCCTGTTGATAGCTTACCCGATACACAATCGGCAACCGCTTGGCAACCAAACGGCAACCAAATGGCAACACAGGATAGTATAGTTAAGTATAGATTAGGTAAGGAAAGTATAGATGATGATATAAGCATTGAAAATCCTTCTCCACAAAGAACAGCAAAGCCCATTCGACATAAATACGGCGAGTACAAAAATGTTCTTTTATCGGATGAGGATTTCACAAAGCTTAAATCTGAATTCCCTACTGACTATCAGGACAGAATCGAAAGGCTTTCAAACTATATGGCATCGACAGGCAAAAGCTATAAAAACCATTTAGCAACAATAAGGAACTGGGCGAGGAAGGACAAGCCCACAACAAACGAAAATCCAAAAGAAGAAAGCGGAACACCGCAAGGCTATAAACAGAATAACACATGGGACTTATAAGGGGGCGTTTACAATATGGATGTACTTGAATCTATACTTTCACGGATCAGAGAAACATCGGGCATTGATATCAACGTTAAGCCGCTGAGCGATGAGGAATTCGCACAAATGAAATGCGATTCTTTCAATCGTAAGGAAGGCAATCTTCACGAATATGACGGATATCATTGCGAGCTGTGCAAAAATAAAGGCTCTTTCCTGAGGGCTGAAAAGATAAACGGTATTTATACCGAAGTGCTTTGCGAATGCGAATGTCAAAAAACAAGGCGGTCAATTCGTGCAATGATGAAATCAGGGCTGAAGAATATAATCGAGGACTACACCTTTGAGAAGTTCGACACGGCTGAAATATGGCAAGTTACGCTGAAAGAAAAAGCCCTTGAATTTGTGAAAAATCATTCGGGCAAGTGGTTTTTCATAGGCGGTCAGAGTGGATGCGGAAAAACGCACATTTGCACAGCAATCGCCGGGGAATTCTTAAAGGCTCGGAAAAACGTGCGCTATATGGTATGGCGTGACGATATCGCAAAGATTAAAGGCTGCATCACCGATGCGGAAGCCTACGCCGAAATAATGAATACATACAAGGCGGCGGAAGTGCTTTATATTGATGACCTTTTCAAAAATGGCAAGGGTTTCGATGGCAAGGTACAGCCGCCGACAGGGGCGGACATTCAGGCGGCATTTGAAATCTTGAATTACCGTTACAACAATAAGCACCTTATCACGATTATATCAAGCGAAAGAAGCCTGTATGAGCTTGTCAAGATTGATGAAGCTTTAGGCGGTCGCATTTCAGAAATGACATTTGATAAGGGCTTCGGCTTCAACATCAAGAAAGACAGGGGCAAGAATTACCGCCTGCGTAACATCACAGAGCTATAAAGAAAGGACGGCAAAAAACTATGAACGCAAAAATCTTCCTTCAGCAAATCAAAAAGCTTGACCGAATGATTGAGAATAAGCAGATCGAGAAGGCACAATGGAAAGAACTTGCGACAAGCACAACAACGCAATTAAACGGTGAGAAGGTGCAAAGCTCGCACAATCCGCACAAAATGGCAAACGCCATTGTCAAGTATATCGACTTAGAACGAGAAATCGACAGTTGCATTGACCGTTTAATTGACACGAAAAGGGATGTTATTTCTGTAATTGAACAGCTTAATCCCGATGAATATGACGTGCTTCATAAATTCTATATTCAGGGGCTATCATTCAAGGAAATTGCTTTTGCTGACAAAAAGAAGAGATCAGAAAGCTGGGCTACAACAATACACGGACTAGCTTTGAAAAACGTCCAGCGAATTCTTGATGAAAGGGGCAACGAGGAATGAAAGAAGCTGTATTGATTATATTAGGCATCATTGCGGCGGCTCTGTGCTGGATTTGTTGCAAAGCCGGCGATGATGACGATGATGAATTTTAAAACAGGAAGGGAGAGCAACGGAAAATGAGTAATGTTTTATGTATTTGTGTAATAGTCACTATCCTTTTCTTTTGGTTTTTTCCTGTGCTTGTTGATTGTTTCGGCGGTTTAGTAGAAGACTTAATCGAACTGTTCGAAGAAGCATTCAAAAATAAAATTGAGGATTGGAAAGCTCTATTCAGAAAGGACAATGAAAAATGAAAGCAAATTTTAAAAACAAGCTTGTTCCCCTTACCGAAATCGAAAATCAGGTGCGCAAGGAATTTGAAAAGCGCACCGAAGAGGTATACGAAACCGTAAAACAGGATATCGCCGCCCAACTTATGGCGGTATGCTGTTGTGTTCTGAATAGCTCGTTTGGCTTTGGAGAAGTCCGCCTGAAGCGTTTCAAGAAAGAGCTTGAAAGTTATTTCGCATTGATGCTCAGGAACGGCATCTGCGGCAAGGAATTTACACCAATAAATTGTATCGAGTATATGCGGAAAGAATTTAACATTGATTTTGACGAAAAGATTACAATTAAGGGAAAGAAAGGGGCGTAAACAATGACAGACTTTCAGATAGAAAAATGCCGTGAAATCCTTGAACATTACGGCTTTATAAATCAGCGTGACATTCTGATTGAGGAATGCGCCGAACTTATACAGGCGATATCAAAGCTGAAAAGAAACGGCGAAAGGATATCAAGCAATTTTATCGAAGAGCTTGTGGACGTTGAAATAATGCTTGAACAGATGAAACAGGGATTATCGCACGATGAATCCATTGAATTTATGACCGTGCAAAGAGAAAAAATAGAAAGACAGATTGCGAGAATAAAAGGCATCCCCGAAAGGAATTGCACAAACTGTGTTTTTGGATGTACTTGCAGCAAACAAAAAGGCGAACAAGGATATTGCGGTAATTACAAACCGAGAACTTTTAATGATGAGAATTGCGAGGGTGACGAATGCGAAAAGGTAATATCACAAAATATCCTTGACCTTATCAAGCGACAGCAGGCACAAATTGAGAGCCTTGAAAAGAGATTTAAGCACTTGCTACAAAGTGACTTTATCGCAAGCTTTGATGGCTGGGATTATCGAAAAGGTGATTATAGGCGAGATATCAGAGAAGCTGACAATCTTATAAAGCAAATTGATAATTTTTGCCGTGACTTATGCAACGAAAGAATGTTAAAAGGCAAAGCGATAGCAGACTTTGAAGATTTACAGGATTATATACGAAAAGAAAAAGCCGAAGCAATCAAAGAGTTTGCTGACAGGGTGAAAGAAAGCAAAAGCAAGCTATTCAATTTTATTTATTCTGAAAGGGAGTTTGATAATGAGATTGACAACCTTGAAAAAGAAATGATTGAGAAAGGCGGTGTAAACAATGCGTGGCAGATTGATTGAGTTGATAAAGTGTAAATTATGTACGGATGCGGTAGATAATGGGGAATTTATAGAGGTTAAAGTAAACGCAGAGGAAATAGTTGACCATATTCTTGACGATGGATGGATAAGATTGCCTTGTAAGGTGGGGGATAAGGTTTACTATATACCATTCGGAAAGACCGTTACGGAATGTGTTGTGCATGCCGTGGAATGTGAAGAAAAGGTAATGGTCATAAAATGCCATATGTGGGAAAAAGAGTGCGAGGGGTTATTGCACAAACAGCTTGCTTATTTCAACGACGATGATTTTGGCAAAACAGTTTTCCTCACAAGAAAAGAAGCAGAACAGGCGTTGAAAGGCGGTGTGCAGGAAT
>JAZNCI010000060.1:0-9432 GCA_045587485.1 Clostridia bacterium
GTTACAAAACCGCTTCTTTTTTGTTTGAATTATACCCCCCTACCCCTATAAGGGTATTTCTGAAAAAACCTCTCACAACGGGGGGAAAATTCGACTGTTTAAAAAAACGTCCCTAAATTGACATATTGAAAGGCGGTGAAACATAATGGCAATGGTAGGCAGACCGAGAGAACCGATTGACCTGATAAAAGCAAAGGGAAAAAAGCATCTTACAAATACGGAATATGAGGAACGGAAGAATTCTGAAGTCGATGTGCCATTCCTGAATGTTAAGCCACCAGCATATTTGAATACAAGTCAGAAGCGCACATTTACCAGCTATGCAAAGAAGCTTGTTGCAATCGGCATAATGACCGAACTTGATGTTGATTGCCTTGCAAGATATATCCTTTCGCAAGATTTATATTTGATGTACACAAAGACAATGGCGGAGCTTATCGAAAACAATGAAATCCTTGCTTTGAAGGATGTTCAAGTAATGCAAGATAAGGCATTCAGACAGGCGCAAACATCGGCTAGGGATTTAGGCTTGACAATCACAAGCAGATGCAAGCTTGTTGTTCCAACACCGCCGGAAGATGATGACGATGAATTATAAAACGCCTATTCCGGCAAGCGTACAAGGATATATCGATCTTGTTGAAAGCGGTCAAGTCAGAGTAAACAAAGAGCGCAAGCAACTGATTGAGCTTGTCAAAAGAGCCTTTCAGAATGAAGCATTGCGGTATGACGAAAATCAAATTCAAAAGTATTTATCATATCAGAAATATTTTCCGTTTGAGCTTTTCGAATGGGAAGTATTTCTTTTTGTTTTGCATAATTGCATTTTTAAAACAGACGGAACGCCCCGATGGTCTGATTTGCTTGCCCTTATGGGCAGAGGGGCAGGGAAAAATGGATATCTGTCATTTGAGGACTTCAGCCTTCTGACCGAAACTAATGGGGTTGCCTATTACGATATTGATATCTGTGCTAACAGCGAGGAACAGGCAAAGACCTCATTTGACGAGATATATAATATTTTGGAGAATCCGAAATATACAAAGCTTTTCAAAAAGAATTTCCGATGGAACAAGACCGAAATCGTTAATCTGAAAACACGGTCAAAAATCAAATACCGCACGAACAATCCAAAGGGAAAAGACGGATTGCGAAGTGGCAAGGTCGATTTTGACGAACCGCACGCATATGAGAACTGGGAGAATATCAACGTTTTCACAACAGGACTAGGAAAGAAACCGCATCCCCGAAGGACATACATATCCACAAACGGCGATGTTCGTGAAGGACCTCTTGACCAGCTCATTGATAAGAGCCGGCGAATACTTGACGGCGAGTTGCCCGATAATGGCTTCTTGCCGTTTATTTGCTGGCTTGACGATGAAAAAGAGGTACACGATGAAAGGAACTGGGAAAAAGCGAATCCTTCCCTTCCCTACTTGCCTACGCTCAGAGAACAAATGAGGCGTGAATATCAGGATTACTTGCTTGATCCGATTATCAATAACGCCTTTATGACAAAGCGTATGAATCGCCCACAGGGGCGCAAAGATACAGAGGTCGCAAGCTGGGAAAACATTCTGAAAACTAACGGCGATGTTCCTGACCTTACCGGGCGCACCTGCGTTTGTGGAATTGACTTTTCAAAAACAACCGACTTTGTATCGGCTTTTCTTTTGTTCAAAGACCGTGATATTTATTACGGCATTCATCATTCGTGGTTTTGTTCAAATTCAAACGACAAGCACCGAATCAAAATCCCTTTAGGCGATATGGAAAAGCGAGGGCTTTTGACGATTGTCAATGACGTTGAAATAAATCCGACATTGATTGCTGAATGGGTGCAACAGCAGCGCTTCAAATACAACATTGAAAAAATCGCTGTCGATAGTTACCGATATACGCTTCTTTCAAGAGCCTTGCGAGAAACCGCAGGCTATGATGCGAATGATAAGCTGGTGAAGCTTGTCCGCCCATCCGACATTATGCAAGTGCAAGTGCGTATCAATTCTTTGTTCTTATCGAACAAAATCATATGGGGCGATGACCCATTGATGCGCTGGTTTACAAACAATACAAAGCTAGAGCCTGCGCCGAATGGTAATTTCAAGTATGGCAAGATTGAGCCTAAAAGCCGAAAAACTGACGGCTTTATGGCGTTCGTGAATGCTTTTATCATTGAAGAAGAATTGCCGGAGATTCAAGATTTCGATGCACTTGCACCGATTATTCTGTAAGGGGGTGAGAAAATGGCAAGAAAATTTAATCTTTTCAACTTCCTTGAAAAGAAAGTTGAGGTCGCAGAAATCAGCCCTGTTGCAGAAAAGCTTCTTGAACAGCTTGCGCTGAAAGACCTTGCGCTTCATATCGGAATTTCGTACATTGCAAACACGCTGAGTAAATGCGAATTCAAGGTTTTTGAAAACGGAAAAGAGGTCAAAAACAAGCTGTATTATACGCTGAACGTTTCGCCGAATCCGAATCAGAATTCTAGTCAGTTTATCAATGATTTCATTGAAAAATATTACTGGCAAGGACACGCCCTGCTTGTGCCGAATGGCGAATATCTTTATTGCGCTGACAACTTCGACATTGATGACAGCAATCCATTGAAAGAAAATACATTCTACAATGTGACATTCAAGTGTCATCAAATTAAGAAAAAGTACAAGGCAAGCGATGTCTTTTATATCAAGCTTGACAATAGGAATGTTAAAAGTCTGATTGATTCGCTCTATATGCAATACGGCGAAATCATATCGCAGGCGCTGACAACATACAAGCGTTCAAATGGTACGAAATACAAGCTTGCGCTTGAACAATACCGAGCTGGCGATGCGGCATTCAAGGATGCATACGAGAAGGTTATTCAAAAACAGCTAAAGGCATTTGTTGATAATGACAACGCTGTATATCCACAGTTCAAGGGATTAGAGCTTCAGGAGTTTTCCAGCAAAACACCGAAGGACACATCGGACATCATTTCAATGCGAAAAGAAACGTTTGAGGTTGCTGCTCAGAGTTTGAAAATTCCGTTGCCGATGATGTACGGCAATATCACCAATATGAACGAGATTGTCAAGGTTTATTTGTCAATCTGCATCGATCCGCTTGCGGATATGGTTTCAGAAGAATTCACACGCAATTATTACGGCTTTGCAGGATGGCAAAAAGGCGATTTCATCAAGGTTGATACATCGTGCGTCAATCACGTTGATATTCTTGAAGTTGCACAGGCTGTTTACAATGCAATCGGCTCAGGTGCGGTAAATATTGACGATATGAGAAATAGGCTCGGATGGGAAGCACTTAATACACCGTTCAGCCAGCAATATTTCTTATCAAAAAATTTCGTGCCTGCTGAAGATATGCTCAACAGCGCAACAGCGGAAGGGGGTGAATAGCGTGAACAACAACCGCAAATATTTTTCTTTGGAAAAATCAAATCAGACGGCAAGCATAAACATATACGGCGATATTACAAGTTATCCGTGGGCTGAAGGCGATACAAGTTCAGCCAGCCTTTCAAAGGTGCTTGATTCGCTGTCCGATGTTTCGCAAATCAATGTTTATATCAACAGCTACGGCGGAGAAGTGGCGGAAGGTCTTGCAATATATAACGCCCTTAAACGTCATAAAGCACAGATTACAACATTTTGTGATGGCTTTGCTTGTTCGATTGCATCCGTAATCTTTATGGCTGGCGATAAGCGTGTGATGAATGAATCATCCTTGCTTATGATTCATAATGCGTGGACATACGCAAGCGGTAATGCCGCCGAATTACGCAAGCAGGCGAATGACCTTGAAAAAATCACACAGGCAAGCATTGAAGCCTACAAGTCGCATTCTTCTCTTTCGGAAGAGGACATCAAGGCTTTAATGGATGCTGAATCGTGGCTTTTGCCGTCCGAAGCCCTTGCTTACGGATTCGCAACTGAGATCGAACAGACAACCAAAGAAAAAGCAAGTCAGAACGCTTTTTCAAAGCTTATGGAAATTGTCAAGGCTTATCAGGCAGAGGAACATCCCGAAGATGATACTGAGGACGAAGAGCCGACCGATGACACAGAAACAGAGGACGAGCCTGAAAAGGATGATGACGTTTCCGAGGAAGCGACAGACGATGAACAGGATGAAACGCCTGAGGATAACGAAACCGATGCCGATACTGAATCCGATGAGGAAACAGACGGCGAGGACAAGGAAGAGGAAGCCGCCCAGCGATGGAACGGCTTTTTTAATTCACTTTTAAAACTTTAAAACGAAAGGGAGAATTCAAATGATTAAGTTCGCAGAAGAAAAGAAGTGCATTACAGCGCTTATGTCAGCAATGAAAAGCGGCGATGAAAAGGAAATTCAGGCTGCGTGGGAAGAGCTTCACGCATCTATTGCTGCACAGGTAAAGGCAGACGTGACCGAAATTCAGGATTCACACGATGCCGATGTTCTTGCACAGAGAGGTTACAGACAGCTTACAAGCAAGGAAACAAAGTGGTATCAGAAGCTTATTGATGCCCTGAAGTCAAACAATCCGAAGCAGGCATTCACAGAAATCATCGGAACAGACAATGAAGATGACCTTATGCCTACAACCATTATCGAGGATGTATACAAAAATCTTCAGGATGAATATCCGCTTCTTCAGGCAATTAACTTCCAGTATGTAGGCTATGTTACAAAGTGGATTCTTAACGACCACAGCGCACAGAACGCCGTATGGGGACAGATTACCGATGAAATCATCAAGGAAATTACATCATCCTTCAAGGTTGTTGACATCAATCAGAATAAGCTTTCCGCATTCGCTATCGTTGAGCTTGGAATGCTTGACCTCGGTCCGACATTCCTTGACGGCTATGTTCGCACAGTTCTCGCTGAAGCTATTATGGCAGGGCTTGAACTTGCAATCGTTAAGGGTACAGGTGTAAATCAGCCTATCGGTCTTATCAGAGATATTCACGAGGGCGTTGAATACTCTTCAACAACTGGCTATCCAGCAAAGGAAAAGATTGTTGTAAAGTCCTTCACACCTACTGAGTATGGTGCACTTGTTGCAAGAATGGCAAAGACAGAGAACGGCAAGAAAAGAAAGTTTACGAGCGTCGGACTCATCTGCAATCAGAACGATTATCTTACAAAGGTTATGCCAGCAACAACCGTGCTGAATGCAAACGGCTCGTATGTAAATAATCTGTTCCCTGTTCCGACAACTGTATACATTTCAAACGCTCTTGATGACGGCGAAGCTGTTCTGTTCCTCGGTGTTGAATACTTTATGGGCATGGGCGGCTCAAAGAACAGCGTTATTGAGTATTCCGATGAATACAAGTTCTTTGAAGATCAGAGAGCATTCAAGATTAAGCAGTTCGGCGCTGGACGTGCATTCGACAATACATCCGCAATTTATCTTGATATCTCAGCGCTTGAGCCTGCATACATCACCGTTCAGAATCACGAAATCGTGACAGCCTAATCGTGAAGGGGGTGCAATCGCTTGATTACTGAAAACTTAATATCACAGGTCAAGCGAAAGCTTAACATCACATGGGATGATGTTGATACAACCGCACGAGTAACGGAAATAATCGAATCAGCAATCCCCAGTTTAATTCACAAGCTGGGGATAACTGATGCCGATTTTGACTTCAGCAAGCCGGGGCTTGAAAACACGCTGTTCAAAAATTATTGCTTGTATGATTGGAATCATTGCTTGTATGAGTTTGATGACAATTATGCAAACGATATCGGGCAGATCAGAGCCATTCACGAAGTGAATTCTTATAAGCAAAGCGAGGAGATTGCCGATGAAGAAAGTTGAATTCAGCGCATACAATGACGGCGTTGTTTTTGTTTATCGCCCGAAAAAGCGAGAAACGGAATTCGGCGCAAAGCGCAATGTATCAACGCTTGAAGATATGGACTATATCGCAAAGCTTGACTTCGAGGAATCCGCAAAGCGTGAACAGGATTTAGAATTTGCCGAACAGCAGGGATTTTCTTTGACGATGAAAATCAAAACAAGATATCTGAAGCTTGTTGATAACAAGTGCAAGGCGGTAATTGACGGCTACTTGTATGATGTTTCGCACATCGACAAAACACGCGCGGAAATGTGGCTGTTCTTGGAAGGGGTGAAATCGCTTGATTCTTGATGATATCAAAAAGAAACTACAAGAGATTGATGAACGTGTCTTCTATGGAATGGTTGACAATAGCGTGCGTGAAACCGTGTGGGATTATATCATTTTTGAGCGTTACAGAAAGCGAATAAACGAAAATAAAACAACAGGGTTTACCGATGTTTATTCCGTGCATCTCATAAGGGAAGAATTCATCCCTGAGGGGCTTGAAGAAACGCTCATTGCCAAAATGTGCGAAATCCCCGGAATGAGAGTGGAAGGCAGCGATGGAGAATACACCTACATTCAAAAGCCGAATACCGATGTCGTTGTCGAAATGTTTTCAATCAACTTTGTAAAGGCAAGAAAGAGGGCGTGATGCAATGGCAAATGCGCCTTTAAGGCTTGATGCTTCCAGCTTTGACGAATTGCAAAATGCAATGATAGCTTATCAGGGCAACACCGAACAAGCCATCAATGAGGTTTTGCACAATGAAGCAAGCCCATTGATTAAAGAAGCTATTAAACGGCTGATTCCTGTTTCGGGGCGTACTTGGAACGGCAAAAAAGCCGCCGCAATAACAGCTAAATCGTTAAGAGATACGAAGGAAAATCTTGCGATTACCGTCCGAACAACAAAGAACTATCAATATCTTTATTTCCCAGATGATGGAACAAACACACGCCGTCACGCTGGCAATCAGCAATTCTTCAGAAAGGGCGGCGAATCAAAACAAAACGAAATCATCAACAGGTGCATTGCAAAGCTTGTTGAGGGTTTTGAAAATCTATAACCGAAAGGGGTTAATAATCTATGACAAATGGAGTATTTTCAGAATTTGAAGTCCGTGAAATGGGCATCAAGTTCAAGGATGCTGATGCGTACAAGACAGCAAGCTGTGTCGGCTCTAGCGAAGAAGAGATGGATGCAAAGGTTGTCACAAAGTCTTGTCGTGGTGTAGTTATCAAGAAGAAGGTAAAGGGCGCAGGCACAGGCAAGTTGAGCCTTTCCCTGCATATGCCGTGGGATATCTACACCGAAGCATACGGAATGGAGCTTGAAACACTCATTGACGGCGTAAAGGCTTACGGTCGAAATTCTGTACATAAGGAATTCGCAATCACTCAGCACGTTTTTGATGAGGATGATGAGGAGAAGTACAAGGCTTATCCGAATTGCATCATCGAATCGGGCGTTGCTCGTAAGATCGAGAACGGTGCGGAAGAGGTTGCAGAAATTGAACTTGAAGTTTCTGTAATGCCTGACGAATTCGGAAACGGCGTTTATGAAGCTCTTGCATCTGAGCTTAAAGATGAAACAGTTAAGACAACATGGATGACCGCATTTGAGCCTTCGCTCGTTCAGGTCAAGTCAGTATAACAGGGGGTAAAAAGTTATGAGAGTAAAGGTTTTAAAGAAGTTCCGTGATAAGCATACAGGCAGAATTTACAGGGCAAATGATGTCATCGAAGTGACCGAAGAAAGATTTGCCGAAATCAATAAGGCTGATAAGACACTTATCGTTGAGTTTGCCGAGGAAACAGCCGAGGAAACAGCCGAGGGAACAACCGAGGGAACAACCGAGGGAAAGCCAAAGGGCAAGAGGGCTACGAAGAAACAGTAAAACAAACAAAGGACATCGCAATCAAGCGGTGTCCTTATTTTTGTAAAAAAGGAGTAATGAAAAATGGATAACAAGACAATGAACACAACTATTGATTTTGAATTTTGTGACGGCTCAAAAGCAAAGCTGACACTTACATTCTATGCACTGTATAAGCTCAGAAGCGACAACAAGGCTGTATATGACAGATACAACCGCATTATGAACAATCTTTCAAAAGGTCAGGGCGATGAACTTGATTCTGTATTTATCCTTTATACAGCTTACCTTTGTGCAAATTCAAAGGATGAAAAGCTGATGAGCGAGGAAGAATTCATCATCAAGTGCGGATCAGACAGAAGAGCCGTTGCAAATGCCGCAAGGGAGCTTACACAGCCAAAAAAACAATAGGCTTTCGTGAGCCGTTCCAGTTAAGGACACGGAAGCGTGAAAACAATATCAAGTTACCCAAATTCGAGCTAGAGGACGTTGAGGATTATTACACCTATTACGTTCTTATTCTTGAAATCCCTGAATCAATCTTTTGGTTTGCAGACTATTCTTTCTTGCTCGGAGTAGTTGACAACAAAGCCGCATATGACGGCTGGAAAAATTATGTCATTGAGCGAGAAAAGAAAAACATCAAACAGAAACGAAAGGGGTGATTGAGTGGCTAAAAATGAAGCAAAAATTAAATTCACCGCCGAAACAGGCGGCTTTAATGATGCGATAAAAAAATCGAATGATGAAATGTCAAGGCTTCGTGCTGAAATGAAACTGAACGAAACGCAGATGCTTGCAACTGGCGAAACGGTTGAGGGCTTAGAAAATAAGCATAGCATTCTTTCTGAACAGTTACAGGCTTCTCAGGCAAAGACAGAAGCCCTTTCACAAAAGCTTGAAACCGCAAAGCAGTATTTCGGCGAAAATTCGGCTGAGGTATCAAAGCTTGAAGTACAACTTTTAAACGCTATGACAGCCGAAGAAAAGCTTCAACAGGCTGTACAGAAATGTGCGGATGAGCTTGCGGAACAGGGCGATGCATCCGAGGAAGTAAAGACGGCAACCGAATCATTGACGGACACAATCAGCGAACAGCAGAAAGAACTTGACAAGCTGAAAAATGAATACAAAGATGCTGTGCTTGAATACGGCGAAACATCCGATGAAGCAAAAGCCCTTGAAGAATCAATCGGCGATTTGTCGCAAGAGTTGAAAGACAACAAGGACAAGCTTGCGGATGTAGCATCAAAGGCGGATGACCTTGACAGAAGTCTTGACAATGCAAGCGATTCAGCGGAAAACGCAGGCGATGGCTTTACCGTTATGAAGGGCGTTGTCGCTGACCTTGCATCAAATGCCATTCAAAACGCTATCGGAAAGATAAGCGAATTTGTCGGCTGGCTCGGTCAACTTCCAGCGGAAACAATGGAAATCCGTCAGGATATGGCAACCTTGACAACCTCATTCGACAATATGGGCTTCAGCACCGAAACAGCCCAGCAGACATGGAAAGACCTTTATACTGTTTTCGGCGAGGATGACAGAGCCGTTGAAGCGGCAAACAACATTTCCAAAATGGCGGACAGTCAAGAGGATTTGCAAAACTGGGTGACAATCACAACAGGCGTATGGGGAACGTATCAAGATTCCCTTCCTGTTGAGGGGCTTGCCGAAGCTGCAAACGAAACGGCAAAGGTCGGACA
>JAZNCI010000061.1:0-11094 GCA_045587485.1 Clostridia bacterium
CTCCTTGGCTCACAGAACGACATGGCTACGATCCGACTTAACTTGTGCTGAGCTTGCAAAGCATCCAAACATTGTTGCAATCAAGGAAGCAAGTGGTAACATTTCGCAGATTGCCAAGATTGCGTCACTTGTTGGCGATGAGATGGATATTTATTCAGGCAACGATGATCAGATTGTTCCCATTATGTCACTTGGTGGCAAGGGTGTAATTTCTGTATTGTCAAACATTCTTCCAAAGGAAACTGTAAAGATTTGTGATGAGTATTTTGCAGGAAACACAAAGGCAAGCGCTGACCTTCAGCTTAAATATATTGAGCTTATTGATGCACTTTTCTGCGAAGTTAACCCCATTCCCGTTAAGGCAGCAACAGCGGCTATGGGCTTTGGTGACAACTACCTCAGACTGCCCCTTACACCTATGGACGAGGCAAAAAAGCAGATTATGTTCAAGCTTATGAAGGAATGTGGCATTGAGATTTAAGATGAAAGGGAAAATTTTATGATTTGCGAAAATCTTGCTGTGTCGGCAAAAGGTGTTTTAACGTTTGCCGGCAGAGATACTGTTGAATTGGCAAAAAAATACGGAACGCCCTTATATCTTATGGATGAAGAGCGAATTCGAAGCAACTGCCGTGTTTATATCAATGCGATGAAAGAATATTTCGGCGAAAGTGCTATGCCTCTTTTTGCAAGTAAGGCGGCCTCCTTTAAGCAGATATATAAAATTATGAAGGAGGAGGGTATGGGCGTCGATGTTGTATCAGCAGGCGAAATTTGTACTGCTGTCGCGGCAGAATTCCCTATGGACAAGGTCTACTTTCACGGAAATAACAAAACCGACACAGATATCGAATATGCAATTAAGAACGGTGTGGGGTGCTTTGTGGCAGACAACTGTGAAGAAATTGATGCGATTGACGAAATCTCAGAAAAAATGGGCGTTTGCTCCAAAATTCTTATAAGAATAACACCAGGTATTGACCCCCATACATACGACGAGGTTGCAACCGGCAAGGTGGATTCAAAATTTGGGTCTGCTGTGGAAACAGGTGCGGCCAATGTAATCACAGAACATGCTCTCTCAAAAAAGAATATTGATCTTTTAGGCTTTCATTGTCATGTTGGTTCGATGGTTTTTGATTCTGATGTATTTTTCAAAACTGCCGATGTTATGCTGAAATTTATTGCAGGAATGGAAAAAGAAAAAAGTTTTATAACAAGAGAACTTAACCTTGGCGGCGGTTACGGCGTGCGTTATACAGATGCCGACCCAACTATTGACATTGGTGCAAATATTGCACTTGTTGCAAAAACCGTGAAGGAAAAATGTGTAGAACTTGGCATAGATGTCCCAACCATAAGAATGGAACCGGGACGTTCGATTGTTGCAGATGCCGGCATAACTTTATATGAAGTTGGCTCTGTTAAGCAAATTCCTGAGTACAGAAATTATGTTTCGGTTGACGGCGGTATGACAGATAACCCAAGGTTTGCTCTTTATAAATCTGATTATACTGTTTTGCTCGCAAACAAAATAAACGAAAAGTGTGATTTTTCCTGCTCGGTTGTGGGAAGATGCTGTGAATGTGGCGACATCATTCAAGAAAATGTAAAGCTGCCATCATCTGTAAAACGAGGAGATACGGTCGCTGTGCTGACAACAGGTGCATATAACTATTCAATGGCGTCAAATTATAACAGAATTCCAAGACCCCCTGTTGTAATGCTTGCAAAGGACAGTGAATATGTCGCTGTCCGCAGAGAATCTCTTGAAGATTTGATAAATAATGATTTATAAAAAGAAATCCTCACCTAAAAGGTGAGGATTTCGCTTCTGTTCTATTTAAATTTCGTTAATTTAATCAATCTCGTAACAATCCTCAATTTTTGCATAGTAAAGAGTGTGTAGGTCTCCGTTTTTATACCATTTATGAAGAATTTCATCAGAGGTTAAATTGTGTGTCATTTCCGCCCTTGCAACGACTGTGCATTCAAAAACAAGACCCTTGCAAGCAACAACGGGTGTTGAAATTTTATTTGCCGCCTTTAATGAAATATTACATTCAGCAATTTTATCAATGTCCCTACCGCTGTGACTGCCGCAAAAGCTGAGGGCTGTCTTCATTGTATCATTATAAGGAAAGGTAAGGGTAAATTCCAGATTTTCATCCGCAGCAATTTTAGAAAAACGACTTTCTCTTATCAAAACCTCTGCAACGGGTATCCCCCATTCAAAACCAAATGAGCCCCATCCTATGGTCATTGTGTTTGTCTTTTCACCATTTTTGGTGGTAAGAAATGCACCTTTGGGCAATATTTCAGTTGCCTTTTTAAAATATTGTGTCAAAGCATTAATATCCATATTTATATACACCTCGTTATATATTATTCAAAAATTCTGTTTCGGATTCATTTTTCTTATCTCTGTTCATTAGAGATTTTATGGCATCCTGAGGGCTTTTGTTGTTGAAAAGAACATTATAAGCCTCTGTTATTATAGGCATTTCAACACCCTTGCGGTCAGCAAGCTCTTTTGCTGCCCTGCAGCTCCGCACACCTTCAACAACCATATTTACGGTTTTTTGTGCCTCATCAACCGACATACCCTGACCAATAAGTATTCCGGCACGACGGTTGCGTGAATGCATACTTGTGCAGGTTACAATTAAATCACCAATACCCGAAAGTCCAGAAAAGGTTTCAGCCTTTGCGCCCATAGAAACGCCAAGACGTGTCATTTCGACGAGACCTCTTGTCATAAGTGCGGCTTTTGTGTTGTCACCACAGCCAAGCCCGTCAAGTATTCCACAGCAAAGTGCAATTACATTTTTTATTGAACCCCCAAGCTCCACTCCGATAATGTCGTTTGAGGTATAAACCCTGAAGGTAGAACTCATAAAAACGTCCTGAATATATTTCGATACATTGATATCATCTGAGGCAACAACATTCGTTGTGGGAATGTTTCGCGAAACTTCCTCTGCGTGGCTTGGACCTGACATAACGGCAATTTTGCAATCGGGAAGCTCCTGTTTAAGAATTTGAGAAATGGTCATATACGAACCTTCCTCAATACCTTTTGAAATATTAAGAATAATCTGTCCGTTTTCAATATATTCACTAAGCTTTTCAGCAACGCTCCTGACACCGTGGGAAGGAGTGGCTATTACAATTAAATCAATACCTGCAACAGCCGAGAGTTCGGAAACAAATTCGATACCATCGGGGATAGCAATTCCCGGAAGGAAGGGCTTGTTTTCGTGATATTTCTTAAGATTTTCACATTCGGTTTTGTCAAATGACCAAAGTGTTACCTTGTGACCGTTATTATGAAGAAGAATGGAAACTGCGGTTCCCCAACCGCCGCTGCCTAAAACGCATATATTCGCCATTTTATTAGTCCTCCTGATTCTTTTTATTGCCAAAGCTGAGCTTATTTTCTTTACCTGAAATAAGCCTTGTTATATTGCTGCGATGCATATAGATTGCAAGGAGTGCCAGCATTGCAGAAAAAACAATAAATTCGGTATCGGGTGTTTTAAATATTATTGCAAGAATAACAAACAAAGCTGCACCCAAAATGCTGCCAAGCGAAACATATTTCGATATAGCCATAATCGAAATTGCAACTGAAACAGTGATAAGACCAAGTATCGGTTCTGCAAACAAAATTGCAACAGCTGACACAATTATACCTTTGCCACCTTTGAATTTAAAATATATTGGAAAGTTGTGACCGAGTACTGCACCTAAGCCTGCAATATAAATGGCAGAGGAGGCACCTGATATCAGCTTTGCAATAAAAATAGCAATTACAGCTTTCAGCACATCACCTAAAACTACCAAAATTGCTCCTTTTTTGCCCACAGTACGCAAAGTATTTGTTGCACCGGCATTACCGCTGCCGTGATTGCGGATATCATCACCAATCAAAATTTTTGACACTATAATTGATGTGTTTATGCTACCCAAAAGATAGGCAATAACAAGTATAATCAGATTATATAATACATCCATTTTTAAAATCTCCTTTAAACCTTGCTGCCTTTTTCACTTTTTTCGCCCTTTTCACGGACAATAAACTTTATGGGTGTTCCGCGAAAACCAAAGGCTGCTCTAATTTTGTTTTCAAGGTATCTTATATATGAATAATGTGCAAGGTCAGAATTGTTTACAAATAAGACAAATGTAGGCGGTTTAACCGATGCTTGTGTTCCGTAGTAAATTTTAAGTCTTTTGCCCTTATCTGAGGGTGGTTGAACCATTGCGATTGCATCATTTATAACATCATTAAGCAAACCTGTTGATATACGCTTTTTATTTTCCTCAACGGCTAAATCAGCCATTTCAAAAAGGTCATTTACACGCTGACCGGTTTTAGCGGAAATAAATACAGATTCAGCATACATCATAAAGTTAAAGCCTTCAAGGAGTCGGTCTTTAAAATTCTTAATTGTGTTGGTTTCTTTTTCAACCAAATCCCATTTATTGACTGCAAAAACCGCAGCTTTGCCCTGTTCGTGAACATATCCGGCAATTTTAGTGTCTTGTTCGGTGACGCCTTCGGTTGCATCAATCATAATCACGCAAACATCAGCACGGTCAATGGAGGTAAGGGCACGAACAACGCTGTAACGTTCGACATCTTCGTCAATCTTGCCGCGTTTACGCATACCTGCTGTATCAATTATTACATATTTTTTCCCGTTTCGTTCAAGACGACTGTCAATTGCATCACGGGTCGTTCCCGCAATATCACTGACAATAACACGTTCTTCGCCTAAAATACGGTTTACAAGAGAGGATTTACCGGCGTTGGGTTTGCCCACAATTGCAATGTGTATAACGTCATCATCGTCTTCTTCATCCGCTTGTTCAGGAAAATGCTCTGCAACCATATCCAAAAGGTCGCCCACGCCCAAGCCGTGAATTGAAGATACCATCACGGGGTCGCCAATGCCAAGATTATAGAATTCATAAACCTCCATCGGAGGGTCGCCGGGGTTGTCAACTTTGTTGCATACCAAAATAACGGGTTTCCCGCATTTTTGAAGCAATGCAGAAATATCCTTGTCGGCGGCGGTCATACCGTCACGCACGTTAACAACAAACAGAATTACATCAGCTGTGTCGATTGCCAGATTAGCCTGATTTCGCATTTGCGAAAGGATGATATCCTTGCTATACGGCTCGATACCACCAGTATCTATAAGGGTAAATTCTCTGCCAAGCCACTCTGCGTCTGCATAGATACGGTCACGGGTGATACCGGGCGTATCTTCAACAATAGCAATTCTTTTCCCCGAAATTTTATTGAATAATGTAGATTTCCCCACATTGGGGCGGCCCACGATAGCTACTATCGGTTTCATATTTTCACCAATCCTTTGTATAGATAGATTTATTCTATCACAAATCAACGAAAAAAACAAGATTTATCTTGATAATTTAATGAATTTGCGTTGGTATTTTTGATGTGTTTTTCGGGCAGGTGACCAAGGGTCGCGATTATAATCAGTATATCAACGTGGGTCGTATACTTGATATACTTTTATATTTTGCAGGTGGTGTGTTTAAAGGACAGTAAATAATATATACTAACAAAAAGGAGTGATATGTGTGGCAGACAGAATCTATTTGTGTATTGACTTAAAGAGCTTTTATGCATCAGTTGAATGTGTTGAACGAGGGCTTGATCCGATGAAAACAAACCTTATTGTTGCTGACCCTGATAGAACGGAAAAAACAATCTGTCTTGCTGTAACTCCTGCTATGAAAGCTCTTGGCGTAAAAAACCGATGCCGTGTTTTTGAAATTCCACCAAATATAAAATACATCGTGGCAGAGCCCAGAATGCAAAAATATATTGACTATGCTGCAGAAATTTATGGGATTTATCTCAGATTTGTTTCTAAAGATGATATCCATGTTTATTCAATTGACGAGGTGTTTGTTGATGTGACCGATTATCTTACGTTGTATCATATGACAGCAAAGGAATTAGGGCTTGAGATGATGGATGAAGTATACAAAAAACTGGGTATATGGGCAACCTGCGGCATCGGTACAAATTTGTATCTTGCAAAGGTCGCCCTGGATATTACGGCAAAGCATTCAAAAGATTTTGTGGGCTTTCTTGACGAGGCGTTATATCAAAAAAACCTGTGGAAGCACAGACCGATAACAGATTTTTGGCGTGTTGGAAACGGCACAGCAAGACAGCTTGAGGCTATGGGTATATATGATATGGAGACCATCACAAAAGTTCCCGAGGATTTGTTGTATAAAAAATTCGGTATTGATGCAGAACTGCTTATCGACCACGCTTGGGGAAGAGAGCCCACCACAATGAAGGATATAAAAAACTATAAACCCAAAACTAATTGCCTCACAAGCGGACAAGTGCTTATGAGGGATTACAGCTTTGAAGAAGGCAAGATAGTTGTAAAAGAAATGATGGACTTGCTTTGTCTTGATATGGTGGAAAAAGGGCTTGTTACAAAATCTCTAACATTGAATATAGGATATTCAAATTTCCTAAAAATGCAGCCTGCTCACGGAAGCATCTCCGCAGATGTGCCCACTAACGCAGACAGTATTCTTGTACACTTGATTGTTGAATTATATAATAAAATTGTCGATTCCAAATTTCCAATACGACGGGTAAATATATCATGCAACAATGTAATGGCGGAAGAAAAGCAATATAAACAGCTGAGTATGTTTGACAATTTCGAAAAATTAGAGAAAAACAGCAAAATTCAAAAGACTCTTATAAAAATCAAAAAAGAGTTTGGAAAAAATGCGGTTTTTAAAGGAATGGATTTGGAAGAGGGTGCAACAACACTTGAACGAAATAAACAGATAGGAGGGCACAAAAGTGGCGAATAAACCAAGAATGAAAATGCCCGTTTCAGAGCGGGCAAAACAGTTTATGCCATTTTCGGCACTAAAAGGGCTTGATGAGGCTTTGCGCGAAAAAGAACGGATACTTGTTGAAAAGGCAGAACTGTCAGAAGAAAGCTCGGCGAATATTGCAGATGCCCTTAATCAAATCGAAAGAGGAACATATGTGCAGGTCGTATATTTTTCGCATGGTGAATATGTTTCTACCGAGGGAATTGTTACAGAATTTGACAAGGTTTTAAAAAAAATGAAGGTTGTAAAAACCGAGATTAAATTTGACGATATTTATAGACTTAATATCTAAAAAATCCTATTATTTAATGATAGAATTTTTAATAGCTTTTTACCAGAAACTGTTCTGCTTAGATTTAATAAATATGCCTTTTATTTTAAGAAATACAATTGAAACGGCGAGAGAAATAATGTATGTGGCAAAAAAGGTTATAATAAAACGCAGAGGTATTGATGTTATTCCCCAATTTGTCATCAAAAACTGTATTTCGATAATTACAAGGCAGTGAATAAGAAAAACATAAAACGTGACAGGAGCAAGACTGTCAGCAATAAAGCCTTCTGACTTAGGCATAAGAACAAGCCACATCAATGATGCTGAAAGACAAAATGCAATTTTAAGTATTTCTGTAAAAAAGGTATGGAATAAACCCAAAAACTCGGCATATGAAACACTTGTATATATGATTGTAAAAATTATTCCCAAAGGAACGATAATCTTTTTAAGACGCGAAAGGCGGCTTATAGATGTACGAAAATCTATTCCTATATAGCATCCTATAATCCAATAAAGAAGATAAACGGTAAAAATTCTGTCACCATACCGCATGGCATCCGAAAAATAAAGGCATACAATGTTAATTGTTGCTGCAATAAAGATACCAAGGTTTGAGGGTATAATACGGCAGAACTGCATTATAACAGGCGAGAGAATATAAAATTGCATAATAAGGGCAATAAAATAAAAAGGGGCAACAATTGAGCCATGCAGCAGAAATCTGAGCAACTCAAAAAAATTAAATCCAAAATATTTGCGATAAAAAACAAAATACAGATAATGCAGAATGGTAAAAACAACATATGGCAAATATATTTTTGCCAGTCTGCCCCGCATAAATGACAGATAGTTGAATGATGTATTCTCAAACTTATGAGCAAATTTGATACCTGCGGAAATCATAAATGCAGGCACAACAAAGGTCAGCACCGTGGATGCCGAAAAAGATAAAAACGAAAGAATTGTTCCTTTGGCATATGATGCTATACTTTCTGACAAAATATGAATCATAACAACCGAAAGACAAAGTATAACTTCAAAGGACGAAATTTCAGACAGCTTTCTTTGCATACAAGTGCCGCTCCTTTTAAAACATAAAATTAATATTATTTTATAATAATTACGCTTTTTTGTCAAATATAATATTAAATCAGAATAATATGTCTGAATTTCTGGCAGAATTAGAAAAAATTTCAACGTGTATTCATTTTCATAAAGGTTAAAATAGTAACGAAGACAGATAAACAAAATGTTTTTCTGAAAAAAGGGAGGTGAAACAATTATGTCAAACAACAAGAGCAATAACAATTTTGTAGTACCCGAAGCAAAGGCTGCTATGGATAAGTTCAAGATGGAAGCGGCTAATGAAGTAGGCGTACAGCTTAAAAAAGGTTACAACGGTGACCTCACATCAAGAGAAGCTGGCTCAATCGGTGGTCAGATGGTAAAGAAAATGATCAAAAAGTACGAGCAGGACTTGGCTAACGGTCAGTAAACTATAGAATAATTTAAAATAAAATCCGCAAATCAGGTCTTGATTGATTTGCGGGTTTTGTTGCGTTGAAAGATAAATATAATATGAAAATTACTCTAAAAAAATTAATTGGAAAATGCGTTTATAAAGACGAAAATCAAGAGCCCTGGGGCAGAATAAAAGGAGTATGTTTTGCAGACTCAGGTGAAAGAATTTCATCCGTTACGGTCGAAACACTAAGCCTGATTCCGATCTGTGTTGATGTTTCAATTAAACAAATTTCGGATAACGGGGATAAAAAGTTGATTTTAAACTCAGAAAAATCAATCGGAAAAGAAAGAAAAGGTTTAATTGATAAAAAAATTTCAAAAGCCGTGTGTAGCGATGGTAAATGCGGAAAAATAAAGAATATGCAATTTAATTTTGAAACAGGCGAGATAACCGATATTATTATTGGAACAGGGGTCTTTCGAAAAGATGAAAAAATTTATGTAAATAAAACGCATATAAAAGATAATACTATTTATATAGAATGAAGGGAGGAACTATTGTGGGAAATTTTTCTTTAGGACTTATGGTAGGAACAGTTATTGGTGTTGGAATGATAGTAGCAGTTCATCCTATGAATAAGCGTTCGATGCGAAGAGCATATCACCGTGCAGGCAGAATAATGAATAAAATGAACAACACAATTCACGACTGGACTTGCTAAAACTTTGGGGCAATATTTTACTGCCCTCAGACTACAGTCCAAAGCATATTATATGCTTTGGATTTTTTATTTAAAAATGGTGCATACTAATTAAAAACTATAATTTCAGGTGATTTATATATGAAAAAATCAGTATGGTCGGATAATGTAACACTGCCAAAATTTAATTCGTTGAACAAAGATTTGAAAACAGATGTGCTTGTTATTGGCGGCGGCCTGAGTGGCATTCTCTGCGGATATTTTCTCGGTAAAAACGGTGTGGATTATGCCGTTGTCGAGGGAAAGCAAATTGCCTCGGGGATAACAAAAAATACAACTGCAAAAATTTCATCACAGCACGGACTGATTTATTCACAGATAATTAAAAATGCAGGTGAAAACTCAGCAGCCTTGTATTTAAAAGCAAATCAGGATGCGTTGGGTGAGTATGCAAAGCTGTGTGAAAATATTGATTGCGACTTTGAAAGACGTGATGCTGTTACGTACACATTAAAAGACAGAGAAAAAATTGAGAATGAGGTCAAAGCCCTAAACCATCTGGGCTTTAATGCAGAGTTTATTCAGAAAACAGAACTGCCCTTTGATGTAAAGGGAGCAATTGTGTTTAAAAATCAAGCACAGTTTAATCCTTTAAAATTTATATCTGAACTTTCAAAGGATTTAAATATATATGAAAATACTTTTGTGCGTGAGCTTACACCAACAGAGGCAATTACAAACTGTGGGAGAATAAAGGCTAAAAAGATAATAGTTGCAACACACTTTCCGTTTATAAATAAACACGGAAGTTATTTTTTAAAGCTGTATCAGCATCGGTCATATGTTTCTGCGTATGAAAATGCCGCAGATATTCAAGGAATGTATGTAGATGAAGATAAGAAGGGTATGTCATTCAGGAACTATAATAACCTCTTGTTAATAGGCGGCGGCGGTCATCGCACGGGAAAAAATAGCGGTTCATGGGCGTCGATAGATGATTTTTCAAAAAAATATTATCCTGGTGCAAAAATAATATATCAATGGGCGGCTCAGGATTGTATGAGTCTTGACAATATTCCGTATATCGGCAGATATTCTGGAAATACATCTGAAATGTTTGTGGCAACGGGCTTTAATAAATGGGGGATAACCTCGTCAATGGTTGCGGCAAAAATACTTTGTGATATGGTGATGGATAGGAAGAATGATTTTGAGGATGTATTTTCGCCTCAAAGAAGTATCATAAAGCCTCAACTATTTTTAAACGGTCTTGAAACCACAAAAAATTTATTAACACCAACAACAAGGCGGTGTCCGCACCTTGGCTGTGCACTTAAATGGAACAAGGCTGAGCACACATGGGACTGTCCCTGTCACGGCTCAAGATTTACAAAAAATGGAAAACTGATTGATAACCCTGCAACAGGTGATGCAGATATAAATTAATTTGAAAATGAATATCGTAATAAAAAATAAATCACTTTCATATATTTAAAAACAAGTAATAGATATATGGGAGTGATTTAATGCGACCTGATATAATCGAGGAACGTACGGTAGAACTTGCAAATTATATTATTGAGACAAGATGTACGGTGCGTGAAGCTGCCAAAAAATTTGGCATCTCGAAATCGACCGTACATACAGAGAGAGTTACATAGAAACTTTTTATCTTTCAGGAAACCAACAATTTCATATTGTGGTTTCCTGAATTACAAAAAAGTGTTCCTTGAT
>JAZNCI010000062.1:0-3750 GCA_045587485.1 Clostridia bacterium
ATCCGATATTGAAGTGTTAAAAGCATATAATCTTGGGATTACAACAGGTGTATCGGCAACCACCTTTGAACCAAACACACTCTTAAACCGTGAACAAGCTGCAACAATGCTCACAAGAACATTCAAGAGAGCAACAATGAACGGCTGGACAATTCAGAATGATGCACAGTTTGCATTGACATACGATAAGCCTTCAGCATTTGCTGATGACAAGGACATATCCGACTGGGCGAAGGACAGCGTTTACTTTATGGCGGCAAACGGAATTATCAACGGTGTTGGTAATAACAAATTTGCTCCTAAGAACATCACAACCGAAGAACAGGCAAACGGCTATGCAAATGCAACACGCGAGCAGGCACTCATTATAGCAGTTCGTATGGTTGAAAATCTGAAGAAATAAATCTTATGTCAAGGGGCGGCTCCCTCCGCCCCAGCCTTTATACAAGGAGGAATATATGATGAAAAAGCTGCTGGTAATTCTTTTAGCAGGTCTTATGACATTTTCTCTCGCCTCATGTGACCTTGACAGCATACTCTCGGAGGTCGAGAACCAAACAGAACAGCAGGAACAGCAGACAGAAGAAAATAATGATGAAACCATCAAAGAAAGCTTTGCCGATTCAAACACAGATAACGATGCAGAAACATCAGAAACATCAGAAACAGAGGACGAAGCATTAAGCGTTGCAGATTTCCTGAAAATATACGGCTTCGCCGAAGAAGATATAACGCCCAATCACTTTGTTTCCTTTGATGAGCTTGAAATGGACGGCAGCACCCCAGCAGGAAAGAGAGGCAGTACGGGTTATATCACAATAAACGTTGACAAAGACGCAACAACCGAAGAGGACTTCAACGCTTGGTTTGAAAAGCTATATGCAAAGATGATTTCTCTTTCCGATGACGGCAAGCTTTACAAAGATGCCGGAAAAAAGACCGAGGCAACCTCGCTTGCTGACCTTCAGAGCGAGGCTTGGTGGGCAGTCCTCCCGGGAAGCAGCTGTATGTTCAAGACAGAGCTTGCAAACGGTTCGGCAACCCTGCATCTTGCTTACAGATATGATATAGATCTCGGTGTTTATAAGCTGAGTATTATGTATTGGAGTTAAAACTATTTTAAGGAGGATAACACTATGAAAAAGATATTAGCAGTACTTTTGGCAGGCTTGATGCTTCTTTCCCTTGCCTCATGTGGAGGAAGTCCTAATAAAAAGGCAATAGTCGGCACGTGGAAGCTTGTTGACACCGACACCGAAACCGAATACGGTCTCGGAATACAGTTTACCGATGACGGCAAGGTTCGCTACGGACTTACCGAGGATATGTTCGGTGACGATGAAGACATTGACGAAGCCCTTGCGGGACTTGATATGCTGATGACTATCGAGTACGAAATCAAGAGCGATACCGAAATGGAGCTTACGGCAAAAGCACTTTTCGGTCTCGCAAGCGAAAGTGATACCGTTGAATACAAGCTCGACGGCGATACGCTTGTTTTTGACGGTGTAACATACACACGGAATAAATAAGAAAGGAGACCACCATGGCTAAATTCTGTACCAACTGCGGCAAGGAAATCCCCGAGGGAGTAGCTTTTTGTACCGAATGCGGAACAAAGGCATCCGAGCCTAAAGCGGCAACGGAACAGCCGGCAGAGGCAGTCGCAGAAAAAGCTCCCGAAGCGGTAATAGCGGAAAACACACAGCCTGCGGCACAGCAGACTGCTGCACCACAGCCACAGGCTACATATCAGGCACCCCCTCAGCAAGGCTATCAACAGCAACCGCCTCAGGCACCGCCCGCACAAAACTACGGACAGCCCCAATATCAGCAGCCTTATACTCCACCTCCCGCACAGCCTATAGCGCTAACGGCAGAATCGGTCAAGGGGACGAAATACGAGCCTATCTCGGCGTGGGGATTTATAGGAATAATGCTCCTTATGTGCATACCGGTTGTCGGACTTATCCTTACGATAGTCTGGGCGTGCGGCGGATGCCGTAAGATATGCAAGCGGTCACTTGCAAGAGCTACCATAATTATGACGGTTATAGGTATTGTTATCGGCATCATTTTCGCGCTTGTAGGCGGAGCACTCATAAATTCTCTGCTTGACAAGGCAGGAATTGAAACAAACGGCGAAGGCATTTTCAGCGGACTGTCGCTTGGCAGTAACGAAGATGAAAACGAAAAAGAAAAGTCGGGCGGTCTTTTGGGACTTTTCGGCGGATCTGAGGACACAGAAAGCTCTGATTACAGCGAGCTGGGACAGCTTGGCGAGGCACTCGGTGCTCTCGAAGCACTTGCAGGGCTTACGGGCGGCGAATCCGGCGACCTTAGCGGTCTTTTTGGAAATATTGAGGATATAAATGCCCAAGCCGAGGCGAAAAATAACGGCTGGCCCAAGGCTCTTCGCAAATATCCCGGTGGCACACAGGCGGCTGTTGCCTCCTACCGCACAGAAATAAGCGACACCTCCGAGGAGGAAATGCTCTCTTGGATAAACGGACTTAAATCCGACGGCTACAAGTACACCGATTTTTACGGGTTCGGAATGAGCGAGGAGGATATGCTCTCGTCAGGCGGCTGGTGGGGCACCAACGGCACCTACTATATAAGCGTTTCCTATTATGACGGAACGGTTACGGTAGACCACCTCACAGAGCTTCCCGATTACAACTTTTAATTAAACTCATAAGGAGGATTTACAATGTATAACTCAAAGGATTTACCGGTTTTATTACTTGACAACAGTAGTATGCTTTCGGTTATCAACGAAGGCGAATTTAAGTGCTACAATATTTCGTTTGAAGAAGCAGGACATATTCTCGACGTACACGAATCGTCCGATCTTCTAAAGTGCTTTTCAAATCCGGAGATAGAGTCTATTATTTTCGATTACATAGGAATTAAGAGCAAGGATATTGAATACAAGAAGATACGCAATATGCGCCCCGGACAGAATGCAATTGTATTCAAGCTTTACGTAACTCCTTCGGAAACACAGCCCATCATCCACGCTGATGACGGAGTTGAAGCAAAGAAGATTCAGAATGTGTACGCTTACTGTCAGTACCTTGTGAGACTGTCATAAAGCGAAAACAAATTTTCAACCCCACTGAAAGCGAGGTTACGTAAATGAAAAAGTTAATTGCAATACTGCTCGGCGTTATAATGGTTTTTTCGCTGGTTTCCTGCTTTGAAGACACGGAAAAGCCATCGGGCGGCGAGGAAATAAATAAACAAATTGAAAATCAGGAAGAGACTCCCGATAACAACCGGGATGAACAGAATGACGAGTCGGTCAATGAAACAAACGAAATCCCCGTTTCTTCTACCAAAACCCTTGCATACTTTGAGAAATACCTCTCCGGCGGCGAATACACAATGGAAATGAAAACCACCGTTCAGGGTATTGAGGTAATATCAAAAAACGCATTTAAGGACGATATGATGTATTCCGAAAGCGATATGGACGGAATGAAAAGCGTTATGGTAATGCGTGACGGCTATCAGTACATCATTGAAAACAGTTCAAAAATGGTGCTTAAAACGCAGGTGGCTGATAACGGAGCCGTAATGGATATGTTCGCAGAGGAAGCAGCAAGCTACGAAACAGCGACAGCATCGGGCGAAATGGAATATAACGGAAAGCATTATTATAACTCCGGGGCGGTAGGAATCGCTATAAATGATTGTGGATTTGCGCAGTGCATGATACTCGAAAGTGTTATGGAAAACGAAAGA
>JAZNCI010000063.1:0-19380 GCA_045587485.1 Clostridia bacterium
TGCAATATTAAATAAATAAAAGTGGCTTTAGGCATCTTCACATAGGGATAAACCAACTTGAAACTTTGTATTTTGGCGCCGTACTGCGGGAAAAGCCTCGATAAGCCATACAGGATTATCTGCGTTTTTTACTTGTCCGGCATCCAAAATACTGTGTTTCAAGCAGTAAAACTGTTTGGATAAATAAAGTTAACCCTTGCAACACCGAGTGTTGCAAGGGTTTCTGATTAATTTGAAATCCAAATTGATTTCTCCCTATGTGAAGACGCCTTTAGCCACTTTTTTTATCTTGAAATTAAATCCTTTACAACCTCGCTTGCAATTATAAGTCCTGCAACAGAGGGGACAAATGAGGTGCTGCCTGGCGTTCTTTTTCCGTCTTCCGAAGCCTTGGGTTTTATGGGAATTTCCTCGGAGTATACAACCTTAAGTGATTTGACATCCCTGAGTTTTAATTCTCGACGCATCACTCTTGCTAAAGGACAAACCGAGGTTTTATATATGTCTGTTATCTTGAACTGTGTGGGGTCAAGCTTGTTGCCTGTTCCCATTGAACTGATTATTGGTATTCCGCCTTTTTCTGCACGAACAGCAAGCTCAATTTTTGCACTTACCGTATCAATGGCATCAATCACATAGTCAAAGCTTTCAAGGGGAAAATCATCTGCATTTTCAGGCAGATAGAAAACCTGATTGACAGTTACTTCGGCGCTTGGATTGATTGACAGAATACGGTTTTTCATTGCATCACATTTAGCCATACCAATAGTATCGACTGTTGCAATAATCTGGCGGTTGAGGTTTGATTTTGCAACTGTGTCGTTGTCAAAAAGCGTAAATTCGCCAATTCCGCATCTTGCCAACGCCTCACAGACGTGGCCGCCAACGCCTCCAAGACCAAAAACCGCAACGTGTGCGGTTTTCAGCTTGTCTATATTCTCTTTTCCCAAAAGCATTTCTGTTCTTGTAAATTGTTCAGACATATTTTATTCCTTATTATTTTTTGATTTTTATTAATCTTATTATTACAGGTGTCAAAACAATGTTAAGCACCATTTCAATAAGAAAGTTGAAACTGAATATAGTTACAAGAAAGGCTGTAACATTTCCGTACCACTCAATCAGGGTAGGAATAAAAAATATTACGCAGCCAAGCAAAAATACACCTGTGTTTGCAATGGGGCTAATAATTGCTGCAACGGCTGAGGCTACCGTCTGATTAGCTTTTTTAAGGAGCTTGAAAATCAGAGCAGGGAAAAAGCCGCAAGCAATACCTTTTGCAATAACGGTAACAAAGGTTCCTCCGGCGGTAACAGCCCAGAAGGGAGCTGCATCGCCCGTCAAAAGAACGGTTACACCAAATATCAATCCAAGCCATGCTCCCATTCCCATACCGCAGCTTACAGCACCGATTACGATAGGTGTAAGGGACAGTGTGATTGAGAAGGTTCCAAAGCGGATAGCCATACTGAGGTATTGAAGAACAATTACCAATGCAGTGAGTACCGCGCCAAGAACCAAGGTCTGGGTTGACAATTTTTTTGTTTGTGTTTTCATAAAAATTCCTCCTTGCTGTCGTTCACAAAATTGCGATACAACGCATAAATTTTTTTATATTAACTCCGCAGAGCAATATACACAAATAAATATTAATTATTTTTCTTATATAAAATGTTAAGCCCTTTAAGAAGCAGGTTTTCATCAAGAGTAATCTGATGTGTACAGTGGGGGATAATGGTGGATGCAAGACCGCCTGTTGCGTAAACGGGGAGTTTTGCGCCCATTTCCTTGTTGAAACGGTCAATCATACCGTCTATAAGGCAGGCGTTGCCAAAAACTACACCTGACTTCATACAGTCAACAGTGTTCTTTCCAATGACAGATTTTGGAGCTTCCAGACCTATTTGTGGGAGCTGTGCAGTTCCGCTTGAAAGAGCTTTTAACCCCATACCAACACCGGGAGCAATTGAAACACCGATAAATGCACCGTCTTTATCGATAACCATAATTTTTGTTGCAGTCCCCATATCAATAACAAGGGATGGACTGCCATATATATGATGTGCGGCAACGCAGGCAGAGATCAAGTCTGCACCAACGCTGGCGGGGTTATCACAGTGAATTTTTATACCGGTTTTTATTCCGGGGCCAACCATAACGGGGTCAACGCCGTATACAAATTTAATTGCTTTTTTCATTACTGAGTTGAGAGGAGGAACAACTGACGAAATTATAGCCCCTTCAATAACAGATTTATCTACATTGTGAATTGCAAGAATGCTGCGTATTTTTGTGGCATATTCGTCTTCGGTTTTGTTTGCGTTTGTTGCAATGCGTGCAACAAAGTTCAGCTTATCGCCGACAAATCCGCCAAGAACTATATTTGTGTTGCCTATATCTATTGTAAGTACCATAAAATCTCCATTCCGCCGCCGTACGTCGGCACAAATAGTAATTTAATTAAGCTTCTCTTATCCGTATGGCAAGGAATGATAAGAGATTTTTACGCCCATATGCGTTTCTGAGCGAAAGCGAAGAAAATTTCGCATGGGCAATTAAATCCGCCAGAGGCATTGACGGGAAAGGAACTTTCACGTTAATCCCCTCTCTTTTTTCAAAATAAGTATAACACCAAAGTGAAAAAAAATCAATAGAAAAAGAAAAAAGACCGATATTCATCGGTCTTTAATTTTACAGGATACTGTGAAGGAACTGTTGAGTTCTTGAATCCTGAGGATTTGTGAATATTTCGTCTGGTGTTCCTTCTTCAACAATTTTACCGTCACTCATAAAGATTACACGGTCTGCAACCTCGCGGGCAAAGCCCATTTCGTGAGTTACCACAACCATTGTCATACCCATCAGTGCAAGCTCTTTCATAACATCAAGAACCTCGCCAACCATTTCGGGGTCAAGGGCGGAGGTGGGCTCGTCAAAGAGCATAACGTCGGGATTCATCATAAGGGCTCTGACAATTGCAACTCTTTGCTTTTGTCCGCCCGAGAGCTGCGCAGGATATGCGTCAGCGCGGTCGGCAAGTCCAACACGGTTTAAAAGAGTCATTGCCTTTTCCTCGGCTGTATTTTTATCCGTTTTAAGCAACTTTATGGGGGCAATAGTTAAATTCTTAAGAACAGTCATATGTGGAAATAGGTTAAACTGCTGAAAAACCATACCCATCTTTTGCCTGTGAAGATTTATGTTGGTTTTAGGGTCAGTAATGTCGGTGCCCTCAAAAATTATGGTTCCGGAAGTAGGATGTTCA
This sequence comes from Clostridia bacterium, assembly GCA_045587485.1. Taxonomy (GTDB): domain Bacteria; phylum Bacillota; class Clostridia; order Monoglobales; family Monoglobaceae; genus SIG440. The sequence goes on from JAZNCI010000063.1 coordinate 3,266, forward strand.
AGCAGATTAAGCGAACGAAGGTATGTAGATTTTCCAGAGCCTGACGGACCGATGATTACAACCACTTCACCTTTTGTAATTCCTGCCGTAACACCATCTAAGGCCTTGATTTTGCCGTTGTTATAATACTTACAAAGGTCGGTTGTTGAAATAAGGAAATTATCTTTCATTTATTCTCAACCTCCTTTCAAACATACTAAGGAGTTTAGTAAGACCTACAACCATAACAAGATAAACAACAGCTACAAGTAAAATGGGGTTGATTTGGTCATAGGTTGTGTTTTTAATCTGGTTACCTGCTTTCGTAAGTTCAACAACTGCAACATAACCGGCAACCGACGTTTCCTTGAGCAGAGCTATCATTTCGTTTCCTATGGCGGGAAGAATGTTTTTGAAAGCCTGAGGAAGAATGATGAGCCACATAGTCTGAACTTTTGAAAAACCAAGTGAACGACCGGCCTCGGTCTGCCCTGAATCAATTGCCATAATACCTGAACGGATAACCTCGGCAACATATGCGCCGGAGTTTACGCCAAAGGTTATGATTGCAACCCATGTTCCGTCTTTGGAATTTACAAAGATGATAAAGAAGGAAATAAGAAGCTGAACAACCACAGGAGTTCCACGGATAACAGTCAGATACAAATTGCACAGCATATCAAAGATTTTAAGCTTTTTGTTGCGGTCAGCAAAAACCTTGATAATGGCAACTATTGTTCCTATAACTATACCGATTAAAAGAGCGCCCACAGTTATAAGTATTGTCTTGCTAAACCCCTCAATCAATGTTTTATAGCGCTCGGCAACAATAAATGTGTTATATAATGTATTAAGCCATTTTGAAAGCCAATCCATAGTAAAAACCTTTCTCTACGAAAAAAGCGGCGACATATATCGCCGCTTTTTAAAGTTGATATGTATTATATTATTCAGCGTCGTAAGGAAGTTCGTATTTCTCAAAGATTTCAGCAAGCTTGCCTTCTGCCTTAAGTTCTGCAAGAGCCTTGTTGATTTCGCCGATAAGCTCGTCATTGCCAAGCTTTGTTACGATAGCATAGGCTTCTTCTGTAAGAGCTTCTTCAAGGACAACTGTCTTGCCTTCCTGCTTGGCAGAGAGTGCTCTTGCAACTGCATCGTCAATTACAACAGCGTCAACCTTTCCTGAAACAAGAGCTGTGATTGCTTCTGCGCCTGTCTTGAATGACTGTACGCTGTATCCGTTGTCAAGGAGATACTGTTCGCCCGTTGTACCTTCCTGACAAGAAACTGTCTTGCCGGTGAGGTCAGCAGCTACCTTTATAGCACTGTCAGCAGTAACAATGATTGCCTGAGATGCTGTGTAATAGTCATCTGTAAAGCCCATATTCTGTCTTCTTTCGTCGGTAGCTGTAACACCTGCGATTGCTACATCATATTTACCGGTAGCAGCGCCTGTGAGAGCAGCATCAAAGTCGATGTTTGTGATTTCAAGTGTTCTGCCAAGCTTTTCGGCAATTGCTTTTGCAATATCAACGTCAGCACCAACAATTTCTTCGCCTTCAAGGTATTCAAAGGGAGGAAATTCAGCGTTTGTAGCCATTGTAAGTGTGTTTTTGTCTTTTGCTCCGCAACCTGCAAGGCAACAAACAGCCAGCATAAGAGCAAGTGTTAATGCAATAATTTTTTTCATAATAAAATCCTCCTAAAAGATTTAAATTGATATTATCCATTTTAAAGTAAAAGGGGATATTTGTCAAGTCTTTTTGATAAAAACAAAACAACCGCAGAAAAATCTCTGCGGTTGCGTTGTAACTTTGTAAAAGAGGAGGATTAATACATTCCGCCCATACCTGCACCTGCGCCTGCCATAGCTGCAGCTTCAGCAGCAGCTGCCTGAGGGTCGGGCTTGTTTGCAACAAGGCTTTCTGTTGTGAGAACCATTGATGCAACCGATGCGGCGTTCTGGAGTGCTGAACGCGTAACCTTTGTGGGGTCAACAATACCATTCTTCAGCATATCCATATATTCTTCGGTAAGTGCGTTGTAGCCGATGCCAACCTCGCTTGCTTTAATTGCGTTAACGATAACACTGCCTTCAACACCTGCATTGAATGCAATCTGACGAACAGGTTCTTCAAGAGCACGGAGAACTGTCTTTGCACCAACCTTTTCGTCGCCTTCAAGTGAGTTCATATGAGCCTCAACTGCGGGCATTGCGTTGATAAATGCTGTACCGCCGCCGGCAACGATACCTTCTTCAACGGCAGCTCTTGTTGCAGCGAGAGCATCTTCAATTCTTAGTTTCTTTTCTTTCATTTCAACTTCTGTTGCGGCACCAACCTTGATTACTGCAACACCGCCCGACATCTTAGCAAGTCTTTCCTGAAGCTTTTCTCTGTCAAAATCTGATGTTGTATCTTCAATCTGGTTTTTAATCTGTGTAACACGAGCTTTGATTGCATCGGGGTTGCCTGCACCATCAACAATGATAGTGTTTTCCTTCTGTACCTTAACCTGACGCGCACGGCCAAGCTGGTCGATTGTTGTTTCCTTAATGTCAAGACCAAGCTCTTCTGAAATAACTGTACCGCCTGTAAGGGTTGCGATATCTTCAAGCATAGCCTTTCTTCTGTCACCAAAGCCCGGAGCCTTAACACAAACACAGGTGAATGTGCCGCGGAGTTTGTTTACGATAAGGGTTGAAAGTGCTTCGCCCTCAATATCCTCTGCAACGATAACAAGCTTTTTACCCTGCTGAACAATCTGTTCAAGAAGGGGGAGGATATCCTGAATGGTTGTAATCTTCTTGTCTGTGAGAAGGATATACGCATCGTCAATAACTGCTTCCATCTTTTCTGTATCAGTAACCATATAAGGTGTGATATATCCACGGTCAAACTGCATACCTTCAACAACCTCTGAATATGTTTCAGCAGTTTTTGATTCTTCAACAGTGATAACGCCGTCGCTTGTAACCTTTTCCATAGCATCTGCAATAAGCTCGCCAATAGTGTCGTCAGCAGCAGAAACAGCAGCGACTCTTGCAATATCGTCACGGCCGTTTATTTTTTTGCTGTTTTTAACAACTTCTGCAACTGCAACCTCAACGGCTGATGCAATACCGCGTCTTACAATCATGGGGTTTGCACCTGCGGTAACATTTTTAAGACCTTCACGAACAAGTGCCTGAGCAAGAAGTGTTGCGGTTGTTGTACCGTCACCTGCGATATCGTTTGTCTTTGATGCAACTTCTTTTACAAGCTGAGCACCCATATTTTCAAAGGGACATTCAAGCTCAATTTCCTTTGCAATGGTAACACCATCATTTGTGATAAGGGGTGCACCGAATTTCTTTTCGAGAACAACGTTTCTGCCCTTAGGACCAAGTGTAACCTTTACTGTATTTGCAAGTTGGTTAACGCCCTTTTCAAGAGCGTGTCTTGCTTCCTCGCCAAATAAAATCTGTTTAGCCATTATGTTTATACCTCCTGAAATTAGTCAATTATTGCCAGAACGTCACTTTGACGGAGAATGGTGTATTCTGTGCCGTCAAGCTTAACTTCTGTACCTGCATACTTGCTGATTAAAACTTTGTCGCCCACTTTGAGCTCCATTTTAATTTCCTTGCCGTCAACAACACCGCCGGGGCCTACAGCAACGATTTCTGCAATTTCAGGCTTTTCCTTTGCGGAGCCTGCCAGAATAATGCCGCTTTTGGTTGTTTCCTCGGCTTCTGCCATTTTAATAACAACTCTGTCTGCCAATGGTTTAATGTTCATTTGAAATGCCTCCTTATGTTAAATGAAAAGAACAAAGCGGCTTCGCCGCTCGCTGCAAGCGACGGTCGGAGCAATAACGCTTTGTTTGCCTATGTGCGTTTCCGTCATTGACGGAAAAATTCGCACAGGCATTAAATTTATTTTTTGTGTAATAGGAAATTGTGTGATTTCCTATTATATAAAAACTTTGTTGTGTTAGCACTCTACAATGTCGAGTGCTAATGTAATTAATATACAAAAATATTATATATAAATCAAACTCGATTACAGTTGATTAAGGTCGGTTACAGGTTATTATAACCAATTATATGCCAAAATCTACCCTAAACTGTTAAATTTACATAATAGTAACAACGGCATAGGCTGAAATGCCTTCTTTTCTGCCTTCAAAACCAAGATGTTCGGTTGTGGTTGCTTTGACTGATACACAGGATATATCTATATCAAGAGCACGGCTGATATTTTCTCTCATTTTGTCAATATAAGGAGAGATTTTTGGAGCCTGAGCAACAACAGTTGTATCAATATTGTTTATTGAAAGTCCGTGCTTTGTGAGGATATCTTTTGCTTTTGAAAGAAGAATAAGACTGTCTATATCCTTAAACTGGTTGTCTGTATCGGGAAAGTGCTTGCCAATATCGCCAAGAGCAGCAGCACCCAGCAGTGCGTCCATTATTGCGTGCAAAAGAACGTCAGCATTAGAATGTCCAAGCAGACCTTTTTCATAAGGAATTTCAACACCGCCAAGTACAAGGCGTCTTTCATCTGCAAAAGCGTGAACATCATAACCAAATCCAACTCTCATAAAATTTCCATAGCCTTTCTGCCTACAAACAGTAATTAATAATACCACACGCATCTTATTATAGGCAGATAAGGCGTATAGTGGAAATTACGCACATCGTCGTTTTGTGCTTTTCAGGCACAAAAGATAGGCGGTGCAATAAATTCCGCCGGAGGCTAACGTGATTTTCACGTTATTCATCCTTTCAAAATCATTTACTCAAAAATTGGTATATCGCTTCCGCAACAGCAAGGTCATCGGGAGTTGTTACCTTTATGTTTGTGTATTCTCCGTCAATGATACGTATATTAATTCCTGAGTACTCGGCAACAGAACAGTCATCTGTACCTGTAAAATCTAATTCTTTTGCACGTTCATATGCCAGCTTTAACTCGTCGGCGTAAAATACCTGAGGGGTTTGTATAAGCCGCAGCGTGTTGCGGTCGATGGTTTCAGTAATGATGTTTTCTTGATTTACTGCTTTTACGGTATCTTTGGGGACAACTCCGGGGGCAGCGGCACCGTATTCGTAAGCTGCCAAAACAAGCTCATCTATTTTTTTTACTGAAATAAAGGGGCGGGCACCATCGTGAATGGCAACCAAACGTTCGTTTTCTACAAAAGACAAGCCACAAGACACCGAGTCCTGACGTGTATCACCGCCGGGTATGATATGGCATACCTTTGATATACCAAATTCACGAATCATATCACTTACAGTAAGAATGTTTTCGGGTTTTGTGACAACAACAACAGAGTCAATTGATGTTGATTTGCTGAACTGCAAAAGGGTATGCGCCAGAATGGGCATACCATCGATTGTTATAAGCTGTTTATCTGCACCGCACATGCGTCGGCTGTTGCCTGCCGCAACAATAATTGCGGTTGCTTTTGGAAAAGAAGATTTTTTGCGGAACATATGTAACCTCCGTGACATTATCAAATTGCCAGTAGCTCTTTAATTTCGTCAACAGACATTCTTTTGGCGAGAACCAGTTCAGAAACAAGAATGTTTTTTGCGTTTGAAAGCATTTTTCGTTCGGCATTGGATAATGATTTTTTGTTATCTCTGAGAAGCAGTGTTTTTGCAACGGTTGCAACATCAATCAGGTTTCCACTTTTCATTTTTTCTATGTTTTCTCTGTATCGCTGGTTCCAGTTATTATTTAAATCCTCGTTGCAACAGAGAAAATGGTTGATAGCATCGTTGGCGGCATCCTCAGAAACAATCTTCCTGATGCCGATGGCGTCTGTGTTGTTAACGGGCAGCATTACCTTCATATCGCTGATGGAAATCTGCAAAATATAGTACTTATGGAGTTCACCAAGAATTTTCTTTTCCTCAATATCAATAATAATTCCGGCTCCATGCATTGGATAAACTATTTTGTCACCTATATGAAACACATCAAGACTTCCCTTCAAATACTTTTCTAATATAAGTATATTTTTTATGTAATAGAATTATTTACAGAATTTGGATAATACATTCTGGATATTTGAGCAAGGAATCAGCTCAATACCGTCAAACTCTTTCAGCTTATTTAAATTTGTTGCAGGAATAATGCAACGCTTAAAACCCAGTTTTTCACATTCTGCAATCCTTGCCTCAAGAAAACTGCAGGCACGAAGCTCGCCTGTGAGACCCACCTCGCCGATGGCAACGGTGTCGCTGTCCATTGCCCGACCCGAATAACTGGAGGCAAGTGCCAGAACAAGACCAAGGTCTGCGGCAGGCTCGGAAATTCTGAGACCGCCTACAATATTGACATATGCATCAAATGCAGACATTTTTAAACCGCCTCGCTTTTCCAGAACAGCCATAAGCATTATAAAGCGGCTAAGGTCAGGACCGCTCGCCATTCTTCGGGGATTGCCGAAGGAGGTAGGGGTAACAAGAGCCTGAACCTCTGCAAGAACAGGCCGAGTGCCCTCCATAGTGCAGATTATACAGGAGCCTGGAACATTTTCGGGTCGCCCCGAAAGCATTGCAATTGAAGGATTGGAAACCTCTTCAAGACCACAGCCCTTCATTTCAAACACTCCGATTTCGTTTGTTGAACCAAAACGGTTTTTTACCGCCCGCAGAATACGAAATGACTGATGGCGTTCGCCTTCAAAATACAAAACACAGTCAACCATATGCTCTAAAATCTTAGGTCCTGCAAGAGCTCCTTCTTTTGTAACGTGCCCAACCACAAATACCGAGATGGAATTTTCCTTTGCAATTTTCATAAGCACGGTGGTAACATCCTTGATTTGTGCTGTGTTACCGGGTGTTGACTGAATTTCGGGATTATACATTGTCTGCACCGAGTCGATGATAAGAACATCGGGTTTTTCGCGAAAGATACAGTCTGTTATATAGTCCATATTCGTTTCGGAATATACCTTCAGATTTTCGGTTGTAATACCAAGCCTGTCTGCGCGGAGTTTTATCTGTCTTTGGGATTCCTCACCCGAAACATAAAGAATGCTTTGGGATTTTCCCAGATGCTCGCAAATCTGCAACAGAAGAGTGGATTTACCTATTCCCGGGTCGCCGCCCACAAGGACAAGAGAACCCTTGACGAGTCCACCGCCTAGAACACGGTCAAGCTCGCCCATACCGGTTAGGGTGCGTGCCTCTTGTGATGAATCAATTTCGGAAATCCGCTTTGGTGATACCGTACCCGCAGAGGGTGCAGACATTACCGAAACTTTAGAAGAGGAAGGAGCAGACTTGATAACCTCTTCTTCAATGGTGTTCCAGGAATTGCATGTTGTACACTTACCCATCCATTTGGGAAAGCTCGCTCCACATTCCGAACAAACATAAACGGTTTTTGTCTTCATAATATAAATTCCTTATTTACTTGCGTTTTTTGCTGCAGTTAAAGTGTTCTGCATAAGCATTGCAATTGTCATAGGTCCAACACCGCCGGGAACGGGAGTGATTGCACCTGCAACCTTTTCAACCTCATCGTATGCAACGTCGCCAACAAGCTTGCCGTCATCTAAACGGTTCATACCAACGTCGATTACAACAGCACCGGGTTTTACCATATCGGCGGTAACAAAGTTTGCTCTGCCAACAGCGGCAACCAAGATATCTGCCTGTTTTGTAACCTCTTTAAGATTTCTGGTTCGTGAATGACAAGTTGTGACAGTTCCGTTTTTATGAAGAAGGAGCATACTCATAGGTTTGCCCACAATATTACTTCTGCCGATTACTACACAGTTTTTGCCTTCAATTTCAACATTGCTTTCTGCAATAAGCTCCATAATACCTGCAGGTGTGCAGGGCACAAAATCATAGTCGCCAATCATAATCTTTCCCACATTTACGGGGTGAAAGGCGTCAACATCCTTTTCGGGACGAATTGTATTGATAACAACCTTTTCGTCAAGGTGTTTGGGAAGAGGCAGCTGAACTAAAATTCCGTGAATACTATTGTCATTGTTGAGCTTTTCAACCAATGATACAAGCTCATCCTGAGTTGTTTCTTCAGGGAGGGCAAATTTTTCAGAGTGCATACCAAGCTCCTGGCACATAGCTTCCTTTCTGCCAACATAAACCTTAGATGCAGGGTCTTCACCTACTATGATTACGGCAAGACCAGGGGTTGTTCCGCTTTTCTTCAGATTTTCGATTTCTATTTTGAGATTTTCCTTTATTCTTGCTGATACCGTTTTTCCGCTTAAGATTGTTGCCATTTTTATTTTCTCCTTTTGTTGGTTTTATAAGACATTCAGGTTTGAGACCAACAAGGTCGAGCCGTTTTGCCTTTGTTAGTGCATTTAGTATAAGATTATAATTTTTCGGGTCACGGAACTGCAAAAGAGCACGCTGCATTTGTTTATCCTTGTAATCCTTTGCCACATAGACAGAATTCATTGTTCGTGGGTCAATTCCAGTGTAATACATACAGGTAGAAATGCTGCCTGGGGTGGGATAAAAGTCCTGAACCTGTTCGGGACTCAGGTGGTTTCTGTTGAGATATTCCGCCAGTTTTATTGCATCCTTCAAGGTGCTTCCCGGATGAGATGACATAAGGTATGGCACGGCATACTGTTCCTTGCCCAGCTTTTTATTTACAGCCTCAAATTTATTTAAGAACTTTTTATAAACGTCGTGAGAAGGCTTACCCATATATTTTAACACATTGTCCGAAATATGCTCCGGAGCGACTCTGAGCTGACCGCTGATGTGATGCTTGCATAGCTCGGTGAAAAAACTGTCGTCTTTATCGCACATAAGATAGTCAAAGCGTATCCCTGACCGCACAAATACCTTTTTAACCTTTGGCAGCTTGCGTAGCTTTTGCAGCAGCTCAAGATAATCGCTGTGCGAAACCTCAAGATTTCTGCACGGTGTGGGAAACAGACATTGCTGATGTTTACATACTCCGTGTTTTAATTGTTTTTGACAGGAGGGAGCGCGAAAGTTGGCAGTTGGTCCGCCTACATCATGGATATATCCTTTAAAGCCGGGTTTTTTGGTAAGGGCCGCTGCCTCACGCAGAATTGAGTTGTGACTCCTTGCGGTTACTGTTCTGCCCTGGTGAAAGGCAAGGGAACAAAAATTGCAGCTGCCAAAGCAACCCCTGCATGAGGTTATACTGAACTCAATCTCGCTGATTGCAGGAACTCCGCCCAAAGACTCATATGATGGGTGATAAGTTCCTTCATATGGTAGCTCGTAAACCCTATCAAGCTCTTCGGTGGTGAGAGGCGGTGATGGAGGTAGCTGCACAATACACTTTTTGTCGTTGTCTTTTTGTACAAGTGTTCTGCCCCGAAACGCATCCTGTTCTTCGTATTGTATACGTGTTGCCTCGGCATAAAGACGATGACTTTGTGATACATCGTCAAATGAAGGGATAACTATAAAATCATTGGGGAAAATGGTTGCAGCATCTTCAAGATACACCGTGCCGGGCACGTGCTTGATTTGAACAGCCGGAACACCGCAGTCGAGAAGGTCTGCAATTTCCACAATCTGATGCTCGCCCATCCCGTAAATAAGCAAGTCAGCACCACTGTCGATAAGAATGCTTCTGCGAACCTTATCTGACCAGTAATCATAATGTGCAAATCGCCTGAGGCTTGCCTCGATTCCACCAATGATAATTGGTATTTTTTTTCCAAATGCCTCCCGAAGACGGTTGCAGTATACTACGGTTGCCCTGTCTGGACGTTTGTTTGGAGCTCCGCCAGGGGAGTAAAGGTCTTGTGAGCGAACTTTTTTTGATGCGGTATAGTGGTTGACCATCGGGTCAATGTTTCCTGACGAAACAAGAAAACCGAGCCTTGGCTCGCCAAGAACTTTAAAAGCTTCGCAGCTGTGCCAGTCAGGCTGAGAAATTATACCCACGGTATAGCCTGCATTCTCAAGAACACGGGAGATAATTGCGTGCCCGAAGCTTGAATGATCAACATATGCATCACCAATTATATAAATGAAATCAAGCTGAGTGATTCCACTCTTTTTCATATCATCCTTCGAGATGGGAAGAAACATATAAAATCCTCTCTGAAAATATATACAATATATATTATTCTACCACAAAAATCTTTTTTTTTCAACCGCTTTTTTGCATAAATTTTACTTGACGGAACTTGTCGGGCGTTGTATAATTAAGTAAATATAAACTTTAAAGGAGAGACTGTAGATGAGAGCTGTTATTTCTGTTATGGGAATTGACCGCACAGGTATTATAGCAAATGTAAGCAACTGTCTTTATAAACATAATGTAAATATTCTGGACATAAATCAGACTATTATGCAGAATATTTTTACAATGGTTATGCTTGTGGAATTCATGGACAATTCAGAGGACTCAAACATCGTTATGTCAGAGCTTGATGCAATCGGCACAGAAATCGGTGTTGACGTGAGAATGCAGAACGAAGAAATTTTTAATTCAATGCACAGAATATAATTAAGAGGACATCGAAAATATGATTAACACAAGAGAAATTATCGAAACAATCAAGATGATTGATGATCAGCATCTTGATATAAGAACAATAACTATGGGCATTTCACTTCTTGACTGTATTGACAGCAGTGCAGAGAAGGCGTGCGAAAAAATCTATAAAAAAATTACGCATCTTGCAAAGGATTTGGTGAAAACTGGCGAGGATATAAGCCGTCAGTATGGTATTCCCATTATCAACAAAAGGATTTCAGTGACACCCATTGCGATGATTGCAGGAGCAAGCGATGCAGATAATTATGTGATGTTTGCTGAAGCTCTTGACCGTGCAGCAAAAGCTACAGGAGTAAATTTTATCGGTGGATTTTCTGCTTTGGTTCACAAGGATTTTACAAAAGGCGACCGCATTTTGATTGAATCAATTCCAGAGGCGCTTGCCAGTACCGAGCGTGTATGCTCATCGGTTGGTGTTGCTACAACCAAGGCGGGCATCAATATGGATGCTGTAAAGCTTATGGGTCAGGCGATAAAGAAAACAGCAGAAATAACTGCGGATAAAGATTCTTTCGGATGTGCCAAATTGGTTGTATTTTCTAATGCAGTAGAGGACAATCCTTTTATGGCAGGTGCATTCCATGGCGTTGGCGAGGGCGACTGTGTAATAAATGTTGGGGTAAGTGGCCCCGGTGTGGTTAAAGCAGCACTTGAAAAGGTAAAAGGCAAGGATTTTGGTACTGTTGCTGAAACTATAAAGAAAACAGCATTTAAGATTACCCGTATGGGTCAGCTTGTTGCGCAAGAGGCATCACGTAGACTTGGCGTACCCTTCGGTATAGTAGATTTGTCTCTTGCACCTACGCCCGAAATTGGTGACAGCGTTGCGTACATCTTAGAGGAAATGGGTCTTGAAAAATGCGGAACTCATGGCACAACTGCCGCTCTTGCGCTTCTTAATGATGCGGTTAAAAAGGGAGGTGTGATGGCATCAAGCTATGTTGGTGGTTTGAGCGGTGCTTTTATTCCCGTAAGTGAGGATGCAGGAATGATTTCCGCAGCCGAGTGCGGAGCGCTCAGCCTTGACAAGCTTGAGGCAATGACCTGTGTCTGCTCGGTTGGTCTTGATATGGTTGCTGTTCCCGGTGATACACCTGCGGAAACAATTTCGGCGATAATTGCCGACGAGGCGGCAATCGGAATGATTAATCAGAAAACCACGGCCGTAAGAATTATTCCGGTGGCGGGCAAAACTGTTGGCGAAAGTGTTGAATTTGGCGGACTTTTGGGCTATGCACCCATTATGCCGGTGCATCAATATTCAAGTGCAGAATTTATCAATCGTGGCGGCAGAATACCTGCCCCCATTCATAGTTTAAAGAATTAACTAAACTTCCGCCATATGGCGGAAGTTTTTGTGAAAAAGGGTGAAAATATGGATGAACTTATAAAAAGAATAAATGAGCTGTATGCTAAGTCAAAGAGTGAGGGGTTAACAGAGGAAGAGAAGTTAGAACAAGCCGAGCTGAGGAAAAAATATATTCAATCATTCCGCCAGGGTGTCAAAAACACAATGGAGAATGTCAGAATTATAGATAGCAACGGAAACAAGAAAAAATTGGAAAAAAGAAAATAGTTTTATATTGCAACCTTTTGGCAGGTTATTTGGTATTATATATGAGAGGAGGTTCAGGGATTGTCTGAAAATACGCTCAAGAAAATTGACAAACGTGATATTGTTGAAAAATATTTCGATATGATATACAAGCTGGCTTTATCACAGACGAAGAGCCGCGATTCGGCTGACGATGTTGTTCAGGAGGTCTTTTTGCGTTTTTTGAAATCGGACAAGGATTTTCAGAGCGACGAGCATATAAAGGCGTGGCTTATACGGGTTACGATAAACTGCAGTCATAATGTATTTTCAAATTCCTGGGTTCAGAAAACGGCGCCCCTTACCGAGGATATTGTCTTTGACACCGAGGAAAAGGGAGATGTTTATTATGCGGTACTTGAGCTTCCGCAAAAATACAGAGCGGTGATACATCTTTATTATTATGAGGATATGTCGATTGAGGAAATTTCAAAAGCTTTTGGGTCAAATCAGTCTACGGTCAAATCACAGCTCAGCCGTGGCAGAAAAATGCTGAAGAATATGCTTGAAGGGGGATACGGTCTTGTTTAAAAAATATTATAAGGCTGCCAATGATGACATTCAAACAAACAGAGAATTGATTGATAAAATCTTTGAAGCGGCAGAAAAACCGTCAAAGACTGTTAAATTTGCAAAGATTTATAAGATTGGTACGGCTGTTGCAGCGGTATTTGTTTTTGCGGCAGGTGCATTTTTGTATCCGCAGATAACAAGGCTTAATGAAGAACCAATACCACAGGTGGAAACAGGTCAGGAGATTGAGGAGAAAGTTATTCAAAAGGTGGAGAAAGAGAATTTCTACCAGCAAACACCTGAATCCGTAGTAAAGCAGAAAAATTCTGCAAAGACAGCGAGTGAGCCTGCTCCTGAACCCATTATAGAGGATGAAAATTTAGGAATAGACGTCGCATCAGAGACAAAAGATGCTCAACCCTTTTCCATTCCTGAAGGAACATATGCCAGAACGATAGAGGCACAGCCTGCTTTTGATACTAAAGAAGTTTTGTTTGACAGTTTTAAAGAGGTATCAGAAGAGGAGACTGAAAATGTTCAGGAATTCCTTAAAGCAACCTTGGGTGAAAAGGATGAAGAAACAGGCAACATTTTTTTATTTGAGATTGTTGGCAAGGCAGAAAATATGTATCTTGGCAGATGGAAATGGTTTGTTGTGGATCATAATTCCTTGCTGTGCGATTTTGTGCTGAATGAAGAACTGACCGAGATGTATGAGTGTATTTATACAGAAAACGGAGCAGTTCAATGGAATATACAAAATAATTTGGTCGGCAACTAAACCGAACACCCTGAAGTAGTCTTTGGGGTGTTTTTTCTTGACTTATGCAAAAAATAGATGTATAATGTCGAAGGACTTTTGGTTTTGGAAGGAGTTTTACATATATGAAAAAAATTCAGGCCCTTGGTATTTTGCTTCTTACAGCAATGATATGGGGTTTTGCATTTGTCGCTCAAAGAGTGGGAGCGGATTTTGTTGGTCCATTCACCTTTAACGGTATAAGATTTTCTCTGGGCGCACTTTCACTTGTTCCTGTTATAATGCTTTTTGAAAAGCGTGAAAATGAAGGCTGTGTTCATAAACCAAAATTACGTTTAAGCATTATTGTGGGAATTATAGCTGGAATAATACTTTTTATTGCGTCATCGTTACAACAGATAGGCATTGAGATTACAGGCAGTGCAGGTAAAGCGGGATTTATAACTGGGCTTTATACTGTTCTGGTTCCGATATTTGGGATTTTTCTCAAAAAGAAAACAAACATAAACATATGGATTGGTGCGTTGTTTGCCGTTGTGGGTATGTTTTTGCTTTGTATAAACGATAAGTGGCAAATCAGCTTTGGTGACGCAATATTGTTTTGCGGCTCAGTATTTTGGGCGTTTCATATTTTGGTTATTGACCGTTTTGTCAATTCAATTTATTCGTTGCGTTTTGCGATGATTCAGTTTGCGGTTTGTGGCGTGCTGGGTTTGTTTTTTGCCTTTGCAGGTGAAACAATAACCCTTGAAGGTATGAAGGCTGCCGCTCTGCCAATTTTATACGGCGGAATTATGTCTGTTGGTATTGCATACACTTGTCAGATTATAGGACAAAAGTACGCTGACCCCACATATGCATCAATTATTTTGTCAACCGAGTCGATGTTTAGCGCAATAGGCGGTGCGATAATTCTGCACGAGGTTATGACGGGCAGAGGCTATGTGGGCTGTTTATGCATATTTATTGGTATAATTGTGTCGCAGATGCTTCCACGAAAACTGAAAAAGCCTGTAAAATAGCTGTTTCCCCAAAGGACACCAGCGCCGATGATTGTCGGGGAAATACGCAGATATCTTCGCGATAATACATCTATCCGTGTCAGTCGTTCGCTCAGGGATACTGCATACAAAGCTCTTTCTGCTAAAGAACGGCTTGTGAACAAAAATTCAAAAGAGCCTACTATTGAGGAAATAGCCGCAGAAATGGGGATGAAACGAGAGGATGTATCAAATGCTCTTGATGCAATAATGGACCCCGTTTCACTTTATGAGCCAGTGTATCACGATGGCGGTGATGCTGTTTTTGTTATGGATCAGGTTAAGGACGAAAAAAATCTTGATGATTCGTGGCTGCAGGAAATTTCCATTAAAGAAGCAATGAAACGATTAAATCATCGGGAGCAGAATATATTGAAATTAAGATTTTTTATGGGTAAAACTCAGATGGAGATTGCCAATGAAATAGGGATCTCTCAGGCGCAGGTTTCAAGGCTTGAAAAGAATGCCCTTGGGCATATGAAAAAGTATCTTTAAAAAATTCGGGGCGGGACTTCACCCCGCCCAATTTACATAAAGCAGGTGTTAGTTTGTTAAAAAAGTTTTTTCTTAAAAACGAGGTTATGTGTATTGCGATTTTAGCAGCCGTAATTACATCAATATTTGTACCGCCCGACAGTGAGTATCTGGGGTATTTTGATTTTAAGACCCTGACTTGTCTTTTTTGCACTCTTGCGGTTGTGTGTGCATTGAAAAATATCTATTTTTTCAGAATTGTTGCCAGCGAGATTGTTAAGGTGTTTAAAACAACAAGGTCTGCAGTCATTGCACTTGTATACATAACCTTTATCGGCTCTATGCTGATTGCAAATGATATGGCTCTTATCACATTTTTGCCTTTGGGTTATTATGCTCTTACCTCCACCGAAAATGAAAAGTATATGGGCTTTACATTTATTATGCAGAATATTGCGGCAAACCTTGGAGGAATGCTGACACCCTTCGGCAATCCTCAAAACCTTTATCTTTATAGTTATTTTAACATTTCCACGGGTGAATTTGTCAGAATAATGTTTTTGCCGTTTGTTGTTTCGATTATTTTGATTACACTTTGTTGTTTCAGGGTGGATAATAATAAACTGAACATCGAAAAAGCTTATGACAAAAAGATTAACTGGAAGAGGACATCCATTTATCTTGTACTGTTTGCTTTTTCAATACTTATTGTCTTCAGGTCGGTTTCTTATATATGGGGGCTTATTGTGATACCTGTTGCGTTGCTTTTTCTTGACCGCAAGGCACTTAAAATGGTTGATTATTCGTTGCTTGTGACCTTTTGTGCATTCTTTGTTTTTGCTGGGAATATGTCAAGAATTTCACAAGTAAGCAGTTTTCTTGGTGGGCTTGTGGAAACGAATACTCTGCTTTTCAGTGTGTTGTCCTGTCAATTTATCAGCAATGTGCCAAGCGCAATACTGCTGTCAAGATTTACCGAAAATTATTCTCAATTGCTTGTTGCAGTAAATATTGGTGGTGCAGGAACTTTAATTGCATCGCTTGCCAGCCTTATAACTTTCCGTGAGTATGTGAAGCGTGAGCCTGAACACGCAAGGGATTATATAAAACAGTTCTCAATATATAATTTTGGAATACTTTTAATATTATTGGTTTTAATGTTAATTCTTATCGGCTAAACAGAACCCAAAGCTGACTCCGTACAAATTACGAAGAAG
>JAZNCI010000064.1:0-13207 GCA_045587485.1 Clostridia bacterium
ATATACCGATAAAGATAATATTAAAATCATATCTGAGATTGACGGAAAAGAAAATGTTTTCTCATTTAATATTAAAAAAGGAACTATTAACAAATAATATATTATAATTATTACAGGCGCCGTGGTATTAATCACGGCACCTGTTTTTTTTATTGGATTTATTAATTTGAAGAAACACTGAAAGCTTTGCTTTAATCTGGTTATCCTATTATTAACTATTACTTTCGCTGTTTTAATTTTCTTTGCGCTCTCTTTCTTTCAATATCCAGCCTTTGCTCTTCTAAAAGCTTATTATTCTCAATATTGATTTTTTCACGCATAGCTTCAGCTTCTTTTACAGCGTCATCATATCCGGATATAATTTCTGAAATATTATTATATCCTTCATAAAGCTGAACAGTTCTTAAAGCTGAAAGATAAGGAGTAGCTACTCTGACATAAATATTTCTGTCCTTATTTACTTTTTTCATTGCTTTTCGCCTGATTTTCTGCTCTTCTTTTGTGTTATACGGTAAATTAAAAGCATCATCAACAATACTGCAATCAAAGAAAATTCTACCGTCAGGATAATATTTTTGGTTCTTCAAATAACTTACGTGGCTCTTCTAAAAAGTCGGAATTTTTAATCATAATAAAATCACCGCAATTTATTATAATAAATAACAAAAAAAGAGCATTCAGAAGGAAAAAACCTTTTGAATGCTCTTTGGTGCGGATATTCATAACACAAGTAGTTCTCGGCAATATATATTCTATATTTCGTACTCTAATATATTTTCTCAGATATGGAGGAATACATAATGTCAAACATCATTGAAGATTTATATTACGGCAAAAAGTAATATGTTAGGTTTTGTATCAAGCTTCAGGCTTGATGCTAAATTTACATGCGGTGCTTTTATAGGGAAATAATCAAAATCGTAGTTCTATCTGTTGTCGGAGAGCTGACTTATTTTTCCGTCACGTACTTTGATTTTGAAGGTTTTATGAATATCGACACAAGAAGTTCCGACAGAAACCGTGTAATCACCGTTATGCATACCTAAAACCATACGGCGGTCATAGTAGCAGAAGGCTTCGTTGGGAACAGGTATACTGATTTGAGTTTTTTCTCCCTTTTTAATCTCAACACGCGCATATGCTTTCAGCTCCTTCAGGGGCATTACAACATCACAGTTAATCCCCGTCAGGTAAGTCTGAATAACCTCCGCACCATCAAAGTCACCGGTATTCTCAACCGTAAGATTTATCTTAAGACTGTCCGCCAGATTTATACATTCAAAATTATCAAGTTTAAAGTCTGTATAGCTCAGTCCGAAGCCGAACGGATAAAGCGGAGCTCCGTCATTTTCAATATAGCCGTATCCTCTTCCTGACGGCTTCATCGAATAGAAAAGAGGAAGCTGTCCGACAGTTTTCGGGAATGTTATGGGAAGCTTTCCACTCGGAGAAATCTCTCCGAAAAGAATTTCACATATAGCTTGTGCACCCTGTTCACCCGGGAACCATGCTTCTAAAACAGCACCACAGCCGTCCTGCCACGCAGTCATATCTACAGGTGAACCATTAAGAAGCACAACTGTTGAATTTGAATTTGCTGCAGTCATTCTGCGTATACTTTCCTCCTGATCCGTTTTGACGGTGAACTCAATTTTGCCCACAATAACCGCACTGTTATCTTTTTGTTCCGTTCGCGTAATACCGGGAAGACGGATATCCGAACGGTCAAGTCCTTCACCTTCAACAAGTGCAGTCATATATATTGCTGCATCACACTCGGCGGCAACCTCTTCGATGTAAGCATCCTCCGCGAAAACAACCTCAACGGCTCCGTCAAGATATTCTCTGAGATACTGTAACGGTGTTTTTGCATCCTCAGCCGTCCATTTGACTTCGAAAGGACCGGAATAGTTTTCTCCGACCGGGAAAACATCCGCACCCATACCGAACACAGCCAGCTTCTTCATTTTTTTCTTATTAAAAGGCAAAACGCCTTCATTCTTCAAGAGCACCATTGATCTGCGGGCTGCTTCAAGCGCCAGTTGCTTATGCTCGTCACAGCGCACAAGGCTCTGAGCCTCATTTCTGTCTGCAAAAGGCTTGTCCATAAGACCGATGCTGAACTTTGCGGCCAACACACGCAGAAGTGCACGGTCAATATCAGATTCATCAATCCAACCTTCTTTGTAAGCAATCATCAAATCATCATAAGAGTTTTGTGGCAAATCAACATCCAGACCTGCTTTGAGGCTCGCTGCCTGAGCCTTCCATTCTGTATCAAAAAGTCTGTGTGCTTCCCAAACGCCCTCAACCGAATTGTAATCAGAAACAACAAAGCCTTTAAAGCCCCACTCGTTACGCAAAATATCGGTCAGAAGCTTTTCGTTACAGGTGCAGGGAACACCGTCCCAGCTGTTATATGCAGCCATAACAGACATTGCTCCGCCTTGCTTGATACACTTTTCAAAAGGCTTAAGATAAACTTCTCGCATTGTCCTTTCACTTGTATCGGAAACATTGGAGTCTCTTCCTCCATAAGAATAGTTATCTGCATAATGCTTTGGTGTGGCGATAACACCGTTTTTCTGTAATCCTCTGCAAATTGCAGCACCCATATCTCCGTTCAGGAGCACATCTTCACCGAAGCTTTCAATTGTTCTCCCCCAACGACAATCCCTGACAACATTTACTACCGGAGTAAGAGCCTGCCTTACACCTACAACGGCACACTCCTTTCCTATAACGTCGCCTATCCGTTCAACTAAATCCTTATCAAACATCGATGCCATACCTATCGGTTGTGGGAAGCAGGTTGCCATACCCCACTGTGCTCCGTGAAGAGCCTCTGCGTGTTCAATGGGCGGAACAGACAGCGAATTGCACTCCATACTACGACGTATATCTCGGTTAATTTCATCAGCAACTTCCGCAGGAGAAACAGGTTCTCCTCGCTGCTCGTGCATAAAATGTCCGGGATTACGGAAATTACCGAAACGATATTCTCGCCTTTCTTCGTAATCCTCGCGTATAGGATAGAGCATCTGACAAGAAAGCTGACAGATCTTTTCTTCAAGGGACAGCTTTTCCAGAAGTTCTTCTGCTCTTTTTTCAGGTGATTTATTCATAAGGTCAACTCCTATTAATGTGCTTTTATGATAAGATATCCGCAGACAGGCAGTGTTATTTTGCCGGAAACGCTTTCGTTTTTAAGTGTATCTGTATACTCTTTATCAAGAACGATTATTCGTTCTTCATCTGCAAAGTTCATAATAAAAATTATGTCGCCACGCTTTCTTGAGAAAACTCCGTCACTGAGTTTTATGTCCGCATCGGCAGCAACAGCATTTTCGGCAATAAGCATTTCGCAGAAATCATCGGCAAAAGTCCCGTCGTTTCTGAAGGCGGCATAGTATGCCTTACCTTTTCCGAATGCATTTTCTGTAACGCAGGGCATTCCGCAGTAGAAATCGCTTTTATATTCGCCCAGAGTTTTTGCTCCGTTCGCATGGATGATGTCACAGATGTGGTTCACTTCATAGTCCTTGCCGTTGAATCCGGCCTTGCCCGTAATATCCTCGGGAAGAGAATCCGTTTCCTCACACCATATGCCGAAAACCTCCTTCAGCCTTCCTGCAGGGAAACCGCCGAGTCTGCAAAGGTCATCAGTATCGACTATGCCTAAGAGATACGTTGCAACAAAATTACCGCCGTTTTCAACATATTCCTCAATCCGTTTTTCCGTGCCGTTCTTAAGCATATAGAGAAACGGTGCGATAACAATATCATATTTTGAATAATCATCCTGCATGGAAATAACGTCAACGCTGATGCCTCTCTTATAAAACGGAGCATACCATTTTATACATTCTTTCACATAATCTCTGCGGATGTTGTTATAACCCCGGAAAACATTGACTGCCCAGCCGTTTTCCCAGTCATATATAACCGCAACTCTGCTTTCGGTTTCGCTTCCGACAGCGGAATTCAATTTTTCAAGTGTTTCTCCAAGCCTTGTTACGTTTTTGAAAACTCTTGTGTTTTCGTGTCCGCAATGGTCAATAACCGCACCCTGAAATTTTTCGTCTCCGCCTCTGCTTTTTCTCCATTGGAAATACTGTATGCTGTCCGCACCGTGTGCAACAGCCTGGATTGATGCAAGCTCATGTATGCCCGATTTTGGGAGCTTGTTGACATCCTGCCAGTTTACTAATGACGGTGTGCTTTCCATAAGGAAAAACGGCTGACCGTTTTTTAATGAACGGAAAAAATCGTGTAAAAACGCTGTTTCAAGTGCCTCATTGAGATTTTTACCCTTGTCCCAGGCAGGATAACTGTCCCAAGATACAAGATCAACATAATTTGCGAACTTTTGATAATCAATTCCGTTATATCTTTTCATAAAGTTGGTGGTTACGGGAATATCCGGTGTAATTTCCCGCAGAGGTGCAATTTCGTTTTCAAAAAAAGAAATGTGGCTGTCGGTTATAAAACGCTGCCATGCAAGATTAAGAGCCGATGCACTGTCTTCTCCGTTTTTTTCGGGCGGATTAATCTGGTCAAAATCGTTGAAGGAATGCGACCAGAATGCATTCCACCATTTGAAATTCAGCTCATCGATATCGTTGTGATAATATTCTCTGAGCCATTTTCTGAAAGCCTCGCAGCAAAGCTCACAGCGGCATTCTCCGCTGTATTCATTTGAAATATGCCACATTTTCAGGGCAGGATGGTTTTTGTATCTTTCCGCAAGTATTCTGTTGATGCTGCGGACTTTTTCTCTGTAAACCGGGGAAGTGAGACAATGATTGTGTCTGTCACTGAATTTGCGGCGTATCCCGTTTTCGTCTTTTCTTAAAACTTCGGGATATTTTTCGGCAAGCCATGCAGGCCGCGCGCCCGACGGAGTGGCAAGGATTGCGGCAATACCATTCCGATGCATTTTATCAAGTATAGTATCAAGCCATTCAAAATTATAAACGCCTTCTTCAGGTTCAAGTGTTGCCCATGAAAATACGCCGACCGTTGCACTGTTGATATGGGCAAGCTTCATCAGACGCATATCCTCATCCCATATTTCGGGCGTTCTTATCCATTGGTCCGGGTTATAATCTCCACCGTGGATTATATAATCAAAAAGCTTTTTTGCCATTGCTTTTCTCCTTTTTTGGATTTAAATGACCCGAACTGTATTCTGTCCGGGTCATTCATTCTGCCACAAAGCTCAGTAAACACTTCGTGTGTTACAGTTTAAATTTGTTTTATTTTTAACTTCAAAACCTTTAAGGGTTCAGGCTTTTTACGAGCTCATTTAAAGTTGAAACGGTTGTTGACCCCGCTGAAGCTCCGGCTGAAAGCAGTTCTTCATAATGTCTGTGATAGGAGCCAAAGATCTTATCTGCGCCATCCATATCCCAAATAACATCAGTAATAAAGTGTGCGAAGTCGTTATCCGGCAGAATATATCCGATTGCATCGTTACAAAGTCCCATAACAAGAACTGTTTTACCTTCGGGAATGAGTTTTGCAGTTGCTTCATAAGTCCATTCTGTACCTGAATATGATTCTTCCGCCGAAACAAAATTACCGTATATAAGTTGAGGTACAATTTCACCGGGAACAGTAAGCAAAACAATATCTTTTCCGATTTCTATGTATCCGGCTTCCGTAATAACGGAATAACCTGTTTCGCTTGAAGAATCCTTTACGGTTGTTGTGCCGATAAAGCCTTCGGTAGCACCGTAAGCGAAAAGACCTGTTTCAAGGCTGACAACATACTCAGTCATTCTGACATTGAGTATGGGTTCAATTTCTTTTAAATTATCCTGGGCTTCCAGAATAAGTCTTGCGTATTCATAGCCGTAGAGGATGGCTGTCTTATAATCTTCTGCAGTAGGATTGACAGCGACTTTTTCATCAACCTCACCAATGGTTGACGCCGGAACATCTGCCCATTTGTTAACGGAAACAGGTGCCTGTGCCCCCTGAATGAACATAAAATTCATACCGGCACCGTTGATTTTTTCTTCCATAAAGGCAGGGAAATCTGCAGAAAGCAGCTTCGTGGATTCATCAACAATAGTCGGGTGAGCACCTATATTTGCAATGATTGTTGCTGCAGAAGCCTTGTTGTCCGGAACGAACTTAAAGCAAGCGAACAAATGCTGATAGCCTTCAGTATAATATCTTTTGTTAACGAGATAGGGATATTCATCATCGGCATACAATCCGTGCTCGTCATCCTTGCCCATACCTGCTGTTTCAAAATAATAGAGCGAACCGGTTTCAATATTTGTATATGCCTCAACAATAGCATCGGCTGCACGGTCAATCATCACCTCAAGAAACTCGGTGTCCATTGATCTGTCGGCTCCGACGAAGAAACTGCGAAAAATTTTAGGCAGCAAGTCAAGACCTATACCCTGCGTATCAATAACTGTATGGCAATGTGTCGCATTTATGTTGATAGCATTAATGTTGTTTTCAATGCCTTTTTCATTAAGCTTTTGCTTAACAGCCTCTCTTATTGCACGCACATCACCGTTAGCTACTCCGATACCGTCAATTGAAACAAAAATCGTTGTGCCTCTGCCCGAGCCGTCGTTAAGAGCAATTGCAACGGCTTTCTGATCATCAAAAGCACCGTTTACCTTCTGGGTGAAATAACCTCCGGTATAGTATTTCTTTGTTCCGTCAAGGAGGTTATCGGGAACAAGGCTTTCCTTGCCGAAGCCGAGAGACCATTTGGCACCATTAGCGGATTCATCAATGAAGGTATCTGTTCCCTTGTAGAAATTTTCACTTTCTGCAGCAAAATATTCCTCAACTGTCGGATAGTCGGGTGTTGGAGTCAGAAAGCCCAAAAATTTAATCAGTCCGTCAATAATACCACCAAGAACGGTTGTTATCGATTGAACAGGATTACATTGCTCACTTGCTGCAAATGCAATCGTTGAATTTGCAGCAAAAATCATTGTAACTGCGAGAATAATTGCGATAAGAGAACGATAGGTTTTTTTCATATTTTACATCTCCCTATAAAATTGATTTATTGATTATAAGCCGTTTTTATCAGATTTTCCGTTTCATCAAGAATAATTTTTCCCGTTTCGGGACCTGTCGAGTTGGTTTCTTCATAATGCTCCCTGTCCATATCATCGGTTGCCTTGTTGATATAGGGTAGTGTTTCATTCAACAAAAAATCGTTTTCTGCAAGAATATAACCAAGCTCATCGTTGCAAAGACCGATAACAAATTTGTGCTTACAGTCCGTCATATCTGCAAGAACCTTTTTGTAGCTTGCAGGTCTGTGATTTGCACTGTCTTTTTCAGTAAGAAATTCTCCGTTGAAAAGCTCGGGGAAAATTTCACCCGGAACAAGAAATGCGGCAACCTCCTTATCTCCCAATTCCATATAGCCTATTTCGGAATAAATGCAAACCTTGCGTCTTTTATTTGTTCTTCCGATATCGTTATTAAGAACCTTAAGATATCTTGCGAGAATAAGCACCGTGTTGTCACCGGGAACGGCAATTCCCTTTGATTTTATGTTAAGAATGGGGTTCAGCTCTGTTTCACTTTCTATATTAAGAGCAATTTTTCCTAATTGCCTGCCGAAGCCTTTCATATACGCTTCGCAGTCAATTGAATCTCTGTAAACCTTTTTTATTTCTTTTGCTGAAATCATTCCGCCTATTGCACCGTTAAAAAAAACAGCGTTTGAGCCCGGGACATTTTCTTCAATCTCTTTGATAAGGTACGCAGGGAAATCAGCACTGACAAGTGATGTTGTACCGAGTAATTCAGCATGTGAAGCGAAATTCACAATGTAAATGTCACCCGAGTTATCGTTTGGCGAAAAACGGAACCTGGTAAGGTTTTTGTCATAGGTCTCGGGAGTTCTGACATCTGCCTGCATATCTTCAACAACGCTGTACCCCATAAAAAGTCGTCCGTCTTTTCTTTTTTCAAAAGCTGTTATTGCTGCCTGAGCCGCCGCTTTTTTCAGATTATCCGTAAACGCTTTATCTTTACCGCTTTTATAAATCTTTGCTCCCCAAAGTCCCTGGGTGTCGATTCCTGCATGGGTATGAGTTGAACAGATATTAATTGATTTGACCTTTCCGAGTCTGCCGCTTTCAATAATCAGCTTCCTTATGTCTTTTATATCTTTTCTGCTTATGCCTACACAATCAAGTGCACAGAACACCACACCGCCGTCACCTCTGTTGTCATCAAGGTAAACAGCTCTTGCATACAGCTCATCAAGCACTCCCTTTACGGGGTTATTGGAATCATAGCCTGCAATATAGTATGTTTTACTCTTGTAATCATCAGGGGTGTATGATGCTTTGCCGAATCCGCAGGTCCATTTTTCACCGGGAACGGATGAAAACTTTTCATTACCGGTAAGCATAAATCTATCCGCGCTTTTTTGTGTTGCAAAACACTTATTCGGCATAGTAGAAATAATAAAATTCACAAGGGAGCTTACTGTTTTTTTTGTTAAACTATCTTTAAATTTCATAATCACTCCTCCATAAAACTGTACATATTTACTATATATGTTTTTTCAAAAAATTTCAAGTAATTTATTGATTTTTGGGAATCTTTATGTTAATCTGTTTCTGTAAACCGGATTGAGGGTGGTGAAAATAATGGTATTTATCAGAAAATATGAAGAAAAAGACCGCGATGATATGCATTTTGTATGCGATAACAGCGAGGGACCGGAGGAGGTTCCGGATTATTTAACGGGACAGTTTTACCATAACACATTCTGTAATTATTATATTGAGCACGAGCCTGAAAACTGCTTTGTTCTCGAAGATAACGGCAGAGTGATAGGTTATATAATCTGTTCAGAAAATTTTGACAGATTCAAGGAGATTTTTGACAGCGAATATCTCCCGCGCTCGGACAGTTACGGAGATGACAGATACGAGTGGGCATCAACAGCCTATAATGTCCCCGAAAAATTCAAGGATGAATATCCGGCACATTTTCATATTAATATTCTTCCCGAATATCAGAGAATGGGGCTGGGCGGAAAGCTCATTGACACTCTGTGTGCTCATCTTGCAGATAAAGGAATTCCCGGTGTTTGCCTCACCTGCGGACCAAGAAATGAAAGAGCAATGAACTTCTATAAAAAGTATGATTTCAAGCTATTATCCATCGACCACGATGACGCTTGCTTCGGCAAAAAAATTTAATTTACTACATTTATGAACAGGAGAGTTTATTATGGCATCACCTGCTTTGGTTGAACAGCTTTATCAGGCACTTCCTGATGAAACAAAAGAATTTTTAAATACCGCAATAGAAAAAGTTATCGAAGTAAAAAAGCGCGGCGGTAAGGTTGCGGCCGTTATAGGAAGCGGTCCCAATCTTCACGAGGGTGTTACAACTCTGATTGCTGCCCTTATTCACGCAGGACTTATTGACGGCGTAACAACAAGCTCTGCCGTTATTTCTCACGAAATGGGCGGAACTCTTGACAGAGTTAAGCGCTTTGATGCAGATATTCTCGGGGACAAATGCCCCGAAAACATCCGTTGCCGTGGTAACATTTATGAGCTTACCCAACTCAGTAAAGAAGAATGGGCACGCATCCGCTCAGAACTGCCTCTTGATGAAGAACTTATCTCTGTCTGCGAAAAGGCTGACGGTAAGGTTATTATCAAAGCGGCAGGTAATATGGCTTATCCCGTAGGTTATTTCAATGAAACGGTTTCAACAGAGGTTATGGTTGCAGCACAGACACTCGGCGAAAGCTTTGAATATGTTGCAGGCCTCGGGGCCGATCCCAACACTATGATCGGTGCGGGTGCGATTAAAGGTGTACCCGTTCTTGTAAGTGTTCCTCAGCTTATCGGCGGCGGTCAGGTCGGACTTTGTATCTCTGACAGCATTCCCGTAAGCCAGCGTTGTAAAAGAATCGCCAAAATGCTTTCTGAGGCAGATGTTATTATTGAATCTGCAGTTGCTCTTACTCAGGAAATTCACGACGGTCCTTTTGAAACATATACAGGTCACGGTATTTGGGCTGCAATGAACGGTCTGCCCACCTATAGTCTCAAGGACAAAACTCTCATACGCTTCGACCTTGACGAAAATCTCAAGCGTTCGTGGGATCTCAACAAACAGAGTGAACTTATCCAGAAGGCAATAAATGAAGGACTTCCCAAGACTAAGCTCACAAAAATTCCTTTCCGTATGGAAATGTCCGCTTTTACCCGTCTTGAAAACAGCATTCCCGTTATCGGTGATATCGGTGAACTCTGGCCGATTTTTGTCGACCGTATCTGCAACGAGCTCGGTGTGACTCTTGATTTCACTTCAGCTCCCCAGAACACGGATGAGGGCAAGGCAATGCGTGAGAAAATCTGTGATGAAATCAAGCCGTTCTCTCTCAATAAGATGCGTAATGCTCTTCGTGAAAAATACAGTTTTTGATTATTAGTAAAAGGAGAATATTGATATGAGTGCTAAAGTTTTAGGTGTTATTCCTGCCCGTTACGGTTCATCCCGCCTTCCGGGAAAGCCTCTTAAGGATATATGCGGCAAGCCGATGATTCAGCATGTTTATGAGAATGCAAGCAAATCAAAGGTTCTCAGCAGGGTTGTTGTTGCAACTGATGATCAGCGTGTTTACGATGCCGTTATCGCTTTCGGCGGTGAAGCTGTTATGACAAGCGTTAATCATCCCACAGGCTCAGACAGAGTTGCAGAGGCTGCAAGCAATTACGATTGTGATTATGTTATCAATATTCAGGGGGATGAGCCTCTCGTTCCTCCGGAAATAATTGATGATATCGGCTCTGCACTGATTAACAGTCCGGACTGCGTTATGGCAACAGGCAGTCTGGAAATTACGGGAGATGAAAGCTATATACTCAATAATACAGTAGTTAAGGTTGTATCAGATGTTAACGGGAATGCAATTTATTTCTCGCGTTCGCCCATTCCGTATCCCCGCCATGCAGAGCAGGCAAGATATTTTGAGCATATCGGTATTTATGCGTATACACACGATTTTCTTAATACATATACAAAGCTGGCTCCTACACCTCTTTCAGAGTCAGAATCTCTCGAGCAGCTCAAGGTCCTTGAGCACGGATATAAAATTAAAATCGTTCCCGCACCGGCTCATTACAAAGCTGTCAGCGTAGACACAGAAGAGGATCTCCAAGAGGTTATCCGTATTTATAAAGAGCTGCACGGCTGCTGATAACAAGCTGAAGCCCCAAATAAAGATACTTCATTTGGGGCTTTTATACTATTTATTACTTCCTGAAGAGGAGACGATTTAAATGATTAAGGCTAAACTTTTATATCAGGAATACCTTGCAACCGAAGGTATCAACGAAGAAACGGGAGAATGTCACGCAGCCACGGTTGCCATCTGCGACGACAAACCCACAGCCGCCTGGTTCGGCGGTATCAAAGAAAAAAATCCAAATGTGCGTATATGGTTTGCCGTGCGTAACGGAGAATGGAGCACACCGGTGCCCGTAACTCCCGATGACGGCGAGGCAGACTGGAACCCGACTCTTTTTTCCGAGAACGGTGTTCTTACGCTGATTTACAAAAGCGGTATTGATGAAGGTCATTGGTACTCGATGAAAACGGTATCTTTTGACGGCGGCAAAACCTGGACAGAGCCTAAGGAGCTTGTCCCCGGTGACATCGGCGGAAGAGGTCCCGTTAAAAATCAGATGATCAGGCTTTCAAACGGTGCTCTTTTGGCTCCCGGTTCAACCGAAGATTTGTGCGATCGCTGGGAATCCTGGACGGACTACAGTGAAGATAACGGTGAAACCTGGAAGCTTTCTGCTCCCGTTGCGTTTGAGATGCCTGACGGCACAATCTGCAACCGTAAGGAGGAGCTTCCCAAGGACGGTGAGGGCTTGATTCAGCCTGCAGTTTGGGAAGATCAGTCACATGACGGCAGAGTATATATGCTTGCACGAACAAACCTTAATTGGGTTTATCGCAGCGAATCTGCCGATTTTGGTCGTACCTGGTCTGTTGCTCGTCCCACGGATATGCCTAATAATAACAGCGGTATCGGTGTAGCTATGACCGATTGCGGCGTTCTTGGTCTTATTTGCAATCCCGTAAGCGAAAACTGGGGTGACCGTACACCGCTTTGCCTTTTCCTCTCTGAGGACAACGGTGCAACATATCCCGTCCGCATTGAGCTTGAAACTAAACCCGAAACTGAATTTTCATATCCGTCAATTGTCGCAGAAGGAAATCATCTTCATATGGTTTACACCTGTGCACGCAAAAAGATTGGTTATGCAGTTGTTCGTATTGAAAAAGAATAAAAAATTATAGAAGGGGGTACTTATGGAAACTCAGAACATATTTGCTTTTTTGGCAATCAGTATGATAACAATGTGCTTCGGATGGGGTATGCGCGGATCTGCTATCGGCGGAGAAAAAGGTGCTATGCTTCCCGGTGCATTTATGGGTATTCTTTGTGTTTGGTACACAGGCTCAGAGCTTCTTATGGATAATGTTTTCCTTTTTGCCGCCGCCTGTGCTCTCGGCTATTTCTATGGCGGTATGGAGCCATACGGCTCAACAATGGGGCTCGTTCTTGACCACGACAAGCCCAGATATAATCCGTCCTTGGGCTATCTGGCGCTTGCATTCAAGGGCTCTATCTGGAGCGGTCTCGGCGCAGGTTTTCTCGGTGTAAGCTTCTCCGCTATGAGCGGCGTTGTTTACAAATGGTATGATTTCGTTATCTTCTTTGCACTTGTTCCTTTAGTTCAGGAAATCGGATACCGAATCTTCAACACACCTTATGATCCCGAACACGGCAAAATGCCGAAGGTCGGATTTTCTAAAGACAGCCGTGAGGAATGGGGAAGAAACCTTGTTGTAGTAGCCGGCTTGCTTCTTATGATGGCAATCCGTCGTGATATTTTCGGCATAGTCATGTGGATTGGCGGTGCACTTGCAGGCTCTGTCGGTTGGGTTGTCGCCATCACCTTCTATGACAAGCAGATTCATCCTCTCAAGAACGGCAAACGCCTTTTCGGTAAATTGGATACACTTAATGTTATTGATGGTTGGAAAATAATGGAATTTACACAGGGTTGCTTCAACGGTCTTGGTATCGCAGGAGCTTTTGTTCTCGGTTGGCCTCTTGCTGCCAAGAATCTTGAGCAGGCTGAAGCGGCAGGAAAGCTTT
>JAZNCI010000065.1:0-54170 GCA_045587485.1 Clostridia bacterium
ACTGCTTGAAACACAGTATTTTGGATGTCGGGCAAGTAAAAAACGCAGATAATCCTGTATGGCTTATCGAGGCTTTTTCCGCAGTACGGCGCCAAAATACAAAGTTTCAAGTTGGTTTATCCCTATGTGAAGATGCCTAAAGCGGCTTTTTGGTTTTATCTTCCTACAAACATCTGTGTCCAGTAGTTGCCTTCTGCGACATATCCAACACCTATATGGGTATAGGAAGAATTAAGAATATTGGCACGGTGACCTTCTGAATTCATCCATCCTTCAACCACCTGGGCGGGTGTTCTTTGACCCCTGGCAATATTTTCGCCGGCAGTTCTGTACGAAATACCAAACTGTTTCATCATATTAAATGGTGAGCCATATGTGGGGCTTGTGTGTGAAAAATAATTATTATCTTTCATATCCTGAGATTTAATTCGTGCAACACGACTGAGTGCTGTATCTGTTTCAAGTGTCTTCAATCCCTTTTGTACTCTTATCTCATTCACAAGTTTTATAACCTCTGCTTCGTATTGGTGAAGTTCTGAATTCTGAGAAGGAGTATTTGTGTCCTGTTCGGGCTTGTTGTCCGGAGCGTTGTCTTGCTCGGGTTTCTGTTCGGGCGAAGGTTCTTCCTCCGGTGACTCTATAATTGTGTCATCATCCTGCTCCGGACAATCAATATCGGGAACTGAAATCTGAGGCGTGTCACATTCAACATCGTTTTTAATATCATCGCATCCAATAACCGCTGCGTAAATCCCGTTGCCAAGTTTATGTGTGGTGACCGATGTTGCTCCTGCCGGGATCATCATTGCCGCCATTGCTGTAATAACCAATGTGATAATAAGTTTCTTCATTTCTCTTCCTCCTGAAAATTTTTTGTCTGTTTGACACTTACCTATCTTAACATATTGGTTTACATAATGCAAATGTAATTTTTGGTTGTTTTTCCACAAACAAAAAGAACGGAAAAAGCCGTTCTGTCTGTTCTTGTGATTAACTTTCTCTTACTGCAAATTACACAACATCCACGCCAACAACCGTCAAAATGTCCTTTTCGACCCTAAAATGTATATCACATCCAGCAAAGTTCATACTGTAGGTGCGCAAATCATCGTGATATGACGGGCGCGGGTCGTCTTTAAGACACGCAATCGCAGCTTTTCTCTTTTCTTCGGGCAAAATATCTAAAAGGTCTTCGGGAAAACAAACCTCAAGACTATATTCCTTAAATTCCTCGCCAAAGCTGCCCCTTGCATCAGTCTTGCAATCAGCATATGGAAGATACGGCTTTATATCAAAAATCGGGGTGTTATCAAGAATATCAACCCCTGAAACAATCAGCACATTCCCCTCTGTTTCGTTTTTTTCGACGCCTTCAAGCTTGACCGCAGAAAGCCCCAACAAATTGGGTCTATACGGAGAACGGGTGGCAAAAACGCCGACCCTTTTATTTCCTCCCAGCCTTGGCGGTCTTACGGTAAGAGCACTGCGGCCTAGTTTTGTTTTTGAAAAACCAAATATCAGCCATAGATATGAAAACTTTTCAATCCCCCTTAACGCCTCGGGATTACGATATTCCTGTTCAAATACAATTTTTCCTGTCAGTTCAGGAACACGTCCACTTTGTCTGGGAATGCCAAATTTATCTTTAAAGTCGGTATAGATGTATCCTATTGGCTTTATTTCCATAGATTAATACCCCTTTGTTATCCTATGTTTTTTAAAAATTATAAATATATTCTAACCAAGAAAAACATCCGAAACAAGCATTACGCAAAAGCCTGCCAGAAGTGCATATGTTGCACCACGTTCGCCTCCGTGGGCGTGAGTTTCAGGAATCATTTCATCGCTGACAACATAAAGCATTGTTCCCCCTGCAAAGGCTAATGCAAATGGAAGAATAGCTGTTGATAGACTGACCGCAAAATAACCTATCAGTGTTCCAACAACCTCAACCAAGCCTGTCAGCATTGCACAGATAAAGGTTTTTCGTGGCGAAACTCCCGCCGCCAGCATCGGTGAAATAATAACCATACCTTCGGGAATGTTCTGGAGTGCAATGCCGCCTGCAATCATTAAGGCCTGGGATGTGTTTCCTGAGCCAAAACCGACTCCTGCCGCAATACCCTCTGGCAGATTGTGAATACCTATTGCCATCACGAAAAGCAGAACCTTGCTTAAATTTGCGTTATTGTGAGCCTCCTCCTGACCGCCCATCAGCTTGTGAAGATGAGGAACCAGCTTGTCAATCAAATTCAGGCACAGCGCACCTGCAAATATACCAGTTATAGTAACTATAATTCCGTACCTCCCGCCATACTCAAGCGAGGGCATAACCAGACCCAGTACAGCTGCCGAAAGCATTACACCTGCCGCAAACGAAAGAACTATATCCGAAAACTTGTGTGACATCTTTTTAAATATAAAGCCCACAAGCGAACCAACTATTGTTGCACCGCCCACGCCAAGAGCGGTAATTAAAACCATCTTCATACATTTGTACTCCTTAAAATTTCAAACAATTTTATATATTGTAACACATATAAGTGTTATTGTAAACCTGCAAAATTTTTTAACTTTTTTTCAAAAAAGGGTTGACAAAATACAAAAAAAAGAGTATACTCTAATAGTTGCGACGGCAACGGATAAAATAAATGCACCTTTAGCTCAGCTGGTAGAGCACCTGACTCTTAATCAGGGTGTCCAGGGTTCGAGTCCCTGAAGGTGTACCAGAAAAAAGCATCGACTTTGTCGGTGCTTTTTTCAATGAATTGCCTGACGGCACGAATTGAAATCTACGATTTCATGAATTGAGCCTACGGCTCATGAATTGCACCTGTCGGTGCATAAAAAGGCAATTCAATTCATGTTGCGACAGCAACAATTCATGGTGAAACCAATTCATGACAACGAAGTTATCAAATCATTAAAAAAGTAAGCAGCATCTAAACCATTCGGCTCTTCCACCCTAAGCAAACACATTGTGCTTGCTTTTTTTATTCCTAAAAGTTGTCCACTTTGTCCGTTTTTACAGGTATATAATATAGGTATACCAAAATAAAGGAGAGAATCTATGGTAAAGACGGAAGAAAAATTAATGAAAGAGGTAACAGAACTTTATTCATTTGCAAACCTTATGTATGGCGATGTGTTAGATGGTGTTGGTAAAAAGAAAAAAACTATCGGGTTTGAAGAAGAAAGGCTATTAGAACATATTAAAAAGTCAATTAATAAATCTATCGAGAGTTATTTTAAGGATTTCAAAATTGACGAAAAGCTTTTCAAAGATTTTAATGAAATGCAAAGGGAACATCTTGTTAATTTGAGTAAAAATATTGATAAGTTGCAAGAAAATGCAGTAAAGGATATCATTGAAGAAATTTTAACACCACTTGGTAATGATGAAACTATTGCCGAAGGAGAAATGTCTTTAGAAATAGCAACAGATAAAATTATAAAATCTATAAACACTTCCATTGAAAGTGTCAGTAGACAAATTGGTTACTGTATGGTATTATATAGCTATGGGAATAAGGGTTATAAACAATATCGCTTAAAGCCGGGTGATGCAGCTTGTGAAGAATGCAAAGAAAAAGGAAGAAATACATATTTGATAGACAAGCTCAAAGATGCAGAGTTTTTACCTTTGGTACACCCAAACTGCAGGTGCACTGTAGAAATTCTTGATGATAAAAACAAAGTGGTTAGCACGGTTGACAGTAAAGCTATCGAAGAACAATTGAGAAAGACAGAGAGTAGCAAGAAAATGAGCTTTCTGGATTATGTAAGCTCGTTGCTTTCGGTGGCGGCGCTTATTCCTGGCATTGACAGTGTTGTAGATTTAATTTCGATACCTGTTGATTTACTCAGGGGAGACCTGATTTCTGCAGGCTTTGATTTGATGGGAATAGTTCCATTTATTGGTGAAGTCGGTGATGCAGGTAAGGCTCTTAGAATAGCGGATAAGACAAGTGATGTTGCAAAGGTTGCCGATAAGGTGACAGATGGCGTTAAACTTGCTGATAGTACAAATGATATCATAAAAACTGCAAAGCGTTCCCCAATTGAAATTCCGAAAACGGCAACGGTTAAGGTACAAGCAAAAAATGGTTACTCGCAAATTAAGTATACTTGGAAATCAGGTGATTATAAATATACAAGTCGTTGGCATACTCAAACGCCAAATGCACCTGCCGGTCAAGGAACTACATGGGTGATAGAAAGAAAAAAAAGTGGAATTGGTTATGGAAAGAATCCCCAACCCCATAGGGAAGAAATTCTAGTTGGGGAAAATAAATGGATTTCAAGGCAAGATTGGAAAGATGCAATAACTGCAAGGAAACAAGGAACAGCAACAAAACAACAAAAGGAGTGGTTAGATAATGGACATTGGAAAGACAGATAATTACAAGTTTTATGAAGGATATGAAGGTGAACCAGAAATTATTTTATCAGTCAAAAATAATGAATTAGAAACAATACATATTTGGGATGGATTTTTTGATGATATATTTAGAAAACCTTCACTGGATGGAAAAGGATGGAACGGGTTTACCAGAGACTATCATCAATGCGAAGGTGCTTTTGACATTTACGGAGAAGCTATTATAACAGACATACAAGAATATATAGAAGATTTAAAAATTTACGAAAGCAGAAAGTTTGACTATGAAGATACTAAAGAAGTTTATAATCTTATTTGTTCTTGGTTAACCGAGGCACTAAGAAGAGGGTACAAAGAAATAATTGTCAGAGTTGATTAAAAGATGAAAATTTGTTAATCACCTATATTGAAAATAAATGGCATCTAAATCATTCTGCTTTACCAAAAAGAAACGACAATCTTTGCAATAAGATTGTCGTTTGCAGATAAGAGATAAAAAAGGTAGCTTGCTTATGCAATGCATCAGACCGCCGACTTTGACTTTCTCAGCGGTGTAATGGGGTAGTTCATTAGTGAACTACCCCATAGTTTTTGATGGAATTTTATTTACTCATAATTTCGTCAAATTCTGCTGTTATATCATCGGCAGGTTTTTTTGTAAGGAGTGAAACAAGTACAATTACAATTGAGGAAGAGATAAATGCAGGCAGAAGTTCATAAATTGCAAACATACCGCCCAAGGGTTTGATAACAAGCTTCCAGACAAATACCATTATACCGCCTGAGAGCATACCTGCAACTGCACCTGAGTGAGTTGTTCTCTTCCAGAACAGTGAGAACAGCATCAAGGGGCCGAATGTAGCACCAAAGCCCGCCCATGCAAACGAAGTAATACCAAATATTGTGCTGTTGGCATCCCAAGCAATAATCATGGCAATGATTGTGATAACGGTCATTGCTATTCTTGACACCCACATAATTTCTTTGTCACTTGCTGATTTTTTAAAGATACCGTGATAGATGTTTTCTGCCAGAGCTGATGTTGAAATCAACAGATATGAGTCAGAAGAACTGATTGACGCAGCCAAAATTCCTGCACAAGCAAAGCCTGCGAGAATAGGTGGCAAATATGTGGTTGACATATCAATAAAGATGTTTTCAGCAGCTGCGTTTGATGTATATCCTACATTGGGAACTGATCTGCCGACAATACCGATAAGCACGGCTGCTGACATTGCGATGAACAGCCAGATGCAGGCAACACGACGTGAACGTGTAAGTTCCTTACCATCTCTGATGCCCATAAATCTGAGCAATACCTGGGGCATACCAAAATAACCAAGACCCCACGCAAGACACGAACAGATTGAAAGGAAGGAGTAAGAGTTACCCGTACCAAAGGTGTTTGCAACCTCGGTTGAAGGTGTTGCAGTTGAGAACAGTGAAAAATAGCCGTCAATATTTTTTGCGTTTTCCATAACCTGACCCCATCCCCCTGCATTAACAACTGCAAGAGTAAATATTGCCACAAGGGCTATAACCATAACGATTGCCTGCATAAAGTCTGATGCGCTTTCTGCAAGGAAACCGCCAAGGAAGGTATAAAGCAAAACAAAAACAGCAGCCGCAATCATCATACCGTGATATGAATTTTCCATAGCAAATAAATTCATAAACAGTTTTCCGCAAGCAGACAGACACTGACCGGCATAAACTGTAAAGAATATGATGATAAAGAGTGAAGAAATTGTAAGAATGATTTTGCTCTTTTCGTGAAAACGCTTTGAGAAAAATCCGGGAATGGTAATTGCATCAACCTTAACGCTGTATTTGTGAAGCCTTTTTGAAACAATCAGCCAGTTAAAATATGTACCTACAAAAAGACCGATTGCGGTCCAGCCTGCGTCTGCAAGACCTGTCCAGTAAGCAAGACCGGGCAGACCCATCAAAAGCCAACCTGACATATCAGAAGCCTCGGCGCTGAATGCCGCAACCCAGGGTCCCAGTGAACGTCCGCCAAGAAAGTAGCTTTCTGCATTTTTGTTTGAACGCTTTGCAAAGACAATACCTATAACCACAACCGC
This sequence comes from Clostridia bacterium, assembly GCA_045587485.1. Lineage (GTDB taxonomy): Bacteria > Bacillota > Clostridia > Monoglobales > Monoglobaceae > SIG440. The sequence continues at coordinate 6,466 of JAZNCI010000065.1, forward strand.
GGCCATATATATGATCATTGCAATAAGGTGTTGAAAGTTTGCAGTTGTCATATAAACACATCCTTTTTTAATTTTTGTAAAAATAAAAGTTCTCTACATTTTACAAAAATTTTGCAAAAAAGTCAAGAAAAAACAATAAAAAATGTTGGTTTTCCTTGACTTTTATATGGAAGAGGAATATAATAAATTGAGTTAGTTGAGACAAACCACAAAGGGAAATGGTGTATAAATGAAAAGATATAATGTTACAGGAATGAGCTGTGCTGCTTGCAGTGCAAGGGTTGAAAGGGCGGTATCATCGGTTGAGGGCGTGACAGAATGTTCGGTGAATCTTTTGACAAATTCGATGAATGTTGATGGGACAGCGGATGAAAGCGATATAATAGCTGCTGTGGTTGCCGCAGGTTATGGAGTAAGCTTGACAGATAACGGCGGTAAGCGGGATATGAAAACATCAGTTGAGAAAAACGAGATTAAAAAAATGAAAATCAGATTATTTTCATCGTTGGGCTTTCTTGTTGTTTTGATGTATATTTCTATGGGTTATACAATGTGGGGTTTCCCATTGCCGGCTGTGATTGCAAAAAACCCAATGGCAATCGGGCTTATTCAACTGATGTTGACGTCTATAATTATGGTGATAAATCAAAAATTTTTTATAAGCGGTTTTAAGGGCCTTTTTAAAGGTAGTCCCAATATGGATACCTTGGTTGCCCTTGGTGCCGGTGCGGCATTTGTATACAGCACATATGTCCTGTTTGCAATGAGCGAGGCAATGATTGAAGGCGATGCCGGACATTATCTTCATGAGTTTTACTTTGAGTCGGCGTCAATGATACTGACACTGATTACTGTGGGCAAACTTCTTGAAACCTATTCTAAGGGCAGAACCACAGATGCATTAAGGAGGCTTATGGATTTATCGCCCAAGAAGGCCGTTGTAATACGCAACGGTAAAGAGGTTACAATTTCTGCAGAACAGATAGCGGTGGGTGATATATTTGTTGTTCGTCCTGGTGAAAGTATTCCTGCAGATGGTATAATTATTGAAGGAAACAGTTCGGTTGATGAGTCGGCGCTGACGGGTGAGAGTATTCCTGTTGACAAAAATGTTGGTGATAGCGTGACAGGAGCAACCATAAACAGACTGGGCTTTATTAAGTGCTGTACAACTGCTGTGGCAGAAGACACGATGTTGTCCAAGATAATAAAAATGGTAAGTGATACGGCGGCATCAAAGGCTCCTGTTTCGAAGGCGGCAGATAAGGTTTCGGGGATATTTGTTCCAACTGTTATTGCGATTTCTGTGATTACAACCGTTGTGTGGCTGATTATCGGACAGTCAGTTGGCTTTGCTTTGGCAAGGGGTATTTCGGTGCTGGTTATAAGCTGTCCTTGTGCCCTTGGGCTTGCAACACCTGTTGCTATTATGGTTGGCAGCGGTGTAGGTGCAAAAGGTGGAATCCTTTTTAAAACTGCAGCAGCTATTGAGGAAACGGGAAAGGTCAAGATTGTGGCTCTTGATAAAACAGGAACGGTTACAATGGGTGAGCCTGCAGTAACTGATGTTTTACCTGTTGACGGAATTGATAAAAATGAATTTCTTAAAATGGCATATTCTCTTGAAAATATGAGCGAGCATCCACTTGCTCGTGCCGTGGTGAAAAGGGCGGAAGAGGATGGCATTGGAACAAAAAAAGTGGAAAAATTTGAGGTTTTTCCGGGAAACGGACTTTGCGGAGTCGTTGATGGAGCATATGCTTTTGGTGGAAGTGTCAGGTTTGTCAGCGAACATTGTGAGATGGATGAAAAAACAAAGGAGCTGGTGGCAGGACTTGCGGAGGAAGGTAAAACCCCCTTGTGTTTTGCTGCTGAGGATAGGATGCTTGGAATTATTGCCGTTGCAGACAGAGTGAAACCAGACAGCCGTGATGCAGTTGCCGAATTAAAAGATATGGGTGTTAAGGTAGTTATGATTACTGGTGACAACCAAAGAACAGCAAAGGCTGTTGCCGCACAGGTTGGGATTAAAAATGTTATTGCCGAGGTTCTTCCCGACGGCAAGGACAAGGAAATCCGCAAGCTTATGCGTGACGGAAAGGTTGCAATGGTGGGCGATGGTATAAATGATGCACCTGCACTTATGGCAGCAAACACGGGTATTGCAATAGGTGCGGGGGCTGATGTTGCAATTGATGCGGCAGATGTTGTGTTGATGAAAAACAATCTTTCGGATGCAGTTGCGGCAATCAGGCTGAGCCGTGCGACTTTGAAGAATATATATGAAAATCTATTCTGGGCATTTATATATAATGTAATAGGAATTCCCCTTGCGGCAGGGGTGTTGATACCATTTGGATTAACGCTTAACCCTATGTTTGGAGCGGCGGCTATGAGTCTTTCAAGCTTTTGCGTGGTTACGAATGCTCTCAGACTTAACTTTGTAAGGCTGAACAATAATATAAAAACAAAGGAAACCAAGGAGGAAATTAAAGTGACCAAAACTGTGAAAATTGAAGGAATGATGTGTCCCCATTGTGAGGCAAATGTCAGAAACGCTCTTGAAGGAATACCGGGGATTGCGCAGGCAGAGGTAAGCCACAAGGACGGCACAGCGATTGTTACATTAAATGCAGAGGTATCGTTAGACAGACTTAAATGTACTGTTGAGGATAAGGGCTATAAGGTAACATCAGTTGAATAAAAGCGCAATTTAAAGAGAGTTGTTTATTAAAACATTTTAAATGTTAAAAACAACTCTCTTTTTGTGGAAAAAATCTGCCTTAAACCCTTGACACAGGGCGGATTTTATTTTATACTAAAATATAATGGTTTATTATGTAAATTGGGGGATTGTATCTTGAATTTTACATAAATAATCGGATTAATTTCGGTTTGTAAAAGCGAAATTACGGGGGAGCAATCTCTTGTTGAAATATAATTTGAAGGGAATGGAAATTTTGGCAAACGAAAAGAAATTAGTAGAAGAAATTACCTCAATGAGCGAGGATTTTGCACAATGGTACACAGACATTGTGAAAAAGGCAAAGTTGGTTGATTATTCAGGCATACGTGGCTGTATGGTAATTCAGCCCTATGGTTATGCAATCTGGGAAAATATTCAGAGGGAGCTTGACAGAAGGTTTAAAGAAACAGGCCACGAAAATGTGTATATGCCTATGTTTATCCCCGAAAGTTTGCTTCAAAAGGAGAAGGACCACGTTGAAGGCTTTGCCCCTGAGGTTGCGTGGGTTACTCATGGTGGTACAGAAAAGCTGGAGGAAAGACTTTGTGTAAGACCTACCTCTGAAACCTTGTTCTGCGACCACTATGCAAATATTATTCATTCATACCGTGACCTTCCCAAACTGTATAACCAGTGGTGCAATGTTGTAAGATGGGAAAAAACAACACGGCCATTCCTCAGAACAATGGAATTCTTGTGGCAGGAGGGTCACACGGCTCATGCGACTGCAGAAGAGGCCGAGGCTGAAACTTTGCGTATGCTGAATGTTTATGCAGATTTCTGCGAGCAAGAGTTGGCAATTCCTGTTGTAAAGGGAAGAAAAACAGATAAAGAGAAATTTGCAGGTGCCGAGGCTACCTACACAATTGAAAGTCTTATGCACGACGGCAAGGCTCTTCAGTCGGGTACAAGTCATTATTTTGGTGACGGGTTTGCTAAAGCATTTGATATTCAATACACAGGCGAGGATAATGAGCTTCATTATGTTCATCAGACCTCATGGGGTATGACAACACGTTTAATCGGTGCAATCATTATGGTTCATGGCGATGATGCGGGTCTTAAATTGCCGCCCCGCATTGCACCTGTTCAGGCGGTAATTGTTCCTATTGCACAGCACAAGGAAGGTGTTCTTGACAGAGCAGAGGCTCTACGTGCTCAGCTCGCGGCAAAATTCAGAGTTAAACTCGATTCAAGTGACAAATCACCAGGCTGGAAATTCAGTGAATATGAAATGAAGGGTGTGCCTGTCAGAATTGAAATCGGCCCCAAGGATATCGAAAACAATCAGGCTGTACTTGTAAGCCGTACAACAAGAGAAAAATTCTTTGTATCTCTTGATAATATTGAAGAAGAAGTTGCAAAGCTCCTGCAGCAGATTCAGCAGGAAATGCTTGATGCGGCACTTAAAAACCGTGAAGAAAAGACCTCTGTTGCAACTACATATGACGAATTTCGTGATATTGTTGAAAACAAAGGCGGCTTTGTCAAGGCAATGTGGTGCGGTGATGTTGCTTGTGAGGAACAGGTCAAGGCTGATACCGCCGCAACATCACGTTGTATGCCTTTTGAGCAGGAGCAGCTTTCTGACAGATGCGTATGCTGTGGCAAGCCTGCAAAAAAAATGGTATACTGGGGTAAGGCATATTAAATTCCTGACATAAATCAGGAAAATAATTTTAAGGAGGAGTTTGACTTGTTTGATGGCTTTTATCAATCGTTAATAAACCAAATAGCGTTAGTCAGAATAACCGATATTATAGACGTAGTTATTATTAGCTTTATAATTTACAAGGCTCTGAAATTTATTCGTGATACCCGGACAATTCAGTTGCTTAAGGGTGTAGTCGTTCTTATAGTTGTCACGCAGGTCAGCCAGATTGTAAAGCTGCATACCGTTAATTATTTGCTCAGCAGTGCAATGCAATTGGGAGTTATTGCTATAATAGTTGTATTTCAGCCCGAACTCAGGCGTGCACTTGAACAGGTGGGCAGAACTTCTATGGGGCAATGGTTCAATTTTGATGAGCGTGACGAACACGTTGAGATGGAAAAGGTTATTGCTGAGGTTACAAACAGCTGTGCCAGCATGTCGAAGAGCCGAATAGGTGCCCTGATAGTTATGGAACGCGAAATAAAAATCGGTGATATTGTAGGAACAGGCATAACATTAAATGCCGATGTTTCGTCAGAGTTGCTTATCAATATTTTTATTCCCAAAACACCTCTCCATGATGGTGCAGTGATTATTCGTGATAACAAGATTGAGGCAGCAAGCTGTTTTCTGCCATTGTCGCAAAATCCAAATGTCAGCAAGGAACTGGGAACACGTCATCGTGCCGGGCTTGGTATGTCAGAGGAATCTGATGCGGTTGTTGTTATAGTATCAGAAGAAACAGGGGGTATTTCAATTGCCTGCGGCGGCGAGCTTAATATGAAACTCAGTCCCGAGGCTCTTGAAAGAGAATTAACAAGGCTGTTTGATGTAAAAAAGAAGGACAGTAAATTTAAAAAGAATATCTTTACCAGAAAGGAGAAGAACAAATGAAGAGTTTTTTCATAAAAGATTCGACCTTAAAAGTAATATCCTTCATTGTTGCTGTTCTTTTGTGGTTTTATGTGATATTGATAGTTGACCCGTCGGTTGACATTTCTGTAAAGGATATTCCGTTGCGCTATGCAAATCAAAGTATTCTTGAAGAACGTGGACTTAGTCTTGTGGCAGACCCTGATGAGACTGTGGAGCTTAAAATCCGTGGCAGCAGAAAGAAGATTGCAAATATTGATAATAAAAATATTTATGCGACAGTAGACCTTGTAAATATGACAAAGGTGGGGACTTTTACAATTCCAATCAGTATTTCAATTCCCTATGAATATGAGGAAATAGTAAGCAAAAAACCCAACAATGCAACTGTCGTAATCGATAAAATAGTAACCGCTGAACGCAAAATAATGATTGAGACAGAGGGAAGTGTTGCAGGCGGGTATATTGCAGGAGTTCCTGAGACGAGTGTTGCATCTGTTACACTTAAGGGTGCATCAACCCTGATTGAACGAATCTATGGTGTTGGAGCAACCCTTGATTTTGATGGCAGAACGGGTGAGATAAACGATAAAGAAAAGTTGTATTTTATCGATAGCAACGGCAAAAAAATTGACCGGAAAGACAGTATATACGAATCAGTATCAATGAATATTGAAACTGTTGAAATTAAATGCAAGGTAATGAAACTGAAAACTGTGCCGGTTGACATTGATACATCGGCTTTGGGCGAAAACTACAAAGTTACAGTTCAGCCTTCAAACGTAACTATCTATGCCGAAAATGAAGTGCTTGAATCCATTTCGAAAATATCTGCAAATGTTAATATCAATCTTCTCACTGAAGAAGCTATTCAACAGGTAAGGCTGGATATTCCTGAGGGCGTTTCAATGCGTGATGGCATAACTGAAGTTACGGTAAAGGCTGAAAAGAGAGATTAAATCCGGGAGGACAGACCATCTTGAAAAAGGTTATTGTCAGCAATATAGAAATGCCAGTGATGCATACAGAGGGCGAACTGTTTGAAAAGGCAGCGAAACTGCTGAAAAATCATGGTGTCAAACCTGGACTGATGACAGTTTATAAGAAGTCTCTTGATGCAAGACGCAAAAATGATATACATTTTTTATACTCTGTTGTAGCTGAGGTCGAAGGCAAATTGAAAAATGCTGACGGTGCGCAGATAAGGCGTTTTGAAAACATGCCTGCACTGAATTTAAATGAGCTCAGGAAAACTGCAAATACGTTTAAAAATGTTGTGATTGCAGGCAGTGGCCCTTGCGGGTTATTCGCGGCATATATTCTGTCATATTGCGGCGTTTCGGTAACTGTTCTTGAGCGTGGTGCGGATGTTGACCGCAGAGCGGCGTTGGTGGAAATGTTCTGGAACACTGGAATTCTTGACCCTGATACCAACATTCAGTTTGGCGAAGGCGGAGCAGGTACTTTTTCAGACGGCAAGCTCAATACCCGAATCGGCGATCCTTTGCAAAGGTTTGTTCTTGAAACTTTTGTCAGATGTGGTGCACCAGATGAAATTCTGTATCAGGCAAAGCCGCATATCGGGACAGATTATTTAAAAACTTGTGTAAAAAACCTGAGAAAAGAGATTGAAAAACTTGGTGGCAGGGTTTTGTTTAATTCCTGTATGACCGATATTGACATCAAAGGCGGCAGAGTGGTTGGTGTTGAGATTAACAATTCTTCTTATATTGAGTGCGATGCACTTGTTGCAGCACTTGGGCACAGCAGCCGTGACACATATGAAATGCTGCACAGTCACGGCGTAAAAATGCAGCAAAAGCCCTTTGCGGCGGGTGTCAGAATTGAACACAGCCGCGAATTTATAAACAAAGTTCAGTACGGAGGTCTTGCCGACAGCAAGTTTTTACCCACGGCAGATTACCGTCTGGTATACAACGGCGAAAGCCGAAGCTGTTATAGCTTTTGTATGTGCCCGGGTGGCGTGGTGGTCAATGCCTCATCTGAGCCTGAGCATCTGGTGATAAACGGTATGAGTTATCACGACCGAATGGCTGATAACTCAAACAGTGCGTTGGTTATAACGGTAAAGCCACAGGATTTTGACGGCGATTCGCCGCTTGCGGGTGTGGATTTTCAAAGAAAATACGAGGCGTTGGCATATAAAGCTGCATCCGGTAAAGGTCCTGTGCAGCTTGCAGCAGATTTTCTGAAAGATAAAGTATCCTGCGGATTTGATGGCGTGATGCCGTCATTTACAGGTGAAACCGAATTTGTGGATTTAAGGTCGTGCCTGCCTAGGTTTATTACTGATACGCTAAAGGATGGTCTTTCGGATTTTGACCGCAAACTGAAAGGCTTTGCAAATGATGGTGCTCTTCTTACGGGTGTTGAGATGCGAACATCTGCACCTCTGCGCATATTGCGTGATTCAAATTTTGAGAGTGTCACTCACAAGGGTCTTTACCCTGCCGGCGAGGGTGCAGGTTATGCCGGCGGTATTATGAGTGCTGCCATTGACGGAATCAAGGTGGCAATACAAATTACACAAAGATAAACTAAAACAGAAAGGTTTTGTTAAATATGAAGCTTGGTATACTTGGACTTCCTAATGTAGGAAAGAGCACACTTTTTAATGCAATTACACAGGCAGGAGCCGAATCTGCAAACTATCCGTTTTGTACAATCGAGCCAAATGTGGGTACTGTTGCGGTACCTGACAGCCGACTTGATAAACTGGCAGAGATGTATGACCCCGACAAGGTTACCCCTGCGGTGATTGAGTTTGTGGATATCGCAGGTCTTGTAAAAGGTGCCAGCAAGGGTGAGGGGCTCGGAAACAAGTTTCTTGCAAATATCCGTGAAGTAGACGCGCTTGTTCACGTTGTTCGTGCGTTTGATGATACAAACATTGTTCACGTTGAAGGCAGTATTGACCCCATTCGTGATATTGAAACAATTAATTTTGAGCTTATATTCTCTGACCTTGAGATTATTGCAAGACGAATTGACCGTCTTAAAAAGCAGCTTAAGGGAGGCGACAAAAAGTATCAGGTTGAAATTGACTTTCTTGAGGGCCTGAGTGCACAGCTTGAAAAGGGTATAAGTGCCCGTGCACTTGAATTTTCGGATGATGAACGAGAGATGCTTAAAGAGGTTTCGTTGCTTAGCTTAAAGCCCGTGATTTATGCGGCAAATGTTGCGGAAGATGATTATGCCAAGCCGGCTGGCGAAAATCAATATGTTGCCAAAATTGCAGAATTTGCGGTGAGCGAAAAATCAGAAGTTATGGTGGTTTCAGCAAGGATTGAAGAAGAAATTGCAGAGCTTGATAAGGACGAAAAAATGATGTTCCTTGAAGAGCTTGGTGCAGAGGAATCGGGCCTTGACAAGCTGATAAAGGCAAGCTATAAGCTGCTTGGATTGATAAGCTACCTCACAGCAGGAAAGCCCGAGGTAAGAGCCTGGACAATTACCAGGGGCACCAAAGCACCTCAGGCGGCAGGTAAAATTCATACCGATTTTGAGCGTGGCTTTATCCGTGCCGAGGTTGTTGCATATAATGATCTTATAGAAAACGGCAGCATGGCGGCGGCAAAGGAAAAAGGTCTTGTAAGAAGCGAAGGTAAGGAATATATTGTAGAAGATGGGGATATAATCCTGTTCAGATTTAATGTATAGAGGAGATGGAATTATGAACTTTTTGTCAAATGTAAAGAAAATATTTAAAGATACGGGCAAGACTGTTGTTCAAAAAACTGAGGAGCTTGTTGAAACCTCAAAAACCAAGTACAGCATTTATGATGCAAAGAATGATATCGAAGCGGTTTACACAGAAATCGGACGTGAAATTTATGCTGCATACAAGGACGACACAAATGCGGCAGAATTTATTGAAGAAAAATGCAAACAAATTGATATTTTGGTTGACAAAATGGAAACACTTAAAGCACAGTTAGAAAAATAATCTGCGGAGGGCAAGTTTATGTCTACTTTTAAAATCGCAATTGATGGACCTGCAGGTGCAGGAAAGAGCACAATAGCCAAGGCTGCAGCAGCAAAAATGCATCTTGTGTATATTGACACGGGAGCGATGTTCCGCGCAATTGGTCTTGGTTGTATCCGTGAAGGGCTTAACCCCAACAGCGATATCGAAAAAATTATAAAAATTCTGCCATCAATGAACATTGATATTTCGCATGGACAAAATGGTCAGGAGATTTTCCTTAACGGCGAGAATGTATCAGATGAAATTCGTATGCCACAGGTTTCTGTTGCCGCATCGGATGTTTCTAAAATTCCTGAGGTAAGACAAAAGCTGCTAGTGCTTCAGCGAGGGATTGCAGGAAAAACCGATGTGATTATGGATGGCAGGGATATTGGTACGGTTGTGCTGCCTGATGCAGAACTTAAGATTTTTCTTACTGCATCGGTTGAAGAGCGTGCAATGAGAAGATATAAAGAACTTGTTGAAAAGGGTATTGATTGCGATTTTGACGATGTCAAGGCGGATATGGAATATCGTGATAAAAACGATTCTCAGAGAGAGATTGCCCCACTTAAACCGGCAGAAGACAGTATAATTGTTGACACAACTGGCAAAACCCTTCAGGAATCTGTTGATATGATTCTGAAATTAATAAATGAAAGAAGAGTAGATTGATGAAGAAGTTTGTATTGAGTGTAATCAGAGGTTTTTATCACCTTTTGTTCAGAATAGAGATTGAAGGTCTGGAAAATATACCGCCAAATAAAAGCTTTTTGGTTGTTCCAAATCATCTCAGCAATTTTGACCCGCCACTGATTGCGGCATTTTTGCCGGTGGACAGTATGGCGTATATGGCAAAGGAAAGCCTTTTTAAAATCCCTGTTTTGAACAGTATCATCAAAGCATTTGGGGCTTTTCCGGTAAAACGAAGCGGCAACGATATTGCGGCTGTAAAGCTGGCAATAAAAATTCTTAAAGAGGGAAAAGCACTCACGATGTTTCCTGAGGGCAAGCGTGTCAGAACTCCCGGAATCTTAGGCGAGGGAAAGCAGGGAGCCGCAATGATTGCAGCAAAGGCAGGAGTAGGATTTTTGCCAGTTGGAATACAGGCAGACTATAAATTCCGCAGCAGGGTTAAACTTGTTGTGGGAGAATACATAGATTTTTCAGAATATTTTGACAAAAAGCTGAACTCAGAATCACTCCAGAAGGTCACGAATGAACTGTTGATGCCAAAGATTGCAGAGCTTGCAGGAGCAAAAGTATATGGAAATTAAAATTGCCGACAAGGCGGGATTTTGTTTTGGTGTAGATCGGGCTGTAAGGATTGCCTATGATGTTGCAAAAAGCGGAGAGAAAAACATCTTTACCTATGGTATGCTTATACACAACAGTGATGTAACGGGCGACCTTGAGGATATGGGGATTTATTGCAGAGAAAATATATGCGACATACCCCGGGGCTCTGCAGTTATAATACGCGCTCACGGAATTTCCGAAGCCGAGCAGAACTTTTTAACAGAGAGAAATGCACGCATAATTGATGCAACTTGTCCTTTTGTAAAAAGAATTCATAATATTGTTAAGGAAGAATATCTCAAGGGCAGACAGATAGTAATCGCAGGTGACAAAAATCATCCAGAGGTTAAGGGCATAAATGGTTGGTGTAATAATTCTGCAATTATAATCGGTGCAGATGAAAATTATGATGAAATACTGCAAAAAAATGGCGAAATTCTGCTAAGTTTGGTGGCTCAGACCACAATGCGGAAGGAAAAAGTAAAAAAAATTGAAATTTTTTTAAAAAAACATTTTACAAATGTGGAATTTTTTGATACAATATGTAATGCAACCGAAGAGAGACAGCTTGCAGCAAAAAAACTTTCTGACGAATGTGATTTGATGCTTGTGTTTGGTGGCAAAAACAGCTCAAACACACAAAAGCTATACGAGATTTGTTGTGAAGGTTGCAAGGACACATATAAAATTGAAAATGCAAAAGAATTAAATGAGCTTGCTCATTTGTTAAAAAATAAAAATTTAAAAAAAGTAGGCATTACCGCCGGAGCATCCACTCCGGATAAGGTAATCAAGGAGGCAAAATTAACCATGGCGGAAATCACAAATGAAATGAACTTTGCAGAGGCATTGGAAGAAACTTTAAAGCCCTTAACAACAGGTGATATTGTTAAAGGTGTAGTTATCGGAATTACCCCTACAGAGGTACAGGTGGACATTGACGGTAAGTATGACGGCGTTATCCCAGCAAACGAAATGACAAACGACCCTGCAGCAGACCTTAAGTCTTTGGTAAAGGTTGGTGACGAGGTTGACGTTTTTGTTGTTCATGTAAGCGACCGTGACGGCGTTGTTACACTTTCAAAGAAGAAAATCGATGCAGAAAAGGGCTTGCAGGAGCTCCGCGAAGATTTTGAAGCAGGAACAGTTCTTAGCAGCAGAATTGTAGAGATTGTTAAGGGCGGCATTGTTACCATTGCAAAAGGTATCAGGGTGTTTATTCCTGCATCCGAGGCGGCAGAACGCTTTGTTGAAGATCTCGGTTCACTTCTTAACACCGAAGTTTCATTTAGAATTATAAAGATGGACAAAGACCGCAGAGGTCGTTTGAGAGTTGTAGGCTCAATCAAATCTGTTGCTAAGGAAATCAGCGCCAAAAAGGCAGAAGAATTCTGGGCAGCAGCAGAGGTTGACAAAAAATATACAGGAACAGTTAAATCACTTACCAAGTTTGGTGCATTTATTGACCTTGGAGGTGTTGACGGTCTTATTCATATTTCTGAGCTTTCAGATGCGCGCATCAACCATCCGTCAGAAGTGGTTAAGGTTGGCGATTCTATTGATGTATATATTAAGGATATGGACAAGGAAACAGGAAAAATTTCACTTGTTAAGGAGCTTGAGGCTGACAAAAAGGCAAGAGAGGCTGCTTTCTGGGCATCACTTGAAGTTGGCAAGACATACAATGGTACGGTTAAGTCAATTACTACATTTGGTGCATTCGTTGACCTTGGCGGTGTAGATGGTCTTGTTCACGTTTCAGAGCTTTCATGGGCAAGAATTAAGCATCCGTCAGAGGTAGTTGCTGTTGGCGATACTCTTGAAGTTTATATCAAGGATGTTGATGTTGAGGCAAAGAAGATTTCTCTTGGCCACAAGAAGGAAGAAGACAGCCCCTGGTATCAGGCTACAAAGGATTTGAAGGTTGGCGACAACATCAAGTGTAAGGTTGTTCGTATTCTGCCATTTGGTGCTTTCGCTGAGGTTGCTCCTTTTGTAGATGGTCTTATCCACATTTCACAGATTGCAAACGCAAGAATTGAAAAGCCATCAGATGTTCTTAACATCGGTGACGAGGTTGAGGTTCAGGTTACTGAAATTAATAACGACACAAAGCAGATTGGTCTTTCAAGAAAGGTTCTCCTTCCTGACTATGTAGCAGAAACTGAAAAGGTTGAGGAAGTGGAAGCAAAAGCTGATGAGTCATACACAGAGGAAGGTTCATTCACTTTGGGTGATATTCTTGATGCTGAATAATTTTTGCTAAATTACTAAGGCGGTTAATCTTTGAGTTAGCCGCCTTAGTTTCTTTAAGAAGTGTTTTTAAAATAGTCTTTTAAAAGGAGCAGGAGATTATGAATGTATTTGAATATAAAAAATCCTTGAAAGATAAAAAGATTTCGGTAATCGGCGTAGGGGTAAGCAATATTCCTCTTATACGTTTTCTGATTGAAGGCGGAGCAAAGGTTACAGCTCACGACAAAAATGATGCTGCGGCTTTGGGAGAGGCGTATACTGAGCTTTCTGCTTTGGGTGCTGAATTTGTTCTGGGTGAGGATTATCTTAAAAACATTCCTGAAGGATGCGAGGTTATTTTTAAAACTCCCGGTCTTCGTGGGGATGTTCCAGAGCTTTTGGAGGCAAAGGAAAGAGGAATTATAATAACCTCTGAGATGGAGCTGTTTTTTGAACTTTGTCCTTGCGAGATTGTTGCAGTTACAGGCAGCGACGGAAAAACCACAACCACTACCCTTATTGGTGAAATGCTTAAAACCGCTGGTTATACCTGCCACATTGGCGGAAATATTGGCAAGCCCCTTGTTGCAGAACTTGAAAACATTAAGCAGGACGATAAGGCTGTTATCGAGCTTTCCAGTTTTCAGCTTTTTTCAATGAAAAAAAGCCCCAAGGTTGCGGTTGTGACAAATGTAACACCCAACCATCTGGACTGGCATAAGGATTTTGATGAATATATAGAATCAAAGAAAAACATAATGAAATATCAGGGAAAAGAATCTGTTCTGGTGACTAATTCAGCAAATGACATTACATTTAAATTTGGTCACGAGGCAAAGGGTGAGAACCGTAGTTTTTCATCAAAGGGTGATGCTCTTGTGCATTTGCTGGATGGAGGTATCTTTTATGGTGACCAAAAGGTAATAAATATTGATGACATTTTAATTCCGGGAATTCACAATATTGAAAACTATATGGCGGCAATTGCGGCAACAAGAGATTATGTATCAAAAGAAACGGTTGAAACTGTGGCGAAAAATTTTGGCGGTGTTGCCCACAGAATTGAGCTTGTTCGTGAGCATGACGGAGTGCGGTATTACAACGATTCAATTGCCAGCAGTCCGGCACGAACAACTGCAGGGCTTAATTCGTTTGATGAAAAACTTATTCTTATTGCCGGTGGCTATGACAAAAAAATTCCATTTGACGAGTTTGGTGTTGTTGTTAACGAACGCGTTAAAAAACTCATTCTTGTAGGGGTTACATCCGATAAAATTGAGGCGGCGGTGAAGAACGCAGACAATTATAACGGTTTACCTATTTACCGCGAAAGCGAGTTTGAAACGGCAATAAAGACCGCACGCAATGTTGCAGAGAAAGGTGATGTGGTAATACTTTCCCCTGCTTGTGCAAGCTTTGACTTGTTTAAAAACTTTGAAGAACGCGGAAATACCTTTAAAAGCATTGTAAATAGTTTTTAATTAACAAAATCAAACGCCCTTGCTTTAATCAGCAAGGGCGTCATTTTGTATTTTAGATATCCATAATAATCGGCAATATCATAGGCTTTCTCTTTGTTTTTTCAAAGATATATGCACCCAACTCGTTTTTAACGTGAGATTTAAGACTTGCCCAATCGAGTGTGTGATTGTCAAGACAGGTGTTGACAATGTCGGCGGTTTTTATTCGCATACTTTCCATTAAATCCTCGGATTCACGCACGTATACAAAACCACGGGAAATAATGTCGGGTCCTGCAACGACTGTCTGACTTGCGTGGTCAATTGTCATCACAACAACAATCAAACCATCCTCTGACAGATGCTTGCGGTCGCGAAGAACGATAGAGCCAACATCTCCTACGCCCAAGCCATCAACCAAAACCTTACCCGATGGCACAATGCCGGTAATTTTCGCCACGCTTTTGGAAACCTCAAGAACCTGACCGTTTTCCATCATAAAGATGTCATTTGAATTCATTCCCATTTGCAAAGCCAAAGAGCGGTGTCGGCTGAGATGTTTGAATTCACCGTGAACAGGCATAAAGTATTTAGGTTTTGCAAGAGCAAGTATAATCTTAAGCTCTTCCTGACAGGCGTGTCCTGATACATGGACATCGGCAAGTGATTCATAAATTACCTCTGCTCCGTGTTTAAGAAGCTCATTTATTACGTTTGAAATTGCTTTTTCATTGCCCGGTATGGGACTTGCGGAAATGATAACAAGGTCATCTGCTTCGATATTTACCTTTTTGTGACCTGAAAATGCCATACGTGACAGAGCCGACATAGTTTCACCCTGACTGCCAGTTGTTATAATGACTAACTGTTCCTTGGAATATCTGCCGATTTCATCCAGATTTATCAGTGTGTTTTTGGGAATATCCATATACCCAAGCTCAATTGCCGCAGTAAGAACATTTTCCATACTTCGGCCTGAAACGGCGACTTTTCTGCCGTATTTCACCGCTGCATTGATAATTTGCTGAACACGATGAATGTTAGAGGCAAAGGTAGCAACGAAAATTCGTTTGTTGCAGTTGTCAAACACATTGTCAAAGGTCGCCCCCACGGTGCTCTCGCTCATAGTATAGCCCTTACGTTCGGCATTGGTGCTGTCTGACATAAGGAGAAGAATACCTTTCCTGCCAAGCTCACCTATACGGCCAAGGTCAATCATTTCACCATCTATGGGAGTGGAGTCGATTTTAAAGTCACCTGTGTGCAGGATTGTTCCGGCAGGGGTGTGCAATGCAACAGCAACCGCATCTGCAATACTGTGATTTGACCTTATAAATTCAACCTTGAACTCGCCAAGTGTAAACGTTGCCCCCGGACTTATGACATTGAGTTTTGTGGAGTTTAAAATGCCGTGCTCCTCGAGCTTGTTTTTAAGTATTCCCAATGTCAGTTTTGTTCCGAAAACTGGCACGTTAAATTCCTTAAGAACATAAGGAATGGCACCAATATGGTCCTCATGACCGTGGGTAAGAACAATGCCGCGTATTCTGTTCTTGTGCTTTTGTAGATAGGTTATATCGGGTATAACCATATCAATTCCCAACATATCATCGTCGGGAAATGCAAGGCCTGCGTCAAGAATAATCAGGTCGCTTCCGTACTCGAAGACTGTCATGTTTTTTCCGATCTCATGCAGCCCTCCAAGTGGTGTAATCTTGATTTTTTTATTTTTTTGCAAAAAACTATCCTCCTAATTAATATAAAAATTTTAACCGCTCTGTATCAATGAACCGACTTAGCCTGACAGTAGCTATCCGAATCTGCCTGAAAAGGCGTAATTTCGGTATATTTTAGTTTGTCGTCTTTGACAGGCGTCAGCCTGCCTTTATCCTCCGCACCAAAATCTTCTCAAAATTCCATCCTTTTCAGGTCGAAGAATTTTAAGCGAGCTGATTTTTGTCTGAACAAAGCAAAAACGGAGCTAATCCTTTGTGGATTGGCGAGTATTTTAACACAGTTCGGGCGGAAATCAGCCACTAAAAATCAGATTCGTATAACTAATGTCAAGCCAATGCATCGGTAACATCCAACCACGGTATATTATACACTAAATTTCCTTGATTTGCAAGGATTTTGGAAATATTTACACATAGATTTTTCCCTATAATTACATTAATATTCGCGAAGCTACAAAACTTTGAGGTAAAATAATACATTTTTAGTAAATAATATGTTTGACAACAAAAGAAATTTAGTGTATAATTACACTATAAAAGTAAACAACCCCTGCGACTGGCGGAATGCAGAGTTTACTGCGAGGAAACAGGGATTAATATTTGTCGACCGCCTGGGCATCCTTGTTTCTGATCAAGGGTGTTCTTTTAGTTTTTGCGGAAAGTGAGATGATTATTTATGGCACATTGGAGAGGATTTAAGAAAGGTAATTGGACAAGCAATATAGATGTTGCTGATTTTATCAGACATAACTATACGCCTTATACCGGTGACGCATCATTTCTTAAGGGAACAACCAAGCGCACAGACCGTGTTTTTGCAAAAGTTCAGGAGCTTCTGATTCAAGAGAATAAAAATGGTGGTGTTCTCAGTGTTGACCCTGACCGGGTATCATCCTTGCTGACTTATAAGCCCGGATATATTATAGAGGGCGAGGATATAATCAAGGGTCTGCAGACAGACGAGCCCCTTAAAAGAGCGGTTAATCCTTTTGCCGGCTATCGCAATGCTGTTCAGGCGTGTAAGGCATATGGCTTTGAAATCGGCGAGAAGGTTGCTGAAGAATTTAAATACCGTACAACACATAATACAGGGGTTTTCCGTGTATATACAGATACAATGAAAAAGGCAAGACATGTGGGTGTGCTTACAGGTTTGCCTGATGCTTATGCTCGTGGCAGAATTATAGGCGACTACCGCAGAATTGCGCTTTATGGTATGGGTTACTTGATTGAACAGCGTCAGCTTGACAAAAAGCGGATAAGCGAAAGGGATATGTCTGAAGAGACAATTCATCTTGTTGAGGATATCGAAAGACAGCTTGAATTTATGAAACAGCTTGTGATTATGGCAGGGGAATACGGTTGTGATATTACACGCCCTGCAAATAATGCATTAGAGGCAATTCAATGGCTGTATTTCGGATATCTTGGGGCTGTTAAGGAACAGAACGGTGCAGCCAACAGCATAGGTCGTATTTCTGCATTTATTGATATCTATATCCAGCGTGATATTGAAGAAGGAAATCTTGATGAAATTTCTGCTCAGGAGCTCATTGACGACCTGGTACTTAAAATGCGTCTTGTGCGACACCTGCGCACACCTGAATATAACGACCTTTTTGCCGGTGACCCGGTGTGGGTTACATGCTCGCTGGCAGGTATGACAAAGGACGGAGAGTCCATGGTTACAAAGACCTGTTTTAGATTTTTACAGACACTTTATAACTTAGGGCCCAGTGCCGAGCCTAACATTACGGTTCTCTGGGCACAGGAACTTCCCCAGGGATTTAAGGAGTTCTGCGCAAAGGTTTCAATTGATACAGATTCAATTCAGTATGAAAATGATGATGTTATGCGTAAGGATTTTGGCGATGATTATGCTATTGCATGCTGTGTGTCTGCAATGAAGGTTGGTAAGCAGATGCAGTTTTTTGGCGCAAGATGTAATCTCGCAAAGGTTCTTCTTATGGCTCTCAACGGCGGCAAAGACGAAATTTACGGCGAACAGGTTGCACCTGAGGGAAAGACCTTTGGTGATGACAAGCCTCTTGATTATGATGAAGTTATTTATGCCTTTAAGGAGTATGCATCATGGATGGCAAAGTTGTATGTCAATACAATGAATGTTATTCATTATATGCATGACCATTATGCGTATGAAAGGTTGATGATGTCCCTTCACGATGTTGAACCCGAACGTCTTATGGCGTTTGGTATCAGCGGTCTCAGTGTTCTTGCAGATAGCCTTAGTGCGATAAAGTATGCAAAGGTTACCCCTGTTAAGGACGAAAGGGGGATGATTGTTGACTTCAAAACTGAGGGAGATTTCCCCAAATACGGCAATGATGATGACCGTGCAGATGAAATTGCAAAGTGGATAACGGAATTCTTCTATGCAGAATTGTGTAAAACAAAAACCTATCGCGGTGCAAAGCATACACTTTCAATACTGACAATCACATCCAATGTGGTTTATGGCAAAAAGACTGGTTCAACTCCTGATGGCAGAAAGGCCGGTGAACCATTTGCTCCAGGTGCAAACCCGATGCATGGCAGAGATAAAGATGGTGCATTGGCATCCCTTAACTCGGTGGCAAAGCTTTGCTATGATTGTTGTCAGGATGGTATCTCAAATACATTCTCAATTACTCCCGAAACATTGGGATGCGATGAAGGCGACCGCGTAGAAAAGCTGGTGGCAGTTCTTGACGGATATTTTGCACAGAATGCACATCACCTTAATGTAAATGTGCTCAACCGTCAAAAGCTCATTGATGCAATGAATGACCCAACTCTATATCCCTCGCTGACCATCCGTGTAAGCGGTTATGCGGTTAACTTCAACAAGCTGACTCGTGATAAGCAGCTGGAGGTTATTTCAAGAACCTTCCACGAAAAGATGTAGGGTGATGAATTATGGAAGGCTTTATACATTCTTTTGAAAGTTTAGCTGCAGTTGATGGAATAGGGCTTCGGTGTGCGGTGTTCCTTGCGGGATGTCCCCTAAGATGTGCTTATTGTCATAACCCTGATACATGGAGCGGAGCAGGGCAGAAAATAGATGCGAATACACTGGTTAAAAAGATTGCCAGATACAAGCCTTATTTTAAAGAGGAAGGGGGCGTAACCTTTTCCGGCGGCGAGCCTCTTTTGCAGGCAGAGTTTTTAAGGGAATGTGTTCCTTTGTTACAATCTCGTGGTATTAATTATGCAATTGATACCTCGGGCGCAGTGGAACTTTGTGACTCGGCAAGGTTTGTTCTCGAAAAATCCCAGATGGTCATTCTCGACCTTAAATTCTGGGACGACGTAAGCTACATAAAATACACAGGTATGGATATAAGCAAAACGCTTGAAATGCTAAGGTTTCTTGAAAGTATCGGAAAGCGTACCTGGATTCGCACTGTGGTTGTTCCGGGGATAAACGACAGCGAAGAGGCACTTGACAGGTATATTGGTCATATAAAGAATTTTAACTGTATTGAAAAATACGAACTTCTGGGCTTTCATACAATGGGTTTTTACAAGTACGAAAAGCTGGGAATTAAAAATCCCTTTGCAGATATTCCCGACCTGGACATGGCTGTTAAGGAACGACTGCAACATTATGTAAACAATTATTTTAAATAAATAAAATGGTATGTCGGTTTTTTGGCATACCATTTCTTTTTTGTATTAATATTTTTCAAAAAGACATACTAACGGTATTAAATGATTAAGGAGCAAACTTTATGTTAAATACCGTTATGACTTTGATGACAGTAGTACAGTTTTTCTTTACGATAGTGATAGGCGTGTATTTTTTATCTATGCTTAGCAGTCAGTATTCGGGCAAAAATTCAATAAACAAGGACAGCACAAGAGAGCTTGAACGGCTGAAAAAGATGAACAATATAAAGCTGTCAGAACCTTTGACCGAAAAGACCAGACCAAGCAAGGTCAGCGAGATTATCGGTCAGGAGGAAGGAATCAAGGCGTTGCGCAGTGCTCTTTGCGGTAAAAATCCACAGCACGTATTGATTTACGGCCCTCCGGGGGTTGGCAAGACCGCGGCGGCAAGGGTGGTTTTAAACGAGGCGAAGCGAAATCCCGAATCTCCATTTAAGGAGTATTCAAAATTTGTGGAGATTGATGCTACCACAATGCAGTATGACGAACGCAGTATCGCAGACCCCCTTATTGGCTCGGTTCACGACCCTATTTATCAGGGGGCTGGGGCATATGGACCAGCAGGTGTGCCACAACCCAAGGAGGGAGCGGTGACAAGAGCTCACGGCGGCGTGCTTTTTATTGACGAAATCGGCGAACTGTCATCAATACAGATGAATAAGCTGCTGAAGGTGCTTGAGGACAGGCGTGTGTATTTTGACAGTGCATATTACAGCTGCGACAACAAGGAAATCCCAAGACATATACACGAAATTTTCAGAAACGGTTTTCCAGCGGATTTCAGGCTGATAGGGGCGACCACCAGACTTCCCGAGGAAATTCCTCCTGCCTTACGGTCAAGATGCGTAGAGGTGTTCTTTGGCAGTCTTTCCCGAGAACAGGTAAAAAAGATAGCCGGAGATGCCGCAAAAAAGACCGATACGGAATTCAGCAGTGAGATATTTGATATGGTGGCGGCATTTGCGGATAATGGCAGAGATGCTGTAAATATAGTACAGACCGCAGAAAGTATAACAAAGCTAGAAAAACGCACAAAGGTAGAGTGCTCGGATATTGAGTGGGTTATCGAAACAGGCAAATACAATCCAAGATACGAAAAACGTATGATAAATGAGGCACGAATTGGAAAGGTATCCGGATTGGCGGTATTTGGAAGTTCTCAAGGATGTATACTTGATATTGAGGCAGTTGCGGAAAAGTGTAGCAAGGGCACAGGTCAGGTAACTGTTACGGGTGCAATTGAAGAGGAGGAAATTACAAACAACCGTCAAAAGCTGAAACGGAAGAGCAGTATTTCGTCATCGGTTAAGAATACAATAACAGTTTTGAAGTGTAAGCTTGGTATAGCGGTGGATGACTACAATATTCATATCAATTTTCCAAACTGCGTTCCGGTTGACGGCCCATCGGCAGGCATTGCAATTTTTTGTGCGGTGTATTCAGCAATAAAAAATATTCCCTTTGACGGCACCACAGCTTTAACAGGCGAGATTTCTATTTGCGGAGAGGTTTGTGGTGTGGGAGAGGTTCCGCTGAAAATAAAGGCGGCAATTGAGGCAGGAGCAAAACGGGTGATTATCCCCGAAGCAAACTGGCAGGAGAGATTTGCAGAGTATGACATAGAAATCATTCCAGCAGAAAGAATATATCAGGTGCTTGATGTGATGAAAAATCAAAATCAGGGTAAATCAGGAGAAATTATATCAAAAAAATCAGATAATATTGAAATTATTAGTGCCGAAGGGGTTGAAATCTTTCGAAAAAAATAGTATAATAGTACGGATAATGGGCAAAATGTTTCTATTTTGCTTGTGAAAGGAAGAAAACAGACAGATGGCAAACAAAAGATATATAATGCCGCTTATACCTTTGCGGGGAATTTCAATTTTCCCGGGGATGGTCCTGCATTTTGATGTGGGCAGAAAAAAGTCAATTGCGGCTGTTGAATATGCAATGGCGGGAGAACAGCTTGTTTTTCTCAGCTATCAAAAAGATATAATGACCGAAAATCCAACTAAGGACGAGGTTTCGAAAATCGGTGTGGTTGCCGAGGTGAAGCAGATTCTTCGTCTTCCCGATGGAAACCTGCGTGTTCTTGTTGAAGGCCTTTTCCGTGCGGGGATGACAGTGTTTGAGGATGCCGAGCGTTTTATTCAGGCAACTGTTGTAAAGAAAAACGACATTCCTTGCAAGGACAGCCTGCAGGAGCAGGTGCTTATGCGGAAAATTCAGAAGCTGCTGGAGGAATATTTTAATCTTTATGAAAAGATGAATCCCGAAATCGCTGCATCTATGCTTGAAATTGAGGATGCAGGTGAGCTTGCGGATATTACGGCGACAAACTTTCCGTTAAAGCCTCACGAAAAGCAGATTATACTCGAAGAACTTCATGTTGACACCCGTATGGAAAAGTTGATTGCTTTTATGGAAAACGAGAACAACATTATGGAAATTGAGCAGGGTGTTATGTCAAAACTCAAAACCAGTCTTGATAAAAATCAGCGTGATTACATTTTGCGTGAACAGATGAAGGTTATTCAGGAAGAACTTGGCGATTTTGAATCAGGACAGTCAGAGGCAGATTCCTACAGAGAAAAAATTGAAAAGAGAAATCTCCCTGACCGGGTTGTTGAAAAATTAGATGAAGAGCTTTCCAGACTGGCAAGGCTTTCTGTACATTCACAGGAGTATGGTGTTGTTCAGAATTATATTGAAACTGTTCTTGCAATGCCATGGGAAATATCAACCGAAGAAAATTCGGATATAGAAGAGGCAAAGAAAATTCTTGACCGTGACCATTATGGCCTTGAAAAGGTTAAAGAAAGAATTCTTGAATATCTGGCGGTTAAATGTCTTGCTGAGGATACCAAAGGCTCAATCATATGCCTTGCAGGCCCTCCAGGAACGGGCAAGACCTCAATTGCAAAGTCATTGGCACAGTCTTTGGGAAGAAAGTATGTTCGTGTCAGCCTTGGCGGTATTCAAAATGAGGCTGAAATACGCGGCCACCGTAAAACTTATGTGGGCGCAATGCCCGGAAGAATTGTTACCGCAATAAAGCAGGCAGGAAGCAATAATCCGCTATTATTGCTTGATGAGATTGACAAAATGTCAAGTGATTTCCACGGTGACCCCGCTGCTGCAATGCTTGAGGTGCTTGACCCTGAACAATGCAGTACCTTCCGTGACCATTTTCTTGAGCTTCCATTTGACCTTTCAAAGGTGTTGTTTATCACAACGGCAAACTCGATTGAAAATATCCCTGCACCACTTTATGACAGGATGGATATTATTGAGATTTCGGGCTATACCGAGGACGAAAAGTTCAATATTGCAAAAAAATATCTTCTGCCCAAGCAGAGAAAGCAGAACGGATTGACAGCTAAAATGCTTAAAATTCCAGACAATACAATAAGGCTGATTATTGAAGGCTACACACGTGAATCTGGTGTTCGTACTCTTGAACGCCGTCTTGGCGCTGTATGCCGTAAGGCTGCAAAGGAGATTGTTGAAGAAAAAAAGCAGAGTATTTCTGTCAGTGAAAAGGTTTTAAAGAAGTATCTGGGCAGCAGAATTTACCTTTATGAGCATATGGCAGAGTCAAATCTTGTGGGTACCGCAACAGGCCTTGCATGGACTCAGACAGGCGGTGATACTCTTTATATTGAGGTTAATACAATGAAGGGTACCGGAAAGCTGGAGCTTACGGGAAATCTTGGCGATGTTATGAAGGAATCCGCGCGGGCGGCACTCAGCTTTATTCGTGCAAATGCAGATGTGTTTGAAATAGATTCTGATTTCTACAAGGAAAAGGATATTCACGTTCACGTGCCGGAGGGTGCAATTCCCAAGGACGGTCCGTCTGCAGGCATAACAATGGCAACGGCAATAATTTCTGCTCTTTCGGGCGTAGCAGTTAATCGCAATGTTGCAATGACAGGTGAAATTACCCTGCGTGGCAGAGTTTTGCCAATCGGCGGACTGAAGGAGAAATCCCTGGCTGCATACCGTATGGGAATTCGCAAGATTATTATCCCCTTTGAAAACAAAAAGGATTTCGAGGAACTTCCCGAAAAGATAAAGAACGAGGTAGAGTTTGTTTTTGCAAAGGATATGAAAACTGTTCTTGAAAATGCACTTAGTGGAGGTAGAGAAAAATGGAATTTATTGACATTAAGCTGCTGATGACGGCTGTAAAGCCCGAACAGTATCCTGATGACAGCCTTCCCGAGATTGCATTGGTGGGACGTTCAAATGTTGGCAAGTCATCCCTTATAAACTGCCTTGCCAACCGCAAGAATATTGCAAGAACAAGCAGCACACCCGGCAAAACTGCAACCATAAACTTTTATGAGATTGCGGGCAAATACCGTATTGTTGACCTCCCCGGATATGGTTATGCAAAGGTTTCAAAGCAGGAGAAGGAAAAATGGGGGGCTATGATAGAGGGTTATCTTTCAAACAGACAAAGCCTTGTTCAGGTAATTCAGTTGGTGGACGCAAGGCACAAGCCCACTGCAGATGACAAGATGATGTTTGACTGGATAAGGAGTTATAATTACGAGCCATTGCTGGTTGCCACAAAGATTGACAAGCTAAAAAAATCTCAGATTGAAGGAAACTTAACTGCAATTTATGAAGATTTGGAACTTACTGATGAATCGGTTTTGATACCCTTTTCGTCGGAGAACCGTCAGGGACGCGACCAGGTACTGGAATTAATTGATTACATTTTAGATAGCGACAAAGGAAAAAGTGAGTAACAGAAAGGATTTTGGTGCAAGATGATTACAAAACCAAGAGGTACCGAGGACGTATTGCCAAGGGACAGCAAGCTGTGGCAGTACATAGAAAACACCGCAAGGATTGTTTGCGACCTTTATGGATATAAGGAGATGAGAACACCCGTCTTTGAACATACCGAGCTGTTCCAGCGTGGTGTGGGAGACACAACAGACGTGGTGCAGAAGGAAATGTATACTTTTGAGGACAAGGGTGGTCGTTCGATTACATTAAAGCCCGAGGGTACAGCCCCGCTTGCAAGAAGTTATATCGAAAATTCACTTTATGCAAATCCGCAGCCCACAAAGCTTTTTTATATTACCCCTTGTTTCAGATACGAAAAGCCACAGTCGGGAAGACTGCGTGAATTCCATCAGTTTGGCATTGAGTGCTTCGGTGCAAGCAATGCCGCAACCGATGCCGAGGTTATTTCGCTTGCGAGTATGTTTTTAGACAGACTTGGTCTTAAAGGGATAAGCCTTAATATTAACAGCATCGGCTGCCCTGTTTGCAAAAAGGACTACAACAAAAAGCTGAGAGGATATTTTGAGGAATACAAGGGCGAGCTTTGCCCAACCTGTCTTGAAAGGCTGGATAAAAATCCGATGCGAATTATTGATTGCAAGTCGGAAATTTGCAGCAAAATTGCAGCCAAGGCACCCAAAATGCTTGACCACCTCTGTGGTGAATGTCACGACCATTTCGAAGAAACAAAGGAACGTCTTGATAATATGGGTATCAGCTACACTGTGAACCCCGATATTGTAAGAGGTCTTGATTATTATACAAAAACTGTTTTTGAGTTTGTGTCTGATTGTCTTGGAGCACAATCGACGGTCTGCGGCGGAGGCCGATACAGCGGTCTGGTTGAACAGCTAGGCGGCAAGAGTGCTGATGGTATAGGCTTTGCGGCAGGACTTGAAAGACTGATTTTGGTGCTCAAGGCTCAGCAGGATGAGTCGCAAACAGGAGAATTGGGCCCCGATTTGTTTATTGCTGCAATGGGAGATGCTGCCGACAAGATGGCACAAAAGCTTATATATGATTTGAGGCTTAAGGGTATTCATGCCGAACAGGATTTGTGTGGCAGAAGCCTTAAAGCACAGATGAAATATGCAGACAAGCTTTCTGCAAAATACAGTATTGTTATCGGTGATAACGAAATTGATGGAAATAAGGGAAGTCTTAAAAATATGGCAAACGGCAAAACTGTTGAAATTAAACTTTCAGCAGACGAGTTGATTGCCAATATAAAAGGATAGGAGAGGTAAACAATATGGATACAATGAAAGGTCTTAAAAGAACTAATTACTGCGGCGAAACCGAAGGTATCGGCAAAACCGTTGTGGTTGGCGGATACGTTCAGAAAATCCGTGATATGGGAACCTTGATATTTATTGATTTAAGGGACAGAACAGGCATTGTTCAGCTTGCCTTTGACGAAACAACCGACAAGGCAGTGTTTGAAAAGGCGGCATCCTGTCACAGCGAATATGTGCTTATGGCAAAGGGTACGGTAAGAGAGAGAGAAAGCAAAAATGATACTATAAAGACTGGTAATATAGAAATTTTTGTTGATGATTTGAGAATTCTTGCAAAGGCGCAGACGCCCCCATTTGAAATAACAGACAAAACAAATGTAAACGAGGAGCTTCGCCTTAAGTACCGTTATCTTGATTTGCGTCGGGCACCTCTTCAGGATAACATCATTACAAGGTCAAAGATTGCAAAGAGTGCAAGAGATTATTTTGAAGAAAACGGCTTTATCGAGATAGAAACACCGATGATGATAAAGTCAACACCCGAGGGCGCGCGTGACTATATCATTCCGTCACGTATTCACAACGGAAAGTTTTATGCCCTTCCTCAGTCACCTCAGATTTACAAACAACTGCTTATGATTTCGGGATTTGACAGATACATTCAGCTTGCGCGTTGCTTCCGTGACGAAGACCTGCGTGCAGACCGTCAGCCTGAATTCACTCAAATTGACTTAGAAATGTCATTTGTTGATGTTGAAGATATACTTGAAATGGGCGAAGGCTTTGTAAAAAGACTCTTCAAGGATGTTCTTGATGTAGACATTTCCACTCCGCTGCCAAGGCTTACCTATAAAGAGGCTATGGAACGTTATGGCTCAGATAAGCCTGACACACGTTTCGATATGGAAATCACAGACCTTTCAGACTTGGTTAAGGATTGCGCATTTGGAGTATTTACCTCAGCAATTGAAAACGGCGGTTCTGTCCGTGCAATTTGTGCAAAGAATGCTGCTGAAATACTTACAAGAAAAGAGATTGACAAGCTGACCGAATATGTTCGCGGCATCGGTGCAAAGGGTCTTGCCTATATCAGATGGATTGAGGATGTTCCCAACTGTTCATTTGCAAAGTTTATGACCGAAGACGAGCTTAATGCAATCATAAATAAGTGTGGTGCAGAAAAGGGCGATGTTGTATTTATAGTTGCAGACAAAAACAGCACAACCCTCTCAACTTTAGGTTC
Source organism: Clostridia bacterium (assembly GCA_045587485.1). GTDB lineage: Bacteria > Bacillota > Clostridia > Monoglobales > Monoglobaceae > SIG440. Next base: position 33,413 of record JAZNCI010000065.1, read on the forward strand.
ATTGAGATGCAAGGTGGCAAAACAGCTTGATATTATTAAAGAAGGCTTTAACTTCCTTTGGGTTACAGAGTTCCCCTTCTTTGAATACGACGAAGAAAGCCAAACTTATGTGGCGATGCACCACCCCTTTACAATGCCTAATGATGAATGTATACAGTATCTTGAAAGCGCTCCCGAAAAGGTAACTGCAAAGGCGTATGACCTTGTGCTTAATGGCACAGAACTTTCAAGCGGCTCAATCCGCATCAATGACTATGAACTTCAGCAGAAGATGTTTAAGGCCTTGGGACTTACAGAAGAAGAAATTGCTGCCAAGTTTGGATTTTTGGTTGAAGCTTATAAATACGGTGCTGCTCCTCACGGTGGTATGGGTATCGGTCTTGACCGAATTGCAATGATTATGTGCGGTGCAGAGAGCCTTCGTGACGTTGTTGCATTCCCCAAGGTACAGAATGCATCCGAGCTTATGTCCAACTCGCCTGACGTGGTGGATGCGTCACAGCTTAAAGAACTTGGCATTAAACTAGACATCGAAGAATAAACATAAAGGTAAATTTAATACAGATTTATCAAGTTTAAGTTTTGTGGGGCTCACCTCACAAAGCCTTAAAATCAGGAGGCGATGTCATGAAAAAACAGACAGTGGTAATGATTTGGATAATAGCTTTGCTGCTGCTTGTTGGTTGTTTTGGAATATATGGCTATATAAATTATCAGAACAGTAAAAAACCTCAGAATATTGAAGTGTTCAGTTGTATGCCCTCGGATATTGTTAAATATTCTGTCAGGAATGGTGGAGAGTCATATACTCTTGTCAAGGCTGACGGAGTGTGGCAGGTTGAGGGTAACGAGCTAGCGGTTTTGGACCAGAAATCGGTTCAGGATATCATAAACAGCGTATCGCTTATTCAATCACAAGGTGTTTTTAATAAGAAAGATTTAAAAGAGCTTGAATTTACAAAAACGCAGTCAGTAACATTGACACTGGATGATGAAAGCAAATTTGAGATTAGCTTTGTGGGACATAAGGGCGAAACCTGTGCGGTGCGTATAAGTGATGAAGACGAGGTTTATAAAGTACGCAAATCTATGCGTGACATACTTGTGGCAAGTCTAGATAAGCTTCGGGCGGCTCTTGTGTTTGATGAGCTTGTGAAGACCGATGAGTTTTTGACATATTACAGCTTTACAGACCATGACAAAACCAAAACTGTTGTCAGGACAAAAACTGCGACAGAAATATCAAACAGCAAATCAAACCGCTATATTATGGAAACGCCCTATCGCAAGGATGTGGATGATGAAAGGTTTGAACAGCAGATTATTGTGCGAATCCCATCAATTGCGGCGGTAAGTTATGTTGATGATTTCTCTGGCAATATGACAGATTACGGTCTTGATGAAAAATCCCGCGCGATACTTAATTTCAGATGGGGTGACCATAATGAAACTCTGTACCTTGGTACCGAAAGGGGCGGAAAGGTTTATGCAGTTAAAGCGGGAAAAGAAGGCATTTTTGTTATAAGTGCCTCGCAGCTTGAATTTTTGCATACCGAACCGTTTTATATACTGGAACATGGTGTTTTAAGCTCGGATGTTGAAAATATATGCAGTGTGACCGTAAAGACGGCAGATAAGGTTTATGAAATAAAAAGCTTACAAAGAAACACTGCTAACGGTCAGTTTTTTGTGAACGGCAAAGCTGCAAGCAGGGCCGCATTTGATTCGGTTGCAGAACTGCTAGGCGGGCTTGAAATACTCAGCGAAATTTCAGGAACTCCTGAAAATAAAGGCGAAATTGTTGTTTCGGTATATTATTACAACGGCTCCGATGCACAAACCATAAGCCTGACAGGTGTGAATGAAAAGAGTTATGCAGCTTTTATAAACGGAAACGCCGAGTTTGCTGTCAGTCGAAAGACAGTCGATACTTTGCTTGACGAATTAAATAATATAAGTAAAAATCCAATGAAAACAGATAAGGAAGGATAAACAGATGAAAAATGTTTTTGATGTACTGAAAGAGCGTGGCTTGATTGCACAGATGACACACGAGGAGGAAATCAAAAAGCTTCTTGCAGAAGAAAAAATAACCTTTTATATAGGCTTTGACCCAACAGCTGACAGCCTGCACATCGGTCATTTTATGCAACTTGTTGTAATGAAACATATGCAGAACGCAGGACACAGACCCATTATTCTGCTTGGCGGAGGCACCACAATGGTTGGCGACCCCACAGGCAAGACAGATATGCGTCCTATGATTACAAAGGAAACGATTCAGTATAATGCAAATCGCTTTAAAGAGCAGATGTCAAAATTCATTGACTTTTCTGACGGCAAAGCTATTATGGTTAATAATGCTGACTGGCTGCTTGATCTTAACTATGTTGATTTTCTGCGCGAGGTAGGTGTTCATTTCTCGGTAAACAGAATGTTATCTGCTGAATGCTTTAAGGCAAGAATGGAAAGGGGTCTTTCCTTCCTTGAATTTAACTATATGCTGATGCAGGGCTATGACTTTTATAAGCTTCACAAGGATTATGGCTGTATTATGGAATTTGGAGGTGATGACCAGTGGTCAAACATTATCGGCGGTATTGAACTCATTCGTCGAAAGGACGGCAAAGATGCTTATGGTATGACATTCACCTTGCTCACAACCTCTGAAGGCAAGAAAATGGGCAAGACCGAAAAGGGTGCTCTTTGGCTTGACCCTGAAAAGGTTACACCCTATGAATTCTATCAGTATTGGAGAAACGTTGATGACAAGGATGTTATCCGCCTTCTTAAGCTGGTTACATTTGTTCCTATGGAAGAAATTGCAGAATACGAAAAGTTAGAGGGTCAGCAACTTAATGATGTTAAGTGTCGTCTGGCATATGAAGTTACAAAGATGGTGCACGGCGAGGAAGAAGCAAATAAGGCTGATAGTGCTGCTAAAGCGGTATTTGGCGCCGGCAGCGACGACAGCAATATGCCCACCTATCAGCTTGAGGCAGAGGATACAACAAATGGTATAAATATTCTTGATTTGCTTGTGAAAAGCGGACTTGCTCCTTCAAAGGGCGAAGCTCGCAGACTTGTTCAGCAGGGAGGTATCAGTATCGACGGCAATAAAATCGGTGATGTTATGTACACTGTTGAAAAGGCAATTTTTTCAGATGGCAAAATTGTTCTTAAAAAGGGCAAAAAGGTGTTTTTAAAGATTATATTGTAATTGACGGACTAAACTGTTTGATTTTACAGAAGGGAGCTGTTTTAAATGGCTGAAGAATTATCAAAGGTATACGATCCCAAGGCGGTTGAGGAGCGTATATACAATAATTGGGTTGACAAGGGATATTTCCACACAAAGGTGGATAAAAACAAGGAGCCCTTTACAATTGTAATTCCGCCACCAAATGTTACTGGTCAGCTTCATATGGGCCACGCACTTGATGAAACTTTCCAGGATATTATTATAAGAACAAAAAGAATGCAGGGCTATGCTGCACTTTGGGTTCCGGGAACAGACCACGCAGGTATTGCAACACAGATTAAGGTTGAAGAAAATCTTCGCAAGGAAAAGGGACTTACCCGTCACGACCTTGGCAGGGATGAATTCCTTAAATTGGTATGGGACTGGAAGGAAAAGTTTGGCAACCGCATTATTAACCAGATAAAAAAACTGGGTTGCTCATGCGACTGGGAGCGTGAACGCTTTACTATGGACGAGGGCTGCTCCAAGGCGGTTCGTGAGGTTTTTGTAAATCTGTATAATAAGGGCTTAATTTATCGTGGCAACCGTATTATCAACTGGTGCCCCTGCTGTACCACAGCACTCTCGGATGCCGAGGTTGAATATGCCGAGCAGGCGGGCAATTTCTGGCACATTAAATATCCCGTAAAGGATAGTGACCAGTTTGTAATTATTGCAACAACACGTCCCGAAACCCTTCTTGGCGATACTGCCGTTGCGGTTAACCCCAATGACGAAAGATATAAGGATTTGATTGGCAAAACACTTGTTCTTCCCTTAGTTGGCAGAGAAATTCCGGTTATTGCTGATGAATATGTTGACAAGGAATTCGGAACAGGATGTGTTAAAATTACACCCGCTCACGACCCCAATGACTTTGAGGTTGGTCTCAGACATAATCTTGAACAAATTAAAGTACTTAACGATGATGCCACCATCAACGCATACGGAGGCAAGTATCAGGGTATGGATAGATATGAGGCACGCAAAGCAATGATTGCCGACCTTGACGAACTTGGTCTTCTAGTAAAGATTGAGGAGCACAGCCACAACGTTGGTCAGTGTTATCGTTGCGGAACAACAGTTGAGCCAATTACATCAAATCAGTGGTTTGTAAAGATGGAACCTCTTGCGAAGAGAGCGATTGATGTTGTAAAAGACGGAGATGTTTCGTTTATTCCTGAAAGATTTTCGAAAACATATATGAACTGGATGGAAAATGTTCACGACTGGTGTATATCACGGCAGCTCTGGTGGGGACACCGTATACCCGCATTCTATTGTCAGGATTGCGGCGAAATGACAGTTTCCAAAACTGATATTGACACCTGTCCCAAGTGCGGAGGAAAGGTTAAGCAGGAGGACGATGTTCTTGATACATGGTTCAGCTCGGCACTCTGGCCGTTTTCTACTCTGGGTTGGCCTGAAAAGACAGAAGATTTAGATTATTTCTATCCTACGTCGGTTCTTGTTACGGGTTATGACATCATATTTTTCTGGGTTGCAAGAATGATTTTCTCGGGTCTTGAACATATGAACAAGGAACCATTCAAGCACGTATATATTCATGGTCTGGTTCGTGACAGTCAGGGCAGAAAGATGTCAAAATCTCTTGGCAATGGTATTGACCCTCTTGAAATTGTTGAACAGTATGGTGCAGATGCCCTGAGATTTACTCTGGCAACAGGTAATTCTCCCGGTAATGATATGAGATTTTATATGGAGCGTGTTGAGGCAAGCCGTAACTTTGCAAACAAAATCTGGAATGCGTCGCGTTTTGTAATGATGAATTTGTCTGTTGACAAAAATGAAATTCCTGATCTTTCAAAGCTTCATATTGAAGATAAATGGATTTTGCATAAGTTTAATGAGCTTGTACGTGAAGTTACCGAAAACCTTGATAAATACGAGTTGGGTATTGCTGTTCAAAAACTTTATGACTTTATCTGGGATGAATTCTGTGACTGGTATATCGAACTTGTTAAGCCCAGATTTGCAGAAATGGGCGACAGCAACGAAACTGCACAAAAGGTTCTTATCTATGTACTGTCAAACACTCTAAAGCTGTTACATCCCTTTATGCCATTTATTACCGAAGAAATATGGCAGGCTCTTCCCCATGATGGAGAAAGTATTATGATATCAAACTGGCCCGAGTATAACGAAAAATTTGTTAACCCTGTTGCTGAACAGGAAATGACAGTTATTATGGAGGCAATCAAGGGTGTAAGAAACGTTAAGAATGAGATGAATGTTCCGCCTTCAAAGAAGGTTAAGCTTTTTGTTGTTACAGAGTCTGCTGACCTTTTCAAACAAGCAACAGCATTTCTTGAAAAGCTGGCAAGTGCATCAGAGGTGGATATCCGTGAACACAAGGCGGGCATCCCCGAAAATGTTGTTTCGGTTGTAAACCCCAAAGCAGAAATCTTTTTGCCGCTTGACGAGCTTGTTGACAAGGAAAAGGAAATTGAGCGTCTAACCAAGGAAAAAGCAAAGCTGATCGGCGAAATCAAGCGTGTTGAGGGCAAACTCTCAAATAAAGGCTTTACAGATAAAGCTCCGGCAAGCGTTGTTGAAGAAGAACGCCAGAAAGGCGAAAAATATAAGGCTATGCTTGAAAAGGTGCTTGAGTCTTTAGAAAAAATGCAGTAAAATAAACCTTTTATCAGAAAAAGTCAAACACAGTCGACAAACACAGTCGACTGTGTTTTTTTGCGTATTTTTGGTGTACAAAACCTAAAAAAATAAAAGGAAATTTCTAAAGATAAAAAGAAGAATATAATGGAAAAAATTGTAAGCCTACCTGTCTTAAGGCTACAAAAAGGGGGTAGTTGAATGAACATAAAAATTGAGAATATCGGCACAACATTGGTTGCAAAGCTGACGGGAGAGCTTGACCATCACACAGCGCCAATTCTGCGTGACACACTTGACCGTGAGATTTCTTTAAACAACACAGTAAACATTGTTTTGGATTTTGACGGAGTAACCTTTATGGATAGTTCAGGAATAGGTGTCATTGTTGGCAGGTATAAGCAGATTTCGGCACGTGGCGGAAAAATTATGGTTATCCGCGTAAAGCCTCAGGTGGATAAAATTCTTGAAATTTCAGGACTAAAAAAAATACTTGATTGTTCTCATTAAAAACAAATGCAAAAAGGAGTGAAAATACATATGGAAAACTATATGAAGCTCGAGGTTCCTGCAAAAAGCTGCAACGAATCCTTTGTGCGTGCTGCAGTTGCGGCGTTTTCGGTGCAGCTTGACTTAAGTGTTGAGGAGCTTGCAGATATTAAAACTGCGGTGTCCGAGGCGGTAACAAATTCAATTGTACACGGATATGTAAATATGAAAGGAATTGTAAAAATTCTGTGTAGGATAGTTGATTCGGTTTTTGAGATTCAGGTTACGGATTTTGGTGTGGGAATTGAAAACATAGGACAGGCTATGCAGCCTTTATTCACATCAAAGCCCGAGTGCGAAAGAAGCGGTATGGGATTTACCGTAATGCAGACCTTCATGGACGAGGTGACAGTTAAATCCGAGCTAGGCGAAGGTACGGTTGTTACAATGAAAAAGCGTATAAGGAGTTGACATACTGTGCAGACAAAAAGCTATAACGAAAACATCGAAGTATTGCTGAACGCAGCAAAGGGCGGTGATTTGTCAGCACAGAACAAAATCGTTGAAGAAAATATAGGGCTTGTCAGGGCGGTTGTAAAAAGATTTCTCAATCGTGGCCACGAGGCTGAGGATTTGTTTCAGATAGGGTGCATAGGTCTTATAAAGGCAATCAAGAAATTTGATTTGAATTTTAATGTCAAGTTTTCTACCTATGCGGTACCGATGATTATGGGTGAAATAAAAAGATTTATTCGTGATGATGGAATTATCAAGGTAAGCCGCAGCCTTAAAGAGCTTGCCATAAAGGCTATGAATTTGCAGGAGTCTATGCGAAAGGAAAATGACTGCGAACCCACCGTCAAGGAAATGGCAGAAAAACTTGGTGTATTGCCCGAAGAACTTGCGTTGGCGCTTGATGCAGGAATGAAACCAGAATCCTTATACTCGGCTGCTTTAGAAGACGGCAAGGAGGGAAAGGCATTAATAGACCGCATTGAAAGCGGCATTGACCACGAGGGTGATATTGTAAACCGTATGCTTGTCCGTGAATTGTTGCATAATTTTGATGAAAGAGAACAAAAAATTATTATACTAAGGTATTTTAAGCAAAAAACACAGTCACAGATTGCGGCACAGCTTGGAATCTCTCAGGTACAGGTTTCAAGAATAGAAAAAAAGATTTTGAACTCTATGCGTGAGCAAATTCAAAATGGTTAGTGCTTATACGTTAGAGGAATTTCTTAGATTTTGTCGAATATAGTTTAAAAGAAAAATTAATATTCGAAAGGAATACGATGATATGTTTTGCTCAAAATGCGGAAATAACAACAACAATTTTAATTTGTGGTGCACAAGATGCGGTCAAAGACTTGAAAATACCGATGATAATACAGAAAATATTGCAGAAATTAAGCCTGAGTGTACGACAGAAATCCCGATACCTGTAGATGTTCAAAAAGAAAAAAAGCCAAATAAAATAAAGGATTATATGGTTTGGTCAATTACTATGGCTGTGTTGGGAAGTATTGCGTTTGGTATTGCGGCAGTAATTTTTTCGGGTCTTACACAGACTGAACTTGCAGCGGGAAGTTTTGAAAAGGCAAAGAATTATTCGGATAGAGCAAAGTTTTTTTGCTTGATTTCGCTTTCAATAGCAATTGTAAAGGTTCTTTTTATTGCTCTATTTGTGATAATTTCTGTTGCTATGGCATCAATGCGTTTATACATCTATTGATTAAGCAAGTATCTTTTAGGGAAATGGTGTAAAAAAATACAGATATAAAATGTTTATAGTATTGACGATTCGATAAAATTGTGGTAATATTTAATGGTTGGCAATAAAATGATTTAGTATTTTTTCACACAATTCCGAGGTGTTTTATGAGATATAAGGGTTATGTTGTGACCTATACAGGAGAACTTTTAAAGGTTAATAAAGAAAACTATTTTTTGAACGGTATTTGCCGAGAAGAGCTTGAACAAGCGGATATTTATGAGGTAAATAAGGAATTCGGACGCAGAAACCTTTATGCTGTGTCAAGTGGTGCAAAATGTGATGAAGCAGGCGACGAACTGTCTTTGCTTGTTGTGGACATAATGAAAGGTTTTTTTGGTTCTGATTTTGCAAATGAATATCAGTCATATTTTAGCATGGCGAATTCTGCAATTTACAGCCATATTTTTGAAAAAACCGATGAACATTTTGAGGTTGATACGTCGGTTTTATATATCCAGAATGATATTGCAACAGTTTATAATATTGGTGATATGCCCGTATTTTATTTTGAAACGGGTAAATTGAAAAAGATTTCGGGCGATTCCCCCCAAACCGTTGAAATTGAGAAAGATATTCAAAATAAAAAAGGCGAAGTACATACTCAGGTTCTTAAAAAAGATAATATTCCTTATCTTGGCTTTTTCGATGAGGAGTATGAAAATGTTCCTTATGAGTCGCAAAATATAAAACTGAATAAAAATGCCTTTTTTGTGTTGTGCAGCAAGGCTGTATCTGATGTCGTGGGAGAAAAAAACATTGAAGCTGTTCTTGCTGATAAGAGTATAAAAGACAAAGATAAGGCTGCACGGATAATGGATATTGCGATTGAAAAGAAACCTGACGCCAATTACACAGTTCAGGTGGTTCAGGCTGACAAGGGTATTCCGATTACCGAAACTGAGGCAAGGTCTGTGTTTGCATGGGTTGCTGTTGCATTGTTTTGTGTGGCAGTGTGTTTTTCAAGCTCGTATATTGTGAAAGCAATTACGGGAATTGTGGATAGCAGTAAGGCTTTTTTTGAAAGCTTGATAAACAAAGAGGTTGAGCCTGATGGAGACCTTATATGGATACCCAAGGAGGACTCTATAGAACAGCAGAACGAAATGCCTCAAGGAATCAAAGATAGCGGCAATATAGAAAATGTGGATAATACAAACGATAATATTGCCCCGTCTGTCCCTGTGGTCACAGCTCCTCAAACCGACAACGTGACAAATAAGCAAAAACCGGTTGAAAAACCTCAGACGCCGTCGGTAAAAACTGAGGCAGAAGAGCAGGAGCCGTCAAAGACTGAGGCAGAAGAGCAGACACCGTCACAGACTGAGCCTGTGGTTGAAGTACCAGGAACAACTGTTCCACCGGAAACACACGAAGAGGTTGAATTGCCAATTGATCTTAACTGAGAATAACAAGTGCGTATCGGATTTCGATACGCACTTTTCGTTGACACAGACTTTTATATATGATAAAATGTTATTAATCAAAACGACTTATAAGGTGAGATTTTTATGAGTTATAAATATTTTGAAAATTGTGAGTGTGAGTTCTATCCCTGCCACAAGCTTGACAATATGAACTGCCTTTTTTGCTTTTGCCCCTTATATAATATGGAATGTGAGGGAAACTATGAAATGATTAATGGCAAAAACAGCGAAGCTATTAAGGATTGCAGCAACTGTATTCTGCCCCATATCGAAAGCGGTTATGATTATGTAATGAGATACCTGAAACGAAAGGCTTGTGGAGAAAATGAGTATTAAAAATGAAATTCTTTGGCTAAGAAAAGAAATTGAAGAACACAACCACAATTATTATGTGCTGGATAACCCCACGATTTCGGACTATGAATATGATATTCTTCTTCACAAGCTGATAAGGCTGGAAGAGGAGAATCCCCAATTTGCAGACGAGAATTCCCCAACCAAGCGTGTTGGAGGTGTGGCACTTAAGGAGTTTGAACAGGTTCAGCACGAGGTTCCTATGCAGAGCCTTGGGGACGTGTTCTCAAAAGAAGAAATTATGGATTTTGATAAAAGGGTGGCACAAGGGTTAGCGGGTCAGCCTTATGAGTATGTTGTTGAAATGAAGATAGACGGGCTTTCTGTATCGTTGGAATATGAGAATGGCAGATTTGTCAAGGGTTCTACTCGTGGTGACGGAACTGTGGGCGAAAATATTACCGAAAATCTTAAAACCATAAAGTCAATCCCCTTGATTTTGCCCGAAATGGTAGAACGGTTGGAGGTAAGAGGCGAGGTGTATATGCCCAAAGCCAGCTTTGAGGCATTGAATATTGAACGAAAAAAGACGGAAGAGCCGCTTTTTGCAAACCCCCGAAACGCAGCAGCAGGCTCTCTCAGACAGCTTGACAGCAAAATTACCGCAAAACGTAATCTTGATGTGTTTATCTTTAATATTCAACAGACCTCAAAACAGCTTGAAAGCCACACTCAAGGCCTTGAATGGCTTAAGTCCCTTGGTTTTAAGGTAAGCCCAAGAAGGTCTGTTTTTGACACAATGGAGGCAGCATACGAGGAAATTCAAAATATTGGAAAAGAACGTGCAAGCCTTCCCTTTGATATCGACGGTGCAGTGGTAAAGGTAAATAGTCTGCTTCAACGCGACGAGCTTGGAACAACCACAAAAGTTCCCAAGTGGGCGATTGCTTATAAGTTCCCTGCTGAGCAGCAGGAAACAACGGTGGAGGATATCATTGTTCAGGTTGGCAGAACGGGCGTTATCACTCCCAATGCGGTGCTTACACCTGTGAGGGTTGCGGGGTCAACGGTGAGCCGTGCCACACTTCACAACGAGGATTTTATCCGTGAAAAAGGTCTCATGATTGGCGACCGTGTGTTGATACAAAAGGCAGGGGATATTATCCCAGAGGTTGCCGAAGTTCTTAAAGAAAAGAGAACAGGAAAAGAGCGCGAATTTGTTATGCCAACAGTTTGCCCTGCTTGCGGCGAGGCACTTTTCCGTGAAGAAGGCGAGGCGGCGCTTAGATGCGTCAGCACAAATTGCCCTGCGCAAAGGGTGCGCAGCATAATTCACTTTGCATCACGGGGCGCAATGGATATCGAGGGCCTTGGCGATATGATTGTTGAGCAGCTTGTGGAAAGTGGATTGATAAAAAATACTGCTGATTTGTTTTATCTCAAATACGAGGATGTTGTGGAATTAGAGCGATTTGCCGACAAATCGGCACAGAACCTGATTGACGCAATCGAAGGAGCAAAGAAAAATTCTCTTGACAAGCTTCTTTGCGGTTTGGGCATTCGTCTTATCGGTGCCAAGGCGGCGAAGAATATAGCCCAATATTTTGGTGATATGGACAGTATTATGTCGGCAACCATTGAACAGGTATCGGAAATTGATGATGTTGGCACCAAAATGGCAGAAAGCCTTGTGCACTATTTCAGCGAGCCTGAAACAAAAGAACTGATTGAACGAATGAAACAGGCAGGGGTAAATATGATTGCCGAAGAAAAGCCCACAGGCGGAAATCTAATGAGCAAGACCTTTGTTCTAACGGGGACATTCCCAACGCTTAAACGTTCCGAGGCACAGAAATTAATCGAGGATAACGGCGGCAAGGTGTCTGGCTCGGTGTCAAAAAAGACCGACTTTGTGGTTGCCGGCATTGATGCAGGCAGCAAGCTTGACAAAGCCCAAACCCTCGGCGTTGCGGTAATAACTGAAGAAGAACTTTTGAAGATGGTATAAACATAAAGGCTCCCATTAAGGGAGCCTTTGTTAGTCCTTGATATAAACCATAATATCCTGAACTTTGCAATCAAGAATGCGGCACAGGTCGTTTAATGTAACTGTGCTTATTGGTTTGTTGTGCCGCAGTCGGTCAAGAAGACCGCGGCTGATGTTGTAATCCTTAATGAGCTTGTAAGTGGAAAGATTTTTTTGCTTTAATGTTTCGTATAGCGGAGCATAGCTAATCATTTTATTGTCATCTCAATGCTAAAACAGGCAAATTTTTGCCCGTTTTATGCTTTACAGATTTTTAAGTTTCTGTTCAAGACATTCCTTGATAGATTTGGGTGTTGCCTTGCCCTGAAGGCCACGGTTTGCCTGACCCATAAAGAAACCAAAGACATTTGTCTTTCCGTTTTTGTAGTCTTCAACAAGGTCCTGACGTTCTGCAAAAAGATTGTCAATAAAGTCGTTGATTGCAGAAAGGTCTTCTTCCACAATAAAGTTGTTTGCTTTTGCGATTTCCATGGGGTCGCCGCCTTCTTCAAACATAAAGCGGATGATTGTTTTTGCATCGTTACGGTTAACGGTGTTTTTGTCAGCCATTTCGCAAACCTTTGCAAAGTCCTTGGCAGATACGGGGATTTCCTCGGTATCGGTTTCCTTAACGCGGCGCATAACCTCGGTTAAGAACATATTTGCAACGCTCTTATATTCGGGGTAAATTGCAACAGTTTCGTCGTAGAAGTCCGAAATATATTTTTCAAGGGTAAGAACTCTTGCATCCTCGTCGGTGAGCTTGTATTCATTAATATACTTGTTCACTCTTTCGTGAGGGAGCAGAGGAATTTCGCTCTTTGCTCTTTTGATATCCTCGTCAGAGAAGGTAACTGCCATAATATCAGGCTCGGGGAAGTAGCGGTAGTCGTTGGCGTTTTCCTTGCTTCTTAAAGAAGAGGTTGTGCCTGTTGCATCATCAAAACGTCTTGTTTCCTGAACAACCTTGCCGCCCTCGTCAAGAATTTTCGTCTGTCTTTCGATTTCGCACTCAATTGCTCTCTGGATTGAACGGAAGGAGTTTAGATTTTTAATTTCCGCCCTGTCACCCAAAACTTCAGAGCCTGCAGGCTTTAATGAAACATTGACATCAGCACGGATTGAGCCTTCCTGCATTTTTGCATCGCAGACATTAAGATATTTAAGATAAAGAGCAATCTTTGAAACAAACTCGGCAGCCTCTTCAGCAGAGGTAATATCAGGCTCGCTGACAATTTCAATCAGCGGTACACTGCATCGGTTGTAGTCTGCCCAGCTTTGACCGTGATAATCGTCGTGGACAAGCTTGCCTGCGTCTTCCTCAAGGTGAATCTGATGAATTCTGACAACCGTTCCTGTTGAAAGTTCAATCTTACCATTGATACACAGGGGAAGGTCGAGTTGTGAAATCTGGTATGCTTTGGGAAGGTCGGGGTAGAAGTAGTTCTTTCTGTCAAAGCGTGAATAGCGGTTGATGTCACATCCGAATGCAAGACCTGCACGGATTGCATAGTTTACCGCCTCAAAATTGATTATTGGCAGAGCACCGGGCTGACCTGTACATACGGGGCAGATATGAGTATTGGGGTCGCCGCCAAAGGAGGCGTCACAGGTGCAGAATGCTTTTGTTTTTGTTGAAAGCTCGGCATGAATTTCAAGACCGATGACTGTATCGTATTTAGCACACATTATTTTTTACCCCCCTTTATAATTGCTGTGGGATGTGAAAAGTTTTTTTCATAAGCATCCGCAAACTGAATAACTTTTGCATCGTCAAATCTCTTTGCCGAGATTGAAAAACCGATTGGCATACCTTCCGAATTAACACCGCAGGGAACGGATATAGCAGGAATACCTGCAATATTTGCCGTAACGGTACAAACATCGGCAAGGTACATCTTTACCGGGTCGTCGATATTGGTATCTATGTTATATGCAACCGTTGGTGCGGTAGGCGTGAGCATAACGTCGCACTTCTCAAAGATTTCGTCGTGCTCAAGGCGGAACTGCTGACGGACAGCAAGAGCCTTTTTGTAATAAGCATCATAGTAACCGCTGGACAGAGCATAGGTGCCAAGCAGAATTCTTCTTTTAACCTCTGCGCCAAAGCCTTCGGCTCTGGTTTTTTTGATAAGCTCGTTATAGCTTTCGGGGGATGCGGTACGATAGCCGTATTTCACACCGTCATATCTTGAAAGGTTTGAACTTGCTTCGGCACAAGCAAGAAGGTAGTATGCAGAAACTGCATATTTAAGAGTGGGCATCGAAACTTCAACAAGCTCTGCACCCATTTCTTCATAGAATTTTGCAACCTTCATTACTGCATCCTTAATCTCGGCATCAATGCCTTCGCCGTAGAATTCTTTGGGAATACCGATTTTAAGCCCTTTTATATCCTGACCTAAAGCAGAGTTAAAGTCAATGTTATGGCGTCTGGTTGTTCTGTCACGAGAATCCTGACCTGCGATTGCGTTAAGGATAATTCCGCAATCCTCGGCGGAGTTTGCCATAGGGCCAATCTGGTCAAGTGAGCTACCAAAGGCAACAAGACCAAAACGTGAAACTGTACCGTAGGTTGGCTTCATACCCGTAATTCCGCAGAATGCCGCAGGCTGACGAACCGAGCCGCCTGTGTCGGAGCCAAGCGCTGCCGCACAAAGACCTGCCGCAACCGCAACTGCACTACCGCCTGATGAACCGCCCGGAACTCTTTCGGTATCAAAGGGGTTCTTTGGTTTTGAGAGTGCGGATGTCTGTGATGAGCCACCCATAGCAAATTCGTCCATTGAGGTCTTGCCCAGAATGACGATTCCCTGTGTGTTCAGCTTTTCCATAACTGTTGCGTTATATGGGGGAGCATATTCTGCAAGCATCTTTGACGAACAGGTTGTTTTGATGTCCTTCGTGCAGATATTATCCTTTATTGCCAGGGGAATACCTGTAAGGGCAGAAATATCGCCGCTTGCAATTCTTTTGTCAGCATTCTCTGCAGCAGCAAGGGCTTCTTCCTGACATACGGTGTTAAAGGCACCAAGATTTTCACATTTATTTATTTTTTCAAGATAGCTTTTTGTAAGCTCAACAGCTGAAATTTCTTTTGTGTCAAGCTGTTTTCTAAGTTTTGTTAAATTTGTCATATCGGCACCTCCTAATCAACAATTTTGGGAACAACAAACTGATTTGCAATAACTTCGGGGCCGTTGTTTACGATGCCTTCCATATTGTTAAATGTTTCGATGTTGTCGCCACGCAGTTCACCAAAGGGAACTGCATTTGTCATATCAATAGGGTTATATTCAAAATCTGAATCGCCGATAGTATCCATAAGATTTATGATATCGGTCATTTCTTTTTGGTATTCCTGCATCTCGTCTTCCGAAAGATGCAGTTTTGAAAGCTCACAAAGAAGCTTAAGGTTGTCCATTGATAACATATATTTCACATCCTTTTAAGTGGTAAAATTACACTATTTTTTATTTTACCATTTTTGCACGGGTTTTGCAATACAAATTTTCAAAGATTTTTTGGGACATTCTTTATTCGGTCGGCGATAATTCGACTCTTGTCGAAAAACATTTAAAAAATTAAAGCCTCCCTTCAAACAAGGGAGGCTCTGCTGTATGATTGGTTCTGATTTTACAAACAAAAATTAAAGATATTTTGTAACTTCTTTGACAAGACCCAAGACAGATACTCTTGATGTTTCGGCATTTTCAAAACGCCGTGCCGGATAATAGGGGTTTATAGATTCCAGCTCAAGCCAGCCGCGTCCGTAGTTAAGTTTTTTAACAAATGCGTCCTCATCATCAACCATAACAACAGCGATTGAACCATTATCAACTGAGGACTGAAGGCGTACGAGTATCTGGCTACCGTCGTCAATAAGGGGTGACATACTGTCTCCGGAAACATTGACTCTGATATATTTTTCGGGGTTTGCACCATAGGGGAGGAAGGTAGGAACAAAATCGTCAGGAGTGGTATCTGCAATCCTTCCAAAGCCTGCTGACACGCTGTTATAGACGGGGACTTGATAAATGTTGTCATTTTGTTCTGCAGGTGTGCCAAAATCAAGGTTGGGGTTGTCGGAACGACCCAGCAAATAATCAGAAGAAACATCCAGAAGCTCAGTAAGGTTTGTAACAACACTTACAAGTGGTTCTTGTTTATTATTTTCATATTTTGAAAGGGTGCCTTTGCTCATACCGCCGTCAAAGCGTCTGTTATATTTTGCGGCAAGCTCTTCAAGTGTAAGATTTTTTGCCTTTCGGCATTCTTTTAATTTATCTCCAAAAGTATACAACATACAACTCTCCTTGTATGAAAATTCTATATTATATATTAAGTATAACACAGCTCTATCAAAAAATCAAGAGATATATTTCAAAATTCGAAACTTTTTTCAAAAAAATTCAAAAAAGTTATTGACAACGAAACAAGACTATGTTATTATGAAGAAAAAGTTAATAGAAACGAAACAAATTGTTAAAAGAGTTTCGAATTCAGAAAGGATGTTTTTTGTGACAAAGTCAAAGTACAAATTTAATAAAAAAAGATTTTTTAAATTTATGTTTATCGTATCTACATTTTTTATCAGCGTTGTTGCCGGAAACGGAGATATCACCGGTGCCCTTGTTCTGACTATGCTTATATAGCGAGTTGATTATTCTATATTGTTGATATAGTTTATGTAATCAGCAATACTTATTGGATGGATAAAGGTGTATTCGTTTGCCAGCTTTTGTAGGATAATAAAAGTGTCATCGGTTGAATCCAAATCTACCACAAATAATCCTGTTGGCAAAAAGGAATTATCAGGTTTGTTAGATATTTGCCATACTATTGAGCGTATTATGCCTTCAATTGACTCTTCGGTGTTTTTTGTGGTAATTATGATATGACTTTTGCATACACCTTGTGCACAGCGTGGATGTGTTTTGTTTTTTTTAAGAAATATGAGGGGTATTCCCCATACTATGAAACAAAAGATTACTAAAGATATAATCAGACTAAACATAAAAGTTGCCTCCTTTGTTAGGAGTATATGTTTTTTTGTTTAAAAGTGTTACGATGAGAAGAAAGTGTAAATTAAATATGAAATTCTATATGTTTTAGCCTTGTGTTCCCTTAAGTGTTTTTGCGGAAATACAAGGCATCTTAATTTTTGTGTTGACTATTGATGCAAAATGTTATATAATTAATTGATAAAATAGTATTTTTGTGTTATTTTGGAGGTATTTTGTATGTTTGTGCAGAAATTAAGAAGAAGGTTATTTGGTTTTAAAAAGGCTGACGTATATGCTTTCATTACAGAGGTAGACGAAAAAGCTGCAGAAAAGCTGGCTGAAAAGGATAGAGAAATCGAAGAACTTAAATCTAAGATTGCGGAACTTGAGGCTGATCGTAGCGCAGTTATAAACGCACTGAAACTGGCAGATGAAAAAGCGAGAGAAATTGTTTCTGATGCTCAGGATAGAGCAGATTCAATGCGCAAGGATGCCGAGCGTGAAATTCAGGAGCAAAAAAGCAACGTCAATCGCGAGATTGAAATTAAACGAAGAGCCATAAAGAGCTATTATGCAAATGAAAATAAAAAGATTGACCAGATAAAGAGTGAGGTTGAGCGTATGCGCAGAGCGTCACTTGATGCTATTCAAAATTTTGAAAGACAGCTTCGTGAGGTTGAACGTATGACAGAAAACAGCAGCTCGTATATCGGGTCGGCGATGGACTACGCTCAGACGACTTCTGACCTTGAATCATTCAATGATACAGACCGTGATATACCTGTACACATTGTTGAATCTATTTCAGAATAAATAAAGCACAAATACACAAAATCACACATAATATGAATAAGAGACGTTTTTGTTGACGTCTTAAAAATACGCTTATCCGGTTCCGCTGATAAGCGTTATTTTCAGTAAAGATGCGGAAAGAAAGGCGATGAGAAAATCAGTGAATGTCTATCTGGATAACAGCTCTACAACCCGTGCTTACAAGGAAAGCGCCGAGCTTGTGGCAGATGTTATGTATAATTCTTACGGAAATCCCTCATCATTGCATCGAAAAGGTATCGAAGCGGAAAAAATAATTAAAATAGCCAGAGAACAGATAGCAGATACTATAAAAGCAGCACCCGGAGATATATATTTTACCTCTGGCGGAACAGAATCCGATAATCTTGCTATACTGGGTGCCTGTCGTTCAAGCCGTGGCAAGCATATTATAAGCACAAATATCGAGCATCCTGCAGTTCTTAACACGCTGCAACATCTTGAAAAACGTGGTTATGCGGTTGAACTTGTACCTGTTTCAAAAAAAGGTACAATAGACACCGAAAAATTGGCAAGAATGATAAGAAAGGACACAACTCTTGTTTCCTGTATGTATGTCAATAATGAGATTGGCACAGTTGAGCCAGTTGAAAAGATTGGAAAAATAATAAAGACAGAAAACCCTTATACTTCCTTTCATGTCGATGCGGTTCAGGCCTATGGTAAAATTCCTTTTAGCGCAGGTCAGATTGGTGCGGATTTTATTTCTCTCAGCAGTCATAAAATTCACGGACCCAAAGGCGTGGGAGCTTTGTATGTCAAGAATAAAGCAAAACTTTCGCCGATTATCTACGGCGGCGGTCAACAGGATAATATTCGACCTGGAACAGAAAATGTTCCTGGAATAGCAGGTTTTGGACTTGCTGCAAAAATGAGTTGCGACAGGATATCAGAGAAGGCTGAAAGAATGAATTACCTTAAAAACCGTTTGCGTGACGGAATCGTAAGCCGACTTGATGATGTAATAGTGAATACACCATATGAGAGTGCGGCTCCCCATATTCTGAATATTTCATTTGGATATGTAAAGTCAGAGGTTCTGCTTCATTCGCTGGAGGCTGAGGGGATTTATGTTTCATCAGGTTCTGCTTGTTCGAGCCACAAAAAAGGCCCCAGCTATGTGCTGACAGCAATTGGCACGGACAAAAAAATGATTGACGGAAGTATAAGGTTCAGCTTGTCAGAATTTACCACGGTTGAAGAAATTGATTACACAATCGAAAAGGTTGTTGAAAACGTAAAAAAAATAAGAAAGCTGCTTAAAAGATAGGAGACAGTCAATGCAAAAGATAGATTTGATACTTTTGAAATACGGTGAAATTGCTCTTAAGGGGCTTAATAAGCCCCTTTTTGAGGGGAAATTGGTTAATAATATAAAAAGCCGTCTTGAAAAGATAGGCAGGTTCAGCATAAAAAAAGCACAGTCAACAATTTATGTAGAGCCGCTTGAAGATGGAATTGATATGGAGGAGGCAGTTGAAAGCCTGACTAAGGTTTTTGGCATTGTAAATATTTGTCCTGTTATGAAATGCGAAAAGGATATGGAAAGTATTGCAAAAGCTGCAGTTGAATGTGTAAATTCTATGCGTACAACCGAAAAAACCTTTAAGGTTGAGGCAAAGAGGGAAGATAAAAAGTTCCCACTTAACTCTCCACAGATTTGTATGCAGCTTGGCGGCAAGATACTTGAGGCAGTCAGAGATATTTCTGTTGATGTTCACAAGCCTGATATAACAGTTAATGTTGAAGTAAGACAGGAAGCATATGTTTATACACGGAAAATCAAGGGCGCAGGTGGTATGCCCATTGGCACAAACGGCAAGGCAACTATCCTTTTGTCGGGCGGTATTGACAGTCCTGTGGCAGGATATATGATTGCAAAGCGTGGCGTAGAGCTTGAGGCAGTGCATTTCCACAGCCATCCCTATACAAGTGACCGTGCAAAAGAAAAGGTTATTGACCTTGCAAAGCAGATGTCAAAATATTGCGGAAAAATAAGACTGCACGTTGTTCCGTTCACAAAAATTCAGCTTGATATAATAGAAAAATGTCCTGAAAACTATCTGACGGTTATTATGCGCAGACTTATGATGCGTATTGCTGAAAAAATTTCCACAAAAGAGGGTTCTTCCGCACTTATCACTGGCGAGAGTATAGGACAAGTGGCAAGTCAGACAATGGAAAGTCTTGTTTGTACAGATAATGCGGTTATTCAGCCTGTTTTCAGACCTTGTATAGGTATGGATAAAGAGGAAATTGTAACAATTTCAAAGAAAATTGGCACATACGAAACTTCAATTCTTCCCTTTGAGGATTGTTGCACAATATTTGTTCCCAAGCATCCAAAAACCAAACCTCAGCTTGCAGAGATAATCGAGGCAGAAAAAGCCCTAGGCGATATTGAGGCAGCGCTTGATGAAGCCATCGCTGAGGAAGAAATTCTGGTGATTAAATAATGAAAAATATTCAGGAAACAGTTGTAGAATTGCTGATAAAAAACAGATTAAAGCTTGCTACCGCAGAAAGTTGCACAGGCGGATTAATTGCACAAAAAATTACATCTGTTGCAGGTGCGTCGGAATGTTTTGATTGCGGAGTTGTTACTTATTCAAACGGGCAAAAACAGAAATTATTGGGGGTTCTAGCAGAAACGCTTGAAAAATTCGGTGCCGTATCCCAACAAACCGCCCTTGAAATGTGCAAGGGAGTAAAGGCACTTAGCGGTGCCGACTTTGGAATTTCGGTAACAGGGATTGCGGGTCCCGGTGGCGGCACTAGCGAAAAGCCGGTTGGCACGGTCTGGATTGGCATTTGCGGAGAAAATCTGCACAAAGCAGAAAGATTTTTGTTTAGCGGTGACCGTCAACAGGTGCGTGAAAGCACGGCAGAGATGGCACTTAAAATGGTGGAAGTTGCAATATTAAATAAATAAAAGTGGCTTTAGGCATCTTCACATAGGGATAAACCAACTTGAAACTTTGTATTTTGGCGCCGTACTGCGGAAAAAGCCTCGATAAGCCATACAGGATTATCTGC
>JAZNCI010000066.1:0-2503 GCA_045587485.1 Clostridia bacterium
ACATTCAACAATCTTGAAATCGTAAAAAGATGTTTATATCTCTTTGCTGCAGGTGAATGCAATAATCTCGGATTTTTGCCGTCATTTGTTTATGAAACACCTTATTATCATTCGGGTGAAGCACATATCGCAGACTACGCACTTTTATATGTTGTTTCCGTATGCGATTATTATGAACATACTGCAGGCATCGGCATTGTAAACGACCTTTTGCAGGTCTGCAAATCACAGCTTGACAGCTTTGAAGCAATACTTGATGAAAATATGATTGTTACAAATCAGGACGGTTGGTTTGCTTTTATCGATTGGTGTCCCGGACTCGAAAAACTGACGGCTTTGCAGGGTGTATATCTTTATACTCTTGAACGTTTTTCAGAATTATTGAAAGCGATCGGTGACGAAGATTTCAAGAAATATTTATCGCTTCTTTCAATTGTCCGTTCCGCTTCTAAAAATTTTCTTTATGATGAAAATGTAAACGCTTTTATAAATGATCCGGATAACAGGCAGTTTAGTGTACATTCGCAGGTATGGATGATATTGGGCGGTGTAATAAACGGAGAAGAAGCCAAAAATCTTCTGATACACTGCCTTGATAACGATAAGGCAAAACAGCCCGTTACTCCTTATATGCGTCATTATGTCACAGAGGCTATGATAAAACTTGGTTTGGAGAATGAAGCTGTATTATATCTGAAAAGATTCTGGGGCGGTATGCTTGAACTCGGGGCTGATACATTTTGGGAAGCATATATTCCCGATGACCTTGATTTTTCACCGTACGAGGACAGAATGATAAACAGTCTCTGCCATGCGTGGAGCTGCACACCGTCATATTTTATCCGAAAATACGGAATGTAGTTTTGTGAGAGATTTTATTTTGTCGAGTTGAATAATGGTTAGCTTTTACTGCTTTTATACACAATACCTCTCCAAATCCTCAATGGCCTTGTTTTTTGTTATATATTCTCAGTAATTTTGTATTACAGTGTCCGAGCAATTCGGACACTATTTTTATTGTACATCCGTTTTCAAAAAGCATTGTTGCTGAGGTATGCTCTACAGTTTCCATCTTTTTCTATGATTCCTGCCTTTCTGCCATTCGGGTTAAAGCCAAAAATGAAACATACAGCCAAAAGCAAGTTAAAATGATACGCACCCCAAAAGCGTTCGATTTTGGGGTGCGTATATTTATAGTTCTGTTTAATTATTAATCAATAATCTTTAAGTCCTTCTGACTCGCGGATGATTCTGTTAATCAGGTCCTTGAAGAATCTTATAATTTTTTCAATAATATTTTCGCCTTCGTATTCAGCGTCCTCACCGTCAGCACCATAACAGCCTATGTTGTTGCCCGTTATTTTATTGCCGAAAATATCGGTTGTCAGATCATTGCCTTCAACTTCAATTCCGGCACCGATAAGCGGTGAGTCTTTCGACAACATAAAGCTTTCAAGCGATGTCAAATCGCTGCCTGCAAAGCCCGGAACTGTGTTTTTTGAAAACAGGTCGCAAAACGGATTTGCGGTGTTATAGTAGCAGTTGTTTGCAAAAACATTGCCGTCGCGGAAATAATCCGCCGTATCGCAAACCACAACATAGCCGTCGGCAGGCGCAATAATATTGTTTGCAATAACCGAATCGTACATATCTATCATATAGAAATCGGCACAGTTGACTATTGTGTTGTTGTAAAACTTAAGTCCGTGTTCGCCCGGATTTGCCGAAATTCTGCTTCTTCCGCCGTTATCGTTAACGGACAGGCAGTAGCGTACTGTATTGTTTTTATGTCCGCTGTGGAACGGACAGTTGCAGATAAAGCGCATATTGTCGTGGGAATAGATATACTGATATGTGCAGTTATGCGAATAGGAATCAAAATCAATTGCCATACCGTCGCCGACATTCTTCTGTCCTGCAATTTCGCAGTATTGAATTGTGCTGTTTACGCTTCCCCAGAACCACATTGCGGCTGTGTAATAAAGAATCTCGCCGTTTTCATCAGTTCCCGGACCCTGGCAGCAATTGATTGCGCGACAGTTTGTAACCAGTGCGCCGTCGCACATACCGACAAGCACTGCTTCAGCATCCATTTCGTGTAAATAACAGCCTTCAATCAGCAAACCTTTGTTGAATACAGGGTCGATATCCTCTTCGTTTTTGGTCCACCACTCCTGCATATCGTTCCATGAGCCCCAGATTATGAAGCCGTTACCGCAGTTGTAAACTTCACAGTTTCTTATTGTAAGGTCATTTACAGCATATCTCGACCTTGCGGGTAAGCCCTTGACCATAACCGCCGCTCTTGCACCTGACGCACCGTTTGAAAAATTGTCACGGCTGTTTACTCTGTGGTTCTGCATATCGGTGAAATAAACATTGTCAATAACAATGCCTTCACTTGTCTGATTAAGGGTATCAATCCATATTCCGCCACCGTTCGGTGCTTTGATGTGCAGGTTTGATACCGTTATGTAAGAGCAGTCAAAAAAGCGGAAAACTT
>JAZNCI010000067.1:0-21266 GCA_045587485.1 Clostridia bacterium
CAAGATCGTATTCATCACCGCTGTATGGTGCTGTTGCAGAGAACTTAAGCTTGTTATATATTGTCTGCGAAAAAGCATCGCACACCAAATCATCACCGTGATTTACAAACACTTTCTTTGGCGGTTTTTCCATACTGCCAAGCCATCCGAGAAGCATATCTTTATCAGCGTGACCGCTGATACCTACAATTGATTCTATCCTTGCATTTACCTGAATGCTTTCACCGAACAACGAAACATTCTTAGCTCCGTTTATAAGCTTTCTGCCGAAGGTTCCTTCTGCCTGATATCCAACAAAAAGTATTGTACTGTTTTCTCTCCATAGGTTATGCTTTAAGTGATGTCTGATACGGCCCGCTTCGCACATACCCGATGCAGATATGATTACCTTTGGAATCATATCAAAGTTTATTGCTCTTGACTCATCAGTTGTAACACTTAATCTTAATCCGGGGAAAGATATGGGATTGATGCCCTGCTTTACAAGTGCAAGTGTTTCTTCATCGTAATATCCCATCAGATTATCCTGATATATCTTTGTTGCCTCAACTGCAAGAGGTGAATCTACATACACAATAAAGTTTTCGTGTCCTTTTACAAGTCCTTCTTCCTTTATTGTCCTGAACAGATATAAAAGCTCCTGCGTTCTTCCAATTGCAAAGGATGGGATAACAAGATTTCCGCCCTTTGAAAAGGTTTCCTGCATTATTTTTGTAAGCTGTGCGATATAGTCAGGTCTTTCTCCGTGAACTCTGTCACCATAGGTTGATTCAATTACTACATAATCAGCATACAGTGGATTTTGAGGATTTCTGATAAGAGGTCTGTCTATGTTTCCTAAATCGCCTGAGAACAAAACTGTTCTTTCTTCACCATTTTCATTTACTGTAATGTGGATGCTTGATGAACCAAGCAAATGTCCTGCATCACAGAAATTTATCGTTACGCCTTCAAATATTTCAATCGGTTTGTTGTATCCGTGTCCTTCAAATAATTTCAGGGACTCCAACGCATCTTCAACAGTATACACAGGCACATACTGCTGATAGCCTGAACGCTCTGCTTTTCTATTCTGCCATTCCGCTTCCTGTTCCTGAATGTGAGCAGAATCCTGTAACATTATATTACAAAGTCTATGTGTTGCTTCCGTGCAGTATACGGGACCTGAGTAACCTTTTGCAACCATTGCCGGAATCATTCCTGAATGGTCTATATGTGCATGAGTAAGACAAATCGCATCAATTTCTATTGGCGCAATAGGCAATTCGCAGTTTTCGTATGTATCGCCGCCTTGTTCCATGCCACAGTCAATAAGTATGTGTTTACCGCAAGCTTCAAGCAAGGTACAAGAGCCTGTAACCTCATGAGCTGCTCCTATAAATGTTAATTTCATATTCACTTACTCCTTTCTTAATATACTTATTAATTTTATATCCTTGAATCTGCTTTGAAAACACCTGAAATACTCTCTTTGTTACTCGTGTCAAGTCAGGAGAACAGTGAATAATAAGAACCATCACCCAACACGAAATCAAAGATTTCTGTCGGGTACCCGAGAACCTTGTTATGCTAAAGCATAATATGGACCTACTACTTTTTCCTGATTTTTTCACTGGATTTTTCTTAAACACTTTTCTTTAGAACCCGCGAGAATACTGGATTTTCTCGCATCCGATAGTATATGTAAATATCAAAATCGGCAAACTAATCTTTTAAATTTTATAGACTTGACACAGAACAAAACATATCAGAACAGTCCCCACGTGTTTATATTGGTTTCTTTTTTATTTTTATATATAATATACAGGAAACTATCGATACGGTATAAACAAAAACTGTCCTTATAACTAATTCCATCCCAATTGAATTTAATCCCATTTCCGCCATTTTATCGTTTATCAAAAATATAAAAAGCGGATGCACTAAATATATGTAATAGCTTGCACTGTCTATCTCCTTCAGTAGCCTGCAACTCATCAACCTTTCACCTAAGTAAAAAGAAACTGCTACGCAAAAAATCACAGAAAAATTACAGTATATAAAATGAATAGTCTCAATGCAATAAATTTGTTTTGTTGTAAAATGTATTAATCCTAATACAGCCTGAAAAATGGCTACTATAAGAAATACTGTAGTAATTACTTTTATGTTCTTTGTAAGCTTTTCTTTAAAGCAGTCGTAATTTGCACCCATGTAGCATCCACAAACCCAGAAAATCAAATAGGTTGTAAATACTCTGTCTGTATACCCTCCCAAAATTGTAGCAAAAAATAATTTTGACAAATACATAATTATAATAGCCACTAACAAAGCAATTGGGAATTTAATCCTTTCTGTCATTATCTTCCATACAGGTCTCAAAAGATAAAACTGTACAATTATTATAATAAAATAAAAATGAGAAACCAAGTCACCTTTTAGAATATAACCTGTAAGGCTTATTAAAGAAAATTCAAAATAATTCCTTGACAGAAAATACATATAAAACACAAAAACCCAAATGATATATGGTATAACAACACCCAAAAATCTTAATTTTAAATATTTAATATGCTTTATTGGCTTTGCAAATCCTAAAGCCATCTTTACACCCGATAGAAAAATAAAGCCTTGTACAACAAATGCAGAAAGTCTCCAAGGGAAAAATACCAAGACATACTGAAGACTTCCTCTTTCAAGTTGTGTGACTGGCGCAGACAAAACATGAATTAGTACAACCAAAACACAGAATAAAACATTCAAAATAGAAAGTTCCGTTTTCTTTCCCATTTTTATCTCCTTTTAATATTTTTCATAACTCTAAGTTTAATTTGGTTTTTCATTAAAACAGGCACTATACTCGTGTCAAGACAGGCAAAAAATTATACCAATTTTATAACTTGGCTCCGTCACTATTTCTCGCTAGCAATTCATGAATTAAATTTACTTTTAATTCATTTTAGTGCATGTCACAAAATCTTTGACTTTAATTCATAACATAAGGCAAGTCATTGAGTTTGCTTTGCAAACTCATTATAACATATCCACAAAGAAATGCCAAGTGCTGTAATTTATACTTGAAAATTTGTCATAGATAGAATATACTATAACAAAAGAGGTGAAATAATGAAACGCTATTTTGAATTTACCGCAGGGGAGAAACACTATCTTGAGGAAATAAACAATACATATGACATCAATCTGTCGCCCTTTGCCACAAAGAACGAGGATGTGGTAAGGTCTGCGAGAGCACCCAGATATGATATAATCCGCCCGCCATACGCATATGACGTTGACTGTATAATCTATAACCCATTTTACAACAGATATGCGGATAAAACTCAGGTTTTTTCGTTTTATAAAAACGACGATATTACACGGCGCGCTCTTCATGTTCAGCTTGTTTCAAAGATTGCACGAACAATCGGAAGAGCATTGAAGCTTAACCTTGACTTGATTGAAGCAATCGCCCTGGGTCACGATATGGGGCACACGCCATTTGGTCACAAGGGCGAGGAGCTGCTTTCGGAATGTTATGAAGAAAGCACAAAACGTCGTCTGGGAAAGAGCCGTTATTTTAACCACAATGTTCACAGTGCCAGAATATTCAGGAATATCCTCAGCACCAACCTGACACTTCAGACCCTGAGCGGAATTCTTGCCCACAACGGCGAAAAGGTATGCCGTGAATACACCCCAAGCAAGCTGACAGATTTTCAGCAGTTTGACAAAATTTTAGAGGGCTGTTACACCAAAAAGAATTACCATAAGAGCCTGCGCCCCAACACGTTGGAGGGCTGTGTTGTAAGAATAAGCGATATGATTGCCTATGCAGGTAAAGACAGGCTTGACCTTTACCGTGTTAAAGCCATCAGCGAGGAAATGTTTAAATCACAGCGTCTTATCGGCACACGAAACAGTGATATAATATCAAACGTTATTATCAACATAATCAAAAACAGTATCAATCAGTCAAGCCTTAATATGGATGATGAGGTGTTTGCCGACCTTCGCGACCTGATTGCCGAAAATAACGAGCTGATTTACCTGAACGAAGACAGAGTTGAACCCTATGACGAAAGCATAAAGCCCCTGATGCAAAAGCTATATGCAAGATTTTTGCAGGATTTGGAGGAGGGTAATGCCCAATCCCCAATATTTCGTCACTACATTGACAACCCTGCCCTCAGTCTTAAATACCGCAACTCACAGGGCAAGCTGTGTGTGGATTTTGATGACATTGTCACCGACTGTATCGCCTGTATGACAGACGATTATTTTGTGGATGTTTGTGCGGAGCTTCATATTGACGACGACGCTTTTAAGAGAATTAAATATCATAGCTACTTTGATATATGAAAACGGGGATGTTTGACATCCTCGTTTTCTATTCTAACTCACTCCACTCAGAGTAGTATTCTTCAAGACTTTGGCGAAGCTTATCCGCCATAGCACATTTTTCATTCATCAGCTTGTAATCCGAAAAGACTTCCTCGCGGGTCATTTCTTCTTCTATTTGAGCAAGGTTAGACTCTGCCTGTTCAATCATTCCCTCAAGCTCGCGGATACGGTTTTTTCGCTGTGCGTCAAGCCGCCGCTGTTCCTTTGAGCGATATCCGCCCGACTGATTTGCTTTTATATTTTCCATAGCCTTCTGCTGTGCAAGCTGTGCCGCAATTTCGGCATCCCGTGCCGCTTCACGTTCAACAACCTCACAGTAATAATCATAATTACCCTGATACAGTCTTAGCCCGTCCTCGGTAATCTCGGCAATTTTGTCGGGAACCTTGTTCAAAAGATAACGGTCATGGGATACAAATATCAGCGTTCCGCCATATTCGGACATTGCCTCCTCCAGCACTTCTTTGGATGCCAAATCAAGATGATTTGTAGGCTCGTCAAGAATGATTACGTTTGATTTTTCAAGCATAATTATACAAAACGCAAGCTTGGCTCTTTCGCCGCCGCTGATAATTTTTACGGGCTTATACACATCATCCTTTGTAAGAAGAACATTGCCAAGCACCCTGCGAATTTCAGCCTCAGGTGTGTCGGGAAATCTGTCCCACAGCTCGTCAAGTGCAATTTTCTCCTGATTGAGATTAAGATTTTCCTGCTCGTAATAGCTGATGCTGACATTTTTTCCCCACTCAACCATTCCGTGAGTATATGGGATAATACCCTGAATAATCTTAAGGAATGAAGATTTACCAATGCCGTTTGCGCCAATAATTGCAATTTTTTCTTTTTTCTTTACTGCAAGATTTACACCTTTGCATAAAATCTTTTGCTCATCGCCCACCGCAATATTAAGGTCGGTCACTGTAAGAACATCCTTGTAAGGTTCGTGTGTATGCTCAAACTTCAGGCGCATAGATTTTAAATCGCCGTCAGGTTTTTCTAAAACCTCCATATTTTCAAGGGTTTTAAGCCTCGATTTTGCGCTGTTTGATGTTGATGCACGCGCAATGTTCTTGTCAACATATGACTGTAGCTGTGCAATCTGCATCTGTTGCATCTCGTATTCCTTTTCTTCACGGGCACGGCGCTGTGCCCTCTGTGCAAGGTATTTTGAGTAATTACCTGCATATGAATACACCCTGCCACGTTCAACCTCGTATATGTGCGATACAATTTTATCAAGAAAATAACGGTCATGGGATACGGTAAGAATTGCACCATTATAATTAACCAGATATTCCTCAAGCCATTTTAACGTTTTGAAATCAAGATGGTTGGTTGGCTCGTCAAGTATAAGGAGTTCGGGCTCTTCAAGGAGCAGTCTTGCAATGGCAAGACGTGTCTTTTCGCCGCCCGAAAGGGTGGATATCACAGTGTCCATATCTCTATCCCCAAAGCCCATACCGTTTAAGATAGTCTTGATTTTCACGTCAATATTATAGCCGTCACGACTGTGAAAATAGTTCTGTGCACGAGTATACTCAGACAAAATACGTCTGTATTCATCAGAAGAATTATCCAAAATCTCCGCCATTTTAAGTTCAAGCCGTCGCATATCCTCCTCTGCCTGATACACGTCATCAAAGACCTTGCGCATCTCAACGATAATGGAGCTGTCACGCTCAAGTCCGTTGTTCTGCTCAAGATAACCGATTTTAAGACCCGGCTTTTTTATCACATCGCCGCTGTCATAATTAAGCGTTCCCATAATAATTTTAAGCAGTGTCGACTTTCCTGCCCCATTAACTCCAATAAGACCGTAACGACATTTTTCGTTTACGGTCAATTTTACATTTTTCAGGATTTCCTCCTGTCCAAAGCTCTTATTTAAACAATCAATAGTTATCAGCATATCTAATCATCAGCCTTTTCGGTTGTTATTTCGATTTTGTCGGTAAAGAACAGCCTTAAAACTATAATTCCCAAAGCAGTTCCCAAAATTGCACCCCAAAACGCCTCCCAATCGCCGCCTAATAAACTGCCGGCTGTGGCACCCGCAATAAGTAGGGCAGTAAGGCCTAAATATCCCGCCGCCGAATGTTTTAAAAAGCTCTTATCGCTTGATACCAAGCGTATTCTATCGCCTGATTTGAAATTTCCTGTATTTTTAAGTCTCACCGTCATTTCATGGCTGTTGCCGCAAAGTCCGCAAGCTGCACAATTGTCACCACAGGCAGAATCACGCTTGATGGTCACATTCATATATCCTTCTGAGATTTCGGTTACTGTTCCGTATTTTTGCATATCAATGTTCCTTTTTATTTTTCGCAAGTTCAAGCATCTCAAGAGCACTTTGCCGTGTAAGGTCTGTCACAGTTACACCGCCGATAATACGTGCAAGCTCCTCGACACGACCGCTGTGGTCAAGCGGCATCACATCAGTTGATGTACTTTGGTCGGTGGAGGTCTTTTTTATAAGAAAATGGCTGTCTGCCATACTGGCAATCTGTGCCAGATGCGTAATTGAAAATACCTGTCGGTGTTTTGCCAAAGCCGACAGCTTTTCAGCAATCTTTTGTGCTGCCCTTCCGCTGACACCTGTGTCAATCTCGTCAAAAATCATCGTGTCAATATCATCAGAATCTGAAAGAACCGATTTGACAGCAAGCATAATTCGTGAAAGCTCGCCGCCTGATGCAATTTTTGACATTGGCTTCAATGCCTCGCCGGGGTTGGTTGAAAGCAAAAACTCTGCCTCGTCCTTGCCTGAGTCGGTATAGGAAATATCGCCACCATCAAAACGCTCATAAAGATTAATCGCAAATCTTACCTTTGGCATATCAAGGTCGGCAAGCTCGGCAAGAATCTTTTCCTCAAGCACCTTTGCCGCCGCTGTTCTTTTTGCGGTCAGCCTTGATGCAATGCTCCCAACTTCCGCCTTTGCACTATCTAGCTCTGCACCAAGCCTTTCAATTTCTTCGTCCCTTTTCTCAATCGAGGACGCCTCGGCTTCTGCAGATTTTGCATATTTCAAAATATCTTCAATGGAATTACCGTACTTTCGCTTTAAATTCGATATAGTATCAAGGCGTTCTTCAATCATATCAAGCTCTGCCATATTGAAATCTGTAGATGACAGACAGGAATTTATTTCGGATGCAACATCATCTACCTCGGCAACAATGCCCGAAAGTCGCTCATAACATTCGCTGAGTTTAGGAAGATACTGGCTTATGCCGCCTAAGGCGCGCTCTGCCTGACGAAGCAGGTCGTATGCAGAGTATTCATCACCGCCGTAAAGTGCTCCATATGCCGTACCCGCACCCGACACAATGCTTTCCATATTATAAAGGTAATCCCGTTTTGCTTCCAGTTCTTCGTCCTCGTTTGGTTTCAGCCTTGCGGAATTAATCTCATTAATCTGAAACTCAAGCAACTCCTGTCGGTGCAGGCGTTCGTCTTGAGAGCCAGAAAGTTCATTTATCTGTTTTTTTATATCACACATCCTTTTATATGATGCCTTGTATTCATTCAAAATATCGCCACAATCACCAAAGCTGTCAAGAAATGCCATATGGCTGTGAGAGTCAAGAAGCATACGGTTATCACTTTGGCCGTGAATATCAATCAGCATCGACGATGCCTCGCGCACTACCGCAAGGGGCATTGTAACGCCGTTTATACGGCAGGTGGATTTGCCGTCGTCGGTAAGCTGGCGGCTGATTGCAACAATACCATCCTCTGCATCTATTCCCAAATCCGAAAGTGCTTTCAGAACGGTTTTGTCCGAAACTTCAAAGCAAGCATTGACAGTTGCCTTGTCACAACCCGTGCGTATAAGGTCGTGACTGACACGCTTGCCTAAAGCCATATTGATGGAATCAATCAATATTGACTTACCTGCACCGGTTTCGCCGGTGAGAACGTTAAAACCATTGTCAAACTCAATATGAACCTGGTCGATTACCGCAATATTTTTAATGTGTAATTCCTTAAGCAAGTCCTCACATCCTTAATCAGAGAGTTTTTCACGTATTACATCAAAATATCCTCTGGTTTTTACATTTATCATAGGCACACGTTTTTGACTGCGTGTAACCCTTATGTATTCATCTTCACCAAGGCGTTTAACGGATATTCCGTCAATCTTCAAATCTGCCTCGCTGCAATATGCCGCATCAAAAGCTATTGCCGCTGTCGATTCGGGCGGAATAATCATACACCTTGATTTCATAGTATGGGGACAAATAGGTGTTAAAATCATACAATCAAGGTTTTTGTGTACAATCGGGCCACCGCAGGAAAGGGAATATGCCGTAGAGCCCGTTGAGGTTGCAACAATAATTCCGTCTGCAAGATAACTGCTTGCCATAGTTCCGTCAACCTCGGCGCTAAGAGAAATCATTTTGGCAGAATCGCCACGTATAATAATATCGTTAAGAGCGGTATATGATGCCGTTTGTTTGTCGCCCGAAATAACCTGAGCCTCAAGCATCATACGGTGCTCGATGGTAAAATCGCCCTCAAGAATTTTAACAAGATTTGAAAGGTCATCACCCTCTGCCTGAGTAAGAAATCCCAAATGTCCAAGATTTATTCCCATAATGGGAACATCAAAATCTGCCGCCTGATTGACTATTTTAAGAATTGTTCCGTCACCGCCAAGGGCAATCACTGCATCACAGCATTTGAAAATGTCATCACCCTGAGCAAACTTCAAGTCAGGCATAGCGATTTCATCTTTAATCGATACATCAAGAAAAACTGTTTTATTGTATTTTTGCAGAAGAGAAATAACCTCTCTCGTTGCCGAGAGGTTAGCATCACGGTATCTGTTGACAAAAAGTGCAATATTTTGCATAAAATCTCCCCCTATTTGCTTAATTCGTGGGATTTTTCCACCAAAGCCCCAATATCAAATTCCTCAGATACCGAGCCGTCTTTTTTGATATACATAAGATATTCGATATTGCCCTCTGGTCCCTTTATGGGCGAAAAGTCAAGACCTTTTACAGAAAAGCCTATTTCCTTTGTGAAAGCAAGGACATTTTCGATAACCTCGATATGAGTTGACTTTTCTCTTACAACGCCTTTTTTACCCACCTTTTCACGACCTGCCTCAAACTGAGGTTTGATAAGGCAAACACCACAGCCGCCCTCTTCAAGAAGGTCATACGCCACTGGCAAAACGGGCTTTAAGGATATAAAGGAAACATCTACCGAGAAAAACCCCAAAGGCTCGGTGATAAGCTCTTTGTCGATATAACGGATGTTGGTGCGTTCCATATTGACAACTCTTTCATCCTGACGAAGCTTCCACGCAAGTTGACCGTAGCCCACGTCCACCGAATACACCTTTACTGCGCCGTTTTGCAGCATACAATCGGTAAAACCGCCGGTTGATGCACCTATATCCATACAGACCTTACCGCAAGGCGACACTGGGAACACCTTCATCGCCTTTTCCAATTTCAGTCCGCCACGGCTGACATAAGACGGTCCCTTGCCGCGTATTTCAATATTCTCGGTCCCTTTAATTGTTTCGCCAGCCTTCATAGCCTTTTGGTTGTCAATATATACATCCCCTGCCATAATCATTGCCTGAGCGACACTGCGGCTTGGAGCCATACCGTTTTCTGTCATATATACGTCAAGTCGGATTTTAGCCAAGGTTATCACCCTCAAGTGTTTTCATAATTTTTTCTGCAATATGTGCTGCATCTATGCCCGCTTCAGCCTTTTGTTCCTTTATGCTGCTCTGGGTAAGCGGCTTATCTGGAAATCCAAATTCAAGTATAGGAAGGGATAAAATCCGCCTTACCCCATCGCAAAGACCACCTGTTGTAACATTATCTTCAGTAACGGCAACAAGACGTTTGCCCGTCGCCTGATTTATAATAAGCTCTGTATCCAAGGGCTTTAAAAATCTTGCATTTATTACCTCAGCCGATATGCCGTGCTTTTCAAGAATATCTGCCGCTCCGGCAGCCTCCTCAAGCTGAGAACCTATCGAAACAATCAAAACGTCATCTCCTGACCTTTCAACGATTGCTCTGCCCAAAGCCACGGGCTGACTGCAGGTGAGTTCTGCATTTCCCCCTTTGGGATATCTTATCGCAACAGGACCTGTGCAGCTGTTCACAGCAAAGTCAAGCATCTCACGCAGCTCACCCTCTGATGCAGGCGCCATAATGGTTATATTTGGTATGTGTGAAAGATACGAAAAATCATAAATTCCCTGATGTGTTTCGCCGTCGTTGCCCGCCGCACCGGCACGGTCGATTGCAAAAACAGTGTGCAAATTCTGCAAAGCCACATCGTGAATAATCTGGTCATAGCCACGTTGAAGAAATGTGGAATATACCGCAAAAACAGGTATTCTTCCGCCCTTTGCCATTGCTGCCGAAAAGGTTACTGCGTGTTGCTCGGCAATTCCCACATCAAAGAACCGATTTGGGAACTCCTTTGCAAAACCTGTAAGGCCTGTGCCAAGCGGCATTGCAGCAGTTATAGCAACAATTTTTTCGTTTTCTCTTGCAAGGCGTATAATTTCATCGCCGAATACATCCGAATATGTTTTGCGTCCCGTATTCTTGACCTCTCCGGTTTCGGGATTAAAACAGCCAACGCCATGAAACAGGTCGGGACTTTCCTCAGAAGGAGCAAAGCCTTTGCCCTTTTTAGTTACTGCATGAACAATAACCGGGCGGCTGAGACTCTTTGCATAGTTGATTACCGTTATCAATTCTTTGAGGTTGTGCCCGTCTATTGGCCCAAGATATTCAAGACCCATATTCTCAAAGAGCTGCTTTTGAAGTAGAAATTTTTTAAAAAATCTTTTAGTTTTGTGCAAAACCTTTATAAATGGCACACCAACCACAGGTAAGCCTTTTAAAAAGTTAGCTGCTGTCGTTTTTATACCAATATATTTTGAATAACTGCGCAGCTTGCGCATATACTGCGACATACCACCCACATTCTCGGATATTGACATCCCGTTATCATTAAGAATTACCACAAGAGGCGTCTTGCTGCTGCCGGCGTGATTCAGCGCCTCGTATGCCATACCGCCCGTCAGCGCTCCGTCACCGATAACAGCAACCGCACGTGACGTGCTGCCATCAAGTTCAAAGCCCATTGCAAAGCCCAGCGCCGCTGATACCGAGGTCGAAGAATGTCCTGTGTTGAAGGCATCTGTTTCGCTTTCGTCGGTTTTGGGAAAACCGCTGATGCCGTCTTTTTGGCGAAGGGTATTGAATAGGTCACGTCTGCCTGTTATAATTTTGTGAGTATAGCATTGATGCCCCACATCCCACACAACTTTGTCGGAAGAAAAGTCAAAAACCTTGTGCAGGGCAAGCGTAAGCTCAACAGTGCCAAGGTTTGAGGACAAATGCCCCCCGTGCTGCGAAATATTATCAACCAAAAACTCACGGATTTCGCCCGCAAGAATTTTAAGCTCAGGGATATTCAGTTTTTTTACATCATCTGATGAATTAACCTCATCCAAAAATCTTTTCATAAATGTACCTTTATTTTCTTCTGAATCGAAGGATTGAAAGGGCTCTTGCCGCATTATAAACTATAAAATTGCTGTATTTGATAGCAACGGTTTTGCCCATCGCCTTTCCGCCAACAGTAAGTGCCGCAACGGTTGCTGTGATAATCAGGCTGAGGAAAAAGCTGTTTACACCCGGAAATGCCAAAAAAATGTGCGTAACCACCGCAGCCGATGCCGAACCGCTGACTATGCCGCAGATATCACCCACAACGTCATTGCAGAAGTTTGAAACCTTATCCTTTGACTTGATAAGGCTTATCGCCACCTTTGCATACTTTACACGCCTTGTTGCCATAGAATGAAAAGGTGCTTCTTCTGCCGTTGTAACAGCCATACCGATTATGTCAAAGAAAATTCCGCACATAATAATCAGCAACAAAACAGCAATCGCAATCCAAAGATTAACCATATCCATAATACCGTTGGATAAGATATTAAATACACCCGACATTGTAAAGGTTATAATTATTGTTTTAATAATCCACGCCTTGTCGGCTTTTTTTGATGTGGTTGGTTTAAAGAATATCTTTTGTTTTCGGGGTATGTCGTCTTTCATTTTTCAACTCCGTAATAAATTTTTGTTTCTTTATAACAAGAAATTACACAAGAATTATGTAAGGGTAGCATATACAGTAAACTTTGTGCCATAGGTCAGGTTGGATTTCCCAGCAGACTTCCCGATTGTCGCCAAAGGGGATGTTTCCGTTTAAAGTCTGTCTCGCATCGTTACCGATGATACAGCAAAATCGTTTTACTGCATCTGCGCTACCTGATTGCCACTTAGTACACACTGCAATCCTGCATATGCATAGCCAGGCCGGCTACCGGTCTAGGAGTTTTCCTCAACAGCTGAAAGCATTTCTTAGCCTCTTTTGCAAATATGGTTTCAAAAAGCAATAACATACAGCCCTGTGGCCGCAGAGCTGCAGCCTGAACAATTATCCACCATACCCACTCAAGGCAGGCTACACTGCCCACAGCACCAAATTCAGTACCGCAACGCAGGTTTTAACCTGATACGTATAGCGGCGGGATGTCCCATCCGTTACACGGTCACAGGCCTCCACGGAAAAGGGGTCAACGCCCACATGCCGTTGCGGATCGCCCCTAAACCTTAACTCCCAGCACACACCCACGACTGGGCGTCGCAAGCACGCACAAGGAACTTCATCGATATGCCCTTCGGCGAATTTTTAGGCCCGCCCTGGGAAATGAAACAGCTGACTAGAATACCGTTACCCAGAATTCTTATCATATAGTATATAATATTTATTGGTTAATGTCAAGGACTGAAGCCTATAACTTTATTTTCTGTGTGTAGGTTTACAATAATTTTTATAAAGTTTTCCAAAAGTAGTTGACAAAACATAACGTATTATATTATAATAATCATAGAAAAAGGCAAGACCTCAAACGGTTATGCCAAAAACGAACTAAAAGATAGCCCTAACTTGGTCGGTGGGGGCTATCTTACTTTTTTTGTAAGTGCTATCAAAAACACAATAATTAAAAATATAATTCTTAATATGTATTTTCCCATAACAACCACCTCCTCTCCTGACTATAAATACAGGAATAAGGTGGCATAACCGCCCAGCTGTTACACTGTTTTCAGTCTTACCTTTTTGTCAGATTTCTCTGACAAAAATATTATACAACATATTATATATTATTTCAACATCTTTTTACAAAAACTCTCGCGAGTTTTATGAAAAACAAAAGAACTTTTATAAAACTTTTGACAGATTTTATAAAAGTTCTAATATTGTTTATAATGTGTGGAACTTTGCCACACCACCAATTATGCATATAAAAATACCTTTGCAATTCAATTTCTCTTTGAGATTTCAACAAAAAGTCGATTTCACAGAAAATCAAGTTATAGGGACTGAAGACGGTGATTTTAAGAAATTTGACTTATGGTTGTCGTTTTTCACTTCCAATACATTGACAATTTTATTAAAATATGATACATTAATTGGGCGACACCATCTTATTACTGAACAACAACGGTTTACTTTTTTTACTATGTAAAAAAATGTAGGCTCATTTTAAACTGCTGTTGTTTATAGTAATAGGTGTCGCAGCGTATTACACGAGCCCTGCATTTTTTGGTGCACGGTCTCGGCTGTGCACTTTTTTTGTCGCTTTTACTTATTTTCCAATTATATTATAGTGCACCGATATATGCTGCGACACCAAGCAACCATTAAGAAAACACGCCACACTTTCGTGCGGCGTGTTTTCGTATATAGATGTTTTTCTTATAAAACCTGTCTTTTGTATTAGTCTGTCATATTGTCAAAATAGCCCTGAACAAGAACAACAGGTGTTCCCTTGTCGCCCGAACCGCTTGTAAGGTCGCAGAGCGAACCGATAAGGTCAGTAAGACGTCGGGGGGTAGTTCCCTGAGATGCCATATTGCCAACAAGGTCGCCGCCTTTTTTGCGGATAGCATCTTCGATTGCTTTTTTCAGTTCCTCGCCCTTGAGGTCGGCAAAATCGTTGTCTGCAAGATATTTAAGCTTAAGTTCGTTGGGTGTTCCCTCAAGACCGCTTGTGTATGCAGGAGAAACTATCGGGTCGGCAAGCTCCCATATTTTGCCCTGGGGGTCTTTGAATGCACCGTCGCCATACACCATAACCTCGATATGCTTGCCCGTTTTCTGTAAGAGCTGTGCCTGAATATTTTCAACAAGGTCAAAACATTCCTGCGGGAAGAGCTTGACTGTATCTTCAGTAGACTTGTTTGAGCCAAGAAGGCCATATCTTGAGTTAAAACCGCTGCCATCAATTGACTGCGAAAGAATTTCATCCAGACCCACAACACACTTGGCACCTGAATCCTTTAAAATTCTCTTTGTGCGAACACGGCTGTGAATGTCACAGTTGAGAACACTGTCGGTATATCTGAGAATAACTCGTGGGTCATTTGCAAGAATAATTTCAACCTCTGCACCGCAAGAACGGATTAAATCGCCGTAATACTTTATATAATCAACACCTGTAAAGGGATGGGGATTCTCACCGAAAAGCTCACGATATTTTGCCTCGGTAAGAACATCAGAATAAGGATTGATACCTGCATCGTCAAGCTGGTCAAGCGATACGAGGGCGTTGCCAACCTCGTCGCTGGGGTAATTGAGCATAAGAACAATCTTCTTTGCACCCTTTGCAATACCTCTTAAGCAAATGGCAAAACGGTTGCGGCTGAGAATTGGGAAGATAACACCGATTGTACCACCGCCAAGCTTTGCTCTTACATCCTTTGCAATAGCATCAACAGATGCATAGTTCCCCTGTGCACGTGCAACAACAGATTCTGTCACCGCAACAACATCGCGGTCACGAAGTTCAAAGCCCTCTGCCTGTGACGCATCTATAACACTGTTTACTACGATTGTAGCTATATCGTCACCCTCGCGGATAATGGGACAACGGATACCTCTTGAAACTGTACCTACTCTTCTTTCCATAAAAATTCCTCCAAAATATTGACATTTGTCATTAATGTTATTATACTACAAATACAAACATAAGTAAAATAGATAATACTTACAACAGTAATAAGGGGTGCTTATATGAAAACCAAGCTGGATTATTACAAAATTTTTTACGAAACCGCAAGGTTTGCATCATTCTCATCCGCTGCACAGCATCTTTATATTTCGCAGTCGGCAATATCTCAGTGCATACATCAACTTGAAAAGGATTTGGGCACAATTTTGTTCAATCGTTCACGTCGGGGCGTAGCTCTTACAAAGGAAGGTCAGCTCCTTTTCCAGAAGGTTGAAAGTGCAATGCAATCAATTGAGCAGGGCGAAACCCTTTTGGCACGACTTCATCACCTTGACAGTGGCTCGCTGATTATTGCCGCGGCAGATACGATAACTGCCCATTATCTTTTGCCTTATCTTGAAAAATTTCATCAGGCGTATCCCGGTATAAGAATTGAAATGGCAAACTCATATTCATATCATATGCTGCAGCTTGTAAAGGACGGAACAGCCGAGCTTGCCTTTGTCAGCCTTCCTGCCGAGGATGATGAGCTGACAATCGAACCCTGCCTTGAAATACATGATATATTTGTGGCAGGTCCCGAACACAGTATAAAGCAAAAATACAGTTGGGATGATATATCAAAAGAACCCCTGATACTCCTTGAAAAGAATTCTATCTCGCGGCGTTTTCTTGATTGGGAATTCAACAAAAAACATATAGAATTAACACCGCAGATTGAGGTTGCCGCACATGAGCTTTTGCTGAGATTTGCCTCCATCCACCTTGGTGTTTCCTGCGTGGTTGAGGAATTTTCAAAGGACAGCCTTGAACGTGGTGATGTCAAAAAGCTTAACCTCAATCCAAGTTTGCCAGCAAGACATATCGGTTATGCGCATCTAAAGCACAACACCTTGTCACTTGCGGCGCAGAGATTTCTTGACTTTATTAAAGAAAAATAACATTTTTATAAGTTTTCTATTGTATTTTTCCTTGTTTTGTGTTATCATAATATAGTCACATAATTTAAACAATTGAAAAAGGGTAGTAATTTTTTATTTCTATGGGTATTTTATACCCTTGTTGTATGTTATAAGTATTGAATTTGTTAAAAACGCAAATTCCAAAACTTATAGCATGCAATGTTGCTACCTATCTGTTTAAATTGTGTGACAACAATCGGAGTTTGCGTTTTTTGTGCGGCAGCTTCGGTTGCCGCACTTTTTAATTTGGAAAGGAATTTTACAATAGTTAATTACAAAAAACCCTATTTTCGCCTTTTTAACGCAATTACAGATGCCATAGAGATACTGCAAAAGGCTCAGATTGATGCAGAAGATGCCTATATTGAAGATGACGGGGATGAAGAAAGCCTTCCCAATGTAACAAAATTTAAAGTCTACTCTGCCAATAAAAAAGAAGAAAAATAGCACCAAAAAAGACCATTTTCTGCGATGAAAATGGTCTTTTTAAATGTTCTGTCAGGATACTTCCTTCAATTTGACCGAAAGCACAGTCATATCATCCCTGACCTCGCCGTTGTTCTGTTCAATGGCTCGGTTTAATATCTTGTCCGCCAAACCGCCACTATTATCATTGATAATTGTTTTTTCAATAAAATCACCAACCCACATACTTCCGCATTCTAGGTTTTCGATTCCGTCGGTTACCATAACTATCACGTCGCCGTCCTTCATATATCTGAGGGTGCTGTCTGCATCAACACCTGCAACAACCCCCACGGGCAGCGATGATGCTTTTACAGTATCAACACCCTTACCATGCATAATAAAGCTGGGTTCTGCACCGGTCTTGATAAATTCAGCCTGACCGGTGAATAGGTCAATTATACACAAATCCATTGTCACAAAAGCCTCGGCATCAGATTTAAGCAGCATTACAGAATTAATAAATTTCACAGCCATAGCTGTTTCAAACCCTGCGTAAAGAAAGCTTTCAAGCAGTTCAAGCATAGCACGGCTCTCACGGGCAGCAGCACTGCCTGTACCCATTCCATCGCTTAAGGCAATCACATACTTTCCCCTGCCAATGTGGGTAAACCGATAACTGTCACCATTTTCGCCTGATGCGGCACATTCGGCAAAGTCTGTTTCAATCTTAAACTTTTCGGTCGGCTCATCCTTATTTATACTGCACATACCTATATCACTTTTTATCTCTTCCGAAATCCCGCCCAAAATTTGCGATACATCGGAAAGCTGCTGTCCAACAGCCTTGCGGTTTTCCTCAAGAATTTTAAACCATTCCTGCTTGACCTGATAAATATCAAGCTGATGATTAAGCTCTGCCACCAGATGCGGAAGCTGCTGACACCTTTCCTTGAAACTCTCGTCTGCATCATCGGGGGATATCCTGCCTTTTTCGTCCATTGCCTTCATAAGCCCGAAAAGCGACTTATAGGTAAAATCAAAATCCCTGTTCCAGCATATATCGGTCTTTTTGCACTTTTTGCACACCTTGTCCGCCGCCATATCAAAAAAGGTAGCAAGGTCTGCTCGGTTTTCCCTTTTCTGACCCTCTTTAACAGAACGATTAATATTTTTTGCCATTGCCTCAAACGACTCTGCCACCGCCTTAAGACGCAGTCTCAGGCTTTCTTTCATTTTCATTATGCCTGCTTTTTCATCCGCATCCAGGCAGATAATCTCACCAACCAGACCAATGATTTTGGGTTTTACAAATGCAAAAACCACCGATGCCGCCATAATTTCATAAAGAGTCAACACCGATTCCATTGCACCATCAGTATATACAACCAGCATTGCATTTGCAAGAACAACACCCGCGATAACTCCGCCCTTGCCAAATCGTGAAAAAATACCTGCTAAAAAACCACAAAAGCTGAACGCACCCATAATGGGCATAAAATAGTCGCTACCAATACCGCACACAAGTCCAAGAACAACACCTGCACCTGTTGAATATCCTGCACCGCAGCCTGCGGCAACCGTCAGAAGCACAACTGCCGCAACTGAGTTCATTATCGAAAAATCAGAACCGATATAAATATCCTGAAGGCTGAGTATAGCTATCGACACAACTGCACCAAGGCTCAGCTTTTCCTCACTCCCAAGCTTTTCGGGGAGAAATTTGCCGCCCCGAAGCAGCTTGCCACTTTTCTCAAGCACCAACGCACCTGCCACCACAGCAACCGACTCGCAAATGAGAAGAAAAAGCTGCGAAAACGAAAATCCTTCCCAAAAAATTGTCACAATTCCGGCAAGGAACACCGCACCCCCTGCCGCAAGACCTGCTGTGAAATCATTCAGCCGCACCCCACGTTCAAGCACAAACAGCACCGACATATATATTATCCCTGCACTGACATACTTTGCCGTACCAAGCCGGTCGCAAACAGCTAACGCACCAAGACTTACCGCAACAAGCGAACCAACCGCACCAAGTGACAGCTTTCGCTCCTGAGCAAGAAATGAAAGTCCAAAGGGTGCAATGCCCCCATATGGAATTGCCATTGCCATAAAAAAACCAATAATTCTTATCAACCACCCGTTTGGGGTAAATTTAAATTCAATTTTCGGTCCCTTTGATTTAACCTTCTTCGGTGTATTGTACTTCGAAATCTGTAATTCCGACATAATATCCTTCTCCTTTGTAATCTGCCTTATTCGTTGTTTTTTTCAGTATACATACAGAATGCAAAGATAATTGTCGAAAGAATAGCGCGTGGAAAATTTTGTAAAAAATATTTCCGCAAAAAAGTCAAAAAACTGTTGTAATTTATTTAATATTGATATTTTTTATCTAAGATTAAACCACGCATCTATCCCCGGATAGATTGCTGCATCGCCAAGTTCTTCCTCAATTCTCAGCAGGCGGTTATATTTTGCAGTTCGATCGGTTCGCGATGGCGCACCGGTCTTTATCTGCCCCGAATTTGTTGCCACAGCGATATCTGCAATTGTGGTGTCTTCTGTTTCGCCGCTTCGGTGAGATGTTACCGCTGTATAACCTGCACGATTGGCTGTTTCAATCGCCTCTAAAGTTTCGGTCAACGTTCCTATCTGGTTTACCTTTATCAGAATGGAGTTTGCTGCATCTAAACTAATGCCCTTTTTAAGACGTTCTGTATTGGTGACAAACAAATCATCACCAACAAGCTGAATTTTGTCCCCAAGACGTTTTGTCAGCATATCCCAGCCTTCCCAGTCTTCCTCTGCCATTCCGTCCTCAATTGAAATTATGGGGTACTTGCCTGCCCAGTCCGCCCAGAATTCCACCATTTCTTCACGTGAAAGCATCTTATCAGTCTTCCAGAAATAATACTTGCCTGCCTCGCCAGCCTTCTTTGCTTCCTCATACATCTCGGTGGATGCAGGGTCAAGAGCAATTCTGAAATCTTCAAAAGGTTTAAAGCCCGCCTTTTCAATAGCGTGAACAATCAGCTTCACTGCATCCTCATCCGATTCAAGATTGGGGGCAAAGCCGCCCTCGTCACCCACAGCCGTCGAGTAGCCCTTTTCCTTCAGTAGCTTTTTAAGTGTGTGAAATACCTCCGAGCACCATTGCAAAGCCTGACAAAAGGATTTGGCGCCAACAGGCATAATCATAAATTCCTGACAACTGATTGAGTTATCGGCGTGCTTTCCACCGTTTATAATATTCATCATCGGCACAGGCATAACCTTTGCATTTACACCGCCGATATAGCTGTAAAGGCTAAGCCCCAAAGCTGCTGCCGCCGCCTTGGCACAGGCAAGGGATACGGCAAGACAGGCATTTGCACCAAGACGTGATTTGTTTGGTGTTCCGTCAAGCTTTATCAGCATTTTGTCAATATCAATCTGGTCAAGAACATTAAATCCCAAAAGCTCGTCGGCAATCTCGTTATTAATATTTTTAACCGCCTTTAAAACGCCCTGACCCATATATCTTTCGTTGTCACCGTCTCGCAGTTCATAAGCCTCAAAAGCACCTGTCGATGCACCCGACGGCACCGCCGCACGACCAACAAAATCGCCTTCGACATACACCTCTACCTCAACAGTGGGGTTTCCACGGGAATCCAAGATTTCTCTCGCAGCAATTCCTTCAATGGCAATATAATCCTTCATTTCATATCCTCCTTGAAATCTATTTTTTAACAGTATGCACACTTTTTGAATTTTTTATATGCGAAAGGGTATAATACATTTAAAAAACAGAAAGGATGTTAAA
Organism: Clostridia bacterium; assembly: GCA_045587485.1. Lineage (GTDB taxonomy): Bacteria > Bacillota > Clostridia > Monoglobales > Monoglobaceae > SIG440. The sequence goes on from JAZNCI010000067.1 coordinate 20,636, forward strand.
AATGATAAATCACGATACTGTTGAGCTTTTAAAGGAATGTAATGCGGGAATTAAAATGGGAGTCAACTCAATTGACGAGGTTCTTGACAGGGTAAAGGACGAAAAATTTAAAAAAATTCTTATCAATTCAAAAGAGGAACATCAAAAGCTGGGAAGTGAAACACATTCCATTCTGAACGAGTGTGACGAGTGTGGCAAGGACCCCAACATTATGGCACAGGGTATGTCGTGGCTGAAAACAAATATGATGCTTGCCATCGACGAAACCGACGAGAAGATTGCCGACTTAATTACCGACGGCTGTGATATGGGAACAAAATCACTCAACAAATACCTAAATCAATACGAAGCTGCATCCGAGGATGCCAAAAACATTACCAAGCGATTAATTAAAATAGAAGACGATTTGGCAGCAGAAATAAGATGTTATTTATAACTCAAAAGGGTGCTTGACAGCACCCTCAGACCACTGACAAACTCGGTCTACCGCAAGCGAATTAAAATAAAATAAATGTAGGGTATGGCATTTATGACATACCCTAGTAGTAAACGGAACGGTTTTCCTCGAGAAAACCGTGCCGTTGCCTGCTTTTTGCGGAATCGTTCTCTCCCTACCCCCGTACGCCGTCGA
>JAZNCI010000068.1:0-3112 GCA_045587485.1 Clostridia bacterium
CCTCCGACTTTGAAATATATCCGTATGCCTTGTCCTGCTGTCCGACCTCGTCATAACCAACGCCGACAGAATCGGGGTTATTGTTTTTTCGGTCACTCCAGAAAACAAAGCCACCGTTTTCAAAGCCACCGTTTATAAACATTTTAGCCGAATGAAAATAGCTCATATCGGTTATCTGTGTTTCAAAAAAATTAGGCTCAATAGCATCAACGATATTATTTTCAAAGCGGAATTTTGTAACAGGAGGAAAGCCTGCTCTTGTTGTGTACGGATTATAATTCCAATTGCCCATAGTCTGAAAGTAATTATCGTGAACATAAACGTTTCTTACTTCAATTTTACTTTGGTCGGGACAGTCAATTCCCCATAATATCATACCGAATGCCTTACAGTGATTTGAGCGAAGATTATTATGATCGATTTCTATATTAAGTGAGGGCTGCGGGTCATCAGACGACCACCATTCACTTTTTCTCGGATCGCAGTATGAAGAAAAGATATATACCGAGTCATCTCCCGTGAACATTTCACAGTCTGTGATTCTTATATTCTGACAGTTCATAAGACAGATACCGTCACCGTTTCCGTGGCTCCAATTATCAATTTTAACATTTTTTATAAGTCCGTTTTTACTGGTAAAGGGCATCATCGCGTATGAATGATAGTCTGTGATATGTATATCTGATATTTCAAAGCCGTCAACCTTGTAAAAGCCTAAGGGACAAAGCCTAATAATGTTTTCAGGTACATCATCAGGCATCATTCTGACGGTTCCGTTGCCTGTTACTTTAATGTTTTTTGTACCCTCCGGAGCAAAAATAAAAGGGAAGTTGTAATACCATAAATGGCTCCACTTTATATCAGGAGACAGATTATGTCCGTATTCAGGCTTATAAGATACATATTTTCCGTTAACAGGCTTTACATAATCATCTCTTGAGCTGCTTTGAAAAAGCTCTGCGCCGTTTTCAAAATGCAGCTCAACATTATCCTTAAGTATGATTCCTCCGCTGAGAAAAACCTTGTTTTCGGTTAAAACAACCGTGCCTCCGCCGGAACTGAAGGCATCGTCTATTGCTTTCTGAATAGCTTCTCTGTCATTTGTAACTCCGTCTGCCTTAGCACAGTAAGGTGCGTCTGTAGCATAAACTCTAAAAGCATTGCTCTTCATAAATACCCCTCTTTTCAAAGCTTGATTCTATATTATCACAGTATAGTTATTTTAACAAGTATCAGTGGCGTTAAAAACAAAAAGTGTCCGCCGAAGCGAACACTTCAGACTGCTGACAAAGTCCATTCCAAAAAGGAGTGGGCTTTTTTTCTGTACAAAAGCCAAGAAAAATGGTATAATAGAAGCAGAAAAAGGGTGATGAAAATGTTCAACGAAACAAGAAGTCAGCAGTTAAAATACGAATTGGTAATGATAGAAAATTTAGTGCCTGAAAATCACTTGTTGCGTAAAATTGAAAAGGTAATAGATTTCAGTTTTATCAATGAAATATGCAGACCGTACTACTGTGAAAACAACGGAAGACCTGCGATAGAACCTGAAGTGCTCTTCAGAATGCTTTTCATCGGATACCTTTACGGAATACGAAGTGAAAGACGATTAATAGAAGAAGTAAAGGTTAATGTAGCATATCGTTGGTTTTTAGGATACACACTTGAAGATAAAATACCTGATGTAAGTGTAATCTGGCAGAACAGAATAAGAAGATTTAATGGAACAGACATACCGCAACAGATATTTGACAACATAGTAAGACAGGCAATGAGCTACGGATTAGTAGGCGGAAAGGTTTTGTATTCAGACAGCACCCATCTGAAAGCAAATGCCAACAAAAAGAAATTTACGGAACAAGAAGTGAGAAAAGAAACACAAGACTACATAGGAGCATTGAATGAAGCAATAAATGAAGACAGAGCATTGCACGGAAAAAAGCCATTAAAATTTGAAGAAGACGAAATTAAAGAAACAAGTGAAGAAGAAACAGAAGATTACTTTGATGACAGAGATGACGGCAACGGAACAAGCGGTACAGGAGAAACAAAAACAATCAAATCAAGTACAACAGATCCGGATAGCGGATTTATGCACAGAGACGGAAAACCAAAGGGATTCTTTTATCTTGATCACAGAACAGTAGATGCAAAAGCCAATATCATAACAGATGTATTTGTAACACCCGGAAATACAAATGATGTAAAGCCGTACATAAGCAGATTGGATACACAGATAGATAAATTCGGATTTGAAGTAGAAACAGTAGGATTAGATGCAGGATACAATGTGTCAGCGATTTGCAAACAGCTTTTTGACAGAGGGATAAAAGCAGCAATGGGAAGCAGACGAGGAGTGCATCAGAAAGGAAAATTCGGAAAGTATAAATTCAGATATATCAAAGAATGGGATGTATATATTTGCCCTGAAAGAAACTATCTTGAATATATAACAACAAACAGACAAGGTTACAAAGAATATAAATGTAAAAACGATAAATGTATGAATTGCCCGAGCAGAGAACAATGTCTGAGTGCAAAAGCAACAACAAAGTCACTCAGAAGACATGTTTGGGAGGATTACAAAGATGAGTTTTACATATTTACACATACCGAAGAAGGTAAGAAAATTTATTCAAAAAGAAAAGAAACGGTTGAAAGAAGCTTCGCCGATTCAAAAGAACTATTCGGACTACGCTATTGCAGAATGCGTGGTCTTTCAAAGGTTGCGGAACAATGTCTGCTCACGGCAGCTGCACAGAATATGAAAAAGATAGCAATGTGTTGCGGATGATACATTGCTATCTTTTTTCTTTAAACAAAAAAACATCCCTCGAATCAAATTGAAACGAGGGTTTGTCAGCAGTCTGTAACAGCCGCATGGCTGTTATTTTTTATGGAACTACAGAATATTTATATTCTAACTTAATTTTTCCAGCCCGACACTTGCTCTTAATATAATTCTTGCATCTGCAGCAGAAATGTTCAAATCTTTGTCAATATCGGCTGCTTTTCGCTGGCGCGCAGACAATTCCTCAAGCCCTACGCTTGCTCTGAGAACAAGTCTCGCATCTGCAGCAGATATAACATTGTCCTCATCAATATATCCAGG
>JAZNCI010000069.1:0-2321 GCA_045587485.1 Clostridia bacterium
GCGTCCGCAATATATCAATAGCACAGGCAACAAATTAGCAACTTTGGCATTTGGCTATCTGTTTAGCGACGACGAAGCGAAAAAGGCAGAGTATAAAGCAGAAATCTGGCGTCAGATTTGCCACGTTAACGATCAGGAGCTCTTCCCCGACTGGCATATGCAGCAAAACACATCACTTGACTGCGGCACTGGTATGTACGGATTTGCTTACGCATTTGACTGGGTTGACTGGACACAGGAAGAAAAAGATTTGATAGTTGAGATGTGCAAGCGAAACGTATTTGATCACGCCTTGCACGCATATAATTGCAACGGCCATGCTTGGTATCACCCTATCTGTTACTCCGATGGTAACCAGGCGCTTATAAGCAACGGCAGCTTTATGCTGGCGGCCATCGCAATGTACGAGGAAGACCCCGAATACTTTGGGGATGTAATTCGCGGGGCCCTTCGTGCAACCGAAGGTGGAACGATTGTATACTTCCCCAACGGCGAATATTCTGAAGGAATATCCTATTGGCGTTATGCAGGCGACTACTTCCCCCGTGTATTTAAGGGTATGCAGACATCAATGGGCACCGATTGGGGCAGAACAGATATCCCCGGCGTACTTGAAACAGCGACCTTCCCGTTCCGTATGCGTGGTGCAACCACCGCGTATTCCTATGGTGACGGTCAGGCCGAGGATGCTATAATTGCGCTGCTGATGTTCTGTGCTGATCAGACAGACAATAAAGCACTGGCTCAGTTCAGAAAAGATTCAATGGGAAAAACAGGAACTATATCAGATATTGCAAACTGGGTGTTTGATACCGAAGAATACAAGCAGGGTCTTGATGTTTATGAACCAGACATTATGAATGTAGCAAATTCAGTGCTTGTTTTGAAAACAGGTTGGTCATTGGCTGATACATCAGTTGCCATTATGGGCGGCCCCAACAGCAAGGGCCACGGTCATTACGACGTAGGTTCATTCCAGCTTGATATGAACGGTGTTCGTTTTGCTATGGACCTGCCGCGTGAAGACTACAACTTGGGTGACCTTGGTCACTATAACAAAGACAGAGTTAAAGAATTCTACCCCAACGGACCAATATTCACCAGAGTTCACTACTACCGCATCAAGGGCGAGGGTCACAACACTGTTGTTGCAAACCGTCAGTATACCAACATTCAGGAACCCGGCACTTCAGGGTCTTATGATATGAAAGGCAAGGGCAGAGGTGAGTTTATCAAAACCGAGCTCAGCGATGCTTCATCATTTGCCTGGTTGGATATGACAACCGTCAACGACATATACAAAAGTGCAATCCGTGGCGTTAAGCTTGATAAGATAAATAACGTTGTCGAAATTCAAGACGACTTCACAGCCAAGAGCCCTACAGACTTTATGTGGTCAATGCACACATATGCAGAAATTGAGCTTTCAGAGGATGGCAAATCTGCAATTCTTACTCAGAATGGCCAGAAGATTAAGGCGACAATTATTAACGATTGTGACTTCAAGTTTGAAGTTTTGCCTGCGGCATTTGACGAAACATATGGTACAAAGGTGAAGCCTCACTTTGAAACACCGAACTTTGTGTACGGACACGACCATCCTTTCTATCAGACACACGGGAAGGAATCTGACGTTAAGGCGGATGCAAGAAAGCTTGCTATAAGGACACAAAAAGGTGAGGATATTACCCATTTCAAGGTGGCAGTAACATTCCAGCCTTATGTCGAAGGCTATACTCCCGTACCCGAATATGTTTCACTTGAAAAGTGGGAGAACAAGGCTGGTAAACGCCAGAATCTGGCATCAATTTCGATTAACGGCGAGCCTATTAAGGAATTTGAACCCGATAAGTACAACTATTCGTATGAGGTTCTTACCGATAAGAGCGAAATACCCGAGATTACGGCTGAGCCTGTTGACTCAAGAGTTGAGGTTGAAATACTCAAGGCAACATCTGTTCCCGGTGCTACCAGCATTATTCTCAAGAAGGATGGTACAACTGTTGGACTCTATACAGTGCTTATCAGTCCTATCAACAACACTGCAAAGTTCCACAGTGACAAACAGCTCCCAATTTTTGCATATCAGGTATCATCAGAGCCTCAGGCCGAAAACGGTGTAACTAACCTCTTTGACGGCGACTTTATGACAAAGTTTGCAACAAACGAACAGGGTGGTAACGTTATACTGGATCTTGGTAGTGTTATCGAGGGTAACCTTAAGCTTAACATTTCGTGTCAAGAAGGTAACGTACGTTATGAGAAATTTAAGATTGAACACTCGATTGACGGTGTTCACTATACCGAAGTATTTAACGGCC